>NZ_JAAOYS010000003.1:0-500406 GCF_011759495.1 Dyella sp. SG562
CTTTGGTTACTTTCTCTTTGGGCCAGCAAAGAGAAAGTGACCCGGGCGCCGGCAGGCGCACGGAATGCCCGCTGCATAAGCGGCCAAGTCGCGGCCACGCAAAAACCATGCGATCCCGCAAAAAAGATCCCGCCCTACGCCGGAATGACGAGCATCAAGCGGGCCTCCGCGCCCCCAACTGCACCAGAATCTCCTGCGCCGTGCGGATGCGCTCCGCCGCCCCGGGCAACTCCAGCAGCACCTTCAGCTTGTCCTGGCCATCCAGCTTGTACACGCGCGGCTGGCCCTGGATCAGGCGGATGATCGCCAGCGGATCCACCTCGGGCTTCTCGCGGAAAGTAATGCGACCGCCGTTCGGTCCGAAGTCCAGCTTGCGGATGCCCAGCGGCGTCGCCATCAGCTTCAGGCCGGCGATGGCGAACAGCGTCTTGGCCTGCTCCGGCAGCAGGCCGAAGCGGTCGATCATTTCCACCTGCAGGTCGCGCAGCGCCTCGTCGTGGCGCGCGCTGGCGATGCGCTTGTAGAGCGTCAGGCGGGTGTGCACGTCGGGCAGGTAGTCGTCGGGGATCAAGGCCGGCAGATGCAGTTCCACCTCGGTCTCGTGCTCGGAGCTGAGGTCGAAGTCCGGCACCTTGCCCGACTTCAGCGCACGCACCGCGCGCTCCAGCAATTCCGTGTACAGCCCGAAGCCGATCTCCTGGATCTGCCCCGACTGCTCGTCGCCGAGCAGCTCGCCCGCCCCGCGGATTTCCAGGTCGTGCGTCGCCAGCGTAAAGCCCGCGCCCAGTTCTTCGAGCGAAGCCAGCGCTTCCAGGCGCTTCTCCGCGTCCGCCGTCATCGCCTTGCGGTCCGGCACGACCAGATAGGCGTACGCGCGGTGGTGCGAACGCCCCACGCGGCCGCGCAGCTGGTGCAGCTGGGCCAGGCCGAAGCGGTCGGCGCGGTCGATGATGATGGTGTTGGCGGTGGGGATGTCGATGCCGGTCTCGATGATGGTGGTGCACACCAGCACGTTGAAGCGCTGGCGATGGAAGTCCGCCATCACCTGTTCCAGTTCGCGCTCGGCCATCTGGCCGTGGGCGATGCCGATGCGCGCTTCCGGAATCAGCTCCTGCAGCTCGCGCGCGGTGCGCTCGATGCTGTCCACCTCGTTGTGCAGGAAGTACACCTGGCCGCCACGCGCCAGCTCGCGCTGGAACGCCTCGCGCACCGTGGCCGGATCCCACGCGCTGACGAAGGTGCGCACCGCCATGCGGTGCGCCGGCGGCGTGGCGATCAGGGACAGATCGCGCAGGCCGCTCATCGCCATGTTCAAGGTGCGCGGGATCGGCGTGGCGGTCATGGTCAGCAGGTCGACTTCGGCGCGCAGCTTCTTCAGCTGCTCCTTCTGGCGCACGCCGAAGCGCTGCTCCTCGTCGACGATCACCAGGCCCAGATTCTTGAAGCGGATATCCGGCTGCAGCAGCTTGTGCGTGCCGATGATCACGTCGATCTGGCCTTCGGCCAGGCGCTTCAGCGCGTCGTTCACTTCCTTGGTGGACTTGAAGCGCGACAGCACGTCCACGCGCACCGGCCAGTCGGCGAAGCGGTCGGCGAAGTTGCGGAAGTGCTGCTGCGCCAACAAGGTGGTGGGCACCAGCACCGCCACCTGCTTGCCGGCGGTGGCGGCGGCGAACGCGGCGCGCAGCGCGACTTCCGTCTTGCCGAAGCCGACGTCGCCGCAGATCACGCGGTCCATCGCGCGCGGCGCGGCGAGGTCGCCGAGCACGGCGTCGATCGCCTGCGCCTGGTCCGGGGTTTCCTCGAACGGGAAGCTGGCGCCGAATTCTTCCACCAGCTGGCGGTCGATCGGCAGCGATTCGCCGCCACGCGCCTCGCGCTGCGCATAGATGGCCAGCAGCTCGGCGGCCACGTCGCGCACCTTCTCCGCCGCCTTGCGGCGCGCGCGTTCCCAGGCGTCGCCGCCCAGCGAATGCAGCGGCGCCAGTTCCGGCGCGGTGCCGGTGTAGCGGCTGACCAGGCCCAGCTGCGCCACCGGCACGTAGAGCTTGTCGCCCTTGGCGTATTCGATAGTGAGGAACTCGCCCTCGGTGCCGCCCAGCTCCATCGACACCAGGCCCTGGTAGCGGCCCACGCCGTGGTCGACGTGCACGATGGGCGCGCCGATGGTCAGCTCGGTGAGGTCGCGGATGATCGCGTCCGGATCGCGCGCCGCGCCGCGGCGGCGCTTGCGCTCGGTGCGCACGCGCTCGCCGTACAGCTCGCGCTCGGTGAGTACGGTGATCGCCGGCGATTTAAGCGCGAAGCCTTGCTCCAGGCCCGCGATGGCGATGGCGAATTTAGGCCCGCCGCCGTCCGCCGCCAGGAAGCGCGGCCAGCCGTCGATGCTGTCGGGCTTCAGCCCCGCCGCGGCAAGGGTTTCGATCAGCGCTTCGCGGCGGCCGGCCGAATCGGCGGCGATCAGCACGCGGCCCGGATAGCTGCCCAGGAAATGGCGCAGCGAGGTGCCGGGTTCTTCGCCCTTGCGGTTGAGCGGCAGCTCCGGAGCCGGCTGGGTGCCGATGTCGGCGGCGTGTTCGTGGCCGCTGGGCACCACTTCCACGCGCAGTCGGCGGTTGAGCTGTTCGCGCAGTTGTTCCGGCGGCAGGTAGAGCTCGGCCGGCGGCAGCACCGGGCGTTCGATGTCGTGCGCACGCTGGTCGTAGCGCTCGCCGGTCTGCTGCCAGAACTGTTCGGCCGATTCCAGCGCCTCTTCGCCCAGCAGGAAGACGGCGCCCTCGCCGAGGTAGTCGAACAAGGTGGCGGTCTGCCCGAAGAACAGCGGCAGGTAGTACTCGATGCCGCCGGGCGTCACGCCTTCCTTCATGTCCTGGTACAGCGGGCAGCGGCGCACGTCGATCGGGAAGCGCTCGCGCAGCTTGCCGCGGAAATCCTTGGCGGCCTGTTCGGTGAGCGGGAATTCGCGTGCCGGCAGCAGCTCCACTTTTTCCACCGGCTGCTGCGAGCGCTGGGTTTCCGGATCGAAGCTGCGGATCGATTCCACTTCGTCGTCGAACAGCTCGATGCGGTACGGCTCGCCCGCGCCCATCGGGAAGATGTCGATCAGCGCGCCGCGCACGGCGAAGTCGCCGGGCTCGGCCACCTGCGGCACGTTGCGGTAGCCGGCCGCTTCCAGCCGGCGCTGCTCGGCGGAGAGATCCAGCTTCTGGCCCTTCTTCAGCACCAGGCCGGAGCCGGTCACGTGGCTGTGCGGCGCGATGCGCTGCATCAGCGTGGCCACCGGCACCACCAGCACGCCGCGCCTGGTCGACGGCAGGCTGTAGAGGGTGGCGATGCGCTGGGAGACGATCTCCGGATGCGGGCTGAAGATGTCGTAGGGCAGGGTTTCCCAGTCCGGGAAATGCAGCACCGGCAGGTCGCCGGCGAACAGCTTCAGTTCGTCCTCCAGCGCGTGCGCGCGCTGCGTGTCGCGCGTCACCGCCACCAGCAGGCCGGCGTGCGCGCGGGCGGCTTCGGCCACCAGCAGGGCGCGCGAGGAGCCGTGCGGCGGCGTCCAGTAGCGGCGGTGCTTGGGCGTGGTGGGAAGGGCGGGGAGCAGAATGGGACTGGGCATGTCGCGCTGGCGTTCCGTGGGTTCGGCCAGGACGGCCGCGCCGGTGAAAGCGGGCAAGTGTAACGCGACCGCCCCGGCGAGCCGGGGCGGTCGGAAGTCATATGGGAGTTTGCCGCGGTGTATGCGCCACCGCGGTGCCGCGGCTCAGAGCCGCAGGGAGATCTGCGTGGTGCCGGGTTCTTCCGGGCTCAGGCGGCGCACGAAGCCCAGTTCCTTGCACAGCTGCAGCATCGGGCGGTTCTCCAGCAGCACGTAGCCCCAGAGCTCGGCCAGGCCGCGCTGGCGGCAGTCGTCGACCAGGCGCTGCATCAGCAGGGCGCCCAGGCCGACGCGGGCCCAGTCGCGCTCCACCAGCACCGAGAATTCCGCGCTGTTGGCCGCCTCGTCCACATAGATGCGGCCCACGCCGCGCATTTCCGCCGGCTGCACGGTCTCGTCCATCAGCACGTAGGCGCTTTCGACGGCCGGGTCCACCCGGCTCAACCGTTGCGCCATCGGCGCCGGCAGCTCGGACATGGCGTGCAGGAAGCGGCGGCGGATGTCCTCCGGCGACAGCCGGTCGAAGCAGCGCTGCAGCGCGGCCACGTCGCCCGGCTCGATCGCGCGCAGGCGCAGCTCGCGGCCGTCGCGGGTGCGGACCAGCTCACCCTTGGGCGAGGTGCGGACCTCGGCCAGCCGGGGGCGGGCGAAGCGCTCGTTGCTGGGCGGGGGCAGGGGACGACGGGCGGGGGACATATCGGTAAGGAAGTTCGCAGCCATGTTCCGTACTTTACCGTATTGTGTGCATCGCAACATGAACAAAACTGGTTTACAGGCGTGGCTTTACGTCGCGCTTGAGTCCGTTCATGTTGCGGCCCGGCACGCCTCAGGGGAGACGGCCTCCGGCCGAATCGCCACAATGCGCGGACGATCGGCCAGATGGCGCCGACAGGGAGCAGGGCATGGGCAAGGCCGGCAAGGGCATGACGGTGGTTCAGCTGGAAGCCCTGTGCGGGGCCTGGCCGGGGGTGACCCGCGACATCAAGTGGGGCGAGGACCTGGTCTTCAGCGTGGGCGGCAAGATGTTCGCCATCACCCGCGCCGAGCAGGCGGCCCATGGCCACCGCCTGGCGCTGAAGGTGGCCGACGACCGCTTCCTGGAGCTGACCGACCAGCCGGGCATCGTCCCCTCGCCCTACCTGGCCCGCGCGCACTGGGTTGCCGTGGTGGAGCCGGAGCGCTTCGCCACCGGCGAGCTGGAAGCGATGGTGCGCGACTCCTACACCCTGGTGCGCGCCAAGCTCACCAAGAAACTGCAGAAAGAGCTGGCGCCCCTGCCGCCGGCCTGAATCGATGGGAATAACGATGAAACAGCATCTCGGCGCCCTGGCGCTGCTCGTGGCCGATTACGACCAGGCCATCGCCTGGTACACCCGCGTGATGAACTTCGAGCTGGTCGAAGACACCCGCCTGGACGAGGAAAAACGCTGGGTGGTGCTGGCGCCGCGCGGCTCCACCGAAACGCGCCTGCTGCTGGCGCGCGCCTCCAACGAGGAACAGCGCGCCTCGATCGGCCACCAGGCCGGCGGCCGCGTGTTCCTGCTGCTCAATACCGACGATTTCTGGCGCGACTACGAACGCATGAAAGCCGCCGGCTGCACCTTCTGCGAGGAACCGCGCGAAGAGGCCTACGGCACCGTGGTGGTGTTCCAGGACCTCTACGGCAACAAGTGGGATCTGCTGCAGCGCAAGTAGGGCGTTGCGCTCAGTCCGCCACGTCCGGCTCGAAGAAGCTCCACGCCACGTCCGGGAAGCGCGCCTTCATGGCGCGCTCCACCGCATTGATGTTGTGGATCAGCGCGAGATTGTCCGCCGCCGGCGCCATGCGCGCCTTCACCGAGACCATCACGTCCGGGCCCAGCTGCAGGGTGATCAGGTTCAGCACCTCGGCCACTTCCGGCCGCTCGGCCAGGAACGCCAGCAGCTCCTGGCGGCGGCGCGGCTCCACGCCTTGGCCGATCAGCAGGGCTTTCACTTCCACCGCCACGGCGATGGCGACCACCACCAGCAGCACGCCGATGGCGATGGTGCCGACCGCATCGAACAGCAGGTTGCCGGTGAGGATGGTGGCGAGGATCGCCAGCAGCGCCAGCGCCAGGCCGAGCAGGGCGGCCAGGTCTTCGCCGAAGATCACCAGCAGCTCGCTCGAACGGGTCTCGCGGAACCACTGCCACAGGCCCATGCCGTCGCGCGCCTTGTTCACTTCCTGCATGCAGCCGCGCATCGAGATGCCTTCCATCACGATGCCGAACACCAGCACGCCCACCGCCAGCCACGGACGCTGCAGCGGCTCGGGCGAACCGAGCTTGTGCACGCCCTCGTAGATGGAAAACATGCCGCCCACGCTGAACAGCAGGATGGCCACCAGGAAGGACCAGAAATACAGCGCGCGGCCCCAGCCCAGCGGATAGTCCTCGCTGGGCGGGCGCTTGGCCTGGCGCATGCCCAGCAGGAGCAGGCCCTGGTTGCCGCAGTCGGCCAGCGAATGGATCGCCTCGGCCAGCATCGCGCCGGAGCCGGTCAGCACCGCGGCGGCGAGCTTGCTGAGAAAGATGGCGAAGTTGGCGCCCAGCGCCAGCAGTACCGCCTTCAACGAATTCGCATGACCCGACATCGGACTCTTCCCTGAAACCTAAGTAATGAATGAAGCGCGCGTCAGCGGATGCCGACGCCCATGCAGTGAATAAAGCGCGCGTCAGCGGATGCCGACGCCCACGCCCACGCCGAAATGCACGTTGTTCTTGCCGCTGCTCAGCTCGCTGGCGGTCCACACGTGCGACTGGTTCACCTTCACCAGCGGGAACACGTAAGGCGCCTCGCCGACCTTGCCGGCGCGGCTGCCGCTGATCTGGCCGTCGATGGTCATCAGCGCGCCGGCCGGGTAGTCCATCGGTTCCACATAACCGGGCATGGTGGCGATAAAGCGGCCCAGGCCGCTGTCGTTGGCCTTCGGGCGCTGCGAGCCATCGAGCGGATAGGCCAGCACTTCGATCTCGCTGCGGTCCGGCAGGTTGCGCACCGCCACCACGCGGCCGCCCCAGATCACTGGCGCATTGCTGTAGCGCTCCGGCGCCTCGGCCACGTTGAACGGCGCGGCGGCGAGGGTGCCGGTGGACTTGTAGATCGGCGCGGGCGCGCAGGCGCTCAGGCCGAGCAGGGCGGCGGCGGCCGCCAGGCGAAGGACGAGATAGGCGTTCGGCATGCGCATGGTCGGTCTCCTGCGTGAGGTGGGACGGTGGGACGGCGCGGGTCGAGTGTCGGCGCGAGGGCGCGCCAGGTCGAGTGTCCGCGCGCGTGCGCGGACGCGGCGCCAAGCTTAGCCGCGGGGCGGCCGGGGGCGATAGCGGCTCAGTCGGCTTCCTGGATCAGCCAGTCCAGCTTCCAGTTGGCCGGGCGCTCCTGCGACAGCAGCCGGCTCATCGCGCGCAGCGGTTCGCGCAGCACCTCGTCGAACTTCCACGGCGCATTGAGGATGACCATGCCCGAGCCGTTGAGGCGCAGCGGCGAGTCGTCCGGACGCAGCAGCAGTTCCGCGCGCAGCGCGCGGCGCACGCCGCTGTGCTGCACCCAGCGCAGGAACGGCTGCACCTGGCTGCGCAGCTTGATCGGATACCACACCGCATACACGCCGGTCGGCCAGCGCAGCAGCGCGGCTTTCAGCGCCTGCTCGATGGTGCGGTACTCGGCTTCCTGCGCCTCGTACGGCGGATCGATCAGTACCAGGCCGCGCTTTTCCTTCGGCGGCAGCAGGCCTTTCAAGGCTTCGTAGCCGTTGCGCTCGTGCACGTGCACGCGGCGGTCGTGATGGAACAGTTCGCGCAGGCGCGTGGCTTCGTCCGGCTGCAGTTCGCACAGCTGCGCGCTGTCGATCTCGCGCAGGGCATTGGCGGCCTGCAGCGGCGAACCCGGATACAGGCGCAGCCCGTCCTTGTTGCCGGGCAGCGCCAGCACCGAGTCGAGCCAGTGGCGCAGCAGCGGCGGCAGCGGGCCGGAAGGAGTGCTCTGGTGCAGGTCGGGGAACAGCAGGCGGGCGATGCCGTCCTTGTATTCGCCGGTCTTGCCCGCTTCGGCGCTGTCGAGCGCATAGCAGCCGCTGCCCGCGTGCGTGTCGATCAGGCAGAACGGCGTGGGCTTGGCCTTCATCGCCTCGATCAGGGCGAACAGCACGGTGTGCTTGAGGACATCGGCGAAATTGCCGGCGTGGTAGGCGTGGCGATAGTTCATTCCGCCATTGTAGGTTGGGGTGAGCCCCAGGCGAACCCCAACATGGCGGCAACGTTGGGGTTCGCCTGGGGCTCACCCCAACCTACGCCATGCGGTGAAGCCGCTTGAAGCCAACTCCAGAGTTGTTCCCCCTGGTGCCCGCTGGCATCCTCCGGCTCATGTTCCATCGCCTCCTGCAATCGCTACGCCGTTCCCGCGCCCTGTTCGCGCTGGCGCTGTGCGCGTGGCTGCTGCTGGCGGGCATGGCCTGGGCCGCGGGCGGCTGCTGCGACGACATGCGGCCGGCGCCGGCCAAGGCGATGCAGATGGACGGCCATGCCGGCATGCATGGCATGCACGACGCGCAGCCGCAGGCGCCGCATACGCATGGCCACGCGGCGCCGGATTGCACCTGCGCGCATGCGCCGGCCAGGCTGGATGGCGTCGCCATCGTCGCCGCCGCGCATCCTTCGCCCGAGCGCTTAGGTGCGCCGCGCGGCAGCGAAGCCGCGCCGCAACGGCCCGCCAAACCTCCCTTGAGACCTCCGTCGGCCTGACTGTCGTGCGTGGCGCGGCCGCTACGCCGGCCGCTCTTTATCCATGCCTGCGCGGCAGGCACGAGCATGACGGAGTTTCAGCATGAACAAGCAAGATCCGCGCGGCCTCCAGCTGCCGCGACGGCGTTTCGTACAAGGCCTGGCCCTGGGCGGCGTGGCCGCCGGCCTCGGCCTGTGGCGCGGCGATGCGCTGGCGCAGATCGCCCAAGCGCCGCGCGCCGAACTCAGCGGCACGCATTTCGAACTGGAGATCGGCGAGCTGCCGGTCGATTTCACCGGGCGGCGGCGCATCGCCACCGTGGTCAACGGACAGTTGCCCGCACCGCTGCTGCGCTGGCGCCAGGGCGACACCATCACCCTGCGCGTGCGCAACCGCCTGCCGGTGACCAGTTCCATCCACTGGCATGGCATCGTGCTGCCGGCGGACATGGACGGCGTGCCCGGCATCAGCTTCGACGGCATTCCGCCGGGCGGCGAATACCTCTACCGCTTTAGCGTGAACCAGGCCGGCACCTACTGGTATCACAGCCATTCGCGCTTCCAGGAACAGGTCGGCCTGTACGGCCCGATCGTGATCGAGCCGCGCGACGGCGAACGCCCTGCCGCGCAGCGCGACTACACCATCCTGCTGAGCGAGTGGACCGACACCGACCCCGAGCGCATCTACGCCAACCTCAAGAAGCAGAGCGACTACTACAACCTGGGCAAGCGCACGGTGGGCGATTTCGCCGGCGACGTGCGCCGGCAGGGTTTGAGCGGCGCGCTGGCGGAACGGCGCATGTGGCAGCAGATGCGCATGGACCCCACCGACCTCGCCGACGTTTCCGCCATGGCCTACACCTATCTGGTCAATGGCCGCGCGCCGGCCGGCAACTGGACCGGCCTGTTCGCGGCGGGCGAGAAGGTGCGGCTGCGCTTTATCAACGGTTCGTCGATGACCTTCTTCGACGTGCGCATTCCTGGTTTGAAGATGACTGTGGTCGCCGCCGACGGCCAGCCGGTGGAGCCGGTGACGGTGGACGAATTCCGTATCGGCACGGCCGAGACCTACGACGTGATCGTGGAGCCGTCCGCCGACCGCGCCTGGACCATCTTCGCGCAGAGCATGGACCGCAGCGGCTACGCCCGCGCCACGCTGGCGCCGCGCGCGGGCATGGCGGCGGAGGTGCCGCCGCTGGATCCGCGCCCGCTGCTGAGCATGGGCGACATGATGGGTTCCATGGGTCACGTGGGCATGGGCCACGACATGGGCGATATGGGCGGCATGGGCCACGGCAGCCACGGCATGGCGGCCATGCCCGCGCTGAAGACCGGCGTGGAAGTGGACATGCGTGTGCCGCAGCCGCGCCGCAATCTCGACGACCCCGGCGTGGGCCTGCGCAATACCGGCCGCCGCGCGCTCAGCTATGCCGACCTGCATGCGGTGGATGCGCCGATCTCGCCCGAGGTGGACCGCGAACTCACCCTGCGCCTGACCGGCAATATGGAACGCTACCTGTGGTCGTTCGACGGCACGCGTTTCTCCAACGCCGAACCGCTGCGCCTGAAGCATGGCGAGCGCGTGCGCATCACCCTGGTCAACGACACCATGATGACCCACCCGATCCACCTGCACGGCATGTGGAGCGAGCTGGAAAACGAGCATGGCGATTTCCAGGTGCGCAAGCACACCGTGGTGGTGCAGCCGGCGCAGCAGCTCAGCTACCGCGTCAACGCGGATGCGCTGGGCCGCTGGGCTTACCACTGCCATCTGCTCTACCACATGGAGGCGGGCATGTTCCGCGAGGTGGTGGTGGCATGAGGACGAAGCGCCATGCACTTGCCGCGCTGCTCTTGCTGTTGCCGTTTGCCGCGGCCGCGCAGGACGCCATGCAAGGGCACGAACATCATCATCCACCGGCGCCGGCCAAGGCTCCCGCGCAGCCGCAGGCGATGGACGACATGCCGGGCATGCAGATGGATCCGCAAGATGAGCATGCCGGCCACACCATGCCGATGCCTGCCGCGTTGCCGCCGAACGGCCACGTTCCGCCGCCGCCTCCGCAACACCAGCCCGCGCCGATGCCGCCGGAGCACATGGTGGACATGATGCAGATGGACGACCTCGCCAGGCGCGGCATGTGGCTGTTCGATCGCCTCGAACGCGCGCGCGGCGTCGGCGGCGACTACGCCACCGCATGGGAGGCCGAAGGCTGGTGGGGCAGCGACACCAACCGCGTGTGGTTGCGCACCGAAGGCGAGCGCAGCGCGGAAGGCACCCAGGATGCGCGCGCCGAAGTGCTGTGGGGCCACGCGTTCAGCACGTTCTGGGACTGGCAGCTCGGCGTGCGCCACGACTTCGGCCATGGCCCGGACCGCCAATGGGTGGCCGCGGGCGTGCAAGGCCTGGCGCCGTACTGGTTCGACACGCAGGCGACGTTCTACGCCGGTACGCGGGGACGCACCGCCTTGCGCCTGCAGAGCAGCTACGACCTGCGCTTCACCCAGCGGCTGATCCTGGCGCCGGAGCTGGAAGTGAACTTCTACGGCAAGGACGACCCGCAACGCGGCATCCGCGCCGGCCTGTCCGAAGCCGAAGCGGGCCTGCGCCTGCGCTACGAATTCAGCCGCCGCTTCGCGCCGTATATCGGCGTGAACCACACGCGGCGTTTTGGCCAACCCAATGGCCTGCCCACCGGCCTGCCGCGTCGCGAGACGACCTGGCTGGCCGGCGTGCGGCTCTGGTTCTGAGGAGGATCCTGCGATGAAAGCTTTGCTGTTGTTTCTTGTATTGGCGACGGTTGCCGCGGTGGCCTTCGTGTATTCCGGCGTCTATCCGATCGGCGCCGACCAGCCGCATTGGGCCATGACCGAACGTGCGGTGGAGCTGCTGCGCGATCGTTCGATCGAGAAGCAGGCCGCCGGTATCGCCGTGCCCGCGCTGGACGATCCGGCGCGCATCCGCCGCGGCGCGATGCATTACGCCGAGATGTGCAGCTCCTGCCATCTGACGCCCGGCATGCGCGATACCGAGTTGCGCAAGGGCCTGTATCCGCAGCCGCCGGACCTGGCGAGGCATGCCGTGCACGATCCGGCGGAGGCGTTCTGGACGATCAAGCATGGCGTGAAGATGAGCGCGATGCCGGCCTGGGGCCGCAGCCATGACGATGCGGCGATCTGGGATATGGTGGCGTTCCTGCAGGTGCTGCCGAAGCAGGACGAGGCGGCGTTCGAGGCGATGGCGGGATCGGCGGGGGACGATGGGCATGGTGGTGGGCATCATCATCACGACGACGAGCATGACGACGATCATTGAACATCGCGTAGGTTGGGGTGAGCCGAAGGCGAACCCCAACGTATCGCCACGCTGGGGTTCGCTGGCCGCTCACCCCAACCTACGCCCGAGTGAAGGCGAGTCGATCAGTAGGCGAGCGTGATGCGCTTGTTCTCCGCATCCCGCTTCTCCACGCGATCCAGCAACCCGGCCGCGTAATCGGCGATCGAAATCCGGCTGTTGCCCTGGGCATCCACCAGCAGTTGCTCGCCACCGACGCGATACTTGCCGGTGCGCTCGCCCGGTTCGATCAACGCAGCGGGGCTCAGGTACGTCCACGTAATGCCCTGGCTGGCGCGAAACACTTCCAGCGCCTTCCCCTGCGCCTCCGCTTCCGGCTTCCACGCCGCCGGGAAATGCGCGTCGTCGATCACCCGCTTGCCCGGCGCCACTTCCAGCGTGCCCGCGCCACCCACCCAGAACAGGCGCTGCACGCCGGCCTTGGGCAGGTTTCCGATCAGCACGCGGGCGTTGGCGGGCACCAGCTCCGGATCGCCATCGCGGCGTGCCGACAGGCTGGCCACCGCGGCATCGGCGCCGCGCACGGCGTCGCTCCAGCTTTCCGGCCTGGCTGCGTCGCCGGTGACCACGGTGAGCTTGGCATTCTTCTGCGGCAGGCGCGCAGCATCGCGGACGACCGCGACCACCTCGTAACCGCGCGCGAGCGCTTCGTCGAGGATGCCCTGGCCGATATGGCCGGTGGCGCCGAACAGTGCGATTTTCATAAGCGAGCTCCGGTGAGGGACAGTCGATAAAGAAAGGGGGAGGTTGCGGACGACATGCTGCGGCTTACGGCCACTGCATCTCGCCCTTGCTGACTTTCGCGCTCAGTTCCAGCGATGCTTTCTCGCCGGCCTTGGGGTAGCGCTTTTCCATCGCGGCGACGAGCGCGGCGGCGTCCTTGGCCTTGGCGGCTTCGGCGTCATAGGCCTGGATGTAGCCGCGGGTGTAGCGCACCTGGCTCAGGTCGAACGGCGTGCCTTCCTGGTAGTGGCCCGGGATTACCTTTGCCGGCTTGAGCTGTTCGATGCGGTCGAGCGTGGCGAGCCACTGCGCATGGGATGCCGGCGTCTGCGTATCGGCCATCCATACATGCAGGTTGCCGAACACTACCACGCCGCCGACCACCGCCTTCAGCGAGGGAATCCAGACGAAGCTGCGCTCCGGCGTCGGGCCGTCGAGGCCGACGACGTCCAGCGCGCGCCCTTCGAGCGTCAGGCGGTTGCCTTCGAGCACGTCCGGCACCACCAGCGCGGCGGGCGCATCCTGCTTGAGGATCGGCCCCCAGTACGCGAGCTTCGCCTTCGACGAGGCCTGGATATGCTCCACGGTGGGTTTGCTGGCGACGATCTTCGCGTCGGGGAAGGCGGCGTGCAGCACGTCCAGGCCGAAGTAGTAATCCGGATCGCCACGGCTGATGTAGATGGTGGTCAGGTGCCGGCCCGAGGCCTTGATCTTCTCCACCAGCTTCTGCGCATCGCCCTTGGCGAACTGCGCGTCGACCAGCACGGCATCGCGCTCGCCTTGGACCAGCACTGAAGCGACCGGAAAGATGCCTTTGTCGCCGGGGTTGTAGACGTCCAGCTTCAGGGGCTGGGCGGCATCCTTGGCCTGGGCCGCGCCGGCCAGGGCGAGGGACAACAGCAGGGCAGTGCGTAGCTTGCGCATGGGAGTGTCTCGCGATGGGAACGGGGCGAAGCATGCGCCGATCATTGATACGGATATACGTATCAACGGGTAATTCACTGTAAAGTCTGGCTTGACAGTGAGCGGAGGCGCGCATGGCGCACGAGGTCAATCTCAACCGGCTGGCGGTATTCGCGGCGCTGGTGCGCGCCGGTTCCTTCACCCGCGCCGCGGAGGAACTGGGCATGACCAAGGCGATGGTCAGCCAGCACCTGGCGCGGCTGGAGCAGGAACTGGGCGTGACCCTGCTGGTGCGCAGCACGCGGCGCATGTCGCTGACCGAGGCGGGCGCCATTTTCCACGCCGACTGCGTGCGCATCCTGGCCGATGCGGAAGCGGCGATCGAACGCGCCGGCGAAAGCCGCGACGCACCGCGCGGCACCTTGCGGCTTACCGCCTCGCTCGACTATGGCATCGCGGTGGTGGTGCCGCGGCTGGCCAGCTTCATGCGGCGCTATCCGGCGGTGCAGGTGGACCTGGTGCTGAGCGACCACATCACCGACGTCATTGCCGAACGCTTCGACCTGGCCATCCGCGGCGGCTGGCTGCGCGATTCCACCTTGCGCGCCACGCGGCTGGGCAGCTTCCGCCAGCTGCTGGTGGGCGCTCCGGCGTATCTGGCCGAACATGGCACGCCGCGGCGGCTGGACGATCTGGCCGCGCATGGAGCGATCGCAATGTCCGCGCTGCCGGTGCCGCTGCGCTGGCAGTTCACCGGCCCGGGCGGTGCGCGCCGCACCCTCCGCCTGCGGCAGGCCGCGCAGGCCAACAGCGCCGCCGCGGTGCGCGGCCTGGTGCTGGCGGGCACGGGCATCGCGGTGCTGCCGGATTACCTGGTGGAAGAGGACATCCGCGCCGGGCGCCTGGTCGCGCTGCTGGCGCAGTACCGCCTGCCGGAAGGCGGCGTGCACGCGGTGTATCCGGGGCGCAAGGCGCCGGCCAAGGTGCGCGCCTTCATCGACCATCTGCAGGGCGAAATGGCGCCGCCGCTCACTCGATGACGTTGGCGGTGAAGCAGGTTGGGGTGAGCCATGGGCGAACCCCAACAATACGCAACGCTTGAAGTTGACGATGTTGGGGTTCGCCCATGGCTCACCCCAACCTACGCCGGTGGCGGGTCATTCGTCCTCGTCGTCCGTACCGTCGGCTTTCCAGTAGCCGGTCGCACGCACCCATTCCTTCGGCACGCCACGCTCCGCAAGCATCAAGCGCATGTTGCGCGCGCGCCGCGATTCGGCCGCGATCCAATAGAACGCATCGCCCTTTGGCGACACGCCGCGCAGCGCGTCCTCCAGCAGCGTGCTGGCCGCGGCATCCACGCCGTCGCGCTCGAACCATCTCACGTCGCATTGCGCATCGGTAAACAGCACCTGGCGATCGGACCCATCGGGCACTTCCACCAGCACGGTGGCCGACGCCGACGCCGGCATTTCCTCCAGCCAGCGGCCGATCGCCGGCAGGCCGGTCTCGTCCGCCACCAGCACGTAATGGTCGAAATCGTCGGCCACCACGAAGGAACCGCGCGGGCCGCCCGCACCGATGACATCGCCGACCTTGGCCGCATCCGCCCAGGTGGAGGCGGGGCCGTCGCCATGCAGCACGAAATCCACGGTCAGCTCGCCATGCACGGTGTCGTGGTGGCGCGGCGTGTAATCGCGCATCGGCGAAGGATCGGCGCCGGGCGGATACTCGAGGCCGTTCGGCCCGCGCTTGGGGAACACCAGTTCGCCGGCATCGTTGGGGAAGAACAATTTGACGTGATCGTCCGGCGCGCCGCTGAAAAAGCCTTCCAGCTCGGCGCCGCCCAGCACGATGCGCTGCATGTGCGGCGTCAGCCGCTCCACGCGCCGTACTGCGAGCCGGCGCATGCGCACTTCATGCATCACCCTGCGGGATTCGTGTCTGCTCATGAAAACCTCGGAACGAAAGGGGAACGCCACCGCGCATGGCGGGGCGGAAACCGGGTGGCTGGCCGAGGGGCGTGGCGCCGGAGGGAAAGTCGCGATGCGGATGTGGGCCGCGGCGACGGGTATTTCAAGCCGGGCCGCGGCAGCGCGCGGCCCGGCTACATGCCATGGCGCGGATCACTCGCGGCGCGAACCCGCGGCGATATCGGCGGCGGCCTTTTCCAGGATCGAGGCGACACGCTGCGTCTCCGCCTTGCTCCAGTCGGAGGCGCCGCGCATCAGCAGCGCATGCTTGAGCGCGTGCATCGCATTGCGGATCGACATCGGCAGCGACATGCGCGCCGCCATGCGCGCGCTTTCCTCGGTGCGGCTCATCACCGCCTGCACCGCCGAGCGGTTCTCGTCGAGGAAGGCGCGGCCGGCATCGGTAATCGCATACAGCTTGCGGCCGCCCTGTTCGTTCTCGACCTGGGCATGGCCCAGTTCCTCGAGCATGGTCAGGGTGGGGTAGATCGCGCCGGGGCTGGGCGAATAGTGGCCGTGGAACATCTCTTCGATCAGGCGGATCAGTTCGTAGCCGTGGCGCGGCTGCTGCTCGATCAGCGCCAGCAGCAGCAGCTTCAGGTCGCCGTGGCCGAACATGCGGCCACCGCCGCCGCGGCGGCCGCCGCCGCGCAGGCCGGCCCATTCGGCGAAGAAGTCGCCGCCCATGCGGTCGCCGAAGTGGTGGCCGCGGCCGAAGTGGTGCTCGTAGCGTTCGTGGCGCTCGCCGCCTTCCCAGTCCATGTCGTCGGCCTGGAAGGGATGGAAGCGTTCGCGCATGTAGTGGTGATGCAGGTGGTGGTACTGGCGAAGGGCGTGGAAGAAGTGGCGGGGGCTGCGCATGATGAGTTCCGATATATCGTAAGTTGGCGCTGACGATATATCGAAAGAATATCGAGTGCAAGTGTCCCGCCGTCCCGGGACGATATATCGTTTAACCCATAAGTTATTGATGTGGCTGGTTCGAAGGCGTCTTGCCCGAACGCATCTGCTGCAGCACCCGCTGGCAGGTATTCGGCTGGCCGCCCTGGCTGGCCACCACCAGCGGCAGCAGGGCCGCGGCCGGCGCGGCGAGCACGCCCAGCGCCACGGCGCCGCCGCCGCGCAGCAGCAGCGGGCCGGTGTGCACGCCCACGTCGGGGTTCTTCAAGGTGCCGCGCACGTACAGCGGCGAGCGCAGGGTGAATACGCGCAGGCCCTTGCTGTGCGGCTTCACGTCCAGGTCCAGCTGCTCGGTGGCGAAGTTGACCTTGCCGTCGACATTGATCAGCGCGTCCTCGGTGTCGAACACGAACAGCCGCGTATTGAACACGCCGTTGTCGGCGGCGAAGTCTGTGGCGGCGCAGTTGATCTTCACTACCTTGTCGCCGAACAGCTTGCCGATGACGATATTGCCGACGTTGAGGCCGGCGGTTTCGAGCAGGTTCTTGCTGATCGCGCCGTCGTTCATCAGCAGCTTCAGTTCACCGTCCGCGCTGCCGAGCAGGGCGGCCACCGAATTGCCCTGCGCCTTGAGGCTGGCGTCGCCGTTGATCTCGCCGAAGCTGGCATTCATCGCCTGGAAGGTGGGGAACAGCTGCTTCAGTTTCAGTCCGCGCAGGCGCAGGTCGATCGCGCCGCGCATCGGCGCCTGGCTCCCGTCCAGGCGGACGGTGCTGCCGACGCGGCCGCCGGCCACGCCGAAATCCAGCGGGTCCAGCAGCAGCACGCCGTTGTCCAGCACCACGTGGGTCTGCAGCGAATCGATCGGCAGGTCCGCGCCGCGCACGATGCGCGCGCCGGTGAAGTGCACGTCGGCATCCATGGCTTTCCAGCGCTCGGTGCGGAACGGTTCCACCGGCAGCGCCTTGTCCGCCGGTTGCGGCGTGGCGTCGCCGCGGCGCTGCTTCTCGGCATTGGAGTCGGCACCGATCAGCGGGGCCAGATCGGAGAACTGCAGCAGCTGCGAGCGCAGCGTGCCGCTGAGCTTGGGCCGCGCACCGCCGGTGACGAAATCCAGATTGCCGGCGAGGTCGCTGCCGCCGACGCGGCCGCGGAAGTTGCGATAGCTGAAATGGCTGCCGCCGCGCGCGAGCTGCGCGACGAGATGGCCTTCGGTGGCATAGGGCGGCGTATCCGGCAGCGTAACGCCGGTGATGGCGTAGAGCTTGGCCATGCTGGTGCCGGAGAACCACAGCTTCACATCGAGCGCGCCCAGGTGCAGCGGGTCGGTCAAGGTGCCGACCAGGGCGATATGGCTGTCGCCGATATGCACGTCGGCCTGCAGCGGGAACGGACGGTCGGTGTCCTGCAGCGCGATCACGCCGCCGGTCTTGCCATTGCCCTTGAGCGGCGCGCCCTGGTAGCTGCCGGTGGCCTGCCAGGCGAACAGATAGGCCGTGCGCGAAGCCTTGGCGTCGACTTTGTCCTCGTCCTTCTCCTTGCTTGCCGCCAGCGCCTTGCGCGCCGCGCCGCCGGCCGTGCGCGCGGCCTGGTCGCGCGCATCGTCGGACTGCTGCTGCATGATCTGGTCGAACGGAATCGCCTGCTGCAGCGGTTGCACGTCCACCTGCAGTTTCACCTTGCTCACCGCATCGTCGTAGCCGATCTGCCCGCGGTCGAAGCCGATCGCGCGCAGATCCATCTTCCACGACGAAGGTTCATCGCTCTTGCCGAAGGCGAAGTCCCAGTTGGCCTGGTCCGGCGCCTCCCGTTCGAGATCGACCACCGGGTGTTCCAGCTGCACGCTGGGAATGACGATGCGATGCGCCAGCAGCGGCAACGGCGACACGCGCACGCGCACTGCGTCCAATTGCGCGAACTGCGGCTGCTTCGCCCACTCGGGATTGGCGATGCGGATATCGCGTGCGATCAGTTCCGGCCACGGAATCCAGCCGCCCAGGCCGCCTTCGCCCGGCTCGCGGCGCCATGCCACGCTGAGGTCGCCCTGGATGACGAAGGGCCGGCCCACCGCCTGGCTCACCTTGTCGTTGATGGTGGGCTTGAGGCGGTTCCAGTCGTAGGTGGCGACGATCAGCACCGCCAGCGCCAGCAAGGCCACCGGCAGCGCGGCTAACGACCAGATCCACAGCTTGCGGCTTCGCTTCATGCCTTCCTCCCGCGCCACTTCCATCGCGACAGATAACCGCATGCGCGAAAAAATTGTGTATGTGCGGGGTCCTGCGCTCAGAACCCGTTCACGCTGCGCGCAGCGGGCTGATCCTGCACGCGCGCGCCTGGCGTAGGTTGGGGTGAGCCGCAGGCGAACCCCAACGGGGCGACGATGTTGGGGTTCGCCTGCGGCTCACCCCAACCTACGCCAGGTGCTGAGGCAGTGCTCAGGGCTTCGCTTCGCGCACCGGGATATTGATGCTGCACAGGTCGATCTTGCCCGCCGGGTTGCGATAGAAATCGTCGCGGCGGTTGCGCTTGGCTTCGATCAGCGCGGCGAAGGTGGCGCTGTCGGTGCGCAGCACTTCGATATTCGGACGCTCCTTCGCCGGCATGTCGGCAGCGAGCTTCACCGACTCGATGGTGGTGCGCTGCTCCGGCTTCTCGTAGAAACCCAGCGGACCGGTGCCGCGCGGGAAGGCCGAGAGAAACTCCATGCCCTGGATCACGCGGCCCGCCACGGCGAGGTTGCGGTCCAATCCGCGCGGGGCCTGGCCGATGATCGCGTACAGCGAGCTGCCGCTGCCGGTGTCGGGACCGACGTCGCGCGCCACGCCTACCGCGCCGTAGCAATGCGTCAGCCATTCCTGTCCGCTGGCCTTGTCGCGCGCGGCGGGGAAGCCTTCGCTGAAGCCCACTTCCGGTGCATACACGTCGCCGTCCGGCAGCGCGGTCCATGGCAGCTTGGCGTCGATCGGGCGGGTGTATTCGGAAGGCACGGTCTTCTTGGCCTTGCCCAGCGAACGCAGCTTGCTCTTGTCGCCCTTGTCGTCGTCTTCCGGATCGCCCCACTGCGTGACGAAGTTGTCCTGCACGCGGATGATCGCCAGGCCGTCGAAATAATGTTCGTGCACCAGGGTGCGGATGTTGTCGGCATGCAGCGGCGTGAAATCCGGCGCCAGCTCGATCAGTACCTTGCCCTGCGGCAGGCGCATCTCCAGCAGGTTGTTCGGGTCGGGCTTGCGCCATTCGGCGGGCTTGGACTGCTGCAGCAGCTCCTTCGGCGTCGCCGACTTGGTCGCCGGAGGCGTGTCGGCCAGGGCCGGCAGGGCCAGGGCGCAGAGCAGGGAAAGGCCGAGCAGGCGCGGAACGGGTCGGGACATGGCGGACCTTGGCGGTGTGGTGGAAACCCGCCGGAAGGTAGCAGAGTGCGCGGCCGGCGACGCGGGCCCCCGGGTCATTGGCGCAGGTCATTGACCCGGGGTCATTGGCCGTAGGAGCAGGCGCCGATCCAGTCGGGTGGGGCGGGGGACAGCCGCTGCGCCACCGGCAGATAGCCGTCGTCCAGTTGCGCGGCCAGCCAATACAGCGGGGCCGCGGTCTTCGGGTCCCACGGGCCGCTGTAGCCCTTCTCGCCGGCCTGCTCGCGGTCGCGGTCGAACTTCACCCGGGTGTGCACGAACTCCTCGTGCGTCCTGCTGCCCTCGGCATAAGGGCGCAGCCAGTCCAGCGCCTTCGCCAGCGAGGCGCCCTGCGGCGTGGCGTAGCGCAGCCAGTCGTCGCCGAAGGGCTTGGCGGCGAGTGCTGCGGCAACCAGCGGTTGCAGGTCGTACACCACGTAATGCAAGGCATCGCGTTCGGCAAAATCGATCACTTCGCCGTCCGGCTTGATGTTGTCAGCGACCTGGCGCTCGAACAGTGCGTGCGCGGTTTTCAGCATGGCCTGGTCGCCGAGCGCGGCGGCGGCGAGCGTCACCAGCTTGATGCGGTGGCTTTGCCAGTTGTTGGTCGCGGTGCCGGGCTTGTATTCCGTGGGAAACGCGTGGATGCGTGCGATATAGCCATCGCCCAGCTTGCGCAGCAGGGCGCGGGTGGCGTCGCGCGTCGATGCGGGCAGGGCGGCGGAAGTCAGCACGTAGGCGTCGATCAGGCCGTCGAGATTGGTTTCGTCGATCGGATTGAAATCCGGCTGATACGTGTTCGACCAGGCCGCGAGATAGGCGTCGACCTGATGCAGATAGCGCGCATCGGCGCTCAAGCGCCAGGCCAGCGCCGCCTGCCGCATCAGCGGCCAGTCGCGTTCGGCTTCGATGCTCTGGTCGCGAATGCCCTGATGGGGAAGCGTGCCTTCGGTGTGCACATGGGCGAGCGCGTGGGGCTGGTCGTCCAGATGTTTTTCCGCGGCAGCGAGGACTTGTTTGGCGGATGCATTCTGCTCTCCCGCGCCCGGTGCCTTGGGTTGGCACAGGGTGATGGCGCGCGGTGGCGTCATGGTTCCGCGCATCTGCGCGGTGGCGGTGGCGGTGAACAATGCAGCGATGGCGAGCGACAGCGCAATGGATCCACGTGGCATGACGGCTCCTGGCCTTCCTTTTGCGCCAGTGTGCCGCGCCGGGCGCCTGCCGGAGGTGAGGCAAGTTCCTGCGGTCAGCCGCGGTCCGGGTTATGCCGAGGGCTGCGCCGTACGGGCCGCGCGCGTGCCGAACCAGGCCAGCGCTTCCTCCCACAGCGGCTGCGCGTGCTGGCGGAAATAGCCCATATGGCCCAGCGACCCGAAGCCTTCCTTCTTCGCATCGACGTCGCGCCGTTCCAGCGGCGCCTGGCGATAACCGCCGACGAAGGCATCGCGCGAGCGCGGCAGCGCCCACAGATCGTCCAGCGCATTGGCGGCGACGATCGGCGTGCGCACGCGGGCATAGACGTCGGCGATATGCGCCATCGCCGGATCGTCGAAGAAGTAATGCGGAAAGCCGCACCAGCGGCGCCAGTCGCGATACACGCCGATCGGCAGGTCTTCGCCCGCGCCCAGCGATTTCCAGGGCATATAGCCCATCAGCCGGGTCAGTACCGGCAGCAGTACGTTCCACGCCAGCCAGATGCGCGTGCGCTCCGGCTGCGGCATCCAGCCGTGCCAGCCGGCGCCGACGCCGAACAGATAAGCGCCGGCAAGGCGCTCGTGATTGGGCAGCAGGCCCAGCGCGTGGCCGCCGAAGGAGTGGCCGACGAGATACAGCGGCGTCGCATCGGCGGCGAAGTGATCCACCGCCGCGGCAAGGTCCAGCGTGGCCCAGTCGAGAAAGCTCATCTCGAAGCCTTTCAGCCTGGCCGGGCGCGAAGCACCGACGCCGCGGTAATCCATGGTGAGGACGGAATAGCCGCGCGCATTGGCGAATTCGGCGAAGCGGCGATAAAAACCCTGCGGCACGCCGGTGGCGCTGCCCACCACGATGCGTGCCGTCTCGTTGCCATGGGCGCGATAGAACACGGCGCCAAGCCGATAACCATCCTGCGCCACCAGGGTGAGCGTCTGGCCAGAGTGGGTGGGGATAGCATTCATGCGAGCTCCTTTCGCCTTCGCCGGTCCGGCCCATGGTAAACGAGCGGGCATTGCCGACGCAGCGATATGCACTAGGCTTGCGCCAGGACCAGCCAGGGTGAAGGACCATGTTTCGCGCCACCAACATCCATACCGGCCAGGACGTCGATGCCGAGGACCTGTGGTCGATGGAGCCGGTCGACCCGGATGGTTTCGTCTGCCCCGACTGCGGCTCCAAGGTCTATCCCACTTCGTATCGCCCGGAAAACCTGCGCCGCGCCCATTTCGCCGCCAAGCCGAAATGCCCGCCGTGGTGTCCCAGCAATGGCGAGGCGGACCTGCTCAAGCGTGCCCGCACGGAATCGCTGAGCGAGGACGACGGCAGTTTTCCCGGCTATATGCCCGCGGGTTTTCGCCTGCCGGTGGAAACGGCGCCGGCCGAAGGCGCGCCAGGCGCGGGCGCCGTCGAAGGCGAAGGCAAGGCACGCCGTGCACCCGCCGCACCGCCGGAGCAGGGCGCACGCCAGCGACCGCGCGTCACCACGAGCTTTCGCGATATCTGCCGCGCCTATCTCAACTTCCCCAACGACCGCCATCGCGAGCTGCACTTTCTCGATCTGTACGGCACTACCTACGACGAAGTGATCTGGCGCCTGCGCACCAGGCAGGAGCATCTGATCCGCTATCCGATCCCCCATCTTTTTCACGGCCCCATCGGTTGGCGCGCACCCGAAGTCACCGACGCCCACGCGCTGATCGAGATGGACGTAAAGGAATGGCACGACGGCAAGCCCGGCCGCCCGTACCAGGTAAAAGTGCTGTGGGGCGACTGGACCCAGCGCCAGCGCAATGCCCTGCTGCGCGAAGTGGAAACCGCCAGCAACGAAGCCAGGGACCTGAAGAAGGCCGGCAGCAAGGACCGCAGCCTGCTGTTCTTCGTCGGGCAGCAGGAGAAGGGCGACGACGCCATCTTCGTGGTGACGGAGCGCAAGCTGATCTGCTGCCTGACCGGTTTCGACGGACGGCCGGCGAAGCGGAAACCCTGAGGCCGGAGACGCGTGAAGGCATGGTCACAATCGCATGTACAGCCCATGTTCTAATCGCGCCACGTATACGGAAACGCAGCTTGAGAAAGGAGTCCCCATGGGCATTCGCGCCGAAGTGACGGTGGTGGACGGTTCGAGGCATCGGGCCTTTCCGCAGCTCATACGCCAGGCGCCGGCCGGGTGCCGGTGAGTCCGGGGAGCCAGGATGGACATCCCGTCACTGATGTACGAAACCGTCTCCTCGCTGGCCTGGTCGATGTTCGAGGCGAGCGAAGCCGGGCAGGCGGCTATCTATTGGCGCAGCTATAACGCCTTGCTCGCTTATTGCGAGGAACAGGAAGCCCAAGGCGTGCGCCATCCGTTTCCATGGGAAACACTGGCCGACTTCACGCACGACGACCTCGCCGCCGTGCCGCTTTATCTGCATGCGCTGGGGCAGGCCGAACAGGCCGACGCTTATCGGGCGTCGATTCTGCTGGAGCTGGCCCGGCGCTACGTCGGCTGTGGCCAGGCCGAGGCTGCGTGGGGCTGCGCTTCACAGGCCAATACGCATGCCGCTTCGGTGGACGATGTGGATCTGAAGCGGGACATCAGCGTTCTGTTGCTCAAACTTTCCGCTGAGCGGTGAGTCCGGCAACTCGTCATTCCGGCGCAGGCCGCTACGTAGCGAGGCAATCTCCATGGACCGCATCGACGCCATGAAAGTCTTCGTCGCCGCGCTCGACGAAGGCAGCCTCGCCGGGGCCAGTCGCAAGACGGGGCGTTCGGCGGCGGCGGTGAGCCGCGCCATTGCGTTTCTCGAAGCGCACGTCGGCGTGCCGCTGCTTCATCGCACCACGCGTTCGCTGAAACTGAGCGAGGCGGGCGAGCGCTACGCCATGGCCTGTCGCAAGGTGCTGGCCGATCTCGAAGAAGCCGACCGCAACGCCGCAGGCGAGCGTTCGGTGCCGCGCGGCACGCTGACCATTTCGGCCACCGTATTCGCCGGCGTGGAAATCCTCCGGCCTATCGTCGATGCGTACATGGACGAATTCCCCACGGTCAGCGTGCGGCTGCATCTGCTGGAGCGGCCGGTCAACCTGGTCGAGGAAGGCATGGACCTGGCGCTGCGCATCACGCATCTGCCGGATTCCACGCTGGTCGCGCATCGCATCGGCGAGGTGCGGCGGGTGGTGGTGGCGTCGCCGCGTTATCTGGCGAAGCATCCGCGCATCGTGGAACCGGCGGACCTCGGCAAGCATCAGCTGATCGCGATGACGCATATGGGGCCGGAGTCGTGGAGCTTCCCGCCGCAGGAGGGTTCGTCGGTGCCGCGCGCCGTGGCGTTTACGCCGCGCCTGGTGGTGAACAACGTGCGCGCCGCGATCGATTCGGCGGTCGAAGGCCATGGCGTGACGCGCCTGCTTTCCTATCACGTGGCGCCGCAGATCAGGGCGGGAGCGCTGCGCATCGTGCTGGCGGATGCGGAGCCGGCGCCGATACCGGTGCATCTGGTTTCGCCGTACGGCCGCCTGGCCGTGCCGAAAGTGCGCGCCTTCGCCGACTTCGCGCTGCCGCGCCTGCGCGCGCGTTTCGCCAGCCTCGCCAAGGAAGTGGAGATGGCGCCGGATGCGCCGATTCCACCGCGGCGCGGAAGAATGTCTGCCGGGTGACGGGGATTCGCTGGTTTCAGGTGTGCGCCTAGATTGGAGGCGTCGGGCAGGCAGCCCGATCGGCGATAAGCCGAACCTCCTTTCCCCAAGAGACGCACCCCATGAACAGCCAACAGAAAGTCGCCATCGTCACCGGCGCATCGCAAGGCATCGGCGCAAGCCTCGTCAAGGCTTTTCGCGACCGCAACTACCGCGTGCTTGCCAATTCGCGCTCGATCCAGCCGTCCAGCGATCCGGACGTGATCGCCGTAGCCGGCGACATCGCCGAGCGTGCCGTCGCCGAACGCATCGTGGCAGAAGCGCTGGGGCGCTTCGGCCGCATCGACACCCTGGTCAATAACGCCGGCATTTTCACCGCCAAGCCGTTTACCGCATTTACAGCAGAGGATTACGCCGCCAACATCGCGGTCAACCTCACCGGTTTCTTCCATATCACGCAGCTGGCTATCGCGGAGATGGAGAAGCAGGGCAGCGGCCATGTGGTGAGCGTCACCACCAGTCTTACCGATCACGCGATCGACGGCGTACCGGCGGCGTTGGCCGCGCTGACCAAGGGCGGCCTGAATGCCGCCACCAAGTCGCTGGCCATCGAATATGCCAAGCGTGGCGTGCGCGTGAATGCGGTATCGCCCGGCGTGATCAAGACGCCGATGCACGCACCGGAGACGCACGGCTTTCTCGCAGCGTTGCATCCGGTGGGCAGGATGGGCGAAGTAGCCGATATCGCCGATGCCGTGCTGTACCTTGATTCGGCGGGCTTCATCACCGGCGAGATCCTGCACGTCGACGGCGGCCAGAGCGCCGGTCACTGAAACGGATGGGCCGGCCGTGGCCGGCCCTTTCATCACCGCGAGGAAAGCGTCATGCCTTATATCAATATTCAAATTACCCGCGAGGGCACCGCGCCCGGCCGCAATGCGGCCACCGCCGAAGAGAAGGCCGCCCTGATCAAGGGCGTCAGCCAGCTGATGCTGGATGTCTTGGACAAGCCCTTGGATTCCACCTTCGTGGTGATCGACGAAGTGGAGACGGAGAACTGGGGCTGGGGCGGCTTGCCGGCGCTGGAATATCGACGGCAGCGCGAAGCGGCGAAGAAGTAAGCCGGGAGGCCGCGCGGGCAGTGCCGCGCGGCCGTGGCGTTCAGTGGCTTACGCCAACCACGATGCCCGAGCCGATCCATTCCGCCAGCAGCTGGCCCGCACGCGCAATGCCTGGCTCTTCGCCGAGGCGTTCGGCCAGCGCATCGCACAGCGCGCCGAAATGCCCGTCTTCCTGCAGGGAAAGCAGAGCCGCATGTTCGATCGCATCGACCTGGCGCAGGCGTGATATGAAGCCCTGGCGCCAGGCGACGAGGCCCGCTGGTGCTTCGAGCATTTCAGCCTCCGGTACCGGCGTTTCGTCCTGCAGCGCCGACCAGATCGCCATCGCGTTGGTGGTGGCTGCGCGGTGGCGCAGCCCGGGGCTCAGGCGCAGCTTAGCCGTCTCCCAATCGACGCCATCGAGATCGGTGGGCGAGAGCGCCGTCGCATCGGCCGCGACGAAAACCTCCGACAGCGTCCATTCGATCCACGCCAGCTCCTGCAGGTCGGGATTGTGCGGATACAGCGCCTGCAGGCTGTCGGGGAGATCGGCGCCATAGGCGTCGAGGGTCCACGAGGAAGGCGGTTGCCGGTCGATGTAATGGATGGCCAGCTGCAGGAAGGCCTCGTCGCCCATGGCCAGCTTCAGCTGCGGATAGCTGGCGCGCAACACGTTGATCAGTTGCGTGCGGTAGTTGTTCTGGTAGGCAGCCAGGCCGCGCGTAGCGACCAGGTCACGACGCAAACCGTCGTCGTCTCCCGCCTGCACCAGCCAGTCGCTGAAATCCCGCTGTATTTCGGCCAGCATCACGCAGCCTCCTTCACCGCCGCATGGCCATCGCGCAGATTGCGGGCAATAGCCAGTTCCGCGAGCAGCTCCGGCAACGGCGGAATGGCGTCGTCGCGTTCGATCATGGTGGCGACCGGGCCGAACATCGCGGTGGCGGCAGCATACAGCGACCACACTTCGTCGTTGACCGGCTGGTCGTGGGTGTCGATCAGCAGATCCTGGCCCTGGGTGTGTCCAGCCAGGTGGATCTGGCGCACGCGGTCGGCGGGTATGCCGTGCAGATAGGCCTGCGCATCCCAACCGTGGTTCTGCGCACTGACATGGATATTGTTGACGTCCAGCAGCAGGCCGCAGCCGGTGCGGCGGCTCATCTCGGCAATGAATTCCCATTCGGCCATGGTGGACGCCGCGAAGCTGACATAGCTGGACGGGTTTTCGAACAGCATCGCGCGGCCCAGCGCTTCCTGCGCCATGTCGATGTTACGGCAGACCACCGCCAGCGTTTCCTCGGTGTAGGGCAGGGGCAGCAGGTCGTGCGAATTGAAATGGGCGAAGCGCGACCAGCTCAGGTGATCGGAAACGAACAAGGGCTCGATCGTATCCGCCAGCTTGCGCAGGCGCTTCAGGTAATCGACGCGCAAGCCATCCGCGGACCCGATCGACATGGACACGCCATGCAGGATCACCGGGTGGCGTTCGCGCACGCGGCGCAGGATGTCCAGTGGCTGGCCGCCATCGACCATGAAGTTCTCGGAGATCACTTCGACGAAGTCGACCGGCACGTCGGTGCCGAGAAAGTCGCGGTAGTGCTCGCGGCGCAGGCCGAGGCCGTAGCCGTCGAAGGTGGGGATGGCGTGGGACATGGTGTTGCTCCTGCGTTCGCTTGAAAAAGGAGGTTGATTGCTCGCCTCGACCAGCCCCCTCTCCCGAGAGGGTTGGGGTGAGGGGCCGGGCGGAGCGCGACGTCGAATCTGGAGGAGGGCTCAAAAGCTTTTCTCCGCTCCGTTGAAATCTCGTGGCGAGCCCCGGCCCCTCATCCGCCTGCCGGCACCTTCTCCCCGGAGGGGAGAAGGGAGGCTCCGACTTGGAGCCTATTTACTTTGGCTCAGTCAACGTCCCGCCCGCCGCCAGGCACTCCGCCTTCGTCTTCACCACAACGCCCTGGCCCTTGCAGTCATTAAGCCCTTTGCAATCGTGCTTCGAGGTAGCGCACAGGCTCTCGCCCTTGCAGCTGTTGACGCCATAGCAGCGCACCGGTTCGCGCTGCTGCGAACCCTGGTCGGCCGCCTTGACCGGCGAGATGACGGAAGCCGCGGCAATGGCGATGAGTGCGGCTGCAGCAGCGAGGCCGGAACGGGACTTGGTAGCGATGATGCTCATGAGATGACTCCTTGAATGGATGGAATGGAATAAGAGAGAAGAAACTCAACGCACGCCGTTGGCGGCGTCCTCGATCACCCTGGCTACGGCCTCGGGCTGCGAGATGTACACGGCGTGGCTGGCCTTGATTTCGGTGACCTTGGAACCGGCGCGCTGGTACATCCAGCGCTGCAGGTCGGGGCTCAGCGCGCGGTCGTCGGTGGTGACCACGGCCCAGCTCGGCTTGCTGTGCCAGGCGGCGACCTGCATGGTGGCGCCGAAGGCGGCGGTGCTGGCGGGCACCTGCGAGACGGCCATGAAGTCCGTGCGGTTCTTGCCGAGGTCGCCGGCGAAGTCGTCGCCGAATTTCCGCGGATCGAAATACAGGTGGCCGTCGCGGGTCGGCATCACGTCGTTGCTGGGCGAGGGCATCGAGCCCACCACCTGCGACAGGCTCTCGCCCACGTCGGGCTGCACGCCGGCGACATAGACCAGCGCCTTCACCTTGTCGCGGTTGCCGGCCTGGGTGATCACCGCGCCGCCGTAGCTGTGGCCGACCAGCACCACCGGGCCGTCCTGCTGGCGGATCAGTTCGCGCACCTGTTCGGTGTCGTTGGCGAGCGTGTCGATGCGCGGCTGCGCAACGACCACCTTGTAGCCCTTGTGGATAAGGATGTCGTGGACGACGCGCCAGCCGGAGCCGTCGACGAATGCGCCGGGCACGATCACGACGTTCTTGATGGCGGGCGTGGGCGCCTCGGCGGCGGTGGCTGCGCCGGTGGCGACGGCCATGGCGATGGCAATACCTAGCAGGGTACGCATGGAATGGATTCCTGGTTGACTAAGCGGTTGGAGTGGGTTGGCAAAAAGAATTTCAGCGTTGGCCGCGCAGCAGGCGGTCGAGCGACCAGTCGCCGCCGCCGTAGACGATCAGCGGGAGCAGCAGGGCGGCCCAGGTCAGATGGGTGGGCCACGCCAGCGGGTAGACGAAGATCTCGATCACCGCGGTCATGCCCAGCAGTGCCAGCGCCGACCAGCGGGTGAACAGGCCGGCCACCAGCAGCACGGGGAACAGATGCTCCGCGCCGGTGGCGAGCCGGGCCGCCCAGTCCGGCGGAATCACCGGCAGGGCGTACTCGGCGACGAACAGGTCGTAGGTCGACTGCTTGATGGTGAGAAAACCTTCGACCTTGGTGCGCCCGGACTGGAAGAACACCGCGGCGATGGCCAGCCGCCCGATCAGCAGCAGCGCGGCCTCCGGCAGCGCGCGGTTCCAGCGCGACGTGGTCGTCGCCACCGTGTTCATTGCCGGGGCTCCAGCGTGCCGTAGCCCTTGGGCGTCTTGATGGTGGTGCAGGTGCCCTTGTCGACCAGCACCCAGGCATTGCCCTGGTAGTCGGTCTTGGACGTGCCGGCGCAGGTAGTGCCGGCGCCGGCGGCGCAGTCGTTCTTGCCGGCGAGAGACACGCCGTAACATTTTTCCATGGGCTTCCTCTGCGCTTCGTCGGCATGGGCCGAGGCGGCGAAACAGGCGAGACCCAGGGCGAGGGTGGCGGCGAGCTTGGCGTGCGTGCGGTGCATCGGTGTTCTCCTTGGGATGGTGTAGGTGTGAGAGCTCAGATCAGGTTGATCGCGACGTCGATGTTTCCGCGCGTCGCCTTGGAGTACGGGCAGGTCTGGTGGGCGCCGTCGACGATGGCCTGGGCGGTGTCGCGATCGAGGCCCGGCAGGCTCACGTTGAGCCGCGCCTGCAGGAAGTAGCCGCGCTCGGGCGTACTACCGAGGTCCACGTCGGCCTGCACTTCGGTGCCGGCCGGCAGGCGCACGCCGATCGACTGCGCGGCGAAGCCCATCGCGCCGATAAAGCAGGCGGACCAGCCGGCGCCGAACAGCTGCTCGGGATTGGTGCCGGCACCCGGCGCACCCGGCGGGGTCAGCTGGATGTCGAGGCGGCCGTCGTCGCTGCGCGACTGGCCGTTGCGGCCGCCGGTGGTGGTGGTCTTGCCGGTGTAGAGAACGTTGCTGCTCATGGGATGGTTTCCTGGTGGTTGGCCATCGCGCCGGAATGGCGGCGGCCGGTGGACACAGGAAACCGCGGCGGCGTATCCCGCTTGTGTCGCCGCGGGTGCCCAAAGGCAACGCAATGTGTAGCGGGCGCGGGCCGATACGTTTCGATACAAAAGCCGCGGCGCGGACGCCGGTGCGGGCCCGCGCGGCTTGTACATTCGGATACAAAAAGCCGCTTCGGCGGACATGGAGGGGATAAGGCGCGGCGCTCAAATACGCACCTGGGCAGCGCATGCGCTGCATCGCCATCACGAGGACATCCCCCATGCGTTATCTGAAAATCACCGCCGCCGCGTTGTTCCTGGCCGCCGCCTGCGTGGCCGTCTGGCCCGGCACCACTCCCGCTGCCCTGGCGCCGGAGCGCGAGGCGCGCCCCGCGCCGGAACTGGCCGGCGCCGGCCCCTGGTTCAACTCCGCGCCGCTCACGCTGGCCGGACTGCAGGGCAAGGTGGTGCTGGTGGAGTTCTGGGCGCGCGAATGCATCAACTGCATCCACGTGCTGCCGCACACGCGCGAGTTGCACGACCGCTATGCCGGCGACGGCCTGGTGGTGATCGGCGTGCACACGCCGGAATACGACGAGGAGCGCGACCCAGCCGCGCTCAAGGCCGCCATCGCGCAGTACAAGATCGACTGGCCGGTGGTGGCCGACAACGACTACAAGCTGTGGAATGCCTATGGCAACCGCTACTGGCCGGCGCTGTATCTGATCGACCGCAACGGAAAGCTGGTCTACAGCCACTTCGGCGAGGGAAACTACCAGCAGATCGAGCAGCGCGTGCGCACGCTGCTCGGCAAGGCCTGAACGGGCGCGCCGCAACGGGGCAAGGTATGGACCACATCGACAACATCCTGGTCGTGGACGACGACCGCGAGATCCGCAACGGCGTGGTGGACTACCTGCGCAAGAACGGCCTGCGCGCCAGCGCGGCGGTGGACGGGCGCGACATGTTCGCCCAGCTCGACAGCTCGGCCTTCGACCTGGTGGTGCTGGACATCATGATGCCGGGCGACGACGGCCTGGTGCTGTGCCGCACGCTGCGCGGCGGCAAGCACCGCGCGCTGCCGGTGGTGCTGCTCACCGCGCGCGACGACGAGACCGACCGCGTCGTCGGCCTGGAGATGGGCGCGGACGACTACGTGACCAAGCCGTTCGCGCCGCGCGAACTGCTGGCGCGGATCAAGGCGGTGATCCGCCGCACGCGCATGCTGCCGCCCAACCTGCGCGTGACCGAGGCGGCCAGCGAGCTGGCGTTCGGCCGCTGGCGGCTGGACACCACCGCGCGCCACCTGCTCGACGAGCACGGCACCATCGTGCCGCTGAGCGGCGCCGAGTTCCGCCTGCTGCGCGTGTTCCTCGACCATCCGCAGCGCGTGCTGTCGCGCGACCAGCTGCTCAACCTCACCCAGGGGCGCGACGCGGAGCTGTTCGACCGCTCGATCGACCTGCTGGTCAGCCGCCTGCGCACGCGGCTTTCCGACAATGCCAAGGACCAGGCCTACATCAAGACGGTGCGCAGCGAAGGCTATGTGTTCAGCATGCCGGTGACCGTGCCGGGCGAGGGCGCATGAGCGCGCAAGCCGCACGCACGCCGCGCTGGTTGCCGCGCAGCATGGCGTCGCGGCTGTATCTGATCATCGTCGTCGGGTTGGCGCTGGCGACCGGGTTGTCCTTGGCCTTGGCGTTCTACGAGCGCTTCGAAAGCGCCACCGTGGTCATGCTCAATACGGTGGAGCACGACGTGGCCACCTCGGTCGCCGTGCTCAATCGGCTGCCGGCGGCGGAGCGCGCCGATTGGCTGGGGCGGCTGGAGCGCGACAACTACCGTTACCTGCTGGACGCGGGCAAGCCGGGTTTTCCACTGATTTCCCAGCGCTCGCGCGAGTTGTCGCAGCGCATCGCCAATGAAGTCGGCCCCGCGTACCGCGTGCATGCCGAGGCGATTTCCACCGAGCCGGAGCGCTATCAGGTGCACTTCACCCTGGGCGATGGCACGCCGCTCACGCTGGAAGTCACGCCCGCGCTCAAGCCGGTGCAGCCCTGGCTGCCGCTGGTGCTGGTGCTGCAGCTGGCGACGGTGCTGCTGTGCGCGTGGCTGGCGGTGCGGCTGGCGACGCGGCCGCTCAGCCGGCTGGCCGAGGCGGCGGAGGCGATGACGCCGACCGCCGACGGTCCGCGCCTGCATGAGGAAGGCCCCACCGAAGTGGCGCAGGCCGCGGTCGCCTTCAACACCATGCAGGAGCGCATCGCGCGGCATCTGAAGGAGCGCCTGCACATCCTCGCCTCGATCTCGCACGACCTGCAGACGCCGATCACCCGCATGCGCCTGCGCGCCGAAGGGCTGGCCGACGGCGAGGAGCGCGACAAGCTGCTGGGCGACCTGAAGGCGATGGAGCACCTGGTGCGCGAAGGCGTGGCCTATGCGCGCAGCGCGCACGGCGGCGCGGAGACGCCGGTGCGGCTGGATATGGATGCGTTCCTGGAAAGCCTGGTGTTCGACTACCAGGACATCGGCAAGCGGGTGACGCTGGAGAGCGTGGCCGGCGGCACCGCGATGGTGCGCCGGCAGGCGCTGCAGCGCGTGCTGGGTAATCTGGTCGACAACGCGATCAAGTACGGCGGCTCGGCCGAAGTGTCGTCGTGGCGCGATGCGGGCGGCGCCTTGTGCATCGCGGTGGCCGATCGCGGGCCGGGCATTCCGGAAGATGAACTCGAACAGGTGCTGCAGCCGTTCTACCGGCTGGAGGCTTCGCGCAACCGCGACACCGGCGGCGCGGGCCTGGGCCTGGCGATTGCCGCGCAGTTGGCATTGGCGATCGGCGGTGCGCTGAAGCTTGCCAATCGCGAGGGCGGCGGACTGGTGGCGACCGTGAGCCTGCCTTGAGCGGGCGCCCGATGGGCATGTCATAAAAGGTGGCATCTTCGACATTTAAGTCGAAGGCCGCCAGGCATACAAAGTCCGCATCTGCCCGGCATCCCGCTGGCGCATGCGGAGCATCGACATGAGCACCCACGCATACGGCACCGCCCTGATCACCGGTGCCTCCACCGGTATCGGCGCCATCTACGCCGACCGTCTGGCCCGCCGCGGCCACGACCTGATCCTGGTGGCGCGCAACCGGCAGCGCCTGGACGAACTGGCCCGCCGCCTCACCGACGAAACCGGCCGCTCGATCCAGGTGTTTCCCGCCGATCTCGGCGATCCTGCCGGCGTCGCCGGCGTGGAGCAACTGCTGCGCACCGATCGCAGCATCTCGATGCTGGTGAACAACGCAGGCATGGGGGCGGTGTCGCCGCTACTGGAATCGGACGTGGCGCGCATGACGCAGATGATCGAGCTGAATATCGGCGCGCTTACGCGTCTCACCTATGCGGCGGTGCCGGGTTTCGTCGAGCGCGGGCAGGGGGCGGTGATCAATATCGCTTCGGTGGTGGCCATTGCGCCGGAGCTGCTCAATGGCGTGTACGGCGCCACCAAGGCCTACGTGCTCGCGTTCACCCGCTCGCTGCAACACGAACTCGCCGCGCAAGGCATTCGCGTGCAGGCGGTGCTGCCGGGTGCGACGGCGACGGAATTCTGGGCGGACTCCGGCAAGCCCGTGAGCGAATTGCCGCCGGCCATCGTGATGACGGCGGAGGCGATGGTCGATGCCTCATTGGCCGGCTTCGACCAGGGCGAGGTGTTCACCATCCCGGCGCTGCCGGAACTGGGCGACTGGGCCGCCTACGAAGGCGCCCGCGAAAAGCTGCTGCCGCAACTCTCGCGTGCGCAGCCGGCAGTGCGCTACCTGCGCGCGGTGGATTGAGCTTCAGGCCCGTGCGATCGCCAGCAACGCGCCTGTCAGCGCCAGATTGGCCTGCCAGGCGCGGATCGCCGCTTCGCGCGCCGCGCCTTCGGCGCGCCGGAAGTCCAGCATCATCAGCGAGGCCAGCACGGTGAATGCGGCCAGGCCCAGCGCGGCGAGGCGCAACTGAAACTGCAGCGCGAGCATCGTTCCGGCGATGAGCTGGAAGATCGAGCCGATAGCGAGCGTGGCGTTTGCGCAGGGAATGCGGCGCGCGGACAAGGTGGCGGACAGGCCGGCAAAGTGGCGGAAATGCAGCGCGCCGTTCACGGCGTAGTACAGGCCGAGCAGGACGTAGCCGAAAGAGGCCAGCCATGGAAGCGCAAGCATGCGGGACGCCTTGGATCGCCGGTGGATCCAAAGTGTCCGCAAGGCGCAAGCGCGGTGCGGTCCCGATCTTGCTGAATCGGCGCGGCGCTATCCCGCCGCTTCGAGCTGCGCGGCAAGCCGCGGCTTCAGCGCTGGCCATTCCTCGCTCACGATGCTGTAGAACGCCGTGTCCCTCGGCTTGCCGCTGGCTTCGATCTTGTCCTTGCGCATCACCCCTTCGAAGACCGCGCCGATCTTCTCCAGCGCGCGCCGCGAACGCGCATTGTCGGCCTTGGCGCGGAACTGCACGCGGTTGGCATCGAGGGTTTCGAAGCAGTGCGCCAGCAACAGCAGCTTGCATTCGAGATTGATGCCGCTGCCCCAGAACGCGCTCGCCATCCAGGTCACGCCGATCTCCAGCTTGCGGTCCTGCGGCTGGATCTCCAGGAACCGCGTGGTGCCGACGATGCGGCCGTCCCCGCGCAGGCGGATCAGGAAGGGATAGGTCTTGCCGAGTTCGCGCTCGCGCAGGGCGGCGGCGAAGCTGGGATAGAAGATCTGCGGATCCGAATAGTCGACCGAGGTGAGCCGCCAGATCTCGCGATCGCGGCCGAGCTCGAACAGCTCGTCGAGATGGACTTCTTCCACGGGGCAAAGCTCGACCCGCTGGCCGGCGAGGCTCAGCGGGTGCGCAATCCAGGGAGCGGACAAGGGGCACCTGCGCGTCGATACGGGATCGATGCAGTATGCACGCGCCGGTTCACCGACCTGCGGGCGGCGCAGGCGTTCGCCCTGGCGATTCGATGACGGCCGGCTTGCGGCGCCTCAGGCGGCGGCCGCGCGCACCGATGCCTGCGGGGCGGGTGCGCGCAGCAGCAGATAGAACGCGGCGACGTGGGTGATCATCAGCAGCGGCACGTAGATCACCGGGATCGCATACGCGGCGCCCAGCTCGCCCGCCATGGCGGGAAGGCCCGCCTGCACGGCGTGGTAGTAGTCCAGCAGCAGGTCGGCCATGCCGACCGCGTTGAAGGCCGCCACGCAGGTCCAGAACATCGGGCGCATGCGCACCGTCATCAGGGCCAGCAGGGCCAGTACGCCAGTGGCCAGATCCGCATAGGCCGCGAAGCCGGCGAAGCTCGCCGGCAGATGCGGACCGACGACGCCGGGCATGATGAAGACCAGGCCGAAGAAGCGGAAGCTGTGCAAGGTGGCGATGGCGCGGAGCGCATCGATGCGCTCCATCGAGCGCAGCCAGGGCCAGAGATAAGCGCGGAAGCAGAGCAGCCAGGCAACGTAGCCAAGGATCATCTGCGTAAGAAAGATAGCGGCAGGCAACATGTCGGCCCCCCATCGGGTGGTGGCTTGGGTCTATGCCGGAAACGCCGCGGGCGTCGAAGGCGCCGCGGCTCCATTTGGTACCGGGTGGTACCGGTGAAACTCATGCTACGGTACTGGCGGGTACCAATGCAAGGATCTTTACGTGAAGAAGCCAGCCAGCGTCGAAGCCGGTCCAGCGCCGGCGCGCGAGCGGATCCTGCACGCCGCCATGGAAAGCTTCATGGAGCTGGGCTACACCGAGGCCAGCACCTTGAAGATCGCCACGCGCGCCCAGGTCTCCAAGCGCGAGCTGTATGCGCTGTTCGGCAGCAAGCAGGCGATGCTCGCCGCCTGCGTCGCCGACCGCGCGGAGCGCATGCGGTTGCCGACCGGCTTGCCGGCGCCGCTCCATCGCGAAGAGCTGGCCGCCATGCTGGCGAAGCTCGGCGCCACCGTGCTGCGCGAAGTGACGCAGCCTGGCGTGATGGCGGTCTTCCGTCTCGCCATCACCGAGGCGCAGCGCGCGCCTGAAGTGGCGGCAACACTCGATACCGCCCGCGCTTCGATCCGCATCGCGGTGCACGACCTCATCGCCCAGGCGCAAGCATCCGGCATGCTGGCCGCCGGCGATCCCCGCGAGATGAGCGCCCGCTATCTTGCGCTGCTCTGGGGCGACCTGATGGTCAGCCTGCTGCTGCGCCTGCGCGAGGCGCCCAAGGCGAAGGAATGCGAACAGCGGGGCGGCCAGGCCGCCGCGGATTTTCTGCGGCTCTATCCGGCGGCGCGGCGCTGATGCCGATGCAGCTGGACGAGCTTGGCGAGCGCATCGGCGGCCCCTGCCGTCCGCGCGCCATCGAACCCTGCTGCCGCCAACGGGACCTGCAACGCCAGCGCCACGCGCTGCGCAACCATGTGAGCGTCGCGTCACGGAAGATGCTGCACAAGCACGCCGGGCGGGGCTGCCCTATGGCCTGAGCGCAGCGCTCGCGTTATCGTCGCCTCATGCCATGGGGCTTGCGCGTGCGCAGGATGCGCGCCGCGGTCCCTGGCCACCGGGCCGATCCGCGCATACGGCGTCAGGGGGAGGAAGCAGGCAGGTCATGGCGACGACGAGCGGTCCGCCGAAAGGGCCATCCCTGTTGAGCATCTTCGTGTTCGGCAGCCTCACGGCCGTGCTGCTGTTCGCCGTGCTGATGAGCGGCCTGCGTTCGGACCTGCGCGCCCAGCTGGGCGAGAGCAGCCACCGCACGCACGAAGTGGCTGCGCACGTGTCGCAGGCGGTACGCATGCCGCTGCGCTTCAGCGCCAATTCGCTGACCTTCATCGCCGAGGAATCGAACCGGCTGCACAGCGTGGCGCCGGAGCAGAGCGAGGTGCTGCTCAAGGGCATGGTGGCGGAGATCATGCGGCGGCAGCCGCAGATACTGCACATCGACGTGGTGGATGCGGCGGCCTCGGCCTCGTCGGGCACGGTGCCGGAGGTATCGACCGGCACCGTATGGGCCTCCTGTGGCATGGGCGAGCTGCGCACCGTGGGCGCGCCATGCTTCGGCCCCGTGGAGAAGACGGCTGGCGGCGAAGTGATGTACGTCGCGGCCCCGTTCGACGAGCATCGGCGGATCGTGGCGGACATGCAGGTCGCCGCGCTGGAGCGCGCGGTGGTGAACGTGCCGCATGCGAACGACATCTTCTTCGCGCTCGAAGATGCGCAGGGCCGCGCGATCGTGCAGGGCGGCGATGCCAGGGCCGCCGCCGCGGATGCCAACGCATTGGTGGCGCCATGGTGGGTGCGCCATCTGTTCGGCTGGCAAGGGCCGTTGCCGTTGCGGGCCACCACGGCCATCGAGCCGTATCCATTCAAGGTCGTCGCCGGCATCACCTACCAGAAGGCGCTGGCGCCGTGGCGCCGGCAGGTAATCGCGGCCACCGCCTTCTATCTGTTCTATCTGTTCGCCTTCGCCAGCCTGCTGGGCGTGATCTATCGCTCCGGCAAGGTGCAGCGCTATTACATCGAACACCTGCAGGCCAAGACGCAGGAACTGCACACCGCGCAGCGCGTGGGCCGCACGGCGATCTGGACGTTCCAGCAGGGCCGGCTGGCCTGCACCGACGAAGAGGGCGAGATCTTCGGCCTGCCCGGCGGGAGCAAGGCGGCGAGCGTGCGGGCATTCCTGGCCATGGTGCATCCGCAAGATCGTGCGCCGCTGATCGCCCAGGCCGGCGCCGCATGGAGGAACCAGGACAACCTGCGCGCCGAATTCCGCATCCGTACCGCCGACGGCAGCGAGCGCAGCCTCTCCGCGGGCGGCAAGGTGGTGGTCGGCCAGGACGGCGCACGGTTCATGACCGGCACCGTGGTCGACGTCACCGAACAGGCGCAAGCGCACCGGCGCCAGGCCGAGAGCGAGCAGCGCTTCCATTCGCTGTTCGACCGCAATCCGTTGCCGTTCTGGGTATTCGATGCCGAGTCGCTGCGCATTCTCGAGGTGAACGCCGCGGCGGTGCAGGTTTATGGCTATACGCGCGAGGAGTTTCTCGCGATGACCATTTTCGATCTGCGCGATCCTGGCGAGAGCCCCGGTCTGGTGGCGTACCTGGCGTCCAGTGACGCGCGCGGCGCGCCGAAAGTGTGGACGCATCGAACCAGGCAGGGCCGGGCGATCGAAGTGCGCATCCATGCCGCCGACATCGTCTTCAACGGCGTGCCTGCGCGGCTGGTGCTGGCCGAAGACGTCGGCCAGCAGCTGGCGGGCGAACGCGAGCTGGCGTATCGCGCTTCGCACGATCCGGTGACGAAACTGCCGAACCAGCATGCCTTGCTGGCGAAGCTGGACGAGCTGGCCGCCGAAGGCCAGCCGTTCGGTGTCACCTACGTTCAATTGCTGGGCATGGATGCGGTGGCCGATACCTTCGGCATCAACGTCGCCGCCGGTGTGCTGCGCGCGATGACCGCGCGGCTGGTGCAGCGGGTGGGCGGCGATGGTTTCCTGGCGGCGGTGAACGACGAAGCATTCGCCTGGGTCGCGCCGCGCGAGCGCATGAGCGAGGCCGCGCTGCAGGCGGTGGTGCAGTGCGCCGCGGATCCGCTGTACTTCGAGGAAACCCAGCACCAGATGGAGATCGTGCTCGGCGTCGCCAGCTACCCCAAGGACGGCAGCCAGGGCGACGTGCTGTTCGCGCGCGCCGCGCTGGCCGCGCATGCGCATGTGCGCAGCCACCGTTCGGTGCATTACTTCGAGCCGGCGCTGGCGCAGCAGTCGAAGGAGCGCATGCAATTCTCGGCCAGCCTGCGGCGTGCGGTGCGGCGCCACGAGTTCGAAATGTATTTCCAGCCGATCACCGGCTTTCCCGACCAGCGCCTGATCGGCCTGGAAGCGCTGATGCGCTGGCCGCAGGCCGACGGTTCGCTGATACCGCCGTCCACCTTCATTCCGGTGTGCGAGGAGTCCGGCCTGATCGTGCCGCTCGGACGCTGGGTGCTCAGCCAGGTGGCCAAGGCCAGCCTGCAATTGAAGGAGGCCGGTTTCGACGACCTGCCGATCGGCGTGAACATCTCGCCCGCGGAGCTGCGCGGCAGCGATCTGGTCGCCAACCTGCGCGCGGTGCGCGCGGCCTACGAGCTGGCCGACCACGCCATCCATATCGAGCTTACCGAGAGCTGCCTGATCGAGCACCGCGACAAGGCCATCGAAGTGATGCGGCAGCTGCGCGCCGATGGCGTGGCGGTGGCGCTGGACGATTTCGGCACGGGCTTTTCCAGCCTTTCCTATCTGCACGACCTGCCGATCGACATGCTCAAGATCGATCAGGCCTTTATCCGCGGCGTCGACAGCGACGCGCGCTCGGCGACGATCTGCGATGCCATCATCGCGCTGGGCAAAAGCCTGGGCATCCGCGTGATCGCCGAAGGCATCGAGCGGCCGGCGCAATACCAATGGCTTTATCGCCATGGCTGCGATGGCGCGCAGGGCTTCTACCTGGGCCGGCCGGAGCGGCTCGCGGATTTCCTGGCGCAGTGGACGCCGGCCAGGGCAAGGGCGGAGTAGGCGGGGCGCCAGGCGCCTGCACCCCTGGCCATTCGGTCTACTTGAAGGCCACCAGGGCCGCGAGTACTTTCCCCCGGCCTCGCGGCGGGGAAGCAACAGTGCGCTGGTCCGCAGTTTTCGCCGGCGCGGCGCCTTAACCTGACGCGCACATTCGGGTTGGCAAACTGATTCATCGAACGTCAGGGACAGGCGCGCCGCGGCCACGCGGGCGACCACGACGAAGCACGGGGCAGCACAGGGACTGGATGTGCCAAAGACACGAAGCGGACAAGGATCTCGCATGCATCATGCAGCTTCGCGCACACCGGCCGCGGGCCGGTTCATGCTGTTCGCCGCCATCGGTATGCTGGGCGCCGGCCCGCTCCTGGCCGCGTCCGGCCAGCCACACGATCACGTCAAGGAGAAACATGCGATGACCACGTCGGCAGCTACCGACTCTCTCAGCGCGAGCCAGGCGCTGCAGCGGACGCTGGAACTGATCCGCGGCAGCAAGAGCGTCGCGGACATCACTCCGGAGTCCATGCAAGGCGCGTTCGGCGTGCCGGTGAAGAAGGTCGACTCGGAGGAGTTCGGCTACGGCCAGCGCCTGCCGGGCAACTGGGCCTTCAGCATCATGCGCCAGGAAGTGGACGGCGAAGGGCGCGTGGACCTGAACTTCGATCCGCTGCCGGGTACCCAGGCGGCGCTCAAGGATATCTGCGAGCCGGATTTCGCCCGCTTCACCGCGGAGCTCGAATCGATGGGCTTCGCCCGCCATTCCGCGCACGGCGAACACAATCGCTGGACCTACGACGCGTTCGAGCGTCCGGGCATGCGCGTGGAGGTGTATCCGGAGGTGGAACACGCCGACAACGGCGAGCCCTCCGGCCCGACCTGCGTGAAGATGGTGCTGGTACGGTAAGGAGACCGTCATGCCTTTGACTACACAAGCCCAGGCGGTGGTGGATGCGTTCGGGCACCAGCCCGGCGTCACCGCGCAACAGCTGCAGAACCTGCAGAACACCCTCAACGGTTCGCCCGCGCTGACCCAGGAGGTCAACGACGCGGTGGCGGCGGGACACCTGCAGCGCATCGTGCCGCTGAACAATCCGCACGCGGGCGGCGAATACAGCCCGCAGGACAAGGAAATGCGGCTGCCGCTGACGATGCTCACCTCGCCAGCGCACGGCAGCTACCAGGCTGGCGAAGCCACCTTCGTGCTGGGCCACGAGCTGCAGCACGGCTTCAATGCCGCCGAGAAGGCCCAGGCCAGCGCCAGGTTCGGCCAGGAGCTCACCGCGGTGGCGCAGTCGCCCGGCCACCAGCACGACTACACCGCGCCGATCGGCAACCTCATTGCCGCCAGCCGGCGCGACGAGGCGGGCGCGGAGATCTCCGGCTGGAATGCGATCGTCAGCGCCGCGCAGAAGGATGCGGCGGACCACCATCGCCCGGCGCCCACGCTGCAGGACATCTACAAGCAGCAGCCGTTCCGTATGAATGACTTCATCGACGTGGACCGCAGCCACGTGCCGCCGACCTATTCGATGAAGCCCAACCTCGAGGTCGACGCCAACCTGCACATGGCGACGTCGGCGAAGAACCTCGAAGGCATGGGGCAGAATTACTTCGACCGTGCCGGCGGCCTGGGCCACAACGGCAATTCCAGCTACGCCAACTATTACGGCGCCAACGCCATCAGCGACGCGATCCGCTTCGAGCGGCACTACAATCCGCCGCAGCCGGGCGTGCCCGCGCACGAGCTGCGGGTGGACATGGCGAATCTGCGTCTGAGCCCGAACATCGTGGCGCAGAACGGCATCGACCTGGGCAGCAACACCACGCCCGTGCCTTATGTCGACCGCAGTTCCGGCACGTCGGTGGATGCCACGTTCCGGCACAGCGCCACCACGCATACCTACCAGCCGATCGCTCCTCTGCCTTCCGGCGCGGAACCCGGCGTGACGCGCCTCGACCAGGCCTCGCATCCCGACAACGGCCTGTATCGACAGACCCTGGACGCCGTGCACCGCCTGGACGCGCAGGTCGGCCGCCAGCCCGACGTCAGCAGCAACAACCTCGCCGCGGCGGTGGCGGTGCAGGCGCGCCGCGACGGCCTCAACGAGATCAACCACGTGGTGCTGAGCGAGGACAAGAGCAAGGCCTTCGGCGTGCAGGGCGACCTGCATTCGCCCACCAAGCAGATCACCGAGGTGGGCACGGCGCAGGCGGTCAATACCTCGGTCGCGCAGAGCAGCCAGCAGTGGCAGCAGCACCGCGCCGCGCAGCCGGAGCAGCAGGGCCAGCATCAGCAGCAGGGTCTGCAGAACCAGCAGGCGCAGGCCCAGCAGGGGCGATAGACCGGCCTGCGATCCGGCGAATCCGATGCCGGCTTGAAAATGATTGACCGAAGGCGCCGCATGCCGGCGCCTTTTTTCCGGGCGGCACTCAACGGACCTGGCGTTCGTCGCGCTGCATTGGCGGCGGCTGCGGCCTGCCGCAGCAGGCGCGCAACGCGCGCAGCGCTGGCAAGGGCCGATACTGCCGGTCGAACAGGCCGAAGCGATGTTCCGGATCGCTGGCCGAATCGCCATCGTTGACCAGGTCGTACCACCAGACGCCGCCGATGTGCGGATCGCGCCGGGCCAGCCGCATGAAGCGTTCCAGATAATCGGCGACCAGCTCCGGCGCGTAGCCGGCGTCGTGCGCAGGCCAGCCGATTTCCGTGACGTACATGGTCACCGGCCGTCCCCGCTGTCTGCTGAGGCGGGCCTGGATGTCCTGGACCCAGCCGATGGCGGCTTCCGGCGTATGCGCAAACAGCGGACGGCCGTAGTTGTAAGGATGGATGCTCACGCCGTCGATGACGTCCAGCACGCCGCTGCGGCCGAACGCCTCGAACCAGGCCGTATCGTTGTCGGTCGCGCCGCCGGCGATCACCTTGGCCCGCGGATCCGCCGCTCGGATGGCGGCCGCCGCGGCGCGGACCAGCGCCGCATAGTCGCCGACGCTGCCCACGCTCCGGGGTTGCGCGGTAGAGCCGGCGCCGATATTCCATTCGTTCCAGATCTCGTAGTAGCACGCCTTGCCCTTGAGCCGGCCGGCGAGCCAGCGTGCATACGCCGCAAAGCCTTTTCGTGCTTCGGGCGTGGTCACCAGACCGCCGGTCTCGTACAGCGGATTGCCGTAGTCGACGATGATCAACGGGCAGAGGCCCTGCGCGGGTGCATCGTCGGCTGCGCGAATGACGGCATCGAGATCGGCTGGTACGTCGTAGATGCCTTTCTTCCGCTCCACGGCCGACCAATAGACGTCGTCGCGCCAGGAAGTGGCGCCGGCTTCCCTGATCATGCGCTCGACGGTATGCGGGGCCAGGCCGCGATGCCAGCGATGCGTCTGCACGCCGATCTCCATCGTTTCGGAGGCATGCGCGCGGTTCATCGCGCCGATCAGCAGCAACGCGAAGAACAGATACTTCATGGCTGCCGTTCCCGCCGCCAGTCGAATTCGACCGCGAGCAGCAGAAGGAACAGCATGATGCCCACCTTGTGCCGGAAGTAGGAACCGAAATCCGGCTCGAACAGTGCCGACACCATGGTGAAACCCAGCACCGCGCTCGCCGCGAGCGAACGGACGGCGCACTGCGGCCGCCGCCACGCACGCCACAGGCATGCCGTCAGATACGCCTGCAGCACGACGAACGGTGTGTATGCGAGCGAGACAGGCAGCAGATTGAGTGGCAGCAGCATCGTGCCGAAAGTGACGATGCGATTGCCGAGGAAACCCCAGGCCTGGCCATCGTCGAAGTAATACTCGATGCGGCTGGCCGACACGCCTTCGAGATAGCCGGCGCGGCCCTGGTCGAGCAGGGCCAGCGGCAGCCGGTGATAGCACAGCAGCAGCGCGCCGCCCATGCCGATCAGGCCGGCGATCCACCAGCGCTGGCGCCGCCATAGCGCGAAGTTGTAGAGGAAGATCACCGCATACGCGAGGTAGTAGATGCGGAAGTACAGCCCGCAGACCGCCATGGCGGCCGCATACGCCCATGCGCAGCCGCGCAGGCCGAGCACGTCGGCACGATAGGCGCCGAGGGAGGCCGCCATCACCGCAAACGGGATCAGTTCCTTGGAAATGCAGAAGAAGAACGGCGATAGCAGTACGACCAGTGCGAAGAACACCGTCATGTTCGCCGGCGTGGCGCGCAGGCGCCAGCGCATGGTGAACGTGGCGATGCCGGCGAAGAACGAGGCGCCGAAGACCAGGTTGGTCAGCAGCAGATCGTCGCTGTAGCGCAGGCCGTAGTCGTCGAGGCGGATGCCCAGCGCAGCCAGGCCGCGCAGCAGCGGATGCAGCACATAAGCGGCCGCCCCGTAGGAGTTGCCGAGCCACTCGAGCCTGGGCCGCTCGCGGATGATGGTCAGTCCGTCGAAGTACAGCTTGTCGTGCCACACCAGGGGAATCAGCGCCGACAGCGTCGCCGCGGCGAGAAAGCAGAACAGCAGCAGGTTCAGGCGTCCGACCAGGCGGTTCAGATCGTCATGCGCCATGGGCGATCCTTGCGTAGAAGCGATCGAAGCGTGGTATCGCCTGTGCGATGTCGAAGCGTCCGGCGGCGGCGTCCAGGGCATGGCGCGACATGTCGTGCCACGTATCTGGAGCTTCCAGCAGCTGCCGGATGCGCGCGGCCATGGCCGGCGCGTCGTCCAGCGCCACCAGGAAACCGTTGCGGCCATGCTCGATCACGTCGCGGATCCCATCGACGTCGGTGCCTACCACCGGAATGCCCAGACAGTTGGCTTCGGCCAGCACATAGCCGAAGCCTTCGTAGGTCGAGGTGAGCACGACCACGGCTGCTTCGGCCATGCGCGCTAGGATCGTCTCGTAAGGCAGCCAGTCGGTGACCTGAAGGTCGGACGGCTGCAGGCCGGCATCGCGCATCATCGCGGCGAGCCTGGCGCGGTCGCCGGGATAGTGCCCGGCGCCGATCAGATGACATCTGGCCTTGGTGTCGCGGCGCAGTTCGCGCACGACCTGCAGGAACATCGGCAGGTTCTTCTGATCGCTGATGCGGCCGGGCAGAAGCACCTCGCGGCGATCCGTGCATACCCTGCGCCCGACCATCAAAGTCGTGGCGTCCACTGCATTGGGCACGCAGGTCACGCGCGCCGGCGTGCAGCCGATGTCAGCGATGGCGCGCTGGTACTCGGACGGCGATGTCGCCAGCACCCCGCTGCGCGACAGGCGGTCGAGCGCGCGTTCGGCCATCAGGTAGAGGCGCCGCCGGGAGCCCTGCTGTCCGAGGTAGTAATAGGCGTGCGGCGTATAGACGACTTTACTGTCCAGCCCCAGGCAGGCGAGCCGGCCCAGCAGGCCGGCTTTCGAACTGTGCAGGTGGACGATGTCGGGCCTGCGCTCACGGATGAGGCGGCGCAGACGCCATAAACAGCGTAGGTCGCTCAAGGGGGCGACGGCGCGCTTCATCGGCAACAAGGTCACCGGCATGCCTGACGCGCGGGCGAACTTTGCGAGCGCGCAGGTTCGGGGCAGCACGAAGGCCAGCCTTGTCCGCCGTGGATCGCCGTGGGCGGCCAGCAGGCGCAGATAGGTTTCGACGCCGCCGAGGCAGCCGGTGACATGGATGACGTCGACAGGACCATGGAGCGGTGGGCGATGCGCGCGATCGGGTGCGGCTATCGAAGGCCTTTGGTTGAAGGCGCCGATGAAGCCCGCCAGGACCAGCGCCTGCGTTGCGACCATGCCCCATGCGGATGCCTCCGCACCGCGCGGCGCGAGCACGAACATCAAGCCCAGGCCCAGCGGCAGCATCGAGCACGCATAGACGCGGAACAGCCGGCGCGGGTCGGCCTGGGCGCGCAGCGCGGCGCGATACACCGCCACCGCTACCCATAGCGGCGGCAACAGCGCGGCGATGCACAAGGTCTTGGCGAAGCCGGCATAGCTGTCGCCGTAAACCAGCCGGATCAGGCTGTCGCTGAGTCCCGCGACGAGCAGGCTGCCGAGCGCACTGACGCCGAACAGCAGGCTGCTGGCCAGATGGATGCGCCGCCGCTGCGCGGCATGGTCGCCATCGCGATACGCCGCGGCGAGCATGGGCAGCCAGGCGGTGCAGGCGCCGGCGAGCAAGGTATTGACTGGCGCCACAAGGTTGAGCACCGTGCGCAAGCCACCGTTCTGGGCAGCATCGCCCCACAGCGGCATGACGAACAGATAGCCATTGCCCGAGGCCCAGATCAGCAGCGCCGCGGGCAGCGCCCAGACCGCGTAGCGGCCGATGCCGCGCAGGCTGGCGCGGAACAGGCCGGAGAAATACCGGTCGGGCCGCCGCAGCGAACACCACAAAGGCCACGAGGCCAGCGTCGCGCCCAGCGCGATGGACTGCATCGGCTGCCAGCCATCACCGCGCCATGCGTAGCCGATTGCCATGCTCGCCAGGGTGGCGCCGGCATAGATCAGCGTGGACAGCAGCACCGGCCAGGGCCGCGACTGGCGGTAGCAATACGGCTTGACCGACCAGTAGCAACTGCTGGCGATCAGCGCCAGGAAAAACGCTGGCGTGCACGCGGTGCGCAGCGGCGGCAGCCACAAGCCCGCCAGGGCCAGCAGCGTAGCCGCGCCGGCGGCGAGCAGCAGCGCGCTCAGCGCGATCGGCAGCGAACCGTAGCGGCGCAGGCCTCGCCGCACGATGCCGCCGAGGCTGAAGGTTTCGCCGATCAAGGCCGAATGCACGATGCACAGCATCACGATCAGCGCATAGGCGAACGCGAAGTTGCCCAGCGCGACGCTGCCGCCGAGGCGGGCGATCAGCGCGCCGAGAATGAAATGCGTGGCGGCGAGGACCGCCTGGTCCGTCGCCCCGATGACGGATTGCGCGCCTTCCCGGCGCAGGAAACGTAGCAGCTTCATGGCGTATCGAAGCTGCCGGAGCGTCGGCGGTGCACGGGCGCGTGGCGCGGATCGATGGCGGCCGACGTCATGCCGTCGCCTCGCCCGCTTGCGGTTCGTAGCTGTAGCGATAGCTGCCATAGGCCGCATTGCGCAGGTCGGCCTGGATGCCATTGAGGATGATCCCCGCCAGCGGCACGCCCGCGCGATCGAGGCGCGCCTGCATTTCGGCGAGCTCGGCTTCGCTGCTGACGCCATAGCGCGCCACCGCATAGACCAGGCCGGCCTGCCGGGCCAGCAGGACGGCATCGGCGACCGGCAGGACCGGGGCGGTATCGACCAGCACGATGTCGTACGCGGCCGCGGTGGCCGCCAGCCACGACGGCAGGCGCGGCCGGTGCAGCAGTTCGATCGGATCCTTGACCTTGGCGCCCGCACCGATCACGTCCAGGCCCTGGATGCCGCTGTGCTGGATGACGCCCGGCGGCAGCAGAAGATCGCCGCGCAGCTGCTGCGTCATGCCCGGCGCCGTGCGCAGGCCGAAGGCCTCCGCCAGCGCGCCGCGGCGCAGGTCGCCATCCAGCAGCAGCACCCGCCGGCCGGCCTGTGCGAGGACGATGGCGAGATTCGCGGCGACGAAGGACTTGCCGATGCCGGCCGTGGCGCCGGTGACGATCACCACGTTGTTGCGTGCCTCCAGCAATTTGAGCTGCAGCTCGATGGCCAGGCCACGCAGGCTTTCCACCACCGGGTCGTGCGCATGCGTAAGCGCGAGCGGCCGTTCCGGTGTGGAAGGTCCGCGCCAGCTCCAGCGATGGCGCCCAGGCTGCCGGCGCAGCGGCAGCAGCGACACGACGGCGTTCCCGCTGCGGCGCTCCAGTTCGCGCGGATCGGTGACGGGCCCACGCCATAGCGCGCGGCCGAACGCTGCCGCGATGCCCGCGATCAGGCCGAGCACGAGGGACCCGAGCACGACCAGCGCGCGGCGCGGCCTGACCGGCTTCTCTTCCACGTCGGCGGCATCGACGACGTGCACGTTGCCGACTTTCCCGGCCTTGAGCAGGCGCAGCTGCTGCGCGCTGTTGAGCATGGCCGTATAGAGTTCGGCGCTGACCCTGGCTTCGCGGGTCAGGCGCATCAGCGCCTGTTCGGTATCCGGCAGGGTCTTCACCTGGGTTTCCAGCATCTGCAGCTCCTGCGTCAACCCGCCGGCCTGGCTGTCGATGGCCTGGATCGCTTCGTGTCCGGGCTGAAGGTCCTGCAATCGTGCGCGGCGTTCCTGCCCGAGCAGGCTCAGGCGGGTCTGCAGCGCCACCATCTGGCCGAGTTTCAACTTGGCGCTTTCGCCGAGGTCGATGACTTCGTGCCGGTCGCGGAAGGCCAGCAAGGCATCTTCCGCGGTTTCCAGTTCGCGCTTGAGCGCAGGCAATTGCTGCTGCAGAAAATCCAGCGATTTCTGCGCCTGCTCGGCCTTCTGCGCGCTGTTGAAATGCACGTAGGCGTCGCCGAGCGCATTCAGATAGCGCGCCGTGCGCGCCGGGTCGGCACCGTCCAGGGTCACCGTGATCACGCCGGCGTCCTTGGCCTTGGCGATGACGCCGATGCGTTCCTGCACGTCGGCAATGGCCTTCAGGCGCGGCTGGCGCTGCAGCTCGAAACGCGAATTCTCCGCGGCATCGATCGAGCCGATCTGCAGGATCGCCACGCCCAGCGGAGTGTCCAGCCGCAGCGGCGCCCCCGCCACGCCGGCGGCTTGCTTCGCCATGCCCGGTACGGCGACACGGTAACGCCCTTGCGCGAGTGCGGTGACGGTAAACGTCCGTCCATACAGGGCGCGCGGGAGATCGAAGCGATCAACCCGCAACGATGCCTCGCCCCACACGTAGCCGCCCAGCGCGGGCCGCGGCGCTGCCACGCCCGCACGGCCGGCGAACAGGTGGCCGAGCAGCGGCAGGCGCAGGGGCCGGACGACGATGTCGTAGCGGGCGTCGTCGATCGCCGCTCCGATCACGCGGCGCGAGCGCAGAATCTGCATCTCCGCGTCGTCCGAGGATTTCACGCCGAGAAAATCGCTGAGCGAGCCGAGCAGCTGGTTGCTCACGCTGCCGGCATTGCTGTCGATCTGGATCATCAGCTCCGAGCGGTAAATGGGCGTGGCGAGCAAGGCATAGGCGAGGCCGAGCGCGAACGCGCCCAGCACGGTCTTGCCGATCAGTGCCCGCGCGCGCCAGAGCATGTCGAGCAGGGCGATCAGGTCGACCGCCTCGGCGGGTGCGCCGGCCGTGTCGCGCGTCGACGCGCTCATCGCGCCGCTCCCGCCGGCGGCGCGGTCAACGACGCCAGGCGCGCCGTCCAGGCCTCGACTGCGCCGGCAAGCTGGCGCCGGCATGCATCGAAGGCGGTGCGGGGTTGGCCATAAGGATCGGCGATCGGTGCACTCTCCATCAGCTGTACGCGCCCGCGCAGCGACGGATGCTGCTGGTGAATGAGCTCGCGCAGCATCTCGTCCATGGTCAGGATCAGGTCGTGGCGGCTGGCCAGTTCGCGGGTCAGACGCTTGGTGCGATGCGCGGAAAGATCGACGCCCCAGTCGTCCATGGCGGATATCGCCAGCGGATGCGCCGGCTGTGCCGGCGGCGCACGCAGGCCAGCCGAATCGATATGCAGCCATGGCATGGCGTGGCGCGCCATGCACGCGGCCATGGGGCTGCGGCACAGATTGCCCACGCAGACGAACAGCACGCTGCGGATCATCGGTCGTCCCCCGCGCGCCGGCTGTTGTAGAGCACCATGCTGCTGGACAGCAGCAGGTTCATCACCCGGTTCCAGCGCACCAGGCCGGATGGCTGCACATAGACCAGATCGTTGGGTCGCAGCGGAAAGCGCGCCGCCAGGGCCAGGCCGACCGGGGTCCTGGCGTCGAGGCGATATACCGTGGGCGTCGACGCGGCGTTCTCCAGCCTCACCACATAGACATTGCGCGAGTCGGCCGACACCTGGCTGATCGAGCCGGCCTCGGCGAGCGCTTCGCCGAGACTGAGCGAACCACCATGCAAGGGCAGGGGGCGCGGCGCGCCCACCTCGCCGGCGACGAAGACCGGATGATCCATGCGTTCGTCGATACGGATGCGGTCCTGGTCGCGCAGATGGATGCGTTCCGAGCCGATGCCGTGGCGGCCCAGCGCAGGGAGATCGAGGCGGTAAGCCTGGCCGTCGCGATAGAGCCAGATCCAGCTGGAATCGCCACTCGGCGACAGGCCGCCCGCGTCGGACAGCGCCTGGGCGAGCGTCATCGGCACATCGGTGATCGCCTGCTTGCCCGGCGAACGCACGGCTCCCGCGACGTAGATCTTCCGGCTTCGGTACTCCAGCACGCGCAGATTCACTCGGGGTGCGTGGAAGAAGCGGGACAGCGCCGCCGCCAGGGCATCGCGCGCCTGCTCCACGGTTTTTCCGGCGACGGGCAGGGAGTCCGCATAGGGGAACGACAGCCGCCCTTGGCCATCGACCACGAAGCCTTCCGCCTTGGCCGCCACAGCGTCGCCGCGCATGGCCGGCGAGGCGAGTTCGGGATGATGGAGCACGCTAATGGCGAGGACATCGCCCGGTCCGATCGCGTAGCCGGTGCTGGCCGGTGCGGCGGTCAGGGCAAGCACCTGCTCGGCCGGGCCGGCATCGGCGGCATGCTGCTGCAGTTCGTCGATCCGGGCCGTGATGGTGACGACGGGCGGCATGCCGGCATCCGCCTGCATGCCCGGCGCGAAGGCGCAGCCGCCGGCCATGGCCACGGCGGCAACAGCGGCCGCGCGAACGAGATATCTGCAGCGAAACATAGCGTGGTTTCCGTGGTGGACGCGGCGGCCGTCCGCTCAATAAGCGTTCTTGTCGGTAAAGCCCTTGGCGATCGTCATCGCGACGATCTTCAGGTCGAGCCAGAACGACCAATGCTGGATATAGAAAAGATCCAGGGCGATGCGCTGGGCCATGCTTTCCACCTTGGCGGTTTCGCCGCGCAGTCCATGCACTTGCGCCCAGCCGGTCATGCCGGGACGGATGCGGTAGCGATACATGTAGCCGTCGATCAGGCTGCGATAGAAATGGTCGTGTTCGAGCGCATGCGGCCGCGGTCCCACCAGCGACATCTCGCCGCGCAGCACATTGAAGAACTGGGGCAGCTCGTCAAGGCTGGTCCTGCGCAGGAAGCGGCCCAGCGCGGTGACGCGCATGTCGTTCCTGCCGGCCTGCGTCAGGCTGCCGCCGCTTTCGGCATGGGCGGCCATGGAGCGGAACTTCAGGATGGTGAATTCGCGGCCATCCAGTCCCTGACGCCGCTGCCTGAAGATGGCCGGCCCCGGTGAAGTCGCCTTCACCGCCGCGGCCAGCACCAGCAGCAGCGGCGACAGCAGCACCAGTACCGATGCGGCGAAGGCGCGGTCGAACACGGGTTTCAACCAGTGCATCGCGCGGCGCCGGGGAGAGGCCACCAGGTCGATGAAGGCGTAGTCGCCCAGCGTGATGCCGGTGGGGTTGAATACCGGAATGTCGCGCGCGTCGATCAGCAGGCGCACATTGACGAAATAGTGCTGCATCGCCTTGAGGTAGTCGCGCACTGCATCCGTGGCGAGGATGGGCAGGGCGAGCCATAACTCGTCGAACTGCCGGCATGCGGCCAAGTCCTGCAGCATCTCCATGCCATGCAGGACGGGAATGCCCTGCAATGGCTCGCTGGGTCCGCGTGATTCGTCCACGCCGATCACCGCCACCGGGCGGTAGCGCTGCAGCAGCGTGGGATGCTGTGCCGACCAGCGCGACAGATGCGCGATATCGCCGGCCACGATGACGCGACGCGGGGCGTGGCCCTGGGCGAGCGAGCGCCTGATGCTGCGTACAAGCAGGTTGGCCATCAGTGCCAGCAGGGCGACGCAGAGAAACAGCCCCAGCTTGTCCGCGGATGCGGGTGCCACGATTGCCGCAGAGCTTGCGGCGGCACCGTGCGCGGCAAAGCCAGGGAGCTGCGCGGTCAGCCCACCGGACAGGGTCGATATCCAGGCTGGGGACGGAGGCAGCACGACGGGCAATCCTGTGGAATAGCGGTTGGCGGGGATAGGAGTTCCCCGATTTCCACAGGATGGCCGACGAGCTTGGCGCGCTTAACTGGATTATTCCGGCGTCATGATCTTGCTTGGATATTTCAGGGCAGTGGATGGAACTTTGCCGGGAATGGACGAGCCATTCCCGGCCTTGTGCATTTACAGCGAGAAACGCAAGGCGCTGGCGCGCCGCTCGACCAGGCCCATGGCGGGCTGGTCCTGCAGGCGCAGGTCGCGCAGCTCGTACGGCGGTGCCACGCCGTGCAGGCTCGCCGGATCGAAGTGCAGGCGCAGCTCGCCGGCACCTGCTTCCAGCCACGCAGCCGACTGCGCATAGGCCACAGGAATCTGCTGGCCGTCGCCGCCGCGTGCGTACAGCACGCCGGACACCGCATAACGGCTGCTACTGCGGATGTCGACACCGAGTGCGATATCCACGCCGCCATCGCCGGCGCGCCGCGGTTCGGCATTGCCGATGAAGCGCGCATCGGGCACCGCCACCGCCACCGCGGTGTTGACGTTGCGGCGCACCTCGCGGCCGTTGGCATCGGTGCCGGTCAGGGTGCTCTGCACTTCCCACAGGCCGGGCATGGAAGCCTGCTTCGCCGGGGTGGCCATGGCGACGAAGCTGCCGTCGCTGCGGCGTTGAAAGCTCAACGGCGTGGTTTCACCGTCGGGCGAGCGCAGCACGCCGGTGGCGGCGCTCAGTGCGCGCTGCTGCGCGCCGTCGCGCAAGTTCAGCGCCACCTGCAGGTTGCCGCCGAGCAGCAGCTCGGGACGATCGGCCTGCGCTTCCACTACCAGAGGACTCTGCGGTTCGTAGACATAGACGACGTAGCGCCCGTGCGCCTTCGGTGCCTGCAGCGTGGTGCGTCCGGCGCCCAGTTCCGTGCGCAGCTGCAGCGCCATCGAAGCATCGGTGGCCTCCATGCCGGCGGCCTGCAACTGCGCGGTGTCGGCGACGTGGCGCGTGGCCGCATTGCCGTCGAAGCGTTTGCCGCCCACCTGCAGGCGCAGGTCGGCCGGCTGCAGGCGCGTGCCGCCCTGGCCGGGGCTGAGGCGGATGATCGCGCCGGGTGCGGTGGTGGCAAGATCGACGCCGCGCTGCAGTTCGGTGTCGCTCACTTCGCGCCAGTATTCGCGGCTTTCGCGGCGCACCGCCTGCGGCGTGGCCTGCAGCGATTCGGTGGCGTTCAGTGCCCAGCTCACCTGGATCGGCTGCCGCTCTTCATGCACCTGCGGCGCGGCCGGCGCGAGCCGGCTCGATACCGCGGCGGTGGGGCTGGCCATGCGGGCATGCACCAGGGCGGGCACCAGGTCGCCGGCCTGCGCGGGCAGCAGGTTCTGCGTGGCGGCGAAGGCGGACAGGGGCAGGGCGCCGGCGAGCAGCGCCAGCATCATCGGTCGAATGCGCATGGCGGCTTATCCCTTGATGTCGTTGGCGAGGATGGATTCCAGGCCGAAGCAGGCGCGGCGGCTCTGGTTGTGGTTCAGCACCGCGCCACCGCTGGTTCGCTGCGTATCGCGGAACCACACGCTGCCGGCGGCGGAGGAGCTGCTGCAGTTGATGAAGCCGTCCGAGCAGCTGTCCAGCCAGTTCTGCGTGATCTCCAGGCCCACGCTCTGCGCATAGCCGCCGCAGTAGCTGTCGCCGTTCCACACGGCCGAAGTCACGTCGGTGCCGACCACCGCGCGGAAAGCCACCGGCAGCGCAGGGCGGCCGGCGGTACCCAGCAGGTTCTGCTGGTTGTAGGTGGCCATCCAGCTCACCTGCTGCATGCGCACGGCGTCGTTCTGGTAGCCGAGCAGCCAGCCCAGCGCCGACTCGAATACGTTGCCGTTGATCACCGCATCGGCCAGCGGCGTGCCGGCGCTGGACGGTGCGATCGCATTCACCCGCACGATGCGGCGGATGATGTTCGGATAGCGTGCGTCGTAGGTGGGATTGGACAGGATCCAGCGCATCACGTTGCCGCCGTTGGAATGCGTGATCACGATCAGGCGGTCGATATTGCGGGCGTTGATGAAGTCGGTGAGCTGCTGCGCCAGGCAGCCGGCGGCGCGGTTGTCCCACATGTATTGTTCGAAGTCGCAGTTGACGACGAGCAGGTTCTGCTTGTCGGTGAGCCCGTTGCGCACGCCTTCGACCATGGCCGATTGCCAGTAGTCGTTGGCCGCGTCGGTCTGCTTGCCGGTGCCGTGCACCAGGGCTACGCCGGTGGCTGCATGGGCCGTGGCGCAGGCCAGGCCGAGCAGCAGGATTCCCATCAAAGTTCCGATCGAACGTCGCACGTCAGTTCCCTCCTTGAGTGGGCGCATGGCGTGCAGCCATGCGCGGGTATGGCGTCCGTGCGGGACGAGCGGTGTCGTCGGGAACGGCGCGCCTGCGAGCCGGGCGCGCATGGAGAGCGATGGCGGCGATGCCTGGTGCCGGCTTCCATGCGGACGTAGGGCTGAGCGCGGGGAATCTAGCCGGCGGATCGCCACGGATTCTGTGAAGCGGTGCGGCTATCTTCGTTGCAGCGACATGTCACGCACGCAAGGTGCCGCAACTGCGGGGGCGGCGTGAGCAGGCCGTGATTCTGCAAGTTCTCGCGTTTCGAACGTTTTGAACGAAGCGCGCCGGCGGGCGAAGGTCTTCAGGCGCGCTGCGCTGCCGTGCCGGAGACGTAGCGATTGCCGGGCACGTACCAGCGCCACGGGAAATCCTTGGCGACGCTGATGCCGATGCGCGGGCCGCCGACGATGCCGGCTGGCGGCGCGACGCCATCGTCGACGACGGTGTAGCCGTCCTTGGCGCTCACCAGGTCGACACCGTCCTGTTCGCCGTCGATGCCCAGTGCCTGTGTGAGGCGCGCCGGGCCGCGGCACAAGTCGCGATCGAGTGCGCAACGCGGACGCGCCGCACGCATCCGGGCCAGGCCGTGCAGCGGTTCCAGCGCGCGGATCAGCACGGCGCCGCCGGCGCCTTCCGGACCGCATACGCAATTGGCGCACCAGTGCATGCCATAGGTGAAGTACACATACAGATGTCCGGGCGGGCCGAACATGGTCGCGTTGCGCGGGGTCTTGCCGCGATAGGTGTGCGCAGCGGGATCGACGGCGCCGGCATAGGCTTCCACTTCCACGATGCGGCCGGCGCGGCCATCGGCGGCGGCGAAGATCTTGTTGAGCAGCAGCGGTGCCACGCTGATGGAAGGGCGGTCGAAGAATGCGCGCGGCAGCGGCGTGCCGGGCCAGTGGATCGATGTAGCTTTACGGGCCACGCGTTTCGTCCCTTGGATCCGATGTGAAACGCGCTGCCAGTGCAGCGCCCGAATACGCGCTGTCGTGGGTGATCTCCCTGCCGGCGAAGTGTGGAGGAACGTAGTCCGCCGCCGCCTGTTCGCTGTCGAAATCGATCTCGAAGATCGCCAGCGCGGGTGATGAAAGGTAGATGTCGATGGCGCCGCCCTCCAGGGCGTAGCGTTGCTTGTGCACGCGCAGGCCTGGCAGGTCGCGGAGCGCCAGATATTCGTCCGGCGACAGGTAGAGGTTGGTGATCGGATTGGCCAGCGTATCGCCGCGGCCGTATTTCTTGCACAGCTTGTAGACCACCTCGCCATCCGGCGCCTCGATGCGGCGCAGGCGCAGCAGGCTTTGCTCGATGTAGCAGTCTTCGATGCGTCGGCAGGGCAGGCGGGTGAGCTCGGGCAGGCGCGAGGGTTCCACCAGCCAGCGCCGTTCGATTTCCGGCAGCGAATATTTCGGCGGTTTCATGCGCGCTACGGGTCCTGGCCCTGGCCCAGCGAAGCCTTCCAGGTTTGCCAGGTTTCGAGATAGTCGGCGCGGTTGAGCGACTCGGCGAGTTCGCTGATAAAGCCGTACTCGGCTTTCAGCAGGGCAAGCCGGTAGTCCTCTTCGATCAGGAAGATCCATGGCACGTTGTCGCGCCTGGCCTGGTCGAACATCGACTCGATGGTTTCGATCTGCGCCTGCATGGCGCGTTGCCGCTGCAGCAGCAGTTCCACGGCTTCGCTGGGTTCCATCACGCTCAACAGCGACAGCGCCACGCCGAACTGCGGGTATTCGTGCTGGGGCGTGGCGGTCCACTCGCGCATCCATGCGTAGAGCTCGTGCCGGCCCAGGGTGGTCAAGGCGTAGACCGTCCGTTCGGGCCGCGAGGTATCGCGCAGGGTTTCGTGCTCGACGATGTAGCCGGCCTTGAGCAGCTGCTCCACCACCATGTAGAGCGAGCCGCGGTTGTACTTGATGTTGCGGTCCTTGCCGGTGTCCTTGAGACGCTTGCCCAGCTCGTAGGGATGCATCGGGCCGGTCAGCAGCCAGGCCATGACGGCCAAAGCCAGCGGATTGGACACTTTTCGACTGCTCACCGGGCCTCCTGTCGCTGCCGTGGGGCAGTGTCGGTGGCTCTTTGGTTGAGATCAACTAGTCAGCATCAACTATTTGGCCTATAGTGCCGACCCATGACCCCGAACCCACCCGCATCCGATGCCCCCGACCTGCTGCGCCGGCGCGTCTTGGTCGAGGCCTACGATCCCGCCTGGCCGCAGCAGTTCGAGCGCTTGCGGCAAGGCATCCAGGCCGCGGTCGGGGACGCCGCCATCGCCATCGAGCATGTCGGCAGCACCTCGGTGCCGGGGCTGGCGGCCAAGCCGATCATCGATATCGACGTGATCGTGCCGTCCCGCGCCGGCATGGCGGCGACGATCGAGCGGTTGGCCGGGATCGGCTATCTGCACGTCGGCGACCTGGGCATCGAAGACCGCGAGGCGTTCGAACCGCCGCCGGGTTCGCCGCCGCATCACCTGTATGCCTGCGTGCGCGGCGGCGTGGCGCTGGAAAATCATTTGAAAGTGCGCGACTACCTGCGCGCCCATCCGGGCACCGCGCAAGCCTATGGCGAGCTGAAACTGCGGCTGGCGGATCAATACCCTTACGAGCCGTTCCGCTACAGCATGGGCAAGACGGATTTCCTGCTCACCATCCTGAGCGAGGCAGGCTGCCGCGCCGAAGACCTGCGCGAGGTTCGCCGCGTGAATACCGGCAGTTGAGATACGCGGAATCCTCAACGAGGATCGGCGGGCAGGCACGATGCACCACCGCTTTGCGGCACGACTGGCATTGCAGATCCCGCGCCGCATAAGCGTGGCGCGGGACCATAAGTCCATCGTTCAAGCCAGATCGCCCTTAGAGTGGCAATACATTGAAAATATACGTGCCGCTGGCGCTGATCATCCCTTGCGCCGAGTTGCAGGTGTCGTTCAAATTCAGGGTGCCGTTTGCCAGCAGCGGAGTCAGTACGACATTCCCGGTGGCGGATGCGCCCTTATAGAGACCGTCGGTAATCGTGCCGGTCGATACGGTGACGATGTTCCCGTTCACCACATTGGCGCTGCTGACGAAGCTGTAGGTGCTGGTCTGGCCGTTCGCCCAATGCAGCACGCGCGTACCGGGGCCGCCGCCAAGCAGATCCAGGCACGAGGCCGTGCGCGAAATCTGCGCCTGGGCCGTGGCGGGCATCAAGATCGGGGCCGAGGCATGAATGCATACCGGAAAGTTGTCCGCCGTGGTGACGGTCAGCGGGTGCGGCGTATTTGTCAGGCCGGGCGCAAAGCTCACGGTCTCCGTACCGGTGCAGCTGACCAGGTTGGCGGCTTGGGCCCGCACGGGTGTCGATAACACCAGGATAACCGCAAGCCAGGCAATGACGATCGGTGCCAGGCGAAGCCCGAGCCATGCCCGGGACGAAAGGGTGCTTATGAACATGGCGATCTCCTTCTGGCGCGCCGTGGCGGAAGGAAGCGTGCGGATCGCGGGCGCTCCGGCGGGTCCGCAGCGGTTATTGAGAAACACATGCAAGCTTGTAGCCGCCAATGGCCGGTCGACCATGCGGATATAAATCGTCCGATCCGGGCGGCCCGCTGTTAATACTGCAAATGGAATTACCTGCGCGCATCGCGCCATGGGTGCTGCGGCATTCCGCGAACCGGGTGTGAAAACGGGCTGCTTGCCAAGTGACGAAGACGTCGGCGTGAGCGCGGTCGCTTCAGCGGGAGCGTCCAGTCATCCCATGCTGTCCAACCGCAACCGATGCCGGAACCGCCGGCTCACCCGCAGCTCGGTGCCGTCGGCCAGCGTGAGCAAGGCGTCGCGCGTCGGCAGCAGGGCGAACCTGCGCACGCGCTCGAGCGCGACGATGGCCGAGCGGTGGATGCGTGCGAAGCGCGCAGGATCGAGACGCTGCTCGATCCCATCCATGCGCGCATGCAGCATGTGCATGCGCGGGCCGCAGTGCAGGATCACGTAATCGCCGCTGGCCTCGATCCAGTCGACCTCGTCCACGGGTATCCACAGCGTGCGGCCGCCCTGCCTGGCCTCGAAGCGGGTCAGCCATGCATCGCCGGGCGACGCGCCGGCGTGCAACAGGCGCAGCAGCTTGTCGACCTGCTCGCCGGCCCGTTGCTCGTGCAGGCGGTGCCGAGCGATCCGCAGCGCTTCGTCGAAGCGGTCGTCGTCGATCGGCTTCATCAGATAGTCCAGCGCATGCACGCGGAACGCTTCCAGCGCATAGGCATCGTAGGCGGTGAGGAAAATCACCAGCGGCAGCTCGGCAGGATCGAGCTTCGACAACATCCCGAAGCCATCCATGCCGGGCATCTGCACGTCGAGAAAGAGCAGGTCCGGGCGTAGGGCGGCAATCCGCTCCAGCGCGCTCTCGCCGGAGTCCGCTTCGCCGACGATCTCGACGTCGTGCACCCGCCGCAGGCACACCCGCACGCCGCGGCGCGCCAGCGGTTCGTCATCGACGATAAGCACGCGGATCATGCCGCCGGACCTGCAGCCGCACCCGCAAGCCGCGGGATCTCGATAAGCGTTTCCCAGCCACCATCCGGCGTGCCTTGCGCGGCGAAGCGACAGCCATCGCCGTACCGCGCGGCAAGCCGGGCACGTGTGTTCGCCAATCCCAGTCCGCCGCCTTCCGGACGCTTGCTCAGCATGCCCTCGGCACGATTGCGGATAAGGATGCGCACGACCTCGCCATCTCCCGTCACGCTGAGCGACAAGCTGCCACCTTCGGCGAACGGCGCGATGCCATGGCGGATCGCGTTCTCCACCAGCGGTTGCAGCAGCAGGTGCGGCACCGGCGTATCCAGCACGCCTGCATCGCACTGCACCGTAGCGGCCAGGCGCGCGCCGAGGCGGATCTGCTCGATCTCGATGTACTGCTGCACCTGGGTCAGTTCTTTGGCCATGCTCACGTCGCCTTGCCGCGTGGGCTCCAGGGTCGAACGCAGGAAGTCCGCCAGCAGCGCGATCATGCGCCGCGCCGCACTGGTTTCGCCTTCGCCGACCAGGGTGGACACGCCATTGAGCGTGTTGAACAGAAAGTGCGGCGTGATCTGGTAGCGCAATGCCTTCAGCTCCGCGTCGCGCGCCAGCGTTTCGGTGAGCAGCCACTGGCGCTCGCGCTGCTGCGCTTCCTGCCAATGCCAGGCACCGCGATAAAGCGCGGCCCACGCCACCAGCATCAGCGTAGGGCTGAAGGCGTTGGCGAAGCCGACGAAGGCCACCGCATACCAATGCGCCGACTCCGCCGGCGGATGGCCGAATGCCGTTTCCAGCGCGGCGCCGGTGGTCGAGCACACGATGCCCATCGCATAGGCGCAGGCGATGACGATGCCGAAGGTGCGCGGCCATGAAGCCTTCGCCACCGCCAGCCGATGGCTGATGGCGAGGATGGCCGGGCTGCACAGAAATGCCATCGCCGTGGTGCCGAGGAAATACATCAGCACCGGAAAAACATTGCGATAGGGCAGCGCGCCCAGCGCACTGACCACGCCATAGCCCAGCCAGCCACCGAAGTGGATCAGCCAGAACCGGGGGCGCTGCCTGGGATCGATGGATTCCGTCATGGGCAGCAGAGTTTGCGCCACGCCAGGTATGCGTGGAAGCCATCCGCGTACCGGTTGACGGCCGCAAGCGGTCCGTTCGCCGAAAAGCGCAACTGCACCGCCGGCACGGTTGCTAGCCTGCCGGCCGACTCCAGCGAGGGGTCTGGCCTGGAATGCGGGAGCACACGATGGCGAACGATGCATACAACGAGTCGAAGCGGCTCATCATCAAGGCGACCTTGATCGCCGGTTTCCTGGACCTGGGTTCGGCCTTCGTCTATGCCATGCTCGAAGGCCACCCGCCGCTCGGCGTGCTGTTCGCCATCGCCTCTGGCGTCTGGCCCGGGGCGCGCAATGCGGGTCTGGCGGGCATGCTGGCGGGCGTGCTGCTGCATTTCGCCATCATGAGCGTGATGGTCTGGGGCTATGTGATGCTGGCGCGCCGGCGGGAGTGGGCCGTGCGGCATCCTTTCATCGCGGGCAGCCTCTATGGCCTGGGCCTGTGGTGCGTGATGTACCTGATCGTTCTGCCGCTGCGCTGGCCGGCGATCCTGCAGCGCGTGAGCATGGTCAGCCTGGGCGAACAATGGTTCAGCCATATCGTGCTGGTGGGTATTCCGATCGCGCTGCTGGCCGCGCGTTACAGGCAGCCGCCGCTGCGGAAAGTCGCCATGGCGATGGATGGTTGATACGGCGCGGGCAAGCCAGGCCCGGCCGCCGCGCCCCACGACGACCCGCACTTCCAGCCGCACGCCACCGTTGCTATAGAGCGGCTAGAACGCGCGAGGTGCGACGCATGGCGACCCCACACGGCTTTCGTATGGCAAGGCGCGGCATCGAACGTCTCGCGCCCGGCTATGCGCCGCCCCGGCACCAGCACTACGAAGCCTACGCCACCGTGCTGTTGCGCGGCCGCTTCGAGCAATCGGGCTACGCCGGGCGCATGCGCGTCGCGGCAGGCGACGTCCTGGTGCAGCCCACGCTCGATTGCCATGCCGACCGCATGCTCAGCGCCGGACTGACCGTGCTACGCCTTGCCTGGCCGCGCGACGCGGGATGCGGCGGCGTCCATGCCGGCTGCGACGTGGACATGCTGGCGCGCCTGGCCGAGCGCGACGTGGTGGAAGCGGCCGTGGCCCTGCGCGAGCAGCTTGCGTACAGGCCCATGCGGCCAGCGCTGATGGAAGACCCCGCCGACGTCCTCGCCGCTGCCTTGATGCAAACGGATTCGCCGCGGATCAACGCATGGGCCGAGCACATGGGCCTTGCGCGCGAGACGGTGTCGCGCGGCTTCGCCCGCCTGTACGGCGTATCGCCCAGCGGCTTCCGCGCCGATGCGCGCGCACGCGCCGCATGGCTGCGCATCACCGGCGAATGCAAGCCGCTGGCGGAGATCGCCGCCGATTGCGGTTTTGCCGACCAGGCGCACATGACGCGTGCCATAACACGCCTGACCGGCGCCACGCCGACGGCCTGGCGCGCCAGGTCACATTCGTTCAAGACGCGCGCGAACGGCGGCGCCAAGCTGCCGGAATGATCACTCTTCTGCTCGCTCTTGCCCTGGCCGGCCCCGCCGAAGCTCCGCTCGAAACCACGCTGCGAGCGAAGGACCAGGCGCTGCTGGACGCCATCGCCCCCGGCGACCGTGCACTGTGGGAACGCACGCTGGCGGGCGACGCCATCTACGTCGACGAGAACGGCACGATCATGGACCGCCAGGCCTTCCTCACCTCGCTGGTGCCGCTGCCGCATGGTGTCAGCGGTTCCATTGCGATCACCGATTACCGCGTGCAACGGCATGGCGACAGCGCTTTCGTCATCCACCGGGACGAAGAGCGCGAGATGTTCCACGGCCAGGCGCTGCTGGCGCATTACCTGATGACCGAAACCTGGCGGCTCGAACGGAACGAGTGGAAGCTGGCTTCCGCGCACGTCTATGTGGTCAACGACGATCCACCGGCGATCGCGTTGCCGGCGGCAAAACTCGCCGAGTACACGGGCCGCTACCAGGCGGCGCCGGACTTGCGCTACGTCGTGCGCATCGAACACGGCACTCTGCTGGGCGGCACCGAGGGCGGCACGCTGCAGCCGCTGCTGGCCGAAGCCGCCGACGTGTTCTTCCTCAAAGGGCAACCGCGCAAGCGCCTGGTATTCCGGCGCGACGGGCAGGGCAAGGTGGTGGCTTTCGCCCTGCGGCGCGAAGGGCATGACGTGAGCTGGGCAAGACTACCTTAGCCCGGAGCGGCGAGGGCCACGCCTGCCAACGCGCCGAACATCGAAATAGTTTGCGATGTCGATTTTCGCCCGGCTCGTTCGTCGCTCCTGTGTAAGGCCGATCTGCCGGCCGCAAATCGAGGAGAACGGCGATGCGCGTGATGGTGCTGGTCAAGGCGACCGAAGACAGCGAGCAGGGCTTCAAGCCCACGGCCTGGAACATGCGGATGCTCGAGGCGATGGACCGCTACAACGATGAGCTGGCCAAGGCCGGCATCATGCTGTCCGGCGATGGCCTCAGGCCTTCCTCGGACGGCAAGCGCGTGGCCTTCGACGGCGCGGGCCGCCTGGTCATCGACGGGCCATTCGCCGAGACCAAGGAGCTGGTGGCCGGTTTCTGGCTGTGGCAGGTGAAGGACATGGACGAAGCGGTGGCGTGGGTGAAGCGCTGCCCCAATCCGATGCCGGGGCCGAGCGAGATCGAGATCCGGCCCTTGTACGAGATGGACGATCTCGGCCTGGGTGTGGACGCCTGACATGTTCAGGTATGCGCCTATGGGTTGCGATCGCCCCGGGCCAAATCGGCATGGGGCGCGGTATCGCCGCAGCCATGTATGTACCGCTCTGAAACCGCGAGTGTGTGCCATTGCACGAAGCGCGATCGTATCGGCCCCATGCACACATAAATTTGCAAGGCGATGCAGATACTCGGTGGTTGCCACGCCCGGTGGCGATCATCGAGAGCTTTGCATGAATATCTGCAACCGTAATCCCGGCGCGCCGCGGGCTGGCGCCCGGCGCATCCGCCACGTGCTGGCCATCGGCGCCGCACTGGCCGCCGCGCCGTTGACCGGCGCCCTCGCGCAGAGCCAGCCTTTCGTCGCTGCCGGTTCGTCCAACCAGGTGGCGGTGGCGAAGGCCTTGCAATCGCTGCCCGCACGCAGCGCCTTGCGCACTTCGCTGCAAAGCCAATGGCCTGCCGATCCCGCCGCAGCCGGCGCTGCCTACGATCGCCTCTCCGGCGAGATCCACGCCGCGGTCGGCACGCAGATGATCGAGGACAGCCATTTCGCCCGGGACGCGGCTTTTGCACGGCTTTCCTGCGCGGCCGGCTGCGCCGACGGCAGCCATCTGTGGGCGCAGGCCGCCGGCGGCTGGAGCCACCAGGGCAACAACGGCAATGCCGGCGCCATCTCGCGCGACATGGGCGGCGTGATGGGCGGCGTCGATACGCTGATCTTCGACAACCGCTGGCGCGTGGGCCTGCTGTTCGGCTACGACCATGCGCGCATCGACGCCGACAGCCGCGACTCTACCGCCACCACGCACGACACCACCTACGGCGCGTATGCGGGCACGCAGTGGGGTGCGTTCACGCTCAAGCTGGGCGCGGCGTACGTGCGCCACGACATCGCCACCGACCGCTTCGTGCAGGTGCCCGGGCTCGCCGCGGCGCACCTCGGCACGGATTACTACGGCCATACCGCGCAGGTCTTCGGCGAACTCGGCTACGGCGTGCATTGGGGCGGCAGCACCTTGCAGCCGTATCTGCAGCTGGCCCAGGTGCGGCAGAACTTCGAGTCGTTCCGCGAATCCGGCGGCGCCGCGGCGCTGGCCGGCGGCAGCCACGACGCGGACGTGACGTACTCCACGCTCGGCGTGCATTTCGTGGCGGACAGTTTCCAGCTCGGCACGGTGGCGGTGAATGCACGCGCCGGCCTGGCCTGGCGCCACGCCACGGGCGATGTGGACGTCAACCACGCCTTGGTCTTCCGCGCGGGCGGCAGCGCGTATGGCCTGCACGGGCTGGTGGTGAGCCGCAACGTCGGCGTGCTCGATGCCGGCCTGGATTTCACGCTGGCGCCGGACGCCGTGTTCTCGCTGAGCTATACCGGCCAGGCCGGCAGCCAGCGCCTGGTGGATCAGAACGTAACAGCAGCGATGTCGGTGCGCTTCTGAGGCGTGTGCCTAAGGGTGGTGGCCGGACGACCATCGCCCTTAGGCACCACGTGCAGGGTGCGCTTACTACAACCTTTGCACGGAGGAAGCCAACCATGAGCATCACCATTACCGCATTCGAGAAGTCGCCCGACGGCGGCAAGGGACTGGCGCGCGATACGCGTGTCCGCTGGGCGCTGGAGGAAGCGGGGCTGCCGTACGAGGTGCGCCTGGTTTCACCGAAGGCGATGAAGGAGCCGGCGCATCTGCGGCTGCATCCGTTCGGCCAGATTCCCACCTACGAGGAAGACGGGCTGGCTTTGTTCGAAACCGGTTCGATCGTGTTCCATATCGCCGAGCACCATGCGCAGCTGCTGCCGCGCGATGCGCATGCGAGGGCGCGTGCGATCACCTGGATGTTCGCGGCGCTCAATTCGGTGGAGCCGCCGATCCTGGATCTGGTCACCGTCAGGATCATCGAGGGCGACAAGCCCTGGTCCAAGGAGCGCACGCCCCTGGTGCAGGAGCGCATCCGCCAGCGGCTGCATCAGCTGGCCGCCCGCCTGGGCGATGCGGAATGGCTCGATGGCGCATTCAGCGCGGGCGATCTGTTGATGGTGTCGGTGTTGTTGAGGCTGAGGCCGTCGGGGATGCTGGATGAGTTTGCGAGTCTGGCAGCCTATGTCGCGCGGGGCGAGGCGCGGCCGGCGTATCAGCGTGCGTTTGCGGCGCAGTTGGCGATCAACGCGGCTTGAGGCGCGGTGATCTGCCACTCTCCGTACCGCCAACCTGGCGCAACCATGCGAGACAGCGTCGTTCCGGCCTGCGCCGGAATGAGGGCCAAGAGTTTTTCTCAGGCGGCCATCTAGCCGCCTGAAACCCCTGGGGCTTCCCACTCAACTTTTTGCGACGCAGCGTGACAGCTCGCCCGTTCAGCGCCTTAATTGGCGCCCGGGGATTTAGATCGATCCAAATAAAGCGTGATTCGGTTCATGCCGCGGAGACGACGGAACTGACGCTTTTCCGGCGCCGTTAGTTTCAATCGATCCAATGACAGAGGAGGGCAAACGCGCATCCGCAGCACGTGATCGAACGGGGGATATCCGCGCCGATGCAAAACGGCGCGCACCATGTAGGGGAGAGCAATGACTTACCAGTCGCATGTGTTCACTCGCAAACCGCTGTACATCGCACTCGCTTTAGCCACTTTAGCCATGGGCAACGCACCCACGGCAGCCTTCGCCACACAGCCGGCCGCAGCTGCCGCGACGCCTGCCGCCACACCGGCGGCGCAACCGCAACAGGCCGCCGACGGCGCGCAATCCAGCAGTACCGACGAGAAGAAAACCGGCAAGGACAAGAATGGGGACAACCGCAACCCCACCACCTTGCAGACGGTCGTGGTCACCAGCTTCCGCCAGTCGGTCGACCAGAACATGCAGGACAAGCGCGATTCCAATTCCATCGTCGAAGTGATCAATGCGCAGAACATCGCGCAGTTCCCGGCCAAGAACATCGCCGATGCCCTGGCGCACGTACCCGGCGTGGTAATCAGCCGCGAGTCGGGCGAAGGCAAGACCGTCAGCATCCGCGGCCTCGCGCCCGAGCTGACGCTGACCCAGTTGAACGGCAACTACGTGGCGTCGGCCGACACCTCGGCGGGCCTCTCGCGTTCGTTCAACTACACCTTGTTCCCGGCCAACATGTTCGCGGACATCAAGCTCTACAAGAGCCTTGAAGCGCGCCTGGACGAAGGCGGCATCGGCGGCAACGTCGACCTGCGCACGCGCCGTCCGCTGGAGATGGCGGCGAACGAAGGCTTCATCTCCGGCACCGCCGCCAGCTCCGACACCAGCTCGAAGACGGAACCGCAGGTCTCCGCGCTGTGGTCGTGGAAGAACAAGGACGAAACCTTCGGCGTCCTCGTCGCGGGCTCCTACCAGAAGCGCCAGGCGACCACCTACGAAGCCGATGCCACCAGCTGGCACTGGTGGTCGGACAACTGTACGGACCACACCACCTGCACCCAGCCGCCGGTGAACGTCAACGGCAGGCCGTATCCGTCCGCGGTCAACAACAACATCGACCTGTGGGGCAATGGTGTCGTCGACCAGGCCGGGCACGTCTCCAACGGCTTCTGGATGCCGCAGCAGTTCGCCACCAGCCGCAACGACCTGACCCTGAAGACCAAGGGCGCCCAGGCCACGATGCAGTTCAAGCCGAGCGACCACTTCCTGCTGACCGGCAACTACTTCCGCTTCCAGCGCCAGCAGACCCAGATCACCAACACCCTGGAAATTCCCGAGTGGGGCCTGCCCAACAACAGCAACTACGCCGACCAGAACGGCCGCCTGCTCGCGCCCAACGGCCTGACCTTCGACAAGTCCGGCACGATCGTCACGGGGGCGAACTACGTGTTGCCGCCGGCGGGTGTCGGATGCAATGCCGCGGTGAACCCGGTCACCGGCGCCGCCCGCCAGGCGGTGGACGTGTGCTCGACGGAAATCCCGTGGCTCAACGGCAATTACTCCGTCGAGAAGGCCACCTCGCAGACTCTCAACCTGGAAGGCGAATGGGATAACGGCGGCAGCCTCAGCGGCTCGTTCAACGTCGGCCGGACCTGGGCCAAGGGCGGCCCCTCCATCGAACTGGGCATGGCGGCCAAGCCGCGCAATTTCGTGAACGGCCAGTGGGTGGACGGCAGCACCGGCGCGGCCTGGACCTTCAGCGGCGAGCCGGGCATCGTCGCCGACCAGTCGGTACTGCAGAACATGCTGGCCGGCGCGGGCCAGGTCGACCTGGGTTCGACCGGCTCCAACATGGTCAATACCCGCACCTCGCAGAACTTCGCGCAAGCGGACTTCACCTGGGCGTTCGAGTCGTCGTGGCTGCAGTCGCTGCAGTTCGGCGCCAAGTACAGCGATGCCAATGCCGAACAGCAGAGCAACGAGGTGCGCTGGTACTGCAAAGGCACCACCTCGCAGTTCCAGACCTGCGATCCGACCGCGGGCCAGCTGCCGGCGAGCTTCCTCCTGCCCAATTACCTCAACGGCGCGAACCATGCCTACGAGGACAGCATCTTCCCGGCGATCAACTTCCCGGCGTACTACAACCATCTCAATTCGACCTACGACCGGGTGATCTACAACAAGCCGCAGAACAAGTCGTCGATCGGCGAGAAGATCGCCGCCGCCTACGTGCAGGCGAATTTCGACACGGGCACCATCCGCGGCAACGTCGGCCTGCGCTTCGTCTCCACCAAGCAGGACCTCACGGTCGCCAACCAGGTCACCACCAACAACGCGGTGTACTACCACGATGCCGGCGGCAACATCCTGATCTGCCCGGCCTCGGGCATCAACGCGGGCGGCGGCAAGTGCGCGCCGGGCGACTTCCAGTACCTGCCGCGCGAAGTGGCGGTGGTGGAGAACTTCACCAACTCGACCACCAACAAGCGCTACAACAAGCTCCTGCCGAGCTTCAACGTCGCCTGGACCATCGCCGACCAGTTCGTCCTGCGCGCCGCCGGCTCGCAGGCGCTGGCACGCGCCAACTACACCGACCTGGCCCAGCTCGGCCAGCTCACCAACAACACGCAGGACTACTACAACGACCGCAAGCAGTTCGGCGCGCCGCTGCCGGGCTGGTACGGCTCCGGCGCCAACGCCGAGCTGAAACCCTTCACCGCCACCCAGTTCGATCTCGCCGGCGAGTGGTACTACGCCCCCCACGGCGTGGTCGGCATCGACCTGTTCCAGAAGAAGGTGAAGAATTTCGTCGTCCCGGTCACCGTCAACAACATCGACGTGAACGTAGGCGGTACCCAGACCAACTTCCGCCAGTACAGCACCAATGCCAACGGCCGCTCCGGCACGTCGAAGGGCATCGAGCTTTACGCGCAGCACACCTGGGACTCGGGCTTCGGCTATATCGCCAACTACACGCTCAACAAGACCAACGAAACCGCGGTGACGCTGGGCGACACGCAGGTGGGCAAGGCGGAGCTGATCGGCAGCGCGAAGTACGCGGCGAATATCTCGCTGTTCTACGAAAAGCACGGCCTGCTGCTGCGCGCCAGCGAGAACTGGACGGGCCGCACCATGCAGGGCCTGGCCGCGGGCTTGCCGATCTATGCGCAGCCGTATCACCAGATCGATCTGAACGGCGACTACGAGATCAACAAGCACTTGATGGTCACCGCGTCGATCATCAACTTCAACAAGGCCACGCCGCACACCTACCTCGGTGGCGACACGCGCGCGCGCCTGGTCCAGTTGATGTATCCGGGCCGGCAGTACTACCTGGGCGTGACCTACAAGTTCGGTGGAGACAGCAACCGGTAAGCAGAAACGACGGGGCCGGGTGCATCACCCGGCCCCTGTTCTTTTCCAGAAGGAAAACCGCATGAATACCTCCATGGCACGCCTTCCCCATCGTGCCGTCGCGGCCGCGCTGTCGGCGCTCGCCGTGGTGACTTCAGCGATGGCCGCACCGGCGCAGGACCCCATGCATGCGGCTCCCGCCACGGCGCCGGTGGACATCGCCAATCCCCTGGTCGGCACCGCCCCGCTGGACCGGCAGGAACTGATCGGCAATGCGCCGCCTCCGGGCGAGCCGCTGTATTCCGGCATGACCTCGCCCGGCGCGAGTCTGCCGCAAAGCTCGACCGAAGCGGCGCCGGTCAATATCAATGTCGATCTCAGTTACCCGACCGGCGTGGCCACTTCGTACGGCTATGGACGCCCTACGATGATCGGCTTCACCGGCGGCGGCGGTTCGACCTATGGCGGGCGCGGCACGCCGATGGTCATGCCGGTGGTGGGCGACTGGACGGTGCCGCCGGATTACACGCCAGCGTATTACGACAAGGCCAGCGAGCGAGCGTCGCCCGGTTACTACGCGGTGGATCTGGTCAGCTTCCACACCAGGGCGGAGCTGACGGCGACGCAGCGGACCACGCTGATGCGCTTCACCTTCCCGGCGAGCCGCCGGTCCAACGTGGTGATCAATCTGCGCCGCGCTGGCGGCGAGGTGGAAGTGGTTGGCGACCGTACGATCCGCGGCGTCAGCACGGATGGCCGCGCGTCGCGCGACCCCAATGGCGCCTGGTTCGTGGCGGAGTTCTCGCGGCCGTTCGCGGCGTTCGGCAGCTTCCATGCAAACCGCGAGCACGAGGGTTACGGTATCGGTGGGCAGGATGTGGAGGCCGGCCGGCGCAAGATTTCCGGCAGCTATGCCGGCGCCTACGTCACGTTCGATACCCAGGCCGGCGAGCAGGTACTGGTAAAGATCGCGCATGGCCACAGCGCCGAGGAAGCCGAGCAGCGGCTGCGTGCCGAAGATCCTGCGTGGGATTTCGACGGGATCCATGCGCGGGCCCGTGCAGCCTGGGCGCAGCTGTTCGAGCGCGTCGAAGTCACCGGCGGCACGCCGAAGCAGCGCATGCTGTTCTATTCGACGCTGTACCACTCGTTTGCCAGCCCGCGCCTGGTGGCGCGCAAGGGCGAGCGCTTCATCGACAGCAAGGGCCAGGTGCAGGTCGCCGGCTACGACCGCTACGGCCCCGTGCCATTCTGGGATACGGGCCGCAACCAGATCGTGCTGCTGATGCTGCTGGAACCGAAGGTGGTGCAGGACATCATGCGTTCCGAGCTGGATATGGCGCGCGAGCGGGGCTACATGAACACCTCGTTTCATGGCGACCATGCGGTCTTTCTTTACGACGGCGCGTGGCAGCGCGGCATTCCGTTCGATTACGCCTCCGCCTATGCGTATCTGCGCAAGAACGCCACCGACCCGAACGGGCCGCGCGGTTATCTGGCCGAGTACATCAAGAATGGCTGGATCTCCGATATCGTTCCGCCGGGAAATCCCAGCCCGCCTTATGCCGGCGGCAAGGCCGGCGCGGCGACCACGCTGGAATACGCCTGGGACGACCATGCGCTGGCCGATGTCGCCAGGCGCCTGGGCAAGGCGGAAGACGCGCAGATGTTCATGCGCCGCGCCGCGAGCTATCGCAACGTATTCGATCCTTCGGTGGGTTTTGTTCGTGGACGTACCGAGGACGGCCAGTGGATTTCGCCATTCGATCCGGGCGAGCCGTACTACAACTTCATGATGAAGGAGGCGTCGGGTTGGTCCACGCTGTGGCTGGTGCCGCATGACGTGCAGGGCCTGATCGAACTGCTCGGCGGACGCGATGGATTCAACGCCAAGCTGGACGCATTCTTCTCCACGCCTTATCGGCCCAAGGGTATCTGCCGCGATTGCACCGGCCTGATCGGGCAATACGTGCAAGGCAACCAGCCGGATCAGCAGGCCGCCTATCTCTATGCGTGGAGCGGGCAGCCGTGGAAGACGCAGGCGCTGGTGCGCCGCGTTCTCGAAGATCTCTATGGCAGCGATGCCAGCGGTTATGGCTATCCGGGCATGGACGACCAGGGTTCGACCTCGTCCTGGTATGTGCTGAGCGCGATGGGTTTCTATCCGGTCGATCCGGCGACTCCCGATTACATTATCGGCAGCCCGATTTTCGACCGGGTGCGTTTGCGCATGGGCAATGGCAAATCGTTCGAGATCGTCGCGCGCAATAACTCGGCGAAGAATATTTATATCCAGTCCGCAACGCTCAATGGCAAGCCATGGAACAAACCATGGTTCAGCCATGCCGACATCGCTGGCGGCGCGACGCTGGAACTCCAGATGGGGCCGGAGCCGAACAAGGCGTGGGGTGCGGATCCGGGCGATGCACCGGCGTCGATGACCGCCGCGCACTGAAGCCGGATTACTGGTTATTCGAATTCCAGGGAGGCAGCGCCAAGCTGCGACTAAGGCTTCGTGCATGTGCCCCTTCACTTTGATATGGGGCGCCTTCATTTGTCGCAGACGCGGCGTTCTGCCTCGACGTCCAAGAATGTCCCCGCGGCCGTAAACGCGCACGCCGGTCCGCATCCATTCGCCATGTGCGCACGAGGACTTCAACATGCCCAATACCAACAACCCCGGTAATCGCGGTGGTGATCACGCCTCGCACGAGCAGCACGTCAAAGCAGGCCAGCAGAGCCACAAGAACGACAGCGACAGCAGCAGCAACAAGCAGGCAGGCTCCAGCGGCCAGCGTGGCGGCAGCCACGAGCAGCACGTGAAGGCTGGCGAGCAGAGCCACAAGAACCGTTGATCTTTTCAGGGCGGCCTTCGGGCCGCCCGCGCGGCGGCGCTTACCGTTTCTTGAGGTAACGCAGTACCGCCGATTCCAGCCGCCGCGGGTGACGACTCGTTTCCGGCGGCACCATGCGCGACAGACTGCCGTCTTCCCAGCCCGTAAAAGCGCGCGGATGGATGTATGAAGCGCGGCAGACGCTCGGTGTATTGCACAGCACACCGGCCACTTGCTTGACTATTTCGTTGACCGCCTGCTGCCTGGCGCGCTTGGGTTTGTCAGGCGGCACCGGCGTGCGCGCCAGCAGGCCGATGGCATATACCGTGCCGGCCCAGGTGCGGAAATCCTTCGCGGTGAAATCGCCGCCGCCGATTTCGCGCAGATAATCGTTGACCATGCCCGAGTCCACGGCCTGCCGTTTGCCGTCGTCGTCCAGGTATTGGAACAGGCGCTGCCCGGGCAGTTGCTGGATGCGCGACAGCAGCCGGACCAGGCGCGGATCGTCGAGCTCGATCTCGCTGCGGCGTCCGCTCTTGGCTTTGAAGCTCAAGCGCAGTCGGCCGCGCCGCGGATGCACGTGATAGGAGCGCAGGGTGGTCAGGCCATAGCTGCCGTTCTCGCTGGCATACGGTTCGTTGCCGATGCGGATCTGCGTGGTGTCCAGCAGGCGCACCACCAGGGCGAGCACTTTTTCCCTGGGCCATCCCGGCAACGCCAGGTCGGCGCGGACCCTGCGCCGGATACGCGGCAGCGCCGCGCCGAAATCCCTGATGTGCTCGAACTTCCTGCCGTCCCGGATGCCGCGCCAGCGCGGATGGTAGCGATACTGCTTGCGTCCCTTGGCATCGCGGCCGGTGGCCTGAAGGTGGCCGCGCGGATGCGGGCAGATCCATACGTCGCGATAGGCCGGCGGTATTGCCAGCGCGCGGATGCGTGCCAGCACATCTTCCCGCGTCACGCGGCGGCCTCGTGCATCCAGATAGACGAAACCCTTGCCGCGGCGATATCGCCGCAAGCCTGCCTGATCGTCGCTGACATACATGAGCCGCACCGCCGCGGCGTCCGATGCGGCAGCAGCAGGTTTTCGTCGCGCCATTCCCGATTTCCTCGCCGGAGGTTTTCAGGTTTTCATCCGCGATGTGAAAGCGCCGCTTGAGCCAGATGAAAGTGAAGGCGAATGCTTAATCGCTATGCCTGGATTTCACGGCCGTGCCACCGCGTTCTTCCTATAAAAACGCCTGCCGTAATGCGGCGAACTGGAGGATGTCATGGACAAGAATCGCATCGAAGGCACCAAGCACGAAGTCAAAGGCGCCATCAAAGAAGGCGTAGGCAAGATCACCGACAATCCGGCCAAGCAGGTAGCCGGCAATGTCGAAAAGAATGCCGGCAAGATCCAGAAGGAGGTCGGCAAGGAGCGCGATCGCCAGCGGGACGAAGACAAGCGCCATTGATCCGCGCCGCGTCGTTCGACAATGGCCCTGGTGCCATGCCGCGACGGCATGGCACCGGGCCTGGGCGATCAGTGATTGAACACCCCGGTGCACTGGTCGTTCTCGCAGGTGAAATCCACCTGGGAGGCGCGGCCTGCGAAAAGCGGAATGCCACCCACCGTGGCGAGCGTCTTGCCATCGCGCTCCAGCGACACCTCGTAGGTGCCCGGCGGCAGCGCGGAGAGGTTGTAGCGGCCCTTGCTGTTGGGCGAGCCGTGGCGGGTGATGCCCTTGTCGCTGTGCACGGTGACCGAGGCGTCCGTGGGGCTCTTGCCGAGAATGCTGGAGCTGGTCGACTGCGCGTAGGCGGCGTTGACGGCGACGATGCCGAACGCGCTCACGGCAATCGCCGTCATGAGCTGGAACGCATGGCGGCGTGCGGTTTTCTGGCTGGTCTTCATGTGGGTTCTCGGAGATGGGGGCACGGCAAACCGGTCGACCGCTTGCGCAGCAGCCGGTTTGCGATCGATGTCAGTTGAAGCTAGGCAGTGGGGACTGCCGGGATCATTATCTTTTAGCGGAAGCTTTTTTTCTTGCGGCTTCTTCGCGCCAGATCACCCGGATCATTTCCTCGAACGACCCATGGCGAAGGCGTGCCTAAGTTACCCAAGGCGACCCGGGCGAGACATGTGAAAGTCGTAATGGATTTTTTCGGCGCGGGCCGGCTGGTGTCATGCCGGAGGATCAAGGAAAACCGGAAGGCGCTCTGCGGGAAGCCGGACTACAGCATGCAGGCATCGTCTCGGCCGCTGGCCGCGGACTCGTTTGACAACCGCCACGCCGGCCGGAAAATCGCGATGCGCCGATGGCGCTTCTTTGACCGCCGCATGACGTACCGGAGCCTGATGCGATGGACAGTACGGACATCCTGCGTTTCCGCGCCACGATCGGGATCAACAACATCAATCCTTACGTGCTGGTGAGTGCGCGCGATGCGCAACGGCTGAAGCAGGGCTGGCGCAGGCCGATGCCGGTGCGGGTCCGGGTGAACGGCGTGCCGGAGGCGTGGTGGCGTATCAATATGATGCCGCTGGGCGACGGCTCGTTTTACTTGTACCTGCATGCCGAGGTGCGCAAGGCGGCAGCCAGCCAGGTGGGCGATGCCGTCGACGTGGAGCTCGCGTTCGACGACGGCTATCGCAGCGGACCGGTCCATTCCATGCCGCCGGAGTTCAGTGCGGCGCTGGAAAGCAACCCGGTCGCGCGGCAGGCCTGGGAAGCTTTGATTCCAAGCCTGCAGAAGGAAATCCTGCGCTATTTCCAGCAGGTGAAATCAGCCGAGGCCAAGGCGCGGCATCTCGAGCGCGCGATGTATGTGCTGTCGGGTGGCCAGTCGCGTTTCATGGCGCGTTCGTGGAGCGGCGGCCAAGTAAGCTGAATCATTGCCCCGGACCGGTGGCGTCGAAAGGCCATGCCTGCCCGCATTGACGACCGCATGACGCAACCTTGATCGTCAGCGGGCCATGTTGGCGCTACCGCCCTGGGAGCCGTGCATCATGAGCGAGAGCAAAGAGCAGAAGCATAAACCGCGTCGACCTGCGGGGACCTCCGGTTATCCCGAGCCTCAGCCGGTGCCGAATCGCAAGGGCAGCAGCATGCCCGATGCCCAGACGCCGCATGAGCCGCAGAATTCTCCGCGGCAGAAGCCCAAGCCTTCCTCGTAGCTGCCGTTGCATCCACCCTGTGCCACCTTCATTCCAAAGTAAACGCATGTCGCCCCCTCCCGCAGCGAGCGGGAGGGGGCTTTCCTGATGCAGCCCTTGAGGCTGGCGATACAGCAGATTACTGATAGCGCGCTACAACGAACGTCGTCGGCGAGTTGCCATAACCCGAGACGACGATCTTGCCGTCGCTCTGGATGGCGAGCCCCTGGATCGCGGCATTCGCGCTGCCGACGGCGGTGCTCACCGGACCGAAGCTGTAGTCCTGGTTGCCGAGCTGGTCGTAGCGATTCAAGGTCAGCTGGCGATAGCTGCCTGCACTGGAGTAGCCACCGACGATGATGCCGCCGCCGGCATCGATGGCCACGTCGCTGCCGATCGCATCGCCGCTGCCGATCGCGGTAAGCACCTTGCCCGTGCCGGAGCCGAAGCCGCTGTCCAGCGCGCCGGCGGTCGTGTAGCGGACCGCGGCAAAGCGGTAGTAGCCGCCGCTGCTGCTGTTCGCATAACCGGCGGCGACGATCTTGCCGTCGCCCTGGATCGCCAGCGACGTGGCGATGGCGGCGTTGCCGCTGAAGGTGCCGCCCACATTGGTCAGGACCTTGCCGCCGGTACCGAACGTGGTGTCCAGAGCGCCCGTGGTGGTGTAGCGCGTCAACGCGAAGACGGTGCCGCCGCTGGACGCATAGCCGGCCAGTACCGGCTTGCCGTCGGCCTGGATGGCCAGGCCGTTGGCGTAGGCCGAGCTGGTGCCGAGCGCCGAGGTGACCATGCCGGTGCCGCTGCCGAAGCTGTAATCCAGGCTGCCGCTGCTGGTAAGGCGCGCCAGCGCAAAGCTGGAGCCCGCATAGCCAGCCACCCAGATCGAGCCGCCCTGCACGGCAACGGCGAAGGCTTCCGAGGCGCCCGCATAGAAACTGACGGTCGCCTTGCCCGAGCTGCCGAAGCTGGTGTCCAGCGAACCATCCGTGTTGTAGCGATAGACGGTGAAGTTGCGGATGGAGCTGAAGTTCGGGCACGAGGTGCCTGCGACGACGATCTTGCCGTCGGTCTGCAGGGCGAGTGCGCGCGCCTGTCCCGAGCAGCTGCCGGACGGCGTGGTGGTGACCTTGCCGGTACCGTTGAAGCTCGTATCCAGCGCACCGCTGGCCGTATAGCGCGCCAGCGCGAAGTCGCCGCCGACGTCCTGGCCGGCGGTGACGATGCGGCCGTCCGGCTGAATGACCGTCCGGGCAGCGGAACCGTAGGCGCCAAAGGCGGTGGAGGTGATGCCGGCCGAACCGAACGCCGGGTCCAGCGATGCGGCCTGGGCGAACGTTGCAACGGCGCTGACGGCACTGATGGCGATGCCGAGCGATACCTTCATGGTGGTGCTGATCACTGATGCTTCTCCCTGTTGAATAACGTCAAATCTGTTTGAGGTTCAATTCAAACCACCTTCGCCAGCCGCGTGGCCCCCTGCCCGCAGCGCTCCCCTCCTTGAAGTGAAATCCGATCTTGATAGCTCCGCCCTGCGCTGACCTGACGACGATCGGCTGATCGGCCGGAAAACCAGGTCCGGGGCGGGTCCGCAAGCGGTCGTTGCGACCCCGTAATCATCCAATTTTGCTGTCTCACGGACTGCGCCGATGGAGGTTTTTATTCGTGCAATCGGCGCTTGGGTGGGCATGCCAAAAAGTGGGCATAGCACCAAAGTGTGTACCCATTTCTTAAGCAAAGTTCGTGCTTATGAAGGTGTGGCTGCACGTACTTCGCCTTGCGCGGAAGGGCAAAGTACGTGCGCGATCGGTTAATTCAACCGGTTGCGGGAATGGAGCGGCGACACGCCCCCTGGTCTGATAACCAAAGGCTATGTCGCATGGTTGGCCTTCGGCGTAGACGAAAAAAAGCATTCGCCCTGAAGAAGTCGGTAGCCCCGATCAAATAGTCAATACGGTTTTACGGTGCGTCGCACCCTGAGGGAATCGGTGCACTCAAACCAGCATCGATTGCTGAGCGAAGATACCCGCCATCGCGCCCTGGGATGATGCCTGGGTGACCGACGGCAAGAAGGGCGTCGTCAGGTCGCCGGCGGCGTAGATGCCGGGCGTGCTGCTTTGGCGGCGCTCGTCGACCTTGAGGACGAAGCCGGTGGGCGTATCGATCGTGGCGAGGCCCAGCGATGCATGCAGGCTTGCGGACGGCTCGTTGCGCGGATGGGCAAACAGGACGTCGACCGCGACATGGCGGCGGGTATCGAGATTGACGGTGGTGATATGGCCCTTGTGATGCGCGATTTCGACGATCCCGCCATCGACGACGGGTATGTTGCGGCTCGCCAGATCAGCCTGGATATCGAGCGGAATGTCATGACCATCAGCGAAGACGGTCAACCTGTCGGTCCAATCGTGGAACAGCCTGGCAGACTGGTGCGACTGCGGGCCGGACCAGACGAGGCCCCAATGCTGGCCGGCAACTTCAAAGCCATCGCAATAGGGGCAAGGCACGATGGACGTGCCCCAGCTTTCGGCAAAGCCCGGAACATCAGGCATCTGGTCGGCGACGCCATAGCTCAGGATCAGACGGCGCGCCCTAAGACTTTCGCCATCGCCAGTGAGGACGGAGAAATCATCGATGGCGCCGGAGATGCTGTCGGCCCAGGCATGGACCAGTTTGATCGTGGGATAGCGCGCCAGCTGCTGCCGTGCCTCGGCCAGGATATCCAGCGGTGGCTTGTGATCGTGGCCGAGCAGGCCATGCGAGTGGCCGGCGAAGCGATTGCGCGGCAGGCCGGTATCGAGAACGATCACCTTGCGACGGGCACGGCCGAGCTGCAGTGCGGCGGCGAGGCCAGCAAAGCTGCCGCCGATGATGATGACGTCATTCATGCTGATGGGCACCGTGTGGTGGATGGAGGGGCTGGCCTCGCGCGCAATATCGTCTGTTACTTCGTCGGCAGCAGGTGCAGGCGAAGTTTTTTTCGGATGCCGGCATCGACCGCAGACGCCGGCGCAAAGGCACGCAGCAGGCTCAGGACCTTGGCTTGCTTGCCCGCGGTGTAGCGCAGCTTCGGATGCTCGGCGGTGGCCGCCTGCAGCACCGCCTCGGCCACGACCGTGGGGTCGTCGCTCTCGGCGAACAACTCCTTGGTCACTGCGTCGACATGCGTACGCACGCTCTCGTACTCGGCCATCGGAGTATCCGCCGCGATCGCGCTGGTCAAGAATTGCGTGCGCGTGTAGGCCGGCTCGATCGTCGACACGCGGATGCCGTGCGTGCGTAGCTCATGGTCGAGCGATTCGGAGTAACCCTCGACCGCGTGCTTGCTTGCGCAGTACAGCGCGCCATAGGGCATGGGCAGAAAGCCGAGCACGGAGCTGATGTTGATGATCCGACCGCTGCCCCGCCGTCGCATGTGCGGTACGACAGCCTTGGTCATGCGCACCACACCGAAGAAGTTGGTTTCGAAGATCGCCTTGGCCTGCTCGATCGAGCTCTCTTCGGCGCCGGCGGCGGCCGTGCCGAAGCCGGCGTTATTGATGAGCAAGTCGATGCGGCCTTCCAGTCGGATCAGGTCGCTGACGGCGGAGACGATGGACGTGTCGCTGGTGACATCCAGCGGCAACATCTCGAACTCGTTCTTCGAAACGCCACCGCGCCGGCTGGTGCCATAGACCTTGTAGCCAGCGGTGAAGAGGCGCTGCGCGATGGCTTCGCCGATGCCCGACGACGCGCCAGTGACCAGGGCAACCTTGTTCTTGGAGTTCATAACCGTGCCTTCGCGTGTTGAAAGGGGGTGTTTATATGATGGTCGTAATATGTGCGGACGATAAAAAAACGCGGCAGCGCTTGCCGCGTCAGTGCGAGATCGGATCGAGGTGTTTGAGCGCCGCGTCGATTAGCGCGTCAGACATCTTGGGGTCGTCGACGGCGCGGGCGAGCACGATCGTGCCGACCATCGTCGCCAACGTGACGAGCGCCCGTTCGCGCGCAGCCGGCTGTCCCCAGTCCGGGAACTGCCGGGCGATCAGATCGATCGTTTCCTTGAGTCGGCGGGTCGCCGCGTGCCGCACTTCGGGCACTTGCCGCGCCATCTCGGAACCGAGCGCGGCGATGTGGCAGCCCGTCTCCGCACTTTCCAGGTGGCCCTTGGACAGGTAGCCCTGGATCATTGCCTGCAGCGCCTGCGGCCCCGACGAACCCGCGGCTAGGCGCTGCAGCGACTGCACGCTCTCGAAGCCTGCGCGGTCGGCTGCCTCTGCGAGCAAGGCGTCGCGCGAGGGAAAGTGGGCATAAAAGCCGCCGTGGGTCAGGCCGGCGGCCTTCATGATGTCGGCGACGCCGATGCCGTGGTAGCCGTTGCAGCGGATGGCGCGTGCTGCCACATCGACGATGCGCTCGTGGGTGGCTTCCTTGGAACGGGTGGGAGAACGTTTCATATGACGCACATCATATTCGCTTGCCAAGGCCTTTGCAAAAGGCCGGGCAAATCATCTGTCCGCGATCGGAGAACCTGCACATACGTCGGTGTCATGCCCAAAAGCCCATTCCAACGCCATGACTTCCAGCGCATGGACTATCCATAACTTCACACTATGCTTCACTCACGGCTAAGTAGCCCAGAGGGTGAGCCAGGTGGAAGACGTCGCCGGCCTGTTGAAGAAATTCCAGAAGGAGCTGTCGGCGGGCACCGTGTCCCTGGTGCTGCTGGCGGTACTGGGTCAGTCGCGGCAGCCGATGTACGGCTACCAGATCGCCAAGCGGCTGGAGGAAGTGGGCGAGGGCGTGCTGGCGGGGAAGCAGAGCGCGCTTTATCCGGTGCTGCGCAACCTGGAGGCCTACGGCTTGCTGGAAAGCGAAGTCGAGCCTTCGGTCAGCGGGCCGCCGCGCCGCTATTACCGCATTACGAAGCTGGGCCGCGAAGCGCTGCGCGAGTGGGTGGCGGCGTGGAGCGCTACCCGCGATTCCGTCGATACCGTCTTGCAAGGAGGGGTGACATGAACACGCCGCGCACCATCGCGCAATACCTGGAGCAGCTGCGCGCCGCGCTGGCCGGGGCCGATCCGGCGCTGATCCAGGACGCGCTCTACGACGCCGAGGAACACCTGCGCGCCGAGCTGCAGGAGCATCCGGGCATGTCGCAGGAAGACATGCTGGCCAAGGTGGTGGGCAGCTACGGTTCGCCCGAGGAAGTAGCCGACATCTACCGCGACCAGGAGATCAAGATCCAGCGCGCGCTGCGTCCGCCGCCGCCGCCGAAGCGCCATTCGCTGTTCGGGCGCTTCTTCGGCGTCGCCGCCGATGCGCGTACCTGGGGCTCGCTGTTTTACATGCTGCTGGCGCTGGCCACCGGCATCATCTATTTCACCTGGGTGATCACCGGCATCTCGATGTCGGCGGGCCTGGCGGTGCTGATCGTCGGCATTCCCTTTATCGTGCTGTTCTTCGGCACGGTGCGCGGGCTGTCGCTGATGGAAGGACGCATCGTGGAGACGATGCTGGGCGTGCGCATGCCGCGGCGTCCGCCATTTCCGGTGGCCGGCCGTTCGCTGATGAGCCGCATCGGCGCCATGTTCACCGACGCGCGCACCTGGACCACCATGCTGTACATGGTGCTGATGCTGCCGCTGGGCATCGTCTACTTCACCATCACCGTGACCCTGCTGTCGGTGTCGATCGCATTTATCGGGGCGCCGCTGGCGTGGACCTTCGGTGACTTCGATCACGAGCTGGCCACCATCCACTGGGGCTATGGCGCGCACGTTCCTACGTTCGGCGATGCACTGGTGCTGCTGGCCGTCGGCGTGCTGCTATTGTTCGCCACGCTGCACCTGGTGCGCGGCCTCGGCCGGATGCATGGGCTGATCGCCAAGAGCCTGCTGGTGTCGCGCAGCGTCAACTGATCCCTGCCAGTCCGTCGCCGGAGGCCTCATGCTTCGTACGCGTTCGTGCCTGATCTTCGCGCTGTGCCTGTCGTCGAACTTCGCAGCCGTGGCGGCGGATGCGCCGCCTTTCGAGCCCGCACAGGCGAAAGCCTGGTTCGCCGAGGCGACGCAGCAATGCCAGAAGGACGGCGGCAAGCTATGGGGTGCCAGCCTGTGCGGCCCGATCATGCTGGTCGATCCGCCCACCCGCCGCGTGATCGCCAACCAGGCGGACGCGCAAGGTTTGCTGAAAGCCGAGCAGGGCGTGTTCACCGGCCATCTGCCGGACGACGTCTCCTTCGCCAACAGCTCGCTGGACTGGGCCGGCGTGCGCTGGGCGCAGATGGGCTGGCCGTTGCCGGCGGATGCGGGGCAGCGGCGCGTGCTGATGGCGCACGAGTCCTTCCATCGCATCCAGCCGCAGGTGGGCCTCGATCCGCCGCATGAGCTGGGCAACGATCAGCTCGACACCTTGCAGGGCCGCTACCTCATGCAACTGGAGTGGCGTGCCCTGGCCAAGGCCGTGGCGGCCGCCGACGACAAGGCACGGCGCAGCCACGCCGCGGATGCGCTGCTGTTCCGCGCGGCGCGCTACCGGCAATTTCCCGACGCCGCGCAGAGCGAGCGCTCGCTGGAACGCAACGAAGGCCTGGCCGAATACACCGGCATCGCGATCGGCGCGGTGTCGCCCGCGGAGCGCACCGCGCTGACCGCGGACGACCTGGTTTCGCACGTGTCGGCGCCCAGCTTCGTGCGCTCGTTCGCCTATGCCACGGGGCCGGGCTATGGCCTGCTGCTGGATCGCTATCTGCCGGCGTGGCGGCAACGCATCAGAACGCCGGACACTGGACTCTCCGATCTGCTTGCCGGTGCACTGGGCATCAAGAACGCCAACGCCACCGACGCCGAGGTGCAACGCGACGCCATCGCCTACGGCGGCCCCGCGCTGCTCGCCGCGGAACAGGCGCGCGAGCAGCGCCACCAGCAGGACATCGCGCGCTACAAGGCGCTGCTGGTCGACGGCCCGCGCCTGGTGCTGCCGCTGCACGAGCCGAAGGTGATGTTCAATCCCAGCACCCTGGTGCCGCTGGGCGAGGCGGGTACGGTCTATCCCACCATCAAGGTGCTGTCGGACTGGGGCGCCATCGAAGTGAGCGCGGGCGCGTTGCTGGCGCCGGACTGGAAGCATCTCTACGTGGCCGTGCCGGGCAAGCAGGCCGCACGCACAGGCACCATCGAAGGTCCGGGCTGGACCCTGAAACTCAACCAAGGCTGGCGGATGGAAGCCGACGAACGACCGGGCGACCTGCTGGTGTCGCCTGCCAACCAGGGCGCGCACTGAGCGCACCGCGCACGAGGTTCTTAGATGCAGGACACGCTGGGATTTCTGATCGGCCGCTGGAGCGGCGAGGAACAGATCGCCACCACGCGCTGGGGCCAGGGCGGCCCCGCTACAGCGGAAGTGGATGCGCGTATCGAGCTGGGCGGCAAGTCGCTGGTGATCGATTATCGCGAGCAGCGCGACGGCAAGCCGGCACTGCAAGCGCACGCGGTGATTGCCGCGGGTCCCGAACACGATCGCTTCGAACTGTTCTGGTTCGACAGCTACGGCTTCGTGCCGTCCGCGCCGGCGCCGGGCCATTGGGACGGCAAGCGCCTGGTGTTCCTGCGCAGCTCGCCGCGCGGGCAGACGCGCCATGTGTACACGCCGAAGGACGACGGCAGCTACACGCTCGCGCTGGAGAGTTCGTTCGACGGCGGCGTGCAGTGGGAAGCGGTAATGAGCGGCACGTATCGCCGCATCGCCTGATCCGGCGAGCTCTCGCCAGCGACCTCATTCGGGATCTTGGCTCCGAACTTTAGGAAGCACATCGGGCCATAGCGCGCCCATGCGTTTTCTCCGTGCATGGCTGCCAATCCCGGCAATCGCCTCCGTCTGGGCGAGGCGCAGGCCACCGGCAAGTCCGACAAGATCGCCAAGAAACAGCGCCGCCTGGAAGAAGCGCAACAGGAGCTGCGCGAAGCGCGCGATCGATAACCGTAGGTTGGGGTGAGCCGAAGGCGAACCCCAACAGTGCGATGCGCATGGACGCGCCGATGTTGGGGTTCGCCTTCGGCTCACCCCAACCTACGGATAAGGTGGCGCTGTTCTAGACCAGTTGCAGGTCGCGCGGCTTTGCGCCTGGGAACACCGCCTGCAGCTGGCCCGGCGACAAACTCCAGGTGCGCGCGAACAGGCCGCCGAGCACGTCGCGGTAGTTGTTGAGCACCGGATAGTCCCGATTCTGCAGCAGGTTCTGCGCGTTCACGGCCACCTGTTCGCCGGCGATGCGGCCGCCGCGCACGCGGCCACCGAGCACCCAGTACACCGTACCGTGGCCGTGGTCGGTGCCCTTGTTGCCGTTCTCGCGGAAGGTGCGGCCGAACTCCGAAACCACCACCACCACGGTGTTGTTCCACTCGTCGCCTAGCGCATCCGCATAAGCGGCCAGGCCCTGGCCGAGATTGGTGAGGTTGTTGGCCAGGGCACCGTTGGCGCCGCCCTGGTTGACGTGCGTATCCCAGCCGCCGACGTCGACGAAGCCCACGCGGTACTGGTCGCGCATCATGGTGGCGATGCGCTGCGTTTCAGCGGCGAAGTTTTTCGCGGTGGTGGCGCCGCGGTTGGCCTTCATCATCTCGTCCTGCAGGTCCCTGGAGACCTTCTGGCGCAGCTCCAGCCCGTCGGTGGCAGCGGCGGCGAGCGTGGTGCCCTTGTACATCTCGGCCAGGATGGCCGACTGGCGTTCGTCGAAGGCCGGCTTGGCCACGCCGCGCAGCGAGATATTCGGGATGTCCTTGCCGCCGCCCTGGAAGCTCAGCGGCAGCGCATCGGTAAAGGCGATCGAAGGTACGTTCGACAGCGAGCCGGAAAGCCGCGCGAGGAAGCCGGAGCGATAGTCGCTGCGCTGGCCGGTGGGTTCGCCGGATTCGATATTGTCCTGCGTCTCGAAATGGCTGCGCGACATATCGTCGGTGCCGGCGAACGGCACGAAGGCCAGCTGCTTGCGCTGCCACAGCGGATAGAGCGAATCGCGCAGCACGGGGTTGAGGCCCCACTGGCTGTCCAGCGCGATCGCGCTGTTGGCATTGGCGGCATCGGGGCGCGCGATGGCGATGGTGGGGCGCGACTCGTAATAGAAGTCGCTGCCGCAGGGCACCAGCAGGTTGTTGCAATCGTAGCCGCCGCGCAGGAACACCAGCAGCAGGCGCGGCGTGCTGGCCGGCGCCGCGAACAGGCGGCCGGAGTAGCCGAACATCGGCGAGGCGGCGGCAGCCGCGGCGGCAAGCAGGAACTGGCGGCGGTTCATGGCGATCCCTCAGCGGTAATTAAAGTCGGGCGACGACAGCAGGAAGGTGTTCCACTCCTGCTGCGAGGCGGCCTTGCCCAGCGCATCGCGCGTGGCCACCGAAAGATGCGGATCGATCGCGTCGTAGTACAGCCGCGTGGTCAGCATCGGAAAGCCGGGCGCCACGCCGTTGCTGCCCTCGGGCACGAACAGGCGGTTGTTGCCGGTGCCGATGGCGCGCGCGATCTCGAAGCGCTTGGCCATCTGGCCGGAGCTGGCCCAGCCGGCGGCGTCCAGCGGCCAGCCGTCCGGCGTTAGGCGGCCATAAATCGGCTCGCCCAGCTGGTTGAGCCAGTTCAGCAGCGGACGCGCATTCACCACCGGGCGGCCGTCGTAGGCCAGGCGCACCGAGGAGACCACGAACTGCATCGGGTCCTTGAACTTCTTGCCGCTGTCGGCGGTGAATTCCTTGGCCTCCAGCATGGTGCGCAGCACCTTGGCGATATCGCCGTCGCTGCGCTGGAAGGTGCGCGCCATCTTGTCGACCAGGGCCGGCGGTGGCTCGTCGGCGACGAAATAGCGGGCCAGCTTGGTGGCGATGAATTTCGCGCAGGCGGGCTGGCGGGTGATCAGGTCCACCGCCTTTTCCACTTCGTCGAAGCCGCTGCCCTTGATGCGCTGGCCGAGCAGCTGCTTGTCGTCGAAGTCGTGGCGCATCGGGTTGAACTCGAACAGGCCATCGCGCACGTAGAGCGAGGCCATCTTCGGATTGATGCGCTGCTTGTCGGCCGGCGGCGCGATGCCTACGCCGGTGAGCACCAGGGCCAGCTGCTGCACGTCCTGCTGCGTGTAGCCGGAACCCACGCCCAGCGTGTGCAGTTCCATCAGCTCGCGCGCGTAGTTCTCGTTGACGTGGCCCTTGGCGTTCTGCGCGTTGTCCAGGTATTCGAGCATGGCCGGGCTTTTCAGCGTGGCCATCACCAGGTCCTTGAACTTGCCCAGCGCATACGGGCGGATGCTTTCCTCGGCGAAGCGCGCGGCCACCCAGCGCACGCGTCCCTTGGCCCCGTAGATGCTGAAGTGGTTCAGCCAGAACCACACCATCTGTTCCTTGAGCTGGTTGGATCCGTACACAGCGCGCAGCAGGGCGGCTTGCTGGGCTTCCTGCAGCAGGTCGTTGCCACGCTGCTGCAGGGCCTTGCGCGCCTCCACCTTGGCATCGCCGTCGGGCATGTCCTTGATGCGTTCCTGCTCGGCCTGGTACGAGGCGATCAATTGATCGGGCGGTGTGCTCACCACCTCGTAGCCGCGGATCAGCTGGTCGATCGCCGGCGGCAGCTCGTCGCCGAGCTTGTCGTCCAGTTGCGCATCGAGATAGCGGTCGCGGCCGAGCTCGCGATAGCGCGCCACGCTGGCGCTGTCCAGGCCGAAGCCGTCGCGGCGCAGCCAGGCCACGTCGTCGGCGCCGAGCGCGTCGCGGCCGTGCGCGGAAGCGGGCGGCGCGGCGAGCGCAAGCGTCGCGGCGCAGGCGAGCAGCAGGGTGGAAAGGTGTCGGCGTAATGCCTGTGGGCGGAATGGAGCGGAGCGGCGCATGCGTCTTGGCTTCCTGGCGGTTGACGTCGGCGAGGGTTGCGGGAACTGACAACGCGTCACCTTGCCATGCGTCGACACGGGCCATCCGTGCATCGGGCCGCATTCGGCCGGCATTCACCACCCGGGCTGCCGCATGAACTTGCGGTGGCGGGCGCTTTCAGAACTCGTCGACGAACTCCACCGCGATATCCAGCTCGCGCGTGGCCAGCAGGGCGACGTTGCGCACCAGCTCGGCTTTCTTCTGCGGCGCTTCGATCTCCACGCGCACCACGTCGGCCTGGTTGTCGTCGACCAGGTCGCTGGAACTGGAATCGTCGCGCATCTCGTCCATGGATTCTTCGTCCACGTCCTCGACGTGTTCGATGCCATCGATGCCGCGGATCGCGCCGATCAGCGTATCGATCTTGTCGCGGTTGCCGGAGACGCGCATTCGGATCATGGGCATGGCGGAGTACCGGGTGCTGCGGATGCGCCGACATGCTGGCGCGGGGCCTGTATGCAACGGGTGATGCAAGCGGTAAGGATCAGTAGTGGCGACGCGGCTTTTCATGCTGCAATAAGCGCAGTGCCAGCCGACGCATCGCCCATGCCCAAGACCTACGACCGCGCCTATTTCGACAAGTGGTACCGCAACCCGCGCCATTCGGTGGCCTCGCCCACGGAGTTGCGGCGCAAGGTGGCGATGGTGGTGGCGGTAGCCGAGTACTACCTGGGCCGGCCGATCCGCAACGTGCTGGACGTGGGTTGCGGCGAGGCGCCGTGGCGCGCGCCGCTGCGCGCATTGCGGCCGGGCATCGCCTATCGCGGTCTGGATGCCAGCGAATATGTGGTGGCGCGCTACGGGCGCAGCCGCAATATCGGCTGGGCGCGGTTCGGGCAGCTGGCGGAGCTGCGCTTCGACGAGCGCTTCGACCTGATCGTCTGCACCGACGTGCTGCATTACCTCAAGCCGGCGGAAATCCGTGCGGGTCTGGTCGGCATCGTCGACATGCTGGAGGGCGTGGCCTTTCTGGAGGCCTATACCAGCAAGGACGACGTGGCCGGCGACCACGACGGCTTCGCCTCCCGCGCGCCGTCCTGGTATCTGCGCAACTTCCGCGAGGCGGGGCTGCTGCCATGCGGCTCGCATTGCTATCTGGGGCCGCGGCTGGAACGGCGCATCGCGGCGCTGGAGCGGGCGCAGCTGGCCTGAGCCGGGCCTGGCGCGGGTTCGACTGGGGGCGGGCTTTCCGCCTGAAATGCTGGCTCCCTCCCGGCCGGAGGGAGCCAGGATCGCTATGCGGCAATCAAGGCAGGTTGTCGAGGTCGACGTCCGGCGGCGCGCCATTTGCCGTGCGCACGAAAGTCTGACCCGATGCGACGGACGGCGTAAAGAAGCCGTCGTTGCGCAGATAGAACGCGTTGCCATCTTTCAGGCCCCCGGCGAAATCCAGGCGCTGCTTGTTCAGGCCGGTGGGGTCGACGTCGTAGTAGGCCGAGGTCAGCTCGGTCCACGCTCCACCTGCGGGCTTGGCCCACTCGTTGCCGTAGGTGGCGCGGCGGCCGATAAAGCCGTGGTCCGGATCGAACGATTCCAGGAACGAATACAGGCCCTTCAGATACGTCGCCACGCCGGGATATTTCCAGGTGGCGATCAGATGCCAACTGCAATTGCCGTGCGAGCTGTGCGCATTGCACTGTCCGCGCGAGGCCGCATCGGCGAACCACGAACTGAACAGCGTATTGCCCGCATCGTCGAGCTGCGCGCGAGTGATGAAGCGATAGGTATGGCCCGCTTCCCACGGGTAGACCAGGTAGCTCTGGCCGCCGGTGCCTTCGCCGCCGAAGCCATTGGTGGTGACGCCGGGACCTTTGCGCACCAGGGAAGTGCTGCCGCCGCTCGGCGGGTCCCATACCGAGAACAGCACGCGGCGTTCGGTGGGCGAGTTCACCTGGATGCCGAAGTAGCCGACGTTGAAGCCGTTGGCCATGTAGTACGAGCCGACCGGATCCGCGCCCACCGGCACGGTGATCTCGCTGTAGAAGTATTCGGTATTCGCCGGCGCCTTGAAGCCCAGGTGCACTGAGGGACCGCGGCGCGACCAGTAGAAATTGTCCGGATCGTTGGCGTAGGTCAGGCCAGCCGCGGCGGCGCTGCCGGACACCTGCAGGCCGCTGATGTCGCCGTAGTAGCTGCCGTCGGTGGACACGCCCTGCAGATCCACGCGCACATAGCCAGGCTGCGCCACGGTAAAGCTGCCGGCGTCGAACGGACCGGCCCCGGCGCTGCTGAGGTTGGCCAAGCGCGACTGGCCGTTCACCGACACCTTCACCGTGCTGTGGCTGGCGCCGCCGAGCGAACCGACCAGGGCGAGTTTCAGTTCGCCGGCCTGCTGCACGTCGAAGAACACGCTGACCACGGCCTTGTTGGAATCCCAGTTGTGCAGGCCGTCGTCGGCGATGGTCTCGTCGGCGGTGGGCGCGGGATGAGTGACGTAGGCGTTGCCGCCGAGCGGCACAGTGTCGGTTGCGTCCTGCGCCATGGCGGCGCCGGACATGGCAAGCAGCGCGACGAGGCTGCGGTACATGATCGATCGCATGATTCCCTCCCAGTGGATGACGGTGGTGCGTCCCGCGGCCGGCGCGGGATAAAGCGGCGCGGCTGCCTCAGGGCAGGGCGTTGAGATCGATGTCCGGCGCGGTGCCGTTCGCGCTGCGCACGAAGGTCTGGCCGGAAGCGACGGATGGCGTAAAGAAGCCGTCGTTGCGCAGATAGAACGCGTTGGCGCCGCTGAGGCCGCCGGCGAAATCCAGGCGCTGCCTGTTGAGGCCGGTGGGGTCGACGTCGTAATACGCGGAGGTAAGCTCAGTCCAGGCACCGCCCGCCGGTTTCGCCCACTCGTTGCCGTAGGTGGCGCGGCGTCCGATATAGCCGCGTTCCGGATCGAAGCATTCCAGGAACGAATACAGCCCGCTGAGATAAGCGCTGGTGCCGGGGTATTGCCAGGTGGCGATCAGGTTCCAGGTGGCCGGCGTGGAGGCGTCGGAAAACCACGACGTGTACTGCGTATTGCCGTTGCCATCCGGTTGCGCGCGGGTAAGGAAGCGATAGGTGTGGCCCGCCACCCAGTTGTAGACCAGGTAGCTCTGGCCGCCGGTGCCTTCGCCGCCGAAGCCATTGGTGGTGACGTTGGCGCTCTTGCGCACCAGGGTGGTGCTGCCGCTCGGCGGATCCCACACCGAGAACAGCACGCGCCGTTCGGTGGCGGAATTCACCTGCATGCCGAAGTAGCCGACGTTGAAGCCGTTGGCCATGAAGTAGGAGCCGATCGCGTCCTGCCCGGCGGGGACGTTGATCTCGCTGTAGAAGTATTCGGTGTTGGCGGGCGCGGTGAAGCCCAGGTGCACCGAGGGGCCGCGGCGCGACCAGTAGTAGTTGGCCGAATCATTGGCGTAAGTCACGCCCGCGTTGGTGGCGCTGCCGGAAACCTGCAGGCCGCTGATGTCGCCGTAGTAGCCGCCGTTGGTGGACACGCCTTGCAGATCCACCTTGACGTAGCCCGCCTGCGCCACGCTGAAGTTGCCCGCACTGAACGGACCCGGCGAGGTGCTGCTGAGATTCACGTTGTGCGACTGGCCGGCGACGGTGACTTTCACCGTGCTGCTGCTGGCGCCGTTGAGCGCGCCGGCCAGGGCAAGCGACAAGGTGCCGGCCTGCTGCACGTCGACGTAGACGCTGATCACCGCCTGGCTGGAATTCCAGTTGTGCAGGCCGGTGTCGTTGATCAGTTCGTTCGCGCTGGACGAGGTTTGCGTGATGAAGGCATTGCCACCCAGTGGCACGGTACTGGTGGCTGCGTGCGCGGCGGTGGACATCGCAAACAGCAAGGCGAGGCTTTGGTACGCAATCGATCGCATGACTCCCTCCCAAGTAGTGACGTTTCGATTCGTCAGGCGGACCGCCCCCAGCGGTCCGGTGTTGCGGGTCAGGCAGGTTTCGCGTCGCGTCGATCGTTATTCCGGTTTCGTTTTCGTTTTAAGCGAAAATGAAAGTTATTGATCCAAAACGGAAGTTAATCGACGGAAATCGGAGGATAATGAAAGTTATCGGCGATGCAAGTGCTGCGCATCGCAGTAGCGCGATGAAGGGGGAGGGGCGCCGTAGGTTGGGGTGAGCGCAGCGAACCCCAACACGCTCCATGCAGGCGCGACGCATCGTTGGGGTTCGCTGCGCTCACCCCAACCTACGTCGTGCGCTGCTAAGGATTCAGACCAGCATCACTTCCACGCCCGCCGCACGCAGTGCTTCCACTGCCTTCGGCTCGGCGCTGTTGTCGGTGATCACGCGATGCAATTGCTGCACGGGCGTGATCACCGAGAGGCTGCGCTGCCCCAGCTTGCTCGCGTCGAACACCGCGATGGTTTCGCGCGATACGCGGATCATCAGCGCATTGAGCGAAGCTTCCAGCGGATCCGGCGTGGTGACGCCCACCACCGGATCGAGTCCATCCACGCCCAGAAACAGCTTGTCGGCGGAAAGCTTGGCCAGCGCCTGTTCCGCGTCGGGACCGACCAGCGAATACGAGGTCTCGCGCAGCAGGCCGCCCAGCATCATCACGCGGATATTGGAAAGGCCCGACAGCTCCAGCGCGATATTCAGCGCATTGGTGATCACGGTCAGCGACTCGAATTTCTGCTGGCGGATCTGCCGCGCGATCTCCACCGTGGTGGAGCCGGAATCGAGAATCACCGTTTCGCCATTCTGGATGAGCCGCGCCGCGGCCTGGCCGATGCGCAGCTTCTGCGCGTGATGGCGCGTCTCCTTGATGTTCAGCGGCGTGTCGTGCGCATTGGGCGCGGTGGCGGGCAGGGCGCCGCCGTGCGAGCGGGCGATGGCCGACGTGCGCGCCAGCGATTCGAGGTCGTTGCGGATGGTGACGGCCGAGGTGCTGAACTGCCTGGCCAGCTCTTCCACCGTGGCCCGGCCCTGCTTCTCGACGTATTCGACGATCAGGCGGCGACGCTCTTCCACCAGCAGGCGGCGCGTCGGGGCGGAGGCTCGGTTTGGAGTCATGGAAGGCCTAGAAGTCGTGCGGCGTTGTCATGGTATACCTTGCGCAGGATAGCGTCTGGCAGGTCCAGCCCATAGATGGACCAGCGCCCTTGCGGCGGGGTTTCCGCGGGGGCGTAGTCGAAGTACTCGTCGTCGGTTTCCAGGAAGCGGTAGTAGATCTCGTACAGCGCGTCGCCGAACAGCTGCTGCGGCACGTCGTCGCCCCAGGGCGAGGGCACCGCATCGGTGCCGAACAGGATGCGGTCCTGGAAGCGCTCGAAGAAGCGCCGCGCCGTGCGCGGCTGGCGGCCCAGCTCGCCGATGCGCGCGCTGATGTCCACCAGGGTATTGGGATAGCGCTCCAGGCAGGCCGCCACGGCTGCGAGGTTTTCCGCGCCGTTGCCCACGTGCATCAGCGCGAAGGTGGTGTTCGGGTGGCGTGCGATCAGGCGGTCGCGCGCGGCGATCAGTTCGGCATTGCTGGGGAATTCCGGGCCGTAGAACGACCAGTCCGGATGCCTCGCCAATTCCTCGTAGCGCTCGTTGCCCGCGTCGGTGGGCAGGAAGAACGCCTCCGGATCGGAGACGTGCATGAACACCGGCAAGCCCAGCGCGGCGCAGGTTTCCCACATCGGGTCGAAGCGGCGGTCGTCGATCGCCACCAGCGGGCCGTCGTCGATGCGCTCGCGCAGGTACAGGCCCAGCGTCTTCAGCAGCTTCAGGCCGCGCGCGCCGGCGCGGTGGGCATGCACGATGGCGTCGGCCTGGCGGTTGGCATAGTCGGCTTCGCCGAACAGGCCGAACGAGGGTTCGGTCAAGGTGAGGAAGCGGCCGGGCGCGGCCTGGTCGAAGGTGCGGATGGCCTGCTCCAGCCCCGCGCCGGTGCCGCCGGTGAGGTTGACCAGGGTGCGGATGCCCTTGCGGTCCATTACCGGCAACAGGTCTTCCGGTTGCGCGAAGACGGTGATTTCCTCGCCCACCGACACGCCGTTGCGCACGTTGGCGGTCCAGGTGAGGTGGGTGTGCATGTCGATCACCGGGAAGCGCGGGCGCTCCACCCGGGTCTGCTTCACGTGCAGCATGCTGCGCGGCTTGAAGTCGAACAGGCGCAGGCTGCTCTTGCTCTCGTCCGGCGCGGTGGCGAGCTGGTTCTTGCCGCTGTCGATGCGGACAGTGCCGGCGCCGGTGGGCGGGGAGCAGCAGAGGCAGGGTTTGGGCATGTGAGCGTTTTCTGGTCGCGTAGGTTGGGGGGAGCGCAGCGAACCCCAACGTGGTGACGGCGGTGCACGGGTTGTTGGGGTTCGCCTGCGGCTCACCCCAACCTACGTCCGACGATCAGCGCGGGTACCTGGCCATGATCTTGTGCACCTCGTGCACCAGCGCCACCGCCTGGTCCAGCGGGCGCAGCCACATGTTGCGGCCGAACATCACGCCCTGCGCGCCGGAGGCCATGTAGAACTCGACCTTGCGCAGCACCGCCGCATCGTCGTCGTTCTTCTCGCCGCCGGAGAACAGCACCATGGTGCGGCCGGCCGAGCGCACCACGCGTTCGGCACGCGCGGCGGCATCTTCCTGCAGCTGGTCGTACGGCGCCGGTGCATTCGTGCGGTGGTCGTTGGGCTCGTGCAGCTTGACGATGTCCGCGCCCATCTCGATCGCCACGCGCGCCGCGTAGTCCTGCGCGAACAGGCTGTTCTTGCCGCCCTTCGCCTCGATCGCCTCGCCGCGCGGATACGACCACATCACCAGCGGCATGCCGTAGCGCTCGCAGTCCTGGCGCACCTTTTCGAACTGGCGGATCTCGTCCGCCTGGCGCGGCGAACCCACATACATGGTGTAGCCCACCGCGTCGGCGCCCAGGCGCACCGCATCCTCGACCGAAGCGAACAGCGGCGAGGTGGCTTCCGCGTCGCTGGGGATATTGGTCTTGCCGTTGAGCTTGAGGATCAGCGGAATACGCCCGCAGTACTCGCCCATGTACTTCTCGGCCAGGCCTACGCCCAGCGCGATGGCGGAGAAGTTGCCTTCCACGGCGAGGCGGAACTGGTAGTCCGGATCGATCGCGGGCGGGTTGGGGAAGAAATCGGTCGGGCCGTGTTCCAGGCCCTGGTCCAGCGGCAGCACCAGCAGGCTGCCGTTGCGCGGGCCATGGCCGTACAGCAGGCGCCACAGGCGGGTGCGCTTGCCGTGTGAAAGCGCCAATTTCGAAAACCGTTCGGAAGTTTTCGAAAGGGCTTGTGTGCTCTGAATCATTTCGAATACCCTGCGTTTCATGATCGAACGGTTTCACATTCGAGCGAAACGGCCGAAATGTCAATAGTTGATAAGAAAACGAAAGAAAACGATGGTCTTTCCGGACTGCGCAGCCGTCCCGTGGCGGAGCAGCAGACGGCCGGCTATGCCGACACCTTGCGCGAGGTGCTGCAGCAGCCAGCCACCTGGCGCGGCACCGCGGCCCTGCTGCGCGAGCCGGCGGTGCGCGAGCGGCTGGCGCGCGCCATGTCGCCGCGGCCGCCGCACATCGTGCTGACCGGTTCGGGCAGCTCCATGTATATCGGCGAATGCCTGGCGCCCACGCTGCAGGAAGGCTTAGGCATTCCCGCGCAGGCGATCGCCGCCGGCACCTTGCTTACGCACTGGCGCGGCGTGCTGCCGCCGGGCGAGGGCCTGCTGATCTCGCTGGCGCGTTCGGGCGACAGCCCCGAAAGCTGCGGCGTGGTGGACCGCGTGCTGGCCGATGCGCCGGCATGGCGGCACCTGGTGATCACCTGCAATGCCAACGGCAAGCTCGCCACGCGCTACAACCACGATCCGCGCGTCACCGTGCTGGTGCTGGACGAGCGCACCAACGACCGCAGCCTGGTGATGACCAGCAGCTTTACCAACCTGCTGCTGGCCGGTTCCGGCCTGCTGCTGGACAGCGCCGGCGTGCTGACCGGGCAGGCCGTCGCCGCGCTGGCCGCGGTGGTCGACTACCTGTTCGACGAACAAGCCGTGGCGCTGGCGGAACTGGCTTCGCGCAACGTCGAGGGCGCGGTGTACCTGGGCAGCGGCGGCGGCATCGGCGCCGCGCACGAGGCAGCGCTGAAGATGGTGGAGATGACCGGCGGCAAGGTCATCACCATGGCCGAGACTTTCCTGGGCCTGCGCCACGGGCCGATGTCGAGCATCCGCCCCGGCACGCTGATCGTCGGCTTCCTGTCGGCGGATCCGGCGGTGCGCGGCTACGAGCTGGACCTGCTGCGCGAACTGGACCGCAAGCAGCTGGGCCTGGCCAAGCTGGTGGTGGGCGAGGGCATCCCCGCCGACGTACTGCGGCCCGGCGACGTGGCGATCGAACTCGCCGGCCTGGGCCACCACGGCGAACTGCCTTCGCTGCTGGCGGACGTGGCGGTGGGCCAGCTGCTGGCATTCTTCCGCTGCCTGCGTCTTGGCGATCGCCCCGACGCACCTTCGCAAGGCGTGCTCACGCGCGTGGTGCAGTCCTTCACGTTGCACGGAAACGGCGCGTGACGACGGCCGTGCCTGGGCGCGTGCTGGTGGTGGGCGAGGTCAATGTCGACCTGGTCCTGAAAGGCCTGCACGCCGAGCCCGCGCCGGGCCAGGAAGTGCTGGCCGACGATTTCCTGATGACGCCGGGCAGTTCCTCGATGATCTGCGCGATGGGGCTGGCGCGGCTGGGCAATGCGGTGGCGTTCCATGGCCGGCTGGGTGCGGATGCGTGGGGGCACTACTGCCTCGGCGCCATGCGCGAGGCCGGCATCGATGTCGCTTCGCTGCAGCCGGAAGCCAGCTTGCGCACCGGCATCACCGTCTCGCTGTCCACGCCGCGCGACCGTGCGCTGGTGACCTTCAGCGGCGCCATCGCGGCGCTGCGCGCGGAAGATGTCAGCGATGCGCTGCTGGCGGGCGCGGGCCACCTGCATGTGTCTTCGTTCTATCTGCAGAAAGCGCTGCGCCCCGAAATCCGCCAACTGTTCGCGCGCGCCCGCAAGGCTGGGCTGAGCATCTCGCTGGATCCGGGTTTCGATCCCGAGCAGCGCTGGGGCGACGATCTGCGCGGCGTGCTCGAAGACGTCGACGTATTTCTGCCAAACGAAGAAGAGCTGCGCGCGCTGACCGGCGAAACCGACGTGCGCAAGGCGCTGGCCGCCCTGGACAACGGCCGCACCCTGATCGTGGCCAAGCGCGGCCGGCAAGGCTGCGCGGTGCTGCATGACGGCGCGCTGCTGATCGCACCGGCGCTCGCCATCGAAGCGGTGGACAGCACGGGTGCCGGCGACTCCTTCGATGCGGGCTTCCTGCATGCGTGGCTGCGCCAGCTGCCGCTGCGCGACTGCCTGCGCTGGGGCAATGCCTGCGGCAGCCTTTCCACGCGCGGCATCGGCGGCACCACGCGCCAGGCCAGCGCGGACGAAGTCGCGGCCTTGCTGGCGGGCGCCGCATGATCACCGTCGCCGGCTTCAACACCGCGATCGACCGGCTGTATACGCTGGACGCGCTGGAGCCCGGCGTAGTTCAGCGCGCCGCCGCCGTGCAGGCGTATCCCGGCGGCAAGGGCCTGCACGTGGCGCAGACCATCGCCGCCTTGGGCGAGCCGGTGCAGCTGGTCGGCCTGACCGACGCCTTCCACCGCAACCTGATCGCCCGCCGCATGAGCGAGCGCGGCGTGCTGTTCCACGGCGTGGAAATTCCCGGCGAGCTGCGCCACTGCCTGGCGCTGCGCGAGCGCGGCGGGCGCATGACCGAAGTGCTCGATCCCGGCCCGTTGCTGCAGCCGCGCGCGCAGCAGCAATTGCTGGACACCTTGTGGCGCTGCGTGGAAGACACTGACGCCATGGTGTTCTCCGGCAGCCTGCCGCGCGGTTTCGAAGCAGATACCTATGCCGCGCTGCTGCGCCAGATCGCGCCGCGCCGCTTGCCCTGCCTGGTCGACGCCAGCGGCGAAGCGCTGCGCTTGGCCGCCGCTGCCGGCGCCTTCCTGCTCAAGCCCAACCGCGACGAGGCGGGCCACCTGGCCGGCCGCGCGGTGGACACGCTGGAAGACGCCGCCGCCGTGGCGCGCGAGCTGCACACGCGCGGCGTGGCATTTCCGGTGATGACGCTCGGCGCGCAAGGCGCGCTGGGGTTCGACGGCGCGGCCTGCTGGCACGCCTCGCTCGCCATCGCGCACAGCGCGAATGCGGTGGGCTCGGGCGATTGCTTCCTGGCCGGCGTGGCGGTGGCGCTGCGGCGCGGCCAGGAGCCCGCGCAGGCGCTGCGCCTGGGCGTGGCCTGCGGCGCGGCCAACGCGCTGCACGAGGAGACCGGCTATGTGCAGCGGGCGCAGGTGGAAGCGCTGCTGCCGGAGGTACGGCTGGTCCGCTACGACGGTTGACGACACCGCGCGACGCCGTGGGAGCGGCGGCGCGCGGGACGGTGTTACGAGGCCACGGGGAGGACCGTGGTGTTTTCCAGAACTGGAGAGAACTGCGGCATGTCACCTGTATCCGTATCCGAACTTCCGCCTTCGCTGCGGCCTGCGTTAGCCAGGCCGCGCCGCAAATTCATCGCCGTGCTGCTCGCCGTGCTCGGCATCGGCTCCGCCCAGGCCGCGGATGATGCGGCCTTCGGCAACAGCGCCATCGCCGCGCGCTGGTCGTATGCCGGCGGCAAGCTCGATCGCCTGGTGGTGGACGACAAGATCAACCAGCGCCCGCTGGAGATCACCGCACCCTTCGTGCTGACCCTCGCGGACGGCAGCAAAATCACCACGGCCGACATGCGCGCCAGCGCCGCGCCGAAGACAGCGGCACTCAAGGCCAATGCCAAGGCTTCGCGCCTGGCCGAGCGCCTGAAGGGGCAGTCGGTGCGGACCAGCTTCACCGACGCCGACGGCCGCTTCCGCGTCGACTGGCAACTGGTGCAGCGCGAAGGTTCGGATTACCTGCGCGAGATCGTCACCGTCACGGCGCTGAAGCAGGACGAGGCGATCAAGCGCATCGACTTGCTGCAGGCGAAGATCGCCGATGCGGAAGTGATCGGCACGGTGGCCGGCTCGCCGGTGGTATCGGGCCGCGATTACCTCGGCTTCGAACATCCGCTGTCAGGCAGCCAGGTGCACGGCAGCAAGGTGAATCTGTGGATCGACCGCGAGCTGCCGCTGCGCAAGGGGCAGTCGGTGACTTATTCGGCGGTGATCGGCGCCACCCATGGCGACCAGCTGCGCCGCGATTTCGCCGCCTACGTCGAACGCGAGCGCGCGCGGCCTTACGCGCCGTTCCTGCATTACAACTCCTGGTACGACATCGGTTACTTCACGCCCTACACGGAAGCGCAGGCGCTGGACCGCATCCATGCCTTCGGCGAAGCGCTGAGCGTGAAGCGCCACGTCAAGCTCGATTCCTTCCTGTTCGACGACGGCTGGGACGACCGCAGCGGCAGCTGGCATTTCAGCAAGGACTTCCCGCACGGCTTCCTGCCGCTGCGCGATGCCGCCGCCAGGTACGGCGCCGCGCCCGGCATGTGGCTGTCGCCCTGGGGCGGCTACGGCCCGCCGAAGAAGGAGCGCGCCGAGCGCGGCGCGCAGGCCGGCTACGAGATCATCGACGGCGGCCTGGCGCTGTCCGGCCCGAAGTACTACCAGCGTTTCCACGATGCGGTGATGGAGCTGGTGACCAAGGACGGCGTCAACCAGTTCAAGTTCGACGGCACCGGCAATGCGGACAAGGTATTCCCGGGCAGCGTGTTCGACAGCGACTTCGGCGCGGCGATCCAGCTGATCGAGGACATCCGCGCGGCCAAGCCGGGCACCTATATCAACCTGACCACCGGCACCACGGCTTCGCCGTTCTGGCTGCGCTACGCCGATTCGATCTGGCGCGACGGCGAGGACGACGACCTCACCGGCGTGGGCAGCAAGCGCGAGCGCTGGATCACTTACCGCGACCGCGAGACCTACCGCAATATCGTGGTCAAGGGGCCGCTGTTCCCGCTCAATTCGCTGATGCTCCACGGCATCATCTATGCGAAGGAAAACCGCAACCTCGGCAGCGATCCGGGCCACGACTTCGCCAGCGAAGTGCGCTCGTACTTCGCCACCGGCACCCAGCTGCAGGAGCTCTACATCACGCCCACGCTGCTGACCGAAGCGGACTGGGACGTGCTGGCCGAGGCCGCGCGCTGGGCGCGCGACAACGCCGACGTGTTGCGCGATTCGCACTGGATCGGCGGCGACCCGGGACGCCTGGACGTGTACGGCTGGGGCGCGTGGTCGCCGAAGAAATCCATCGTCACCTTGCGCAATCCGGATGCGCAGCCGCAGACGGCCGTGCTCGACCTGGCCCGGCAACTGCAGCTGCCGGCCGATGCCGCGCGCCACTTCGGCGTGCGCGACGTGTGGAAGACCGGCGGCGGGCAGGTGCCCGCTTCGCTCGATGCCGACCACGCGGCGACGGTGCAGCTGGCGCCGTTCGAAGTGCTGACGCTGGAACTGACACCCACGCGCTGAGCGGATCCGGCCGTCCGCCACGGGAGGTGCGCGGACGGCTGGCGATCTTCGGGGAGGTAGGCATGACCACGTTCGAGCGCACGAGGCGCGGACTGTTGAAAGCGGCGGCCCTGCTGCCGCTGGCGGGTACGCTGGGCGGGCTGGCGCGGGCAGCGGAGCGGGCATCGTCCGTGGCCGATGCGGCGCAGGCGAGTTTCGCGATCAAACCGGAAGGAACGGGGCGCGTCGTCAGCGAGTCGCTGGCGAGCCTCAGCTACGAGACCGGCCAGCTGGCCGATCCGACCTTCTTCTCGGCCGGCAATCGCTCACTGGTGGAACTGCTGCGCCGCATGAATCCGCGGGGCGTGCTGCGCATCGGCGGCAATACCAGCGACTTCACGGTATGGAGCGAATACCGCGGCACGCTGCCGCCGCAGCCGGCGCGCAAGGGCGGACCGCAGCATCCGGTGGTGTTGCGCCCGGAGGCCTTGCGCGAACTGGCCAGCTTCCTGCGTGCGACCGGATGGAAGCTGATCTTCGGCGTCAATCTGAAGATCGGCGTGCCGGCGATGGCAGTGGAGCTGGCCCTGGCCGTGCGCAAGGCGGTGGGCGACGACCTGGTGGCGATCCAGATCGGCAACGAGGCGAACAACTACGCCAAGGACTACGCCAGCTTCGAGGCGATGTGGCTGCCGTACGCCGAAGCGTTGCGGAAGGCCGGCCTGCCGCTCGGCGGACCGGATACCGGCGCCAACTCCGACTGGGTGGCCGAGTTCGCCCGGCGACACGGCAAGGACAGCGTTTTTCTCAGCCGCCACTACTATCGCGATGCCGCGCCGCGCGGTTCGATCGGCGACCTGCTCGGCGGCGATCCAGGTTGCATCGAAGATACCGAGCGCCTGGCGGGCCTTGCCGATGCCACGCATCTGCCGCTGCGCCTGACCGAAGCCAACTCGTATTACTTCGGCGGCCGCGACGGCGTCAGCAACGTTTTCGCTTCCGCGCTCTGGGGCGCGGACTTCATGCTCGCATTGGCGCAACTGGGCGTGGCGGGCATCCATTTCCATGGCGGCACGCTGGCTTCGGTGGAAGCCTCGCTGGGCCGCGAGGCCAATGCTTCGACCACGGCGACGGACATCGCCGCGCGCCGCGATGCCGTGAGTTCCCGCTATTCGGCCATCGCCGGCAACGTCGAACTGGGTTTCCAGCCGCGGCCGCTGTTCCACGGCATCGAGCTGGCGCAGCGCTTTGCCGGCGCACGCATGCTGCCGGCGCGCTTCGACACCGGCGGCGCCAACCTCGGCGCCTATGCCGCGCGGCGCGGCGACAGCGTGCTGGTCGCCATGATCAACAAGGACTGCCTGCGCGACGCCGACGTCGCCGTCGGCGGCCTGGCCGGCTACGGCAAGGGCAACACCATGCGCCTGCGCGCGCCGGCGCTGGACAGCCGCGATGGCGTGAGCTTCGCCGATGCCAACGAAGACGTGCACCTGGATACGCAAGGCGCGGCGCGCATCGCCGTGCCGCGCGGCAGCGCCGCGCTGCTGAGTTTCGAACGGATGGTTTGAAAGGGCCGGCATGGACGCCGATAGCTGCCGGCCGCGCGCCGGCAGCGGGGAAGGAGCGGTCAATCAATGAGCCATAAAACGATTGGGGAGTTGCCGAAATGAACAAGCGTCAAGCCAAGTACCAGAGTCTGTGTCCAAGCCCATTGAGCCTGTTGATCGCGCTCAGCCTCACCGGCGGCATCGCGCATGCGCAGTCCACCACCGGCAGCATCGTCGGCCAGGTGCCGGCGGGCATGGGCGATACCGTCACCCTGCAGAGCGGCAATGGCCTGCAGCGCGACGTGGCGGTGGACGAGCGCGGCCGTTATTCGGCCAACCAGCTGCCGCTGGGCAATTACACGGTGACCTTGAAGCGCGGCGGCCAGGCCGTGCAGACGCGCGACAACGTGGCCCTGCGCGTGGGTGCGGCCACCGACGTGTCGTTTACCGAGGCCGCCACCAAGAACCTCGAAGGCGTCAGCGTCTCCGCCAATGCACTGCCGGCGATCGACGTGACCAGCGTGGACTCGCGCACGGTGATCACTTCCGAGCAGCTGGCCAAGCTGCCGCTGGGTTATTCGGCCGAAGCCGTGGCGCGGCTGGCGCCGGGCGCGGTGAACAACGGCGGCGGTTTCACCAGCGCCACCGGCGGTTCGCTGGTCAGCTTCGGCGGTTCGGGCGCCAACGAGAACGCGTACTACATCAACGGCTTCAACACGACCGATCCGCTGAAGTCGGAGGGCGGCCTGACCTTGCCCTACGGCTCGATCGACCAGGAAGAGGCCTACACCGGCGGCTACAGCGCGCAGTACGGCCGCTCCGACGGCGGCGTGCTGAACATGGTGGGCAAGCGCGGTACCAACGAATGGCATTTCGGCGGACGCGCGAGCTGGGAACCGGCATCGCTGCGTTCCTCGGCCAAGAACTTCTATTACCAGAACGGCCTGCCGAATCCGCCGCTGCCGACCGGCTCGCTGTATTCGCCGCGCGAGAAGAACGAATACTGGATCACCACCTACGACGCCTATGTCGGCGGCCCGATCGTCAAGGACAAGCTGTTCTTCTTCGCCTCGGCGGAGATGTCCAAGCAGCAGGGCAGCTCGGTCGGCACGGTGACCAGCAGCTCGCCGTACCAGACCTACCAGTACAAGATGCCCAAGTGGTACGCGAAGCTGGACTGGAACATCAACGACAGCAATATCGTCGAACTGACCGGCGCCTCCAACAAGCGCTCCTACCAGGGCAACCTGTACCGCTACGACTTCCAGAACATGGTGCCCGGCCGCCTGGTCAGCCATGCCGACAGCACCAAGAACGGCGGCGACCTGTGGACGGGCAAGTACACCGGCTACCTGACCGAGAGCCTCACGCTCACCGCGCAGTACGGCAAGATGAAGACGCGCGCGTTCCAGCAGCCGGTCGGCTATGCCCCGGATCTGACCTACGTGTCGGGCATCACCGCGCAGAACCCGGCCATCGTCGGCAGCCAGCCGCGCTTCAACAACCAGACCACCACTTCGCTGTACGACCCGGACCGCGGCAACACGGTGACCAACCTGCGCGTGGCGCTGGAGTACAAGCTGGGCGACCACACGCTGACCGCCGGCATCGACAACCTCACCGCCGAAGCGCTGAACCAGGGCAGGGTGACCTCCGGTCCCGGCTACAGCTGGAGCTATGGCCATTCGGATCATCCGACCGCGCCGCTGGATCCAGGCCTGGGCGTGGGCCCGACCGCGGGCTTTCCCAACGGCGCCACCGGCTATTACGTGATGAGGAACGTCAACAGCCAGCTGGCCAACGTCAAGACGGTGGAGCATGCGCAGTACATCGAGGACAACTGGCAGTTCAACGACCGCCTGCTGCTGTCGCTCGGTATCCGCAACGACCAGTTCACCAACTACAACGCCAACGCGCAGCCGTACATCAAGCAGACCGCGCAATGGGCGCCGCGCCTGGGCTTTGCCTGGGACGTCAACGGCGATTCCAGCTTCAAGGTGTTCGGCAATATCGGCCGCTACTATCTGGCCTCGCCGCTGGAGCCGGCGCTGAGCGCCGCCGGCGCGCAGACCAGCACCACGCAGTACTTCACCTACAGCGGCATCAATCCGGACGGCACGCCCAGCGGGCTGACCCAGATGTCGCCACCGGTCTCGGCCAACAACAACTTCGGCGTGCTGCCCGACCCGAAGACGGTGACGGCCAAGGACCTGAAGTCGATGTACCAGGACGAGTACATCCTGGGCTTCACCAAGACCCTGGGGCAGGAGTGGGTGTACGGCGCCAAGGCCACCCGCCGCGTGCTGCGCAGCGCGATCGACGACTTCTGCGACGTCGACCTGATCACCGCCAAGGCGCAGGCGCTGGGCTACAACGTCAGCTCGCTCAACAGCTGCTATCTGATCAACGCCGGCCGCGCCAACACCTTCGTGGTGGTGGACGACGCGGGCCAGCACCACGACGTGAAGCTCAGCCGCGAGGAACTCGGCTTCCCGGACATGAAGCGCAAGTACTACGAGCTCGACCTGTTCCTGGAGCATCCGTTCGACGGCAAGTGGTACGGCAAGCTCGACTACGTGTTCTCGCGCAGCTACGGCAATACCGAGGGCTGGACGCAGTCGAACGTGCAGTCCGACGGCCCGAGCGAATCGGCCGACTGGGACAATGCGCCGATCATGGTCTACAGCAATGGCGACCAGGGCAACGACCACCGCCACCAGATCAAGCTGTGGGGCTATTACCAGATCACGCCGGAGTGGCTGGTGTCGGGCAATGTGTCGTTGATCTCGGGTGCGCCGAATGTGTGCCTGGGGCTGTTCCCGGGCGACAATCCGGATCCGTCCGGCTATGGCTCCTCGTACCACTTCTGCCGCGGCGTGCCGGTGACGCCGGGCAGCATCGGCCGCCTGCCGTGGCAGCGCCAGGTGGACCTGGGCGTGAAGTACACGCCGGACTTCGCCGCGCACAAGCTGGGCCTGCACCTGGACGTGTTCAATGTGTTCAACAGCCAGCCGGTGGTGAACATCACGCCGAACCTGTATGCCAAGTCCGACGGCACCTTGAATCCGCTGTACGGCACGCCGCGCGTGATGCAGGCGCCGCGCTACCTGCGCTTCTCGGTGACTTACGACTATTGATGAGCGACGGCACAGGGACGTGCCTTTCCATGGAATGCCCATTCGGCCACATGGCGTGTCCGGATGATTTGAACTGCAGCGGGCGGAGATATCGATGGCCGGTTTGGGGCTAATCAAGGCAGGTTCGATCCTTATTTTCCTGTGCGGGATATCGACCATGCATGCCCAGCCGATGCCAGCCAAGGCCGCGGCGGCGCCCGCCGCCGCGGACGACGACGCCAACGCGCCCTACAAGGTCTACGACGCCACGCCGGCCATCACCATGGGTCCGCTGCTGCTGGACATGGCAGAGGACTCGGTGGTGATCGAGTGGATGACCGATGCGCCAAGCGACGCCAAGGTCAGCTACGGCGAGCATGCGCTCGACCATGAGGCGGTGCCGCAGGTCGACGGCCTGGTCTCGGTGGGCACGATGCATCGCGTGGTGCTGCGCGGATTGCAACCCGGCCGTACTTACCAGTACCGCATCGCCTCGCGGCGCGTGGTTGCGCTGAAACCCTACTGGCCGGATCGCGGCCGGACCGTGCAAAGTCCGCTCTACAGCTTCACCACCTTCGATGCGTCGAAGGCCAGTACCCGCTTCGCGACGATGACGGACACGCACGAGGACGTCGAGCGCGTCCGTGCCCTGGCCGCGCTCGCGCAGCGGCAGCCGGTGGATTTCATCGTGCATACCGGCGACGGCGTGCATTACGCCACCAGCGAGAACCAGCTGAAGGACCGGTTCCTGGAGCCGCTGGCCACCGGGTTGCAAGGCCGCACGCCATTGATCTACGCGCGTGGCAATCACGAATACCGCGGCGAGTTCGCCCGCTCGCTGGGCGACTATCTGCATGCGCAGGAAGGCCGCTACTACTACACCCGCGATCAGGGGCCGGTGCACCTGGTGGTGGTCGATACCGGCGAGGACAAGCCGGATGCGACCAACGTCTACGCGGGCCTCAACGACCTGCGCGCGTACCGCGCCGAGGAATACGCCTGGTTCCAGCGTGTGCTCGCGGACGAACCCAGGGTGCGCAGCGCGCCATTCACGGTGGTGCTCGGCCACATTCCCCACTGGGGCTGGCTGGACGGCGCCGACGCGGAGTGGACGAAGCGCGCGAACGAAGCCAAGGTCGATCTGTTCATCGCCGGCCATCTGCACCGGCTGGAACGGGTGAAGCCGGGCGAGCGCGGCAACGACTTCACCATTCTCGCCTTGGGCCAGGACCAGATCGCGCGGGTCGAAGCGGACGAGCGGGAGCTGAAGGTCACCGTGCTCGATCGTGCCGGCAAGGCTCTGGACACTTTCGTGCTGGAACGCAGGAGCAAATAGCGGCCGGTGCGGCTGCTAGCGTCGCCTGGCGCGAAAATGAGCGCTCACGGCAAGGTTTATCGAGCGTGGCGACAGGAGCGGCGATAGAGCCTGGGGCGAAGCAGGGCTTGCCGCGGCGGCGGCCGCCGCGGCAAAGGCGGGCGATTGCGTTCGCGCGCGCTTGTTCGATGGCCGGGCAGCCGCGGCTGCTGCCGGTGTGGCCGGCGCCTGTGGATGGGCGTGAATCGCAGCGGTGCGCGCCGACGAACCCGCCCCCGAACCCGCCGCTGCGGGCGGAGAGTCCGCGAACCGCCGCTTGCCGCCTGTGGCTTGGCCGGCGCCGTGTGGCGGCGTTGCCGCCATGGCGGCGGCCGCTGTTGCTGCGGAGGGGGACGCCGCGCTTGCCGCTGCGGCCTGAGGGGTGTGGCGCTGAGTGATGCTGGCGCTTCTGGATACGGCCGCGGATGCCGCTGCCGCTGCCGGCGGAGGCAGCGCCAAGAGCGGCGGCAACGCAGGGTGCGACGGGAGGTACCCACCGCCGGCAACGGCGGCCCCGGCGGGCCGGGCGCTGTCGCGCATAGGAGAATAGGGTGCGTCGGGCAGCAACTGCCGTTGGTTGTCGTTGAGGTCAGTCATCGCCTGGCGGGCATGACGCATGACCTCATGCCGCTCGTTGGCAGGCAGCCGCATGAAGTAGTGCCGGACGTCGAGCTTCGCCGCGTTTCGATCTCCTTCGTAATTTTGCAGGGCCGCCCTGTCCTTGAGTTTGCCGGCATTCGCGACGGTGCTGGCGTACTGACCTGGGGCCATGCTCATCACCATCAGCGCGGCGGAGGCCACGCCGGCAATACCGGGCGTCATGATTGGCGCCTGCAGCATGTGCATCCCTTGCACACGCAGGAAATCGTGTGCCGCCGCCTGGCCCGTGGTGTCCGTGCCCGAGCCGCTATGCCCGGCCGCCGTTCCGCCGGGCACGCTCAGGAAGGTCCTTGCCGTGTCGGGCCTGGCGCCATCGCCCGCTTCCATGAGCGGTCTGACATTGGCTTCGAAAATCGTCGCGCGTGAGTAGTCGCGCAATGCGCTGTTGCCTGTATTGACCGGCAGAGTGGATTCAATCCTGCCCACGGTGCGGTGGGACAGGAATACCGCCATGTCGGTGGTGACCGTTGCTTCGTGGTATCCGCTCTTGTGCTTGGCCTTGGTCGGGTTGGAGGGGACCCGGAAATGCTGCGCGGCGATCTTCTTGCCGGCGATGACGTTGGCGGTGGCTTGCGTCCTGAATCCGCCTTCTCTGGCTTTCGCTGCGGTCAGTGTCAGGTCACCCAGCGCACGATATGGCGCCACGGATGCCGATTGCGCGGGATGGGCGGCGGCGCTCATCGGCGATAGCGAATCGGATGTGCCGGACGCCGCCGCGGCGGCGGCTGCCGCACGGGGAGTCTGCTGCGGGGACGCTACGGACCAGTGTGCGGACGGCGGCACCTGCAACGCGCCGGCTCCGGCTCCGGCGGCTGCCTGTGGCCGATGGGTTGACGCCGTGGAATGGCGCGGAGGCGGCGGCGACATCTGCCGTGCTCCCGCTCCTGCGCCTGCAGCGGCGGCAGCTGCTGTGGCGCGGGGCGGCTGATGCGTGGGCGCCGCGGGGCCGGGGGAGGAAGGAGGCGTCACCGGCGGCGTCCCTGCCGCCGCTGCTGCAGCGACAGCCTGTGCCGCACGTGCCGCCGCCCGGATGTGGAGCTGATGGCGCCGCGGCGGCCTGGCGGGAGTCGCCGCAGGCCTCATCCGCGCAGCTGCAAGCCAGCTCGCGGCGGCGGACAGTGGAGCAAGCGGAGGCGGTGATGCCGGAGGCGTGTGCCTGGCCGGCGGGGACGAAGCGGCCGCAGCCGCAGCCGCGCGAGCGCCCGCGGGCATGGTGCTCGGCTTGGCCGCCCCTGAACCTGCGCCGCCGTCCTGCTTCCTTGGCATGACCCTGATTCCCCCATCAAGGAGGTTGGAGCCTAGCCGCGGTTATTCCAGGCCGCCAGTGCGTGGCTGGCGGCGTGAAGAGAATGCATGCAAGCCCTTAGCCGGCTCGCGGGGGGAGCGGATAATCTGCGGCCTGATCTTTGCGGAGAGGGAAGTCGATGCGTGCCACCGATACATCCTTGCGGCACCTGGCGTTGCGGCAGCTGCTCGCGGTGACCATGTTGGCGCTGATTTCCTGTGTTGCGCATGCCGATGCGGTTTTCGACACGGCACCGGCCCGAATGGCGCTGAAGCGCCTGCTGCCACGGCATGAAGCGCAGATCGCACTGTCCGCGCTTGCTCCCGGTGGCGGCGATCGCTACAGCATCCGCGGTACGCCGGGGCATATCGAGATTGCCGGTACTTCCCCGGCGGTGCTGCTTACCGGCGTCGAGGCCTATCTCGAACAGGTGCCCCGCGTGAGCATCGGCTGGCCGGGCGACAGCCTCGACCGGCTGCCCGCCACGCTGCCTGCGCCGACGCATCCGATCGAAAGCCATGCGGTGGTGCCCGACCGCTTCGCGCTCAACGACGTCGACGATGGCTATTCCGATGCCTATCTCGACTGGCCGGGATGGGAACACAAGATCGACCTGCTCGCATTGCGCGGCATCAACGAGGTGTTCGTGCCGGTGGGCGCGGAGGAGGTGTACCGCCGCGCGTTCCGTGAGTTCGGCTATAGCGATGATGAACTGCGCGCGTGGATTCCGGCACCCGCGCATCAGCCGTGGTGGCTGCTGCAGAACATGTCGGGTTTCGGCGGGCCGATATCGGCGCAACTGTTCGCGCAGCGAGTGGCATTGGGTCGCCGTATCGTCGAGCGCCTGCACGAACTGGGCATGCAGCCGGTGCTGCCGGGTTATTTCGGCACGGTGCCGCCGGGCTTCGCGGCGAAGCAGCCCGGTGCGGCCCTGGTGCCGCAGGGCGAGTGGGTGGGATTCCAGCGGCCGGACTGGCTGGATCCGCGCGATGCGGATTTCGCCAAGGTGGCTGCTGCGTTCTATCGCCACCAGCGAGAGCTGTTCGGCGATGGTGTGCTGTACAAGATGGATCTGTTGCATGAGGGCGGCAGGGCTGGCGACGTGCCGGTGCGTGACGCGGCGAAGCAAGTGTTCGCTGCGCTGGATGCCGCGCATCCAGCCGCGCGCTGGGTGCTGCTCGGCTGGCAGCACAATCCGCCGCACGCGGTGATGGAAGCGGTGCCGCATGAGCGCCTGCTGATCGTCGATGGCCTGTCCGACCGCTACAACGGCATGGACCGCAAACGCGATTGGGCGGGCGCGCCGTTCGCATTCGGCACCATTCCCAATTTCGGCGGCCACACCACGCTCGGGGCGAACGCCGGTGTGTGGATCCGGCGCTTCGCCGCGTGGCGGCGCGAGGATGCGGGTTCGCTGCGTGGCATCGCCTATATGCCGGAGGGCAGCGGCACCGATCCGGCCACGTATGCGCTGTTCACGGCCCTGGCCTGGACGCCGGTGCCGGACGATGCGCCGCGCTGGTTCGAGCGCTATGCGGTGTACCGCTACGGCGGAGGCGACGCTCATGCGCGCGCTGCGTGGCGGATCCTCGCGCGGACCGCTTATGCGATGCCGTCGGGCGAATGGTCGGAACCGCACGACGGTCTGTTTGGCGCAAGGCCGAGCCTGGATATACGCAGCGCGGCGACCTGGTCGCCCACCGCTGCGCGCTACGATCCCGCACGCTTCAACGGCGCCGTATGCGAGTTGCTCGAGGTGGCGCCGGCATTGCGCACCACCTCTGCGTATCGCCACGACCTGGTCGACATCACGCGGCAGGCGCTCAGCAATCAATCGCGGCTGCTGCTGCCGCGCATCAAGGCAGCCTACGAAGCGAAAGACAGGAAGCAGTTCCAGGCGCTGACCACCGCATGGATGGACGACATGGCAATGCTCGACCGCCTGCTCGCCTCCGACCCCGACTTCCTGCTCGGCCGCTGGCTGATGCACGCAAAGGCCGCCGCGCGCGACGACGCCGAAGCTGCGCAGCTCGAATACGACCAGCGCTCGATCCTGGCCAGCTGGGGCGACCGCTCGGGTGCCGATCGCGGCGGCTTGCACGACTATGCCAATCGCGAGTTGGCGGGCCTGGTCGACGGGCTGTATGCGCAACGGTGGCGGCGTTTGTTCGACACGCTGCAGGATGGATTGAACGGCAGTCGGACGCAGCCGATCGATTGGTACGCGATGGAGCAGTCCTGGGCGCGCTCGCGCGAGCCGTACGTTACGGAACCCGCCGGCGATCCATGGCGCCTCGCCGGGGAGGTCGCGCATCGGTTCCGGCTCTGCGCCGCTGCCGGCGACTGAGCCGGATCGTCATCCGGTCGCGGCAGGCTGCGCGCGTACGGCTATTTGCGATCGGAACGGAACGAACTGGTGATGTCCATGGCGATGCCGCGGGCATCGGCGCCGGATCCGCCGGCCGCGGTGCTCGGCGTGGTCGGTGGCGTGGCGGTGGCGACGGTGGTCGTGGTGGTGGTCGTCGTGGCCAGTCTCGGGGGCGCGGTGACGACAGGCGTGCCGATCGTCGGCGTCTGGTGCGCGCTGGATGTCGACGACGAGCTCGACGAGCTGCTGGCGGGTATGGGCGCGAACGCGGATGACGGCGGTGTCGGCGTAAGCACGGGCGGCATGGGCAGGTAGCCGCCGCCGCTGAGGGCGGCCCCGGTACCGCCGGTCGGATCGCGCAGCGGCGAGTGGGGACGATCGGGCAGCAGGCGGCGGCCGCTGTCCTTGAGATCGCCCATGCCCTGCTTGGCCAGTTTCATCACGACGTTCTGCTCTTTCGGCGGCAGCGACTGGTAGTACGCGCCAAGCTTGCGCTTGGCGTCGTTCCTGCGCTCCTCGTAGCTCGAGCGGGCCTGCACGTCCTTGAGGTTGCCGGCGCCTTGCGCGGTGCTGGCGATCTGGCCCGGAGCGACGCTCATGACCGTCATGGCGCCGGCGACGGTGCCTGCCACGCCGGAGGTGACGCCGGGTTCCTGCAGGGTGCGCATGCCCTGGTGGCGCAGGAAGTCGTGCGCCGCGGCCTGTCCCGTCGTCTTGACGCCGGAGCCGGTATGGCCCGCGGGCTTGCCGCCGGGCACGCTCAGCACGGTCTGCGCGGTATCCGTGCGCGCACCGTCGCTGGCTTCGGCGACGGGCCTGACGTTCGGTTCCAGGATCGTGCTGCCGGCGTACTTGGGCAGCACGCTGTTGCCGCTCCAGGCCGGCATGGTGGCCGTGCCGTCGGTGTTGACCTTGCGCCGCGACAGGAACCGCATGGCGTCCGTCGGCAGAAAGCTCTCGTGGTAGCCGCTGCTGTGCCCGGAGGTGGTCGGGTTGGACGGTGAGCGGAACTCGCTCTCGTCGATTGGCTTGGCCTGCACCACTTTTTCGGTGCCGGCGGGGCGGAAGCCGCCGGAAGAAGCCTGCCCCGAGGTCAATGTCTTGTCGGACGAGGCCTTGTAGCCAGGCATGGGCGACAGCGTCGGCGGCGCGGTCGGCGGCGGTGGCATCGGCGACAGCGAGCTCGATGGCGATGCTGCACCGGACGAGGTGGCCGGCGCGGTCGAATGCGTCGCGCCGCCATGCAAGGGCAGCATGGGCGAAAGCGCTGAGGAGGAGGTGGTGGACGAGGGCGGCGGCGTGGAGGTCGTCGATGCCGTGGTGGTGATCGAAGGCCGTGGCGCGCTGGCCGCGCCACTGCGTAACACGGGCGACAGCGTGGTCGGCCTGGGCGATGGGGTGACCATGGGCGACAGCGTCGTACTGGACGTGCGCGTGGACGAGGTGGACGAATGCTGCAGTGGCTGCCCCGAGGTCGAAGACGACGACGAAGGCGTGGAACTGCGCGGGCGCCCGCCTCCCGAACCGCCGCTGCCAGAACCGCTCCCGCTCCCGCTGCCGGAGCCGCTCCCGCCCGTGCCAGAACTCCCTGTTCCGTGTGGCATGACCCTGATTCCCCCTCAAGGACCCCGGAGGTTACTCCGGGCCCGGGGCGCTCGCCAGGGCGCGGCAGCCGTGGGCATTCGCGCACGGCGGGGCCTGCCGGCCCGCGCTACCATCGAACGGCTTTCGCCCAGCCCGGACGCCACGCGGATGCGCCTCCATCCCCTGCCAGCCTGAGGAGTTCCCGTGCGGCGAAGAGCCTTCCTGCGCCTGAGTGCGCTCGCACCGTTGGGTGCATTGAGCCTGCGTGTCGACGCGGCAACCGCTCCGCCGAAGCAGGCGGAGCCTGCGCCCGATGGCCGCGTCCATCGCTTCGCACTCGGCAAGCGCGAGTTCCTGCTGGATGGACGTCCATTCCAGATCCGCAGCGGCGAGATGCATCCGATCCGCGTGCCGGCGGAGTACTGGACGCAGCGCATCCGCATGGTCAAGGCGATGGGCCTGAACACGGTAGCCATCTATCTGATGTGGAACGCGCTGGAACAAGAACCCGGCGTGTTCGATCTGGAAAGCGGCAACCGCGACTTCGTGCGCTTCATCAAGCTGTGCCAGCAGGAGGGCATGTGGGTGTATCTGCGGCCCGGGCCGTACGTATGCGCCGAATGGGATTTCGGCGGGCTGCCGCCGTATCTGCTGCGCGAGCCGGACATCCGCGTGCGCGACAAGGACGATCCGCGCTACATGCGGGCAGTGGCGCGTTATCTGGACACGATCGCGCCGCATATCGCGCCGCTGATGGCGGACAAGGGCGGGCCGATCCTGATGGTGCAGGTGGAGAACGAGTACGCCTCGTTCGGCGGCGACCTGGCGTATCTGCAGCGGATCCAGGCGATGTGGCGCGAGCGCGGCATCGAGGGGCCGTTCTCCATTTCGGATGGGCTGGGCACGATCCAGAAGCAGCAGACGTATCTGCCCGGCAGCGCGCTGGGCCTGGACGGCGATACCGATTTCGCCGCGGCGCAGGCGATCGCCGGCGAGGCGCCGGTGTGGGTGGGCGAGGGTTATCCCGGCTGGCTGACGCATTGGGGCGACCAGGAGTTCCAGCGCGGCGATTACGCGGCGACGCTGAAGAAGCTGATGGCCGAGGGGCGCTCGTTCAATCTGTACGTGGCGCATGGCGGCAGCAATTTCGGTTTCGGCGCGGGCGCCAATGCGGATGCCGACTACGGCAAGTTCGATCCGGTGATCACCAGCTACGACTACGGCGCGCCGATCGACGAGCGCGGCGCGGCGACGGCGGATTACCGCGAGTTCCGCCGCATCATCGGCGAGAAGCTGGCGCATCCGCTGCCGGCGGTTCCGGCGGCGCCGCCGGCGATGCGGTTCGCGAAGTTCGAGCTGCAGCCGTATGCGTCGCTGTGGGAGAACCTTACGCCGGCGAAGCCGCTCGACCAGGGGCCGGTGGCGAACGAGCTGCTGTTCGGGCAGGACCACGGCATGGTGCTGTATCGCGCGATGTCACCGAAGGGCGGACGCCTGTCCGTCGAAGGCGTGCGCGATTACGCGACCGTGTTCGGCGCGGGGCGTTATCTCGGCTACATCTCGCGCGTGCGCAAGCCGGGCTTGCGCGAGGCCACCTACGTGGAGGTGCCGGCGCCGCATGCGCAGGATGGCGAGGCGATCGAGATCCTGGTCGACAGCTTCGGGCACGTCGGCTATGGGCAGGCGATGGCGGACCGCAAGGGCATCGTGGGCGAGATACGGCTGGATGGCGAAGTGCAGCAGCACTGGTCGGCGCATGGTTTTCCGCTCGACGATGCTTATCTGGCGGGGCTGCGTCCGCTGGCGCACAAGCCGGAGCGGCCGGGGCTGTTCTTCAAGGGCGCGCTGGCGCTGCAGAAGACGGCGGATACCTATCTGGACATGAGCGCCTGGGACAAGGGCTATGTGTGGGTGAACGGGCATCTGCTGGGAAGGTATTGGCGGATCGGGCCGCAGCAGCGGTTGTTCTGTCCGGCTTCGTGGTTGAAGGCGGGGGAGAACGAGGTGCTGGTGTTCGATATGCATCGCACGGAGGAGGCGGCGATCGAGGGATTCGAACACCTCCACGCCTAGCCGTCATTCCGGCGTAGGCCGGAATCCAGTAGCGACAGTGTTGGATTGTCGCGTCATCGCCCAAAAGCGAAATGCGTGGGCGATATCGCGACAATCGAGCCCCGACGTCACTGGATTCCGGCCTGCGCCGGAATGACGAGGATTGAGAGGTTGTCGCGGTCCCGTCAGAACTCTACGTGCGCACGCAGCGCCACGAATCTCGCCGGCCCGCGGTCGCGGTTGTAGCCAGGGTGCCGCACCCACTGGACATCCGGGCTCAGCGTCAGATGCTCGAACGGCACGAAGCTGTAGTACGCCTCCATGATTTGTTCGCGGCCGTAATTCAAGGCGCCATCGCCCAGCACGAAACCGCTGCCGCCCAGCTCCAGATATTCGCGGTGCGGCGAAGACAGCGCATTGATCGCCAGGCCCAGGCTGAAGTGATCCTGCTGGCGTCCCCAATGCGTGCCGGACAGCTGGAAACCGCCGCTCAGCGTGCGATCCACTTCGGTAAACGCAAACGATTCGTTGCGCCCGTCGTTCCAGCCGGCACGCATGAATAAACCGGTTTCCCCGCCATCGGCCAGCGGCAGTTCGCCATTGAGGCCGACGCCGTACTTCTTGCGGCCGGGGCGGTCATCCGCGCGGATATCCGGCGTGCTGCCGGTGGCCAGCGCCTGCGCTATCACGGTGCGGTACACGCCCATGCTCGCCTGGTTCTGGAACAGCAGGGCGCGCAAGGCCCAGCCATCCTTGTCCGGCTGGAGGGTCAATTCCAGCTGCTGCCCGCGCGCCTTGCGCAGCGATTCCACCAGGTGCGAGCCGTTCGCTTCGGTGGGCATGCGGTAGATGCCGTAGCGCAGGCTCCAGCCCGCTTCGACCAGGCCCAGCATCAGGCCTTCGGTATAGCCGCGCGTGTCGGCGGCGAAATCCCAGGCCACGTTGTTGAACAACGCCCAGTTCATGAACTGCGTGCGGGTACCGTCGGCGTAGCGGTTCTTGTCGAAGTCGTCATTGATCGCCATCTTGCCGATCTTCACTTCGATGCGGCGCGCGGCTTCCTTGCCGGGCAGCTGGTCCATGGCGCGCTCGTTGTCCTCGGTGTCGTCGCCCAGCGGCAGGGTCCAGCGCAGGAAGCGGCGCGCCACGTAGGGCGATTTGCCCAGGTTGGCGGAGCCGGAGCGGATCACGTCGCCGTTGGGCAGGCCGGCCATGCCGGTGGCGCCGCTGACGCCCTGGCCCTTGAACATCTCCACGTCGAAGTAGAACTGGAAATGCGCGGGCAGGGCCACGCCGAAGTAGGCGCCGAAGGTGTGCGAGCGGGCGGTGTCGGTGCGTGCGCTGAGGCTGAGCGGGCCCGAGTAGGGCGAATGCACGCGGTCCTGGTGCTGGTCGATCATGGTGTATTGCGCGCCGAGGAATTGCGGCACGAACACCGGTGCTTCGTCAGCGCGCAGGGCCGGGCCGGCGGACAGCAGGGCGGCGACTGCCAGGAAACGCAGCGATTTCATCCTTACTCCGTGGCGGCGCGGCCCATGTTTCCGCGGCAAGGCGCATGGTGGCACGCGGGTGTGGCACGTCAACGTCAACGAGGTGCCGGCACCGGAAACGGAAAGGCCGCCTTGCGGCGGCCTTTCGTCAAAGCATCCAACAGCCGATCAACCGCCGCGCGAAGCCTTCTTGCGGTCGTTCTCGGTGAGGTGCTTCTTGCGCAGGCGGATTTCCTTCGGGGTGATCTCGACCAGCTCGTCGTCGTCGATGAAGTCCAGCGCCTGCTCCAGCGAGAACTTGATCGCGGGGGTGAGCTGGATCGCATCGTCCTTGCCGGAGGCGCGCATATTGGTCAGCGGCTTGGGCTTGATGGCGTTGACGGTGAGGTCGTTGTCCTTGGAGTGGATGCCGACCAGCTGGCCTTCGTACACCGCGTCGCCTTCGGCGGCGAACAGCTTGCCGCGCTCCTGCAGCGGCCCCAGCGAATAGGCGGGGGTGTTGCCGGCGGCGTTGGCGATCATCACGCCGTTGAGGCGCTTGGCGATCTGGCCTTCTTCCTTCGGACCGTAGTGGTCGAACACGTGGAACAGCAGGCCCGAACCCTGGGTCAGGGTCTTGAACTGGTTCTGGAAGCCGATCAGGCCGCGCGCCGGGATCATGTACTCCAGGCGCACGCGGCCCTTGCCGTCCGGCTCCATGTTCTTGAGCTGGCCCTTGCGCACGCCCAGGCGCTCCATCACGGGGCCCTGGTGGATTTCTTCCACGTCGACCACCAGCTGCTCGATCGGCTCCATCTTCTGGCCGTCGATCTCCTTGATGATCACTTCCGGACGCGACACGGCCAGCTCGTAGCCTTCGCGGCGCATGTTCTCGATCAGCACCGACAGGTGCAGCTCGCCGCGGCCGGAAACCAGGAACTTGTCGGCGTCCGAACCCTGCTCGACGCGCAGCGCCACGTTGTGGACCTGCTCGCGCTCCAGGCGCTCCTTGATCTGGCGGCTGGTGAGGAACTTGCCGCCGGAGAGGTCCTTGTTGCCGGCGAACGGCGAGTTGTTCACCTGGAAGGTCATGCTGATGGTGGGCTCGTCCACGGTCAGCGCGGGCAGCGCCTCGGGGGTGTCGAGCGCGCACACGGTGTCGGAGATGGTCAGCTCCTGGATGCCGGAGATGGCCACGATGTCGCCGGCCTCGGCGGTCTCCTGCTCGATGCGCTCCAGGCCCATGAAGCCCAGCACCTGCAGGATCTTGCCCTGGCGCTTCTTGCCGTGGCGGTCGATCACGGCCACCGGCATGTTCTTCTTCAGGGTGCCGCGCTGGATGCGGCCGATGCCGATCACGCCGACGAAGTTGTTGTAGTCCAGCTGGCTGATGCGCATCTGGAACGGGCCTTCCGGATCGACTTCCGGCTTGGGCGCGTGCTTCATGATCGCTTCGTACAGCGGGGTCATGTCGCCTTCGCGGGTCTCGGGATCGAGCGAGGCGTAGCCGTTCAGGGCCGAGGCGTAGACGATCGGGAAGTCCATCTGCTCCGGCGTGGCGCCGAGGCGGTCGAACAGGTCCCAAACCTGCTCCACCACCCAGTCGGGGCGGGAGCCGGGGCGGTCGATCTTGTTGACCACCACGATCGGCTTGAAGCCCATCGCGAAGGCCTTCTGGGTCACGAAGCGGGTCTGCGGCATCGGGCCGTCCATCGCGTCGACCAGGATCAGCACGGTGTCGACCATCGACAGCACGCGCTCCACCTCGCCGCCGAAGTCGGCGTGTCCGGGCGTGTCCACGATGTTGATGCGGTTGCCCTGCCAGGTGATGGCGGTGTTCTTGGCCAGGATGGTGATGCCGCGTTCCTTTTCCTGGTCGTTGCTGTCCATCACGCGCTCGGCGAGCACGGTGCGCTCGGAGAGCGTGCCGGACTGCTTCAGCAGCTGGTCGACGAGCGTGGTCTTGCCGTGGTCGACGTGGGCGACGATGGCGATATTGCGCAGATTTTCGATGGACATGGAGTGGGCTCGGGCGGCCGGAATGGCCGTCGCGTGGTTTTCTCAAGGGCGAATCGGCGGATTATACGGGCTTATGTGACAACTTGCTTGTCGTCCGCCTGCTTTGCGCCCTCTCCCCCTTGGGGAGAGGGCCGGGGTGAGGGGCCGGGGCTCGCGAAAACGCCTGTTCGCGGCGAAGCGCCCTGAAGAGCCCATTCAGGCGGCAGTGCGCGCCCGGGTCACCCGGCTGGCCGTTTCCTTGTGCAGCTGCGCCGCCAGCCAGGCCCCCGCCGCCACCAGCAGGTCCAGGTTCACCCCGGTTTCCATGCCCATGCCGTGCAGCATGTAGACCACGTCCTCGCTGGCCACATTGCCCGTGGCGCCCTTGGCGTACGGGCAGCCGCCGGTGCCGGACACGGCGCTGTCCACTACCCGCACCCCTTCCTCCAGGCAGCTGAGGATATTGGCCAGGGCCTGGCCGTAGGTGTCGTGGAAGTGCACGGCCAGGGCGGCCATGGGCACCTCGGCCGCCACGGCCTTAAGCATGGCGCGGGCCTTGGCGGGGGTGCCGACGCCGATGGTGTCGCCCAGCGAGATCTCATGGCAGCCGAGCTGGTGCAGGCGCGCGGCCACGCGGACCACGTCCGCCACCGGCACCTCGCCCTGGTAGGGGCAGCCCAGCACCGTGGACACGTAGCCGCGCACCTTCACGCCCTCGGCCCGGGCCAGCTCCAGCACGGGGCGGAAGCGCTCGATCGATTCGTCGATGCCGGCATTGATGTTCTTGCGGTTGAACGCCTCGGAGGCCGCGGTGAACACCGCCACTTCGGTGGCGCCCACTTCGCGCGCGCGCCGGTAGCCCTGTTCGTTCGGCACCAGCACGGGGTAGCTCACCCCGGGCACCTTGCGGATGCCCTGGAACACCTCGGCGGCGTCGGCCAGCTGCGGCACCCACTTGGGGCTGACGAAGCTGGTGGCCTCGATGGTGGCCAGGCCGGTGGAGGAGAGGCGGTCGATCAGGGCGATCTTCACGTCGACCGGGAGCATGGCCTTTTCGTTCTGCAGGCCGTCGCGGGGGCCGACTTCGACGATGCGGACGTGGTTGTCGTTCATGGCGGTGGTGACCCGTGGCAACGTGAAGGGAGATGCGTCCGGCGCGGCGCCGGTCAAGTGGCGAAGCGCACCAGCACGGCGTCGGCTTCGACGAAATCGCCCTGCGCGGCGCCGATGCTGTCGATGGTGCCGGCGCGCGGGGCCTTGAGCGCCAGTTCCATCTTCATCGCTTCCATCACCAGCAGCTCCTGGCCTTCTTCCACCTGGTCGCCCGGCCTGGCCTTGACCAGCACGATGCGGCCCGGCATCGGCGCCGCCACCTGGTTGCCGCCGCCGCCTTCCTTCGCGGCCCACTCGAACGCGGCCGCGCGCATGAACGCGTGGCGGCGGCCGTCGGCGTCGTGCAGCAGCACGCGCTGCGCATCGGCGCGCAGCGGCAGGCGCAGCGCTTCGCCGTCGAAGCGGGCGCTGAGCGCATTGCCGTCGTGGCGCGCGCCCTGCACCTGGCAGCTGGCCTCGCCGTGGCGCAATTGATAGTTGCCGTCGTGGCCGTGAGCTTCCACTTCGTAGCGCTGCTCGCGCAGCGACAGCGCCACGATGCGCTTGCCGGCATGGCCGACGCGCCAGGCGTCGGCGCGGGACCAGGGCGAATAGGGATCGCTGCCATGCGCGGCCTGCGCCGCCACGGCATGCTCGTCGTGCAGCAGCGCGGCGACGGCGGCGGCGAACAGCAGTTGCGGCGCGGGCGCGGCGTCGCCGGCCAGGAATTCCTCGAGGTGGCGGTCGAGATAGCCGGTGTCGATGCGGCCTTCCACCACCACCGGGTGGCGCACCAGGCGCTCGAGGAAGGCGATATTGGATTTCGGCCCGGCGATCTCGCAGGCCATCAGCGCTTCGCGCAGGCGCTGCAGCGCTTGCGCGCGGTCGCGGTCGTGCACGATCAGCTTGGCGATCATCGGGTCGTAGAAGATAGTGACCGTGTCGCCTTCGATCACGCCGCCGTCCAGGCGCACGTGGCGCGACGGTGCCGGCAGGCGCAGGCGCAGCAGCTTGCCGGAGCCGGGCAGGAAGTTCTGTTCCGGGTCTTCCGCATACAGGCGCACTTCGATGGCATGGCCCTGCGCGTGGATCTGATCCTGGCGCAGCGGCAGCGCTTCGCCGGCGGCCACGCGCAGCTGCCATTCGACCAGGTCGACCCTTAAGGTTTCCTCGGTGACCGGATGCTCCACCTGCAGGCGCGTGTTCATTTCCATGAAGAAGAATTCGCCGCTTGGGCCGACGATGAATTCCACCGTGCCCGCGCCGACGTAATCCACCGCGCGCGCCGCGGCTACCGCCGCCTCGCCCATGGCGGCGCGGCGTTCCGGCGTGAGGAAGGGCGAGGGCGTTTCTTCCAGCACCTTCTGGTAGCGGCGCTGCGCCGAGCATTCGCGCTCGTTGAGATGGATGACGTTGCCGTGGCTGTCGCCGAACACCTGGAATTCGATATGGCGCGGATGCTCGACGTAGCGTTCCAGGATCACCCGCGTATCGCCGAAGGCATTGGCCGCCTCGCGCTGCGCGGAGGCGAGCGCGTCGGCGAATTCCTTCTCGGCGCGCACGATGCGCATGCCCTTGCCGCCGCCACCCGCAGCGGCCTTGATCATCAGCGGGAAGCCGGTGCGGCGCGCCTGCTCGGCGAGGAAGTCCGCGTCCTGGTTGTCGCCGTGGTAGCCCGGCACCAGCGGCACCGCGTGCTTTTCCATCAGCGCCTTGGCGGCCGCCTTGGAACCCATGGCGTCGATGCTGGCCGGGCGCGGGCCGATAAAGGCGATGCCGGCCTCGGTGCAGGCGCGCGCGAAGGCGGTGTTCTCGGACAGGAAACCGTAGCCAGGATGGATGGCCTGGGCGCCGCTGCGCCGGGCCACGTCGAGGATGGCGTCGGCGCGCAGGTAGGAGTCGGCCGGACGCGGCCCGCCGATCGGCCAGGCCTCATCGGCGAGGCGCACGTGCTGCGCATCGGCATCGGCCTCGGAGTACACCGCGATGGTGTGGATGCCCAGGCGGCGGCAGGTGCGGATCACGCGGCAGGCGATCTCGCCGCGGTTGGCTATGAGTACGCGCTCGAACATGCACGGGTCCGTCGTAGGTGGGGTGCAAAGTCCGTAAAACTAGCAGAACGGGCGTTTCAGGCCGATGCGCGGCGCAGCATTCATGCGAATGGCGTAGGTTGGGGTGAGCGCAGCGAACCCCAACGATGGCGTGCCGGCGGCTATTTGTTGGGGTTCGCTGCGCTCACCCCAACCTACGTCGACGATGAGGGCGTTATTCGCCTTCCCAGTAATCCACCGACTCGCCCTGCCTCCCCACTACGCGGAAAAACTGCGGCATCCCGTCCGCCCCCGGGCCGTACTCCGCCATTACGCCGTACTTGTTACTGTCCGGGTACTCGCACACCTCCGGATACTGCCGCGTGCTGATGCTCAGATAGCGCAGCTCCTTGTCGCTGGTGTTGGCGATCTGGTGCGCGGTCTCCGGCCCGCCGGGCGGGCAGGCGATGATGTCGCCGGCGCGGATGGGGTGGCGTTCCTCGCCGATGCGCACTTCGCCTTCGCCATCCAGCACGAAGAACATTTCCTCGTTCACGCGATGGTTGTGGAACGGATAGCCGCGCTTGCCCGGCGGCAGCACCGTCACGTTGTAGCCGAGCTTCTGCGCGCCGAGCTGCATCGAGATGCGCGCGATGCGCGGGCCGTAGCGTTCGGCGGCGGTGCCGGTGGGGGCGAAGGCGAGCGGGATGGGCTGCGGTTCGACGTCGGCGACATTGACGATTTGGCGGGCCATGGCAAGTCCTGGGTAGGTTGGGGTGAGCCGGAGGCGAACCCCAACAATGCGATGCGCGTGGAGGTGGTGGTGTCGGGGTTCGCTGCGCTCACCCCAACCTGCGCCGCGGCGTCAGGCGGGCAGGTGGCAGACGGCTTCCACGTTATGGCCGTCCAGATCCAGTACGAAAGCCGCGTAGTAGTTGTCGTGGTAATGCAGGCGCAGGCCCGGCGGGCCGTTGTCGGTGCCGCCGGCGGCCAGCGCCGCGGCGTAGAAGCGGTCGACCGCTTCGCGCGTCGGCGCCACGAAGGCCACGTGGATGGCCGACAGCGGCGCGATCGGGTCGGCGCTGATCCAGAAGCTGGGCTTGCCGTCCTTGCCGAAGCCGGCATGCGAGCGGCTGCCCGTCACTTCCTGGGTGACTTCCATCGCCAGGCCGCCGCCGAGCGGGGCCAGCACGCGTTCGTAGAAGGCCTTGCTGCGTGCGTAGTTGGAGACGGGCACGCCGATATGGTCGAGCATGGAAGCTACTCCTTGCAGGGAATGACGGTGGCTGGCGCGGCGAGTTTATGCCGGTGCGGCCCAGGCCGCAGCGCGCTTGTCGAGGAAAGCGCCGAGTCCTTCCTGGCCTTCGGCGGAAACGCGCAGGCGGGCGATCAGTTCGGCGTTCTCGCGGTCGACGCGCTCGGCCTGCGCCTGGTCCTGCCCGGCCACGCGCAGGGCCAGCCGCTTGGCCTCGGCCTGGGCGACGGGGCCGGCCTTGGCGAACGCGGCCAGCACGGCGTCCACCGCGCCGTCCAGTTCCTGCGCCGGCACGCACTGGTGCAGCAGGCCGATGCGCTGGGCGGTGGGTGCGTCGAACAGTTCGCCGGTCAGGAACAGGCGGCGCGACTGGCGCAGGCCGATCGCGGCGATCACGTACGGCGAGATCACCGCCGGCACCAGGCCGAGCTTGACCTCGGTCAGGCCGAACTTCGCGCCGTCCACGCCGATGGCGATATCGCAGCAGGCGACCAGGCCCACGCCGCCGCCGTAGGCCGCGCCGTTGACCCGCGCGACGGTGGGCTTGGGCAGGAACTGCAGGGTGCGCATCAGCGCGGCCAGGCGCAGCGAATCTTCGCGGTTCTCCGCCTCGCTGGCCTTGGCCATGCCGCGCATCCAGTGGAGGTCCGCGCCGGCGGAGAAGCTGGCGCCCGCGCCGGTGAGCACCACCGCGCGCACGGCCGGGTCGCGGCCGGCGGCGGCGAGCGCATCGGTCAGTTCGGCGATCAGGCCGTCGTCGAAGGCGTTGTGCACCTGCGGGCGATTCATCGCGATGGTGCGGACGCCGGCGCGATCGGCGAGCTGGAGGCTGGGGTACATGGCGGCCTGGAGGTCTGGGGAAAGCGCCTAGGTTAGTCAAAGGCGGCGGCCAACGGCCAAGGGGCAGCAAGAGCTTGCGATCCACCCGTAGGCAATGGCACAGCCGGTGTTGATTCCCCCGTTTCCATCACAACCTGGTTACAATGCGAACCATTCTTATTTGAGTGTTGGCCGTGCGACTGTCCGACCTGCCGAAAGGGGCGCCTGCCGTGGTGGACCGAGTGGACGATGTGCTTGCCGGCGATCCGATCGCGCAACGCCTGCGCGACCTGGGTTTCGTTGCTGGCGAGCCCGTCCGCGTGGTGGCCCGCGGGCCGCTGGGCGCGGATCCGCTGCTGATCCAGATCGGCTCGACGCGCTTCGCCCTGCGCCGCAGCGAAGCGGCGCGCGTCACGGTGCGCACGGAAGAACACGTCCAAGGAGTGCACGGATGAGCGCCAGCACCCTGCGCATCGCCCTGGTGGGCAACCCCAACTGCGGCAAGACGGCGCTGTTCAACCAGCTCACCGGCGGCCGCCAGAAAGTGGCCAATTACGCCGGCGTCACCGTGGAGCGCAAGGAAGGCCGCTTCACCGCGCCCAGCGGCCGCGTACTGCACCTGATCGACCTGCCGGGCACCTACAGCTTCGACGCCACCAGCCCGGACGAGCAGATCACCCGCGACGTCTGCGCCGGCGCCTATCCGGGCGAGCCGGCACCGGATCTCATCGTCTGCGTGGCCGACGCCACCAACCTGCGCCTGCACCTGCGCTTCGTGCTGGAAGTGAAGCGCCTGGGCCGCCCGGTGGTGCTGGCGCTGAACATGATGGATACGGCGCGCCGCCGCGGCATCGATATCAACGTGGACGAACTGCAGCGCCGCCTGGGCATCCCGGTGGTCGAGACCGTCGCGGTGAAGCGCGGTGGCGCCAAGGCGCTGATCGAGCGCGTGGACGGTGCGATTCCGGAAGCGCCGGCCGCCTTGCCGGACGACCCGGCCAGCCGCGCCGACCTGCACGGCCAGGTGCGCGAGCTGCTCGCCGCCACCGTGGCGATGCCGCGCAGTACCGACGCCATCGACGACGCGCTCGACCGCTGGGCGCTGCATCCGGTGTTCGGTCTCGGCATTCTCGCGGTGCTGATGTTCCTGATCTTCCAGGCGGTGTTCTCCTGGGCGCAGCCGGTGATGGATGCCATCGCCGCCGGCGTGGCCGCGCTTGGCGGCTGGGTGACCAGCGCGCTGCCGCAGGGGAGCGCGCTGCACAGCCTGCTCAACGACGGCGTGTTCGCGGGCCTGGGCGCGGTGCTGGTGTTCCTGCCGCAGATCCTGATCCTGTTTCTGTTCATCCTGGTGCTGGAGGAATCCGGCTACCTGCCGCGCGCGGCCTTCCTGCTGGACAAGCTGATGTTCAAGGCGGGCCTGACCGGGCGCGCCTTCATTCCGCTGCTGTCGAGCTTCGCCTGCGCCATCCCCGGCATCATGGCCACGCGCAGCATCACCGACCCGCGCGACCGCCTCACCACCATCCTGGTGGCGCCGCTGATGACCTGCTCGGCGCGCCTGCCGGTGTACACGCTGCTGATCGCCGCCTTCATTCCGCAGCGCACGGTGTGGGGCGTGTTCAACCTGCAGGGCATCGTGCTGTTCACGCTGTACGTGGCGGGCATCGTCAGCGCGCTCAGCGTGGCCTTCGTGATCAAGCGTTTCCGCAAGGACAAGAGCGAGCACGCGCTGCTGATGGAGCTGCCCTCGTACCGCCTGCCGAATCCGCGCGACATCGCGCTGGGCCTGTGGGAGCGCGCGCTGATCTTCCTCAAGCGCGTGGGCGGCATCATCCTGGCGCTCACCGTGCTGCTGTGGTTCCTGTCCAGCTTCCCGGCGCCGCCGGAAGGCGCCACCCAGCCGGCCATCGACTACAGCCTGGCCGGCCGCCTGGGCCGCGCGCTGCACTACGTGTTCGCGCCGATCGGCTTCAACTGGCAGATCTGCATCGCGCTGATCCCGGGCCTGGCCGCGCGCGAAGTGGCGGTGTCGGCGTTGGGCACGGTGTACGCCATGTCCGCGGCCGCGGGCGGCGACGATGCGCTGGCCAGCCAGCTCGGTCCGGTGATCGCGCAGCAGTGGTCGCTGGCCACGGCGCTGTCGCTGCTGGCCTGGTACGTGTTCGCGCCGCAATGCATGTCGACCATGGCGGTGATCCGCCGCGAGACCAATTCCTGGCGCAACGTGGCGATCACGGCGGGCTATCTGTTCGGCCTGGCCTATCTGGCTTCGCTGATCACCTACCAGGTGGCGAGGGCGCTGTCGTGACTGCGTTCGCCATCGTGCAGGCGGTGATCATCGGCGCGCTGGTGCTGTGCAGCGCGCTGTACGCCTTCCGCAAGCTGCTGCCGGGCCTGAGCACGCGCTGGCTGGCGGCGGCTTCGGCCTCGCTCAACAAGCCGTGGCGCAAGCCCTGGCTGCGCGCCCTGGGCCGCCGGCTGCAGCCGGCGCAGGCCACCGGCAACTGCGGCGACGGCTGCGGTACCTGCGGCAGCTGCGGGCCGACGCCGCCGTCCGCGGCGCGGCCCGAGGCGCAGCCGCTGGAATTCCGTCCGCGTCAGCGTTGACGCTTCTGCTCGTCATCCCGGCGCAGGCCGGGATCCAGTGGCGTTACCGCTGGATTGTCGCGCAAGGGTGCAAGAGCTTCGGCCTTACGTCATCGCTCAGATGAGCCATGTCGCTACTGGATCCCGGCCTGCGCCGGGATGACGCTGTGTAGGCAGCGCTTCCCTATCGATCAGGCATCACCGCCGCGCCGGAAGCGCAGCTGCTTGCGCTGCTTGAACAGATCCACCATCCAGAACATTACGGCGCCCGCCGCGGGCAGCCGCGCGTCGCTCAGCAGCACCACGGCCGCGATGATCACCAGCACGCCGACCAGCGTATCCGGCAGCTTGCTCAGCCATGAGCGCTTGCCCGGATTGCGCGCGCGCATGCGCAGGAAGCCGAGGGCCAGCGCCGGTATCGCCAGCAGCTGGGCGGGGAACAGCAGGGGCTTGCCGTCGTCGGTCTGGCCCAGGCTGTAGATGGCGAACGCGGCCAGCGCCAGCACGGGCACGAAGGCCATGCGCAGCAGCGGCCATGGCGTCACCGGTTGTTCCGGCTGCTGCTGCCAGCGCCAGGCCACCAGGAACAGCAGGTAGTAAGCCCAGGCGCCGGTGGCGATGCCGGCCAGGACCGGAAAAACGTTGCGGCCTTCGGGGTCGTCCACCACCGCATACAGCAGCGTGCCGGACAGCAGCAGCGCGAAGCAGCGGATCGCCCCGACGATCACCCGCGGCCGCGTCACCACGAAGCGCTCGGCCGCGCCGATGCAGAAACGCGTGAGGCGCGGATCGAAGAAGCTGTCGAGCAAGGCCACGTTGCCGCCGCACAGCCGCAGCGCGAAGCGCCCGAGCGAGCTGAGCCGGTGCGGGATCAGCGCGGCGAACGCGATCCACCACCAGCGGAACGGCTGGCGCAGGCGCTGCAGTTCGCGCCAGGCCTGGTTCGGCATCGGATAGGGCTTTTTCGGATCGCGCGTGACGGTGGCGAGCACATTCTTGTTGCGCTCCTGCATCAGCCACGACAGCTCCAGGCGCGCGGCGAAATCCTGCGGCGCCTGCCCGGCCTGCGCCAGCAGCGGGCGCAGGCCGAAGAACTGGATCAGCAGCGCGGCGCAGGCCGCGGGCATCGGCGGACGCTCCAGCCACAGCCGTTCGAACAAGGGCCGCGCGGCGGCCTGGCGCACGGCGAAGTTGCGCAGCGCCGGCTGCACGCACAGCACGGCTTCCAGCGCCGCGCGGTCGCCGGCCAGCGCCTGCGCGCTGAGCCAGGCATAGAAGCCGTCCATGTCCAGCCACTGCGCATTCGCGCCCCAGGGCTGCATGGTGGGCGAGTGGCGCTTGACCAGCTGGTAGCGCTCCTGCGCGAGGTTGCGCAGCTGGTGCAGGTGCATCGCGTCGACGCCGCTCTGGGTGTGCTCCAGATCGAAGAAGCCCAGTGTGGCGTCCATGCTCGCCGCGTCGATCGGCGGCACTTCCTGCAGCAGCCGCTGGATCAGCGCGCGCCCCACCTGCTGCTTGATCTGCAGCGACCATAGCGCGGGCTGCTCGTGCAGCCAGGTTTTCAGCTGGCGCGGGTCGCCTAGCGGCGCCAGCTTCAGATAGGCCTCGATAAAGACCTGCAGATCGAAGACCTGCGGCGCCGCGGCGGTGGGCGGCTGGCCGAACTGCACGGGGCGCCACGGCTGGTGCCTGTCCGGCACGGGCGGCGGCGGGGGCATCGGTGCGGGCGCCGCCGCGGGCGGCACGCGCGGCATCTGCGGTGCGGACCGCATCGGCGGCAGCTCCGGCATAGGCTGCGGCTGGACCGGCGCGGCGATTTCTCCGGCGCGCTCCAGCTCCTCGCCGTCGTCCTCTCCGGCTTCGTCCTCGTCCGGCGCCATCGCCATCATCGCCGCGCGCGCCTGCCAGGCCAGGGCGCGCTGATACATCTCGTGCAGCTGCTGGAAGCCGGCCGGATCCTCGTCCGGACGCACCGTCCGCAAGCGCCTGGCATAAGCGCGCTTGATCTCCCGCTCGTCTGCTTCCGGCGGCAGGCCGAACCAGTCGAGCGGGGACTTCACAGGCTGGCCTCGAGCGTATCCAGCGCCTCGCCGAAGTGGCGGCGGTGCTCGCGGATCATCTGCTCGTCCTGGCTTTCCAGGATCGAGCGGAAGCGCGCGATCCAGTGCTGCAGCTGGTCGCGTGCCTGCACGTATTCCTCGTACAGGCGTTCGGCGCGGGCGAGCATGGCGATGTTCTCCTGCTTGTCGCGCGGATGCACCTTGATGCTTTCCAGCGCCAGCAGGCGCGCGCGGATTTCCTCGGGGCTGAGCACGCCGGGGTTCTGTTCCAGCACCAGCTCGTGGCGCTCGCGCGTGGCGATCACCTCGGCTTCCACCTGCAGCACGCCGTTGACGTCATAGGTGAAGCGCACGTTCACCGCGTTCTCCTGGGTGCTGCGCTGCGGCGGCAGGGGAATGTCCAGCTCGCCCAGCTTGATGTTGCGCTCGACCATCGGGTTCTCGCCCTGGAACACGCGCAGCTTGATTTCGCGCTGGTGGTCGCGGGTGGGATAGAACTGCTCCTCGCGGCTCACCGGCACCGTGCTGTTGCGGTGGATGATCGGCGCGAAGAAGCCGTCCTGCTCGGTGCCGCCTTCGTCGCGGCGCGATACCGCGATGCCCAGCGTGTAGGGGCAGACGTCGGTGAGGATCACTTCGTCCAGGCGCTGGTCGCGCGCCTTCATGCCGGCCGCCGCGCAGGCGCCGAGCGCGATGGCCTGGTCGGGGTTGATGTGGCGCAGCGGCAGCCGGCCGAACATGCGCGAGACCAGGCGCGCCGCCAGCGGCATGCGGCTGGCGCCGCCGACCAGGATGATCTCGTCGAGCTGGTTCGGTTGCAGGCGCGCGTCGCGCATGGCGCGTTCCAGCGGCGCGCGCATGCGCTGCACCAGTTCCTCGCTGAGGCGGGCGAAGCGTTCCTCGTCGATGTTCCAGGACAGCAGCTCCTCGCCGCGCTTCCAGTTCACCTGGGCCTGGCCGGCGCCGAGCTCGCGCTTGGCCTGCTCCAGGCGGCGGCGCAGCTGGCCGCGTTCCTGCGGCGACAGCTCGCCCAGCTTGTGGTCGGCGTGGAAGGCCGTTTCCAGCACGTCGAGGAAATCCTCGCCGCCGAGATAGTTGTCGCCGGCGCTGGCATGCACTTCGACCACGCCGTCGAACATCTCCAGGATCGACACGTCGAAGGTGCCGCCGCCCAGGTCGAACACCAGGAAGCGCGTGCCGTCGCGCTGTTCCTGCAGGCCGTAGGCCAGCGCCGCCGCGGTGGGTTCGTTGATCAGCCGCTCCACGCGGATGCCGGCCAGCTCGCCGGCGGCGCGGGTGGCCTTGCGCTGCGCGTCGGAGAAATAGGCCGGCACGCTGATCACCGCCTCGCTCACTTTCTCGCCGGTGGCCGCCTCGGCGTCGGCGATGAGCGTGCGCAGGATCAGCGCCGAGAGTTCTTCCGGCCGGAACGTGCGGGCGCCCAGCCGGGTTTCGCGCGCGGTGCCCATCCAGCGCTTGAACGCGGCCACGCTGTCAGCGGGGTGGCTGATCATGCGGTCGCGCGCGGCCTGGCCGACGATGATGTGGCCTTCCTCGTCGACACTCACCACCGAAGGCGTCAGCAGTTCGCCCAGCGCATTGGGAAACAGTGTTGAACCGGCTTCGCCGTAGCGGCCGACGAGCGAGTGGGTGGTGCCTAGGTCGATGCCGACGATCATGCTTGCGAACCCTTGTCGATAAATGAAACCCGCGGCGCGCTCAGCGCACGCCGGGCGTGGCCTTGCGCATCAGCCAGGACTGGCCCATGCCCCAGAACACCATGGCCAGGGCGGACGTCCACTGGAACCACAGCGTGCTGCCCACGACGTAGCTGCGGAACGCGCAGATCGCGCCCATCAGCAGGATCACCCTGGGCAGGTATTTGTTGGCGTCCTCGCGCTTCAGATACGTGAGCAGCGCCAGCAGCATCGCCGACGCCGCCACGCCGTTGGAGACGTGATGCGGCGGCGGCAGCTGCGCGGCAGCGGCGAAGGAGAGCGCGGCGAGCAGCGGAACGAAGCTCGCCTGGATCGCCGTGGCCAGGCGCGAATGCGGCCCCGGCAAGGTCTGCCAGAACAGCAGGAAGTTGAACACGACGACATAGAGCGGCAGGGCGAACGTCGCCAGTATCGCGATGTCGACATAGCGCCGCGGATCTGCCGCGGGCCCGGCCTGCCAGGCGACGAAAAAGCAGATCGACGCTTCCGCGGCCAGCGCAGCCAGCAGGCGCACGCCCCATACGATCAGCTTGGGCCGGGTCAGCTGGCCCGGCGCGCCGGCTTCGCTCCAGAAATACAGCGAGCGGTGGTCGAAGTAGCGGCCGAGCAGGCGCACGTGGCGGCCATGCAGGCCGACCGCGGCGCGCAGCCGGAAAATGAAATCGCCCAGTTCGCGCGGCAGCGACAGCGACAGCGCGAGCAGCAGGATGCGCGGCCAGCTGAAGGGGCGCGCAAGCTGGTCGCGCAGGCGCCGCGTGCGGGCCACGTCGATATAGCGCTGCTGCGGGTCTTCCACCGCGCGCGCCAGCAGGTTCACGCGGGCCGGCGCCATCAGCCAGGCCAGGTGGCGTTCGGCCACCGCCGACTGCGTGGCCTGCGCGTCGCCGCCCAGCGCCGCGTCCGTCCATGCGAAGAATTCGGCGAGCTGCTCGTAGCACATGCGCGGCATCGGCCGCGGTTCGGCGCGCAGCCAGTCCAGCGCGGCGCGGCCGGCCTGCTGTTCTTCCGCCAGCGACCAGGCCATGTTGCGCAGGCTGAGCCAGGCCCACAGGTCGGCCGGGTCGCCGGCCGTGCACAGCTCCTGCAGGCGCGCCAGGAAACTTTCCGGTTCGAAGCGTGCGCCGAGCCGCGGCTGTTCCGGGTGCTGGGCGAGATAGCGGCCGATCGGCACGTAGCGCTGGTGGCAGGTTTCGCGCAGGTAGAAAAGCAGGGGGCCATCGGCGCCGCGGGCGACCTGGTCCAGTTCGAAGTAGTCCAGCAGCGTATCGATGCAGGTCGCCGGCATCGGCATGGGGTTGTGGCGCAGCTGCCGCAGCACGGCGTCGCCGAGCTGCTGCTTGAGCCGCAGCGACCACAGGCCGGGGTGGTGCTCCAGCCAGCCGCGCAGCGCGGCGGCGTCGCCCTGGACGGCGATCAGCGAGAGTTCGCGCAGGAAGTCGTCGGGGTCGACCTGGATCGCGTCGTGGCGTTCCATCGCCGTGGCGGGAGGCGCGTGCGGGACTGGCTGCGGGCGCGGGGAGCGCTCGGCGGGAGCTGGCGCAGGCGCGGCGGGCGCGGGCATGGCGACGCGGTTGCGGCACCACTGCAGCGCCTGCTGGTAGGCATCGTGCAGGCGCTGGAAGCCGGCCGGGTCCTCGTCCGGCCGGTGCTGCTTCAACAGCTGCGCGTAGGCGCGCCTGATCGCCTGCTCGTCGGCGTCGGGCGCCAGGCCCAGCCGTTCAAAGATGCCGTGGATCATGCGGTTCCCTGCTGTGGTGCCGGTCCTCTCCCTGGGGCCGGCCCATCGCGCCGTCCGGCGCGATGGCTGCTATGCGTTCTGCGTGCACGTTCCGTCCCCCTGTCGAAAGAGCATGCCGCGTTTCGGCTACATACGGAACACGCCGTAGCGCTGCGGCTCGATCGGCGCATTGAGCGAGGCGGAGATGGCCAGGCCCAGCACGCGGCGGGTGTCGGCCGGGTCGATGATGCCGTCGTCCCACATGCGCGCGCTGGCGTAGTAGGGGTGGCCCTGGCGCTCGTACTGCTCGCGGATCGGCGCCTTGAAGGCTTCCTCGTCCTCGGCGCTCCAGCTCTTGCCGGCCGCTTCCAGGCCGTCGCGGCGCACGGTGGCCAGCACCGAGGAGGCCTGCTCGCCGCCCATCACGCTGATGCGCGCGTTCGGCCACATCCACAGGAAGCGCGCGCCGTAGGCGCGGCCGCACATGGCGTAGTTGCCGGCGCCGAAGCTGCCGCCGATCACCACGGTGAACTTCGGCACGTGCGAGCAGGCCACGGCGGTGACCATCTTGGCGCCGTCCTTGGCGATGCCGGCGTTCTCGTACTTCTTGCCGACCATGAAGCCGGTGATGTTCTGCAGGAACACCAGCGGCACGTTGCGCTGGTTGCACAGCTCGATGAAGTGCGCGCCCTTGAGCGCGCTCTCGGCGAACAGGATGCCGTTGTTGGCGACGATGCCCACGGGGTAGCCGTGGATGTGGGCGAAGCCGCAGACCAGGGTCTTGCCGTAGCGCGCCTTGAATTCGTGGAATTCGGAGCCGTCGACGATGCGTGCGATCACCTCGCGGATATCGAACGGGCGGCGCGTGTCCTGCGGGATCACGCCGTACAGCTCCTCGGCGGGGTAGCGCGGCTCGGCCGGCGGGCGCAGCGCCAGCGGGATGTCCTTCCGGCGATTGAGGCTGGCCACGATGTCGCGGGCGATCGACAGCGCGTGGGCGTCGTTCTCGGCGAAGTGGTCGGCCACGCCGGAGACAGACGTATGGACGTCCGCACCGCCCAGCGCCTCGGCGTCCACCACCTCACCGGTGGCGGCCTTCACCAGCGGCGGGCCGCCCAGGAAGATGGTGCCCTGCTCGCGCACGATGATGGTCTCGTCGCTCATCGCCGGCACGTAGGCGCCGCCGGCGGTGCAGGAGCCCATCACCACGGCGATCTGCGGAATCCCCAAGCCCGACATGCGCGCCTGGTTGTAGAAGATGCGGCCGAAGTGTTCCCGGTCCGGAAACACTTCGTCCTGCAGCGGCAGGAAGGCGCCGCCGGAATCGACCAGGTAGACGCAGGGCAGGCGGTTTTCCAGCGCCACTTCCTGCGCGCGAAGGTGCTTCTTCACGGTCATCGGGAAATACGTGCCGCCCTTGACGGTGGCGTCGTTGGCGACCACCACCACCTCGATGCCGTGCACGCGGCCGATGCCGGTGATGATGCCGGCGGCCGGCGCGGCATCGTCGTACATGCCGTGCGCGGCCAGCGGCGAGAGTTCGAGAAAGGGCGAGCCGGGATCGAGCAGGGCGCGGATGCGTTCGCGCGGCAGCAGCTTGCCGCGCGCGGTGTGCTTCTCGCGCGCCTTGTCGCCGCCGCCTTCCGCGCTGACGGCCAGCTGGTGGTGCAGGTCGTCCACCAGCGCGCGCAGGTTGGCGCTGCCGGCCTGGAATTCGGGCGAGCGGGTATCGAGCTGCGAGGTAAGGACACTCATGAGGCGAGGGCGCGTTCGAAGGGAAAGGCCGGATGATAGCGGCCGGCGCGCCGGGGCCGAAACGCACCGCCGCATTTCCTCGCGCGGCGCCGCGCTATTTCTCGCGGACGAAAAAAAACCGGCCGCTCGCGCGACCGGTTTTCCTTGAAGCAGATCGCTAAGGGATTACTGACCCTTGGCGGCGTCCTTCGCCTTGTCCGCAGCGTCCTTGGCGGCGCCGGCAGCGTCCTTGGCAGCGTCGGCGGCCTTGGAAGCGGCGTCGGCAGCCTGCTCCATGGCGGCGGCCGGAGCGGTGCCGGCAGCAGCCGGGGCAGCAGCGGTCGAAGCCGGAGCAGCAGCCGGAGCGGCGGCGGTCGCGGCGGCAGCCGGAGCCTCGGCAGCCTTCTGAGCCTGGTCAGCCGACTGCTGAGCCTGGTCAGCCGACTTCTGGGCGTCCTGCGCGGAATCCTGCGCGCCGTTGCTGCAAGCCGCCAGCAGCGCGACGAGCGCGGAGGCGAGTAGGGTACGCGTGAACTTCATTGTTGAATCTCCTTTGCCGTGGAATGCCGTTTGGCGGGCGTATTAATAGCGCTTTCGCGGAATTTGCGCCACATCTTTATTTAACAAGGCCATAGCCGGTTATCCCCCTTTCATGGGGGTACCGGCCGGGCCATGCCTGTTCTGCTTTAGAGCAGTTCGACCGCGATGGCGGTGGCTTCGCCGCCGCCGATGCACAGCGAGGCGATGCCGCGCTTCAGGCCGCGGGTCTTCAGCGCGTTGAGCAGGGTCACCACCAGGCGGGTGCCGCTGGCGCCGATCGGATGGCCGAGCGCGCAGGCGCCGCCGTTGACATTGAGCTTGTCGTGCGGGATGCCCAGCTCGCGCATCGGCGCCATGGCCACCACGGCGAAGGCTTCGTTGACCTCGAACAGGTCCACGTCCGCGACCTTCCAGCCGGCCTTTTCCAGCACCTTCTGCATGGCGCTGACCGGGGCGGTGGTGAACCATTCGGGTTCCTGCGAATGGGTGGCGTGCGCCACGATGCGCGCCAGCGGCTGGATGCCGCGGGCCTTGGCGTCGTCGGCCGAGAGCAGCACCACGGCGGCGGCGCCGTCGGAAATGCTGGAGGAGCTGGCGGCCGTGATGGTGCCGTTCTCCTTGCGGAAGGCGGGCTTGAGGGCCGGCACCTTGGCGATGTCCGAGCGGCCCGGCTGCTCGTCGGTGTCGACCACCACGTCGCCCTTGCGGCCGGCCACGGTGACCGGGACGATCTCGCCGGCGAAGGCGCCGTTCTGCTGCGCGGCCTGCGCGCGCTTGACCGACTCGATGGCGAAGGCGTCCTGCTCCTCGCGGGTGAAGTGGTACTTGTCGGCGCACAGCTCGCCGAACACGCCCATGGCCTTGCCGTCGTACGGATTGGTCAGGCCGTCCCAGGCCATGTGGTCGACCAGCTGGCCGTCGCCGTAGCGGATGCCGGTGCGCGCGTTGACCATGTGCGGCGCATTGGTCATCGACTCCATGCCGCCGGCCACCACCACGGCGGACGAGCCGGCCTTGATCAGGTCGTGGCCGAGCATGATGGCCTTCATGCCCGAACCGCACACCTTGTTGACGGTGGTGCAGCCGACGGCGGTGGGCAGGCCGGCCTTGAGCGCCGCCTGGCGGGCCGGGGCCTGGCCGAGGTTGGCGGGCAGCACGCAGCCCATCAGCACTTCATTGACGTCCTGTGCGGCGATGCCGGCCTGCTCCAGTGCGGCCTTGATGGCGGTGGCGCCCAGCGTGGGGGTGGGCACGCCGGTGAACTGGCCGAGGAAAGAGCCGATGGCGGTGCGCTTGGCGCCCGCGATGACAACACTGACGTCCGACATGGAGATCTCCGCAAGGACTGGGTGGGCAGGGGATGCCCGTAGGGTGTGTAGCGATCGCCGGATTATCGCAGCCGCCTACCACTGTCGGCAAACCGTTGCCGTGCCAAGGGTTTGCATGCGACCTCCGTCATTATTCCTTCGCAATTCGTTGCGCCGGCTTTGTGCCAACATTAGCCGCAGGAATCGCCGGCCGCGGGCAAGCCGCGCCGGCTCTGACATGGGTCGTCAAAGCCTGGGGATCAAGATCATGGGTATGGGGAACGGTTATCCGCGCCAGCGCGAAGTGTGCCTGGCCGTCGTCGTGGCATTGGGCTTGAGCGCCTGCGGCGGAGGCGGCGGCAGCGGCAATGTCCGCGTCTCGCCGAGCACGCCGCCAAGCACGCCCTCGACCCCCTCGCAGCCGTCCAGCCCGCAGCCGCCGATCGACGCGCAGCTCACGCTGACCGACACCAATGCGGCGCACGCGCAGGGCTATACCGGCCAGGGCGTCACCATCGGCGTGGTCGACAGCGGCGTCATGCGCAACCACCCGGCGCTGGCCGGGCGCGTGCTGGCGGACCTGATCTACGTCGACCCCAGCGTCAACAACACCAGCATCGACGACGTGGTCGGCCACGGCACCTGGGTGTCGCAGGTGGCCGCGGGCAAGCCGGTGGGGCAGTTCGTCGGAGGCATCGCGCCGGGGGCGGACATCGTGTCGGCGCGCATTATCGCCGACAAGGCGCCGACCGACGACGGCTCCGGCCAGGGCAACCGCGTCACCACCGCCGACCCGCTGGGCGCGATCAACGACGACCTGATCGCCAACGGCGTGAAGGTGATGAACAACTCCTGGGGCGGCCTGTACTGGGACGCCACCGCCACCGCCACCACGCAGAGCTTCCACGACGCCTACAACCGCTTCGTCAACAGCTGGGGCGGCCTGGTGGTGTTCGCCGCGGGCAACGATTCCAAAGCCAACCCGAGCGACGTGGCGGCGCTGCCGGCGCGCGCGCCCGACCTCACCCGCGGCTGGCTGACGGTGGTGGCGGTGGACAGCAACAACCCCACCAAGCTGGCCAGCTATTCGAACGCCTGCGGCATCGCCATGAACTACTGCCTGGCCGCGCCGGGCAACCTCATCGTCACCGGCAAGGACGACACCGCCGCCAGCACCAGCTACTACATCATCACCGGCACCTCGTTCGCGGCGCCGCAGGTGTCGGGTGCGGCGGCCCTGGTGTGGCAGGCCTATCCGTATTTCAGCAACGACCTGGTGCGCCAGACCCTGCTCGGCACCGCGGCGGATCTCGGCACGCCCGGGCCGGACACCACCTTCGGCTACGGCATGCTCGACGTGGGCAAGGCGGTGAACGGTCCGGCGAAGTTCGACTGGGGCGACGTCACGGTGAACTTCACCGGCAGCTCCAGCTGGAACAACCCGATCTCCGGCGCCGGCGGCCTGATCAAGCAGGGCACCGGTACCTTGCTGCTGACCCAGCCGTCCACTTACACGGGCCTGACCCAGGTGCAGGGTGGCGTGCTGTCGGCGAAGTCGCTGGCTTCCGGCGTGGCGATCAGCGCGCAGGGCACGCTCACCGACACGCACGGCATCGGCGGCAACGTGGCCAATGCCGGCGTGCTCACCGTGCGCGGCGGCGACGTCAACGTGGCCGGCAGCTATCAGCAGATGAGCGGCGGCCGGCTCGCGCTGGAACTGGGCTCGGCGCTGCGCACCGGCGGCAGCGCCACGCTGGGCGGCGGCGATCTCTACGTGATCGGCGCGGGCTCGGGCTATGTCGCCAATGCGCATACCAATGTGCTGGTGGCGAACGGCGGGCTCACCGGCACGTTCTCGGCGGTCAACACCGCGTCCAATGTGTTCCTCAATGCGTCGATCAATTACGACGCCACCAGCGCCTGGCTCAACGTCACCCAGGTGCAGGTGACGGCGGTGCAGGGCATGAGCTACACCGCCGCCTCGATGGGCGCGGCGCAGCGCGTGGACGGCGCCTTCCAGCAGCTCAATACGCAGCTCGCGCAGAACGGCGCGGGCGGGCAGGCGGCGGCGTCCGGCTTTATCCAGGGCGCCGCGCTGCTGCAGCAGTCGCCGAACCTGGGCTCCGCGCAGCAGTCGCTGGAAAGCCTGTCCGGCCAGCTGCATGCGGCGAGTGCGGCGATGACCTTGCAGGCGATCGACGCCAGCACGCGCGCGTTCTCCGACCGCTTCGACGAACTCGCGCAGGCGCCGCAGGCCGGCGGCTGGGCGCAGAACCTTGGCTACCAGGGCTCGATGGCGCGCGCCGGCTACGGCAGCGTCGGCATGGACCTGAGCGGCTGGATGGTCGGCCAGGACCGCCGCCTCGGCCCCAATGGGTTCGCCGGTTTCGCGGTGGCGCAGATGCAGGGCCTGGGCCGCCTGGCCGAAAGCGCCGACCAGGGCCGCAGCCGCGCGGTCGAGGGCAGCCTGTATGCCGGCGTCATGCGCGATTCCTGGTATGCGATGGGCCGCCTCGGCATCGGCGGCTACCAGGAAAACATGCGCCGCCAACTGCAGCTCGGCGACGCCACCACCGCGGTGGCCAGCGATACGCGCGGCCGCTACGGCGTGGCCTACGGCGAAAGCGGCTACCGCTTCGATGCCGCCGGCCTGCGCGTCACGCCTTATGTGGACGTGCAATACACGCGCATCCAGCGCGACGGCTTCAACGAACTGGGCGGCTACGGCTTCGGCCTGAAGTCGCCGGGCCAGACCATCGAACGCTGGCAGGCCGGCGCAGGCCTGCGCGCGGCGCGCAGCTGGCTGGTGCCCAGCCTGGGCCGGCTGGATCTGAAAGCGCGGCTGTCCTGGCAGCAGTCGTTCGCCACGCGCGGCGACGTGTTCGACGCCAGCTTCACCGGGCTCAATCAATGGGCGCCGCTCGGCGGCATCGGGCTGGCGCGCTATGCGGGCCTGGCCGGGCTGGAACTGGACTGGCGCTTCTCGCCGCGCGGCGCGCTGCTGCTGGGCTACGACCAGTACTTCGGCCAGCGCGACCAGTCGAGCATGGCCACCCTGGCGTATCAGTACCGCTGGTAGGCGAGCGCGGCGCCAGCGCGCGCTCCGCCGGCGGCTCAGGACTTGCCGTGGAACAGCTCGCGGCCGATCAGCATGCGGCGGATCTCGTTGGTGCCGGCGCCGATCTCGTACAGCTTGGCATCGCGCAGCAGGCGGCCGGCCGGGAACTCGTTGATGTAGCCGTTGCCGCCCAGCGCCTGGATCGCTTCCAGCGCCACCTTCACCGCGTTCTGCGAGGCGTTGAGCAGGCAGGCGGCCGGGTCGATGCGCGACTTGCTGCCGTGGTCGAATTCCTGCGCCACCATGTAGGCGAAACCGCGCGAGGACTGCAGCGCGGTGTACATGTCGGCGACCTTGGCCTGCATCATGCCGAAGGTGCCGATCGGCGCATTGAACTGCTTGCGCTCGCGCACATACGGCAGCACCAGGTCCATCGCCGCCTGCATCAGGCCGAGCGGGCCGCCCGAGAGCACCAGGCGCTCGGTGTCCAGACCGCTCATCAGCACGCGCACGCCTTCGTTGACTTCGCCCACGATATTTTCGGCGGGGATCTCGCAGTCCTCGAACACCAGTTCGCAGGTGTTGGAGCCGCGCATGCCCAGCTTGTCCAGCTTCTGCGCGGTGCTGAAACCCTTCATGCCTTTTTCGACGATGAAGGCGGTCATGCAGCGGCTGCCGGCCGGACGCGGCGCGGTGCGCATGTAGACCAGCAGCACGTCGGCGTCGGGACCGTTGGTGATCCACATCTTGGAGCCGTTGGCGACCCACACGTCGCCGCGCAGCTCGGCCTTGCAGCTCATCGAGCCGACCACGTCGGAACCGGCGCCGGGCTCGCTCATGGCCAGCGCGCCCACGTATTCGCCCGAGCACAGCTTGGGGATGTACTTGCGGCGCTGTTCCTCGTTGCCGTTGTGGAACAGGTTCTGCACGCACAGGTTGGAATGCGCGCCGTAGGACAGACCCACCGAGCCGGAAGCGCGCGAGATCTCTTCCATCGCCACCATGTGCGCGAGGTAGCCCAGGCCGGTACCGCCGTAGGTCTCCGGAACCGTCATGCCGAGCAGGCCCATCTCGCCGAACTTGCGCCAGAGGTCGGCCGGAAAGACGTTGTCGTGGTCGAGCTGGGTTGCGCGGGGAGCAATCTCCTTTTCCGCGAAGGCGTGCACGCTTTCGCGCAACAGGTCGAGCTCTTCACCGAGGGAAAATGGACGCATCGGAAGCTTCCGGCAGAGGCGGGGGAGCCGGAAATGCTAACGCAGGAGCGGTGCCGGCCTATGGCGCAGCGCACCACGACGCCGTCGGGGCGGCATCGGGCTGGAATAAGTCCGATTGCTTCTGTCCGTGAGGTGGATCACAGTTATGCAGAATAAGTGGGTGGGGGCACCTCAGGGACTATGGATGTGAGAGGTTTTCTCGCGCTCCCGGCATTGCTCGGGGGCTTGAGCGCTTGGGCGCGCCGGCGGCTGCGCAGGGGAGTCTGGACACGCGGCGCATCGGTGAGCATCGAGCTGGGCGGGCTGCGCCTGCGCGTGCTGCGCCGGGAACAGCCGTCCGCCGCCGACGCCTGGTGCCGCAATCAACTGCTGGTCGACGCCCGCTGCGAAGCGCAGGAGCGCGCGCTGCACGCGCACGGCACCTTGCTGTCCGCGGTGGATCTGCAGGCCTGGTGCCTGAAACTGCCGCCGCTGCTGGAAGGCGAGCTGACCGAACTGCATCTGTGCAGCGTCAGCGACCGCATCGGCCTGCATCTGCAGCGGCCGGTGCAGGAAGACCTCACCGCCGTGACGGTGGCCCTGGTCGATCCCGCGCGCGACGGCCAGACCCTGTACGACACCTGGCACGCCGGCCGCGGCCTGCTGTTCCTGGTCACGCAGATCCAGCTGCAGGAATTCTTTGCGCAGCTGGAGCGCGCGATGCACCGCTTCCCGGTGCGCTACGGGCACGCGCAGCGGCAGCCGGCGTAGCAGGCTCAGGGCACCGGGTGCCCTTGGCTGGCGGTCCAGATCGCATACCAATCCTCGTTGCTCAGCCGCACTTCCAGTGCGGCTACCGCTTCGCGCAGGCCTTCGATGCGGCCGCTGCTGGTGACCGGACAGGGCCGCGAGGGATGGCGCAGCACCCAGGCGAAGGCCAGCGTGGCCAGGCTGATCCGCAGCCGCGCGGCGATCGCCTCCATGCAGGCGCGCACGCGCACGGCCTGTTCATCGGTGCCGGTGAACAGCCGGCCGCCGCCCAGCGGCGACCAGATCATCGGCCGCAGGCCCAGCTGCTGGGCCTGGTCGAGCGTGCCGTCGTCGAGCGCATCCAGATGCAGCGGCGACAGTTCGAGCTGGTTGGTAAGCAAGGGCACGTGCCGGTGCAACAGCGCGAACTGGCTGGCGCTGTGGTTGGACACGCCCCAGTGGCGCACCTTGCCTTCGCGGGTGAGCGTGGCAAAGGTGTCGGCCAGTTCCTCCGCATCCATCAGGTAATCGGGGCGGTGGATCAGCACCAGGTCCAGCTGATCGGCATGCAGGCACTGCAGCGAGCGCTCCACCTGCGCGCGCACGTAGGCCGGCGTGGTGTCGTAGTAGTTGATCGGATACGGCCGCTTGGCCGAACGCAGGCGGATGCCGCACTTGGTCACCAGCTGCATGCGCCGGCGCAAAGCCGGTGCGGCCTTCAGCGCCGCACCGAAGGTGGCTTCCTCTTCGTAGTCGCCATAGATGTCGGCGTGATCGAACGAGGTGATGCCCAGCTCCAGCGCCTGCTCGATCCAGCGCACGCGCGCCTGCACGTCGAGCTTCCAGCTGGTGAGCCGCCACAGGCCGGCGACGATGGGAGAGAGCTGCAGGTCAGGTACGGGGAAGGGCGATGGCATGATGGCTCTTTCGTTCTATCCAGAAGATGTCAGCACAAGCCGCCGTTGACCGCGAGCACCTGCCGCGTGATGTAGCCCGCCTCCGGACTCATCAGAAACTGCACCGCACCGGCCACTTCCTCCGGCGTACCCATCCGCTGCATCGGGATCGCCGCGAGAATCTCTTCCAGCGGCAGTCCGGCATCGACCATATCGGTATCGATCAAGCCCGGCGCCACGCAGTTGACGGTGATCCTGCGCTTCGCCAGCTCCAGCGCGAGCGCCTTCGCCGCGCCGATCACGCCGGCCTTGGATGCGCTGTAATTCACCTGCCCGCGGTTGCCGATCAGGCCGGACACCGAGGTGATGCACACGATGCGCCCCGGCGCGCGGCGGCGGATCATCGGCATCACCAGCGGATGCAGCACGTTGTAGAAGCCGTCGAGGTTGGTGCGCAGCACCTGGTCCCAGTCTTCCTCGCTGAGCGCGGGAAACGCGCCGTCGCGGGTCAGCCCCGCATTGCACACCACGCCGTAGTACGTGCCATGCGCGGCGACATCCGCTTCCAGCGCGGCGGCGCAGGCGGCGCGGTCGGCGATATCGAACTGCAGCACGCGCGCCTGCCGGCCCAGCGCCTGGATCGATGCCTGCACCGCCTCGGCCTCGTCGCGCCGCGAGCGGCAATGCAGCACCAGCTCGTAGCCCGCCTGCGCCAGGCGCAGGGCGATGGCGCGGCCGATGCCGCGGCTGGAACCGGTGACCAGGATGGTGTCGGTCATGCGTGGCTGTCCTCGATAAGCGCAGCGGCAACGATAGCGAAGCGGCGCGCGGCGATCACGCCGCCTGCCGCAATACGCGCCGCCGCACCAGCCATTCGCCGGCGAACAGCGCGCCCATGGCCAGGTAGGCGATCAGCCCGTTGTACAGCGTCCACCAGCGCAGCGGCGCCCACAGCGTAAGCGCGGCCGAGGCCAGCGCATTGGCGGCGAAGAAGCCCATCCACAGCCAGGTCACCTTGCGCGTGTACGGCACGGCGGCGGCGGGCAGCTGCGGGTCCTGCACGCGGGCGATGCGTTCGATCATCGGCGGCCCGTAGCGCAGGGTCAGCCCGAAGGCGAGCAGCAGCAGCGCGCAGACCAGGGTGGGATACCAGCGCAGCAGCTGCGATTCGCCGCTGAGCGCCAGCAGCGCGCAATAGGCCAGCGCCGCGCCCAGCATCCAGCGGCCGCCCGGCTGGTTCCACAGCGCCGGCGCACGCAGCAGCCAGGCGGCGCCCAGCGCCAGCGCAAAGATCTGCGGCGGCACGTATCGCATGCCGGCATATACCAGGAAGGGATACAGCACGCCGACGGCGAGCAGCAGGAAGGAAGTGAGTTTGCGCATGCGGCCGGTCGGCACTCCACGAAGCAGGCGGGGCTCGCCACCTCCGCGACTATGCGCCCGCGCGGTGCGCGGGCCGGCGGCATGCTACCAGAGGCGGCTAGCTGTCCCGCACTTCCAGCGCCAGCTCGGCCAGGCGCTCGCGCTGGGCCAGGATCAGGGCGAGCTGGCCCAGCACCAGGCGGGCGGTCTCGTCGCCGCCGGCATACGCGGGCATGGTCAGCAGCAGCGGCGCAGGTTCGTTCGTCTCCACGGATTCGGCCAGCTGCTCCAGCGCTTCCACGGTCTGCGCGCCGCAGGACTGCACGGCCTCGCGCGCATGCCCCGCGGCCAGCGCCTGCCGGTTGGCGCCGAGTGCCGAAAGCTGGCTGAGCAGCACGTGCGCCGCGCCCAGGAAGCGCAGCAGGGATTCGCCGCCGCGCCGGTGCCGGCCCGGTTCGCGCAGCATGTTGGAGAGCACGCCGCTGAGGTTGGCATCGGCGTTGTGGGCGTCGCGCCGCGCGATGCGGTAGGGCAGGTCGTCGCGCCGGCCGTCGGCGTACTGCGCCAGGATGCTGGCCAGATAACGCGCATCGCAGCGCAGCGTGTCGGCCATCACCTGGTCCAGTCGCCGCCCCTGCCAGTCGGGCAGCACCAGGTGGATGGCCAGCGCGGCGATCGCCACGCCGATCAAGGTGTCGACCATGCGCGGCCACATCACTTCGTAGCCATTGCCCACCTGGTTGAAGCACAGCACCACGAACAGCGTGATCGCCGCGGTGGCCAGCGTGTAGCGCCGCTGGCGCGCGGCGAAGAACAACACGCCGGCCACGATCAGCAGCGGCACCTGCGCCGGCCCGAACGGCAGCAGCCGCAGCGCCGCCCAGCCAGCCACCAGCCCCGCCAGCGTGCCGGTGGTCCGCTGCAGCAGGCGCCGCCGCGTGGCGCCGTAGCTGGGCTGGCACACCAGCAAGGTGGTCAGCAGGATCCAGTAGCCGTTCTGCGGATGCACCACGCGCAGCACCGCATAGCCGGCCAGCAGCGCCAAGGCCAGGCGCAGCGCATGGCGGAAGCGGAACGAGCGCGGCGTGAACTGGATGCGGATGCGCTCCCACGCCTCGGCCAGGTTGCCGGGGCCGGGGTCCTGCAGGGCGCTTTCCTCGCCGGGCACCGGGCCGCTCGCCGGCTGCTCGCGTTCGAGCAGGGACTGGATCGCATCCATATTGCGCAGCAGCGCATCGAGCGAACGCAGCAGGTGCGCATCCGGCGGCGTGGCCTGGGCATGCAGCGCCTCGATCGCATCGCGCACGTCGTCCAGCGCGGCGCGCGCGCCGTCGTCGACCTGCAGCGGCGTGCGCAGGCGCAGCGTCCGCGCGCGCTGGCGGCACAGGCCGGCGTGGCGGCGCAGCAGGTGTTCGCAGCGGAACAGCACGTCGCTGTGGAAGAACGCTTCGGCCAGCGCGTCGTACGGGTAGTGCGAGGAGCTGACGCGCTCGTGGATGTCCTGCGCGGCGAAGTACAGGCGCAGGCGTTTCGCAGTGGGGCCGCTGGGCCGGCGCGGGCCGATGCGGTCGATCAGGATCAGCCGCGTCTCGTTGAGCGCCTGCACCACTTTCTCGTTGCGCATGGCGAGCTCCTGCTGCAGGGCCTCGCGATCCACGCCCGGCAGCGGCGCGAACAGCGCCGCCTTGCCTTCGAGATAGCCGGCCAGCGCATCGAAGGTGCGCGCCAGTGCATGGCGCACCGCCTGCTGCGGCGACAGCGCGCTCCACAGCAGCGAGAGCAGGCCGTACCACGCCGCGCCGGCCAGCAGCAGCGCCGGTTCGCGCAGCGAGCCGGGATGCGCGCCGGCATCGGCCGCGATCATGGTGTACACCGACAGCAGCAGGGCGGAGCCGGCGATGGTCGCGTAGCGATGGCTGGCCGCGCCCAGCATCACCAGCGCGAACGTCGCCAGCGGCAGGCCCAGCGCAAACAGCACCGGATGCGGCAGCAGCAGCTGCACCGAGCTGGCGGCGACGGCATAGCAGGCCAGCGTCACCAGCAGGGTGGCCAGGCGGCTGCGCCAATGGTCTTCCGTTTCGGCCAGCGCGCAGGCGATCACGCCGAGCAGGGCGGGGATGGCGTCGGCGAAATGGCCATCCGCCAGGCAGTACAGCACCACGCCGCCAAGGCCGAGCAGCACACGCAGGCATTCGGCGAAACGGTCGGAGCCGCGGATGCGGCGCCAGGTGTCGGCGATGGAGGATGGGGCCAGGGTCACCCCACAAGGATACGGAAAGCCCCTCCCCCTCCGGGAGAGGGGGGAGGGTACGGGCAGCGTGGTGCGTCCCGCTCCGCCCGCACCCTCATCCGCCTGCCGGCACCTTCTCCCGGAGGGAGAAGGGTTCGACCTGAGAAGTTGAGGCAAAACGCACCGCTCAAGCGGCCTCAATTCTTGAACATCCTCTCGGCCACGGCACGTTGAAGCACCCGCTACGTAAACGCACTGCCGTTTCGTGTAGACCCAGGTTAATCAGGTTACCGCAGCCGCCCACCGCTCCTTCTAGTCGCGTCGCGAGCCGTTGCTCTCAGGCCATTCTCTCTTTGGTTACTTTCTCTTTGGGCCAGCAAAGAGAAAGTGACCCGGGCGCCGGCAGGCGTCCGGAATGCCCGCTGCATAAGCGGCCAAGTCGCGACCACCGCACCTAGTCGCTACTGGATCCCGGCCTACACCGGAATGACGAGCAAAAAAAACGCCCCCCAAACGGGAGGCGTTCCCAAACACCAAAGCGCGCCGCTTACTGCCCGCGCATACGCCCCGCAAACCGCGGCGCACCATTACCCATATGCGGCAACTTGATCTTCCCGATCGAGGAAATCCGCTCCTCCGCCAGGCGATCAGCCGCCTTATACGTCGGCACACCCTCAGTCTTCGAAATCTCGAAAATCCGACCCAGGTTGTAATAAATGGTACGCATCATGCGCATCGCCCGCTCACGGTTATACCCGTCGATCTCCAGCGACACATTCATCACGCCACCCGCGTTCACCGCATAATCCGGCGCATACAGCACCCCGCGGCGCGTCAGCTCATCACCGATCGAATCGGTAGCCAGCTGGTTGTTGGCCGCACCGCAGATGATCTTCGCCTTGATGCGATCAATCGTCTGCTCATTGAGTGTGCCACCCAGCGCGCACGGCGAATACACGTCGGCGTCGACGTCGTAGATTTCGTCCAGGCCCACGGCCTCGCAACCCAGCTCATCCACGCAGCGCTGCACCGCATCCTTGTTGATGTCGGTGACGAACACCTTCGCCCCCTGCTCGCGCAGCAGCTTGATGAACTCGCTGCCCACGTGGCCGCAGCCCTGCACGGCGTAGCTGTACTTGCCCACGTCCTCGTTGCCGTGCTTGACCTGCAGCGCGGCCATCAGGCCCTGCAGGGTGCCGAACGCGGTGAACGGCGAGGGATCGCCCGAGCCGCCGTGCACCTGGTGCACGCCGGTCACGTATTCGGTTTCACGGAACACGTATTCCATGTCGTTGACGTCGATGCCGACGTCTTCGGCGGTGATGTAGCGGCCGTTGAGCGAGTTGACGAAGCGGCCGAAGGCGCGGAACAGCGCTTCGGACTTGTCCTTGGACGGATCGCCGATGATCACCGCCTTGCCGCCGCCCAGGTTCAGGCCGGCCACGGCGTTCTTGTAGGTCATGCCGCGCGACAGGCGCAGCACGTCGTTGACCGCGTCCTGCTCGGTCTTGTACGGCCACATGCGCAGGCCGCCGAGGGCCGGGCCCAGCACCGTGTTGTGGATCGCGATGATGGCCTTCAGGCCGGCGTCCTTGTTGTGGCAGAAGACGACTTCTTCGTGACCCGTTTTGGCGATGGTTTCGAAAATCATTGGAACGGTGACTCCACGGTGGGGTGGCGCGGTTGGCGATGCGGTGGTCGGTACGGCGGCCGCGGGGCGGCGTGCGCATGCCTCTAAAGTCAAAACCCCGACCGGGGGGTCGGGGTGTCAACACAGTCCATAAGTCTAGCGGGTCACCCGGCAGGGCGCTGTTGCGTTGCAGCAGGGCCGGCGCGGCACCGCGCGCCAGCCCTTGGCCCGCCTCATTTCACTCGATCAAAACGTCAGCGTCGCCCGGGCCCAGTAATAGCGGCCCATCACGTCGTAAGTGGCTACGTCGGTGTTCGAGTTGTTCACGTTGTTCTGGTACAGCAGGGGCGGCTGCTTGTCGGCCAGGTTGTCCACGCCGATGTCGAAGCGCGTGCGCCAGCCCTTCACTTCGTAGCCCAGCTGCACGCTGTGGTAGGCGTACGCGCCGACCTTGCGCACCACCGACGGTACGGTCAGGTCGGCCGACAGCTGCTGCCGCGCGTCGGGGCTGCCTACCTCGGTGCGGCCGACATAGCGCAGGCGCCAGCTCGCGCTCCACGGACCCTGCGCCCAGTTCAGCGTGGCCAGCCCGCGCCAGCGCGGGAAGTTGCCATAGGCGTAGGTGTAGCGGCCGGCGTTGTGGATGGTCACCGAGGTGGCGTCGGACGGGTCGGGATTGACGTCGTAGCGCGCCACGTAGGTGGTATCCAGGCGCAGGTTGAAGCGGCCGTAGCGCTCGGTGTTGAAGCGATACGCCACGCTGCCGTCGACGCCCTTGGTGGACAGCGCGCCCAGGTTCACCGTCGGCTCCGCCACGTAGTTGATCGCGCCGCTGGCGAAGCGGTGGATAAAGCTGCAGAACGGGCTGGCCGGGTTGGCATAGCACTGGTTCAGCACCGTCTGCGCCGAGATGGCGGTGATGGTGTCGTTGAGGTTGATGCGCCACACGTCCGCGCTCAGTGACAGCCCCGGCACCCATTGCGGGTCGTACACCACGCCGAAGTCGAAGGATTTGCCTTGCTCCGGCTTCAGCTGGTAACCGGCGGCGAGCGAGCCGGAGGTCTTGGCCGAGATTTCCGGATTCGCCTGCCGGTAGCTGCCGTCGGTGGGCACGCTGGCGCAGGCCTGCGGATGGCCGCCGGTATAGCCGTTGCAGGGGTCGTTCACCGTGGGCGCGTCGCCCGCGATACCGCCGTACAGCTCGCTGATGTTCGGCGCGCGGAACACCTCGGACACCGTGCCGCGCAGCAGCAGGTTGTCGATCGGCCGCCATTCCACCGCCAGCTTGCTGTTGGTGCTGCGGCCGGCGCTGCTGTAGTCGGACCAGCGCGTACCCAGGGTGAGGTTCAGCGCCTGCGCCCAGGGCTTGCCCGACAGCAGCGGGATCAGCGTTTCGGCGTAGGCCTCCTTCACGTTGAAGCTGCCGGCGAGCACCGAGCTGCAGAACTCCACCACGCCGCACAGGCCGTTGAGGTCGGCCACCGCCAGCGGATCGGTGCGCGTGGACGTGCTCTCCTTGCGGTAGGAGAAACCGGTGGCCAGGTTCACCGTGCCGGCGGGCAGGTCGAACAGGCCGCCGTTGGCGTTCGCTTCGAACTGCTTCACCGTATACGCGGTGGTGGTCACCGGATTGCGCTGGATGTTCTTCAGCGCCGCGATAGTGGTGGGGTCGTTGACGTTGAAGATATTGATCGGCGTGCAGCCGGCGATCGGGTTGCCTGGCGTACCGCAGGTCACCTTGCCGCTGGACGCATCGAGATACGAAGGCCCCAGGCCCTGCTGGAAGCCGGCGTAATCGAGGAAGCCGTAGTTGACCGACTTCTGCCGTACCTTGCCGTAGTTGAATGCCGCATCCCATTGCCAGCTGCTGTCGCCGAAGCCGCCGCGCAGGCCCGGTGTCACCTGCAGGTTGTAGGTGTTGTAGCTGTAGCGGCGATAGCCCAGGGTGGTGAAGCGCGTATTGAAGTCGCCGTTGTTGGCGCCGCTCACCCGGTCGGTGCCGAAGTCCACGCCGAACGGGTTGTAGTAGTTGTCCTTGGACACGATGAAGTTGTCGCCGTTGGCGAACACCGGCACCGGCGCGATCTGCGATTCGGACTGGGTCTTGGTGTAGTAGAGGTTGGCGTAGGCTTCGAGCTTGTCATTGAGCTTGTACTTGCCCAGCACGAAGAACTGGTCGCGCTTCTGCGGCGTCTGCAGGATGTTGTCGCCCTGGTAGTTGTAGCTGTCCGCGACGCTGTAGCAATGATAGTCGCCGGGCGTGGTGGCGCCGCTGACGCCGGCGTTGAGTGCCACGCGCGACGTGCAGCCCAGGGCCCTGGCCTGCGCGCCGGGCAGGGTGATCGCGCCGTATGGCGTCGCCGAGGAGCCGCTGACGATCACCTTGCCGCCGGTGAGGTTGAGCGCGTCGCGCGAGAACGAGCGGTCGCGCGCCGATACGGCATCCAGGCTCTGGTGCCCTAATCCGGCGATGACGCTGCCACGCTCGTTGCCTTGCCCTGCGGTCAGCGTGAAGTTGCGGCGGGTGCCGTCGCCGCGGCTGCTCTGGGCGAAATCGCCCGACAGCTGCACGCCGCTGAAATGCTCGCGCAGGATGAAGTTCACCACGCCGCCGATCGCATCCGAACCGTAGATGGCCGAGGCGCCGTCGCTCAGCACTTCCACGCGGTCGATCATGTTGGCGGGGATGCTGTTGACGTCGTTGTAGGCCAGCCGCACGCCGTTGACCAGGATCAGCGTGCGCTTGTCGCCCATGCCGCGCAGCGAGATGGTGGCCGCGCCGGTGCCGCCGCCGTTATTGGTATTGGCATTGGTGGCGTTGCCGGCGATCGACGGCAGTTCCTGCACCAGGTCGCCGAGCGTGGCCTTGCCGGTGGCAGCGATCTGCGCGCGGTCCAGCGTCACCACCGGGTTGGCGGTTTCGACGTCGACGCGGCGGATGCGCGAACCGGTGACGGTGACGGTTTCCAGGCTCTTGGCTTTCTGCGGATCGGCGGCGTCGGGCGGCGGCGCGTCCTGCGCCCAGCCAGGTGCTGCCATGGCGACCGCGGTGCTGGCGATGGCGAGCTTGACGGCGAGGCTGAGCGCGCGTGGATGGCGACAGGCGGAACGTGGATGCATGGGCGGATACCTCGTGGTGCCAGTGATGGGGCATGCGCAACGGCCGTCCCTGCGGCGATTGCGTTTCGTCGGGCAACAGCACGCCGTGCCGGGCTGGCGGCCCGGCCGGGTGCGTTGCGTTGCTGCGGCCCGCGCGAGGCGGGCGTGACGCGCTCAGCCCTGGCCGGGCGCGTCGGATTGCTGGCGGTACACGGTGTGGCGCTCCCCGTGGAGTTCCTTCAGCGGTCGCGCCGCGACGGCCTCGAGACGAAGCCCGTGCGCCGAAAGCGTGCGCAGCCGGGCGGCCGCTCCAGGCCGCCCGGCTGCCACGCCCGGCGCCGGCCGGGGTCTGGGTTTCGAAGGGGAAGCGGCGTGCGGGCCGTCGTCGTCATGGGAGCGAATGCTGGCATCGAAACGGGCGAATGCATCGGCAACCGAGCCGGTACGGCACCAGAACGAGTCAGCCGGCGAGTGGCGGAATTTCGCCGCGGCGGCAGCCTTCGTCAGGAATCGCTTGCGGTGATCGCTACAGCCGGACGGCATGCCCTCTCCCCGTGCGTGCGGCCGCGCGTGGACGCGGCGTGGCGGTTGGCGGCGCGTCCCCCGATGCGCATGGTTTCATCCTGCCGTCACATGCGCGGGGCGTCTTGTCGTATTTGGGAAAGAGGCGTGCGGAATTGCGCATAGTGGTTTCAGCGCAGCGCAACGTACTCCCTCTCCACTCCCGGGAGAGGGCCGGGGTGAGGGGTCGGGGGAGCGAAGTGCATCGCTTCGCCCGTACCCTCATCCGGCTGCCGCCACCTTCTCCCGAAGGGAGAAGGGTTTCTCAGATAAACGTTGCGGAAATTTGCACGACTTCGGTGGCCTTGCCATCCAATCGCACGCTCTCCCCACGCCGCTCCTTCACCACGGCTCCCTCGGCGCGCACATTCCCCAGCCGCTTACCTTCCGGTGCCCGAAGACTCAACCACACGGCACCGGGCGCACGTTCCGGCAGCCTGACCTCCCCCGTCACGCCATGCCCGCCATCCGGCTGCAGACGCACATCCACGCGCCCCCACCGCGTCGGCGCTCCGCGCATCTCGATGGCCTGATCTCCACCCATCCACCGCCGCGGCACCGCGCGCGCCAGGTGCAAGACCTCGCCCTCGCTGTCCTCGAACACCACCATCCACCGCAGCAGCAACGGCATCGTCAACTGCGCCGGCATGCAGAACAGCGGCATGCCGCCGCTCAGGTCGCTCACCTCGCCCGCGGTCCAGCTGCCCGGCGTATGCGCGTGATAGCGGTGCGCGTAGAGGAACAGCAGGTACTCGTCGATCCGCCCCAGCCGCAGCAACTGCTGCGCATAGCCGTAGGAAATAAAGCCCAGGATGTCGCGTCCGTCCGGCGAAGGCGGCGCCACGTTCGCCACCACGCCGATCGAGGTGGCGCCGTGGCCGCGCATGCAGTCGATCACCAGGTGGGCGAGGTCGTCCGGCAGCACGTCCGCCTGCAGCAGTTCGGCATAGGCGCGATGCGGCCATTGCTGTTCGCTGGGCTTTTCCTGCAGCAGCGACTGGCGGAAGGTGAGCTTCGCGCCGGGCAGCGGGCCGACATAGGGCGGATGCAGATCGTGGCGGACGTTGGCGCGCACGCTGCGCACGAGCTGCGCGGCGAGTACGCGCGAACGCTCCTGCCAGCGATCCGCCAAGGCCTTGCCATGGGCATCGATGCGCTCCCACACCGCCGCCAGATCGCGCAGGCCGCGCGAAGCCAGCGCACTGTTGGCGTAGTAAGGCTTCCACCACAGCTGCGGCTCGGGGAACAGGCAGGCGTCCGACTCGTTCCAGCCATGCAGCAGGCCATGGCCGGGGTCGTTGTTCGGCAGGCGCAGGCTGGCATCGTGCAGGTCGAGCAGGATGCGCGCGGTGGCTTCGATCTTGCCCTGGTGCTTACGCAGCAGCGCCGCGTCGCCGGTGTAGTGCAGATAGCGCGCCAGCAGCGACAGCGTCAGGCCGAACTGGCCGGTTTCCGCGCCGCGCATGTTGACCATGCCGTCGGCCTGCACGAAATCCGTGAAATAGCCGTCCAGCACCGCCGCGGCCTGCGCGTTGCGGCCCCATTCGAGGTTCGCGTAGAGCGAGCTGGTGAACGTGTCCTGGAAGCCGTCGTACTCGTTGCCGTAGTAGTCGCGATCCACCGCGCCGTACTTCGGATAGCTGCCGCCCGGCCGCACCACCAGTTCGCGCGCAAACGCATGGCGCGCCATGTCGGCCCAGCTCGGATCCGGCGTGCGCATGGCGCAGGCATCGGCAAGCTGTTGCTGCCAGGCGTCGTGGAAGCGCAGCAGGGCGCGATAGAAAGCTTCCGCCGATGGCGGCTGCCGCGTGGGTGGATACGAGGGATAGCTGTAGCCGTAATGCACTTCGCTCACGCGCCCATGCTCGATCAGCGCGGTGCGGTGCCAGGTCTGCACCACGAAGCGGTCGGCCGCGTCGACGTCGGCGAACACCAGCACGTCGTACCAGCGCCCGTCGCCCAGCGGGAACACCTTGTGCACCGCCGGCAGCCAGCCGCCGAGCAGGCCTTCGCGCCGCTGCGGCGCGAGCTTCTCGTCGCGCAGCGCCGCCGTTTCCTGCATGGGCTTGAAGGTGCGCGTGCGGCCGTCCGGAAACACCGGCATGGTGTCGGCGCAGGCCACGTTGCCGACGAAGGTGGTCCACGGCAGGCGGCCGTTGTAGTCCTTCGGGTCCAGCGTCGAGGCGAGCGGAGGCGCGGCGAGGCGCACCTGTTCGGGATCGGGTTCGCCGCGCTTGAGCAGGCGATCGGCCAGCAGGTCGGCGTCGGCCAGGGCCAGGTCCTTCAGCGCGAGGCCGAGATAAGGCGTGCCCGCTTCGGCGGCGCAAGACTCCGTGCGCTTGCCCAGCACGCAGCCGCCATCCGGGCCGGCCAGGGTGATCGCGCCATCCGGCGTGCTCAGGTCTTCGAACACCGACCACGCGGCGCCTTGCACATCGAAACCCGCGAGCCGCGCATGGCCTTCGGTGGAAAGCGCGGCGAGCGGGATGCGTGGCGGCGGCGCCAGCGTGCCGGCGCCTCCCGCCGGCGCGCCCGACTGCGCCGATGCCCCTTCCCAACCCACCAGCCCCGCGCCCGCACTCGTCGCGGCCAGGCCCTGCAGAAAACGACGCCGATCCATTCGATCCCCCTAAACCGTTTCCGATGCCGGCGTGTTCCGCTGAGCCAGGCGGCTATGCCTGCGCCCATACCCCAGATACACCATGCAACCCACCAGCAGCCAAAGCGCAAACCGCATATAAGTCACCGCCGGCAGCCCCCAGATCAGCCAGCAGGAAAACCCCACGCCGATCAGCGGCACCACCGGCACCCATGGCGTGCGGAACGGCCGGTGCAGATCCGGCCGCCGCCAGCGCAACACCGCCACCGCGGTGCAGATCACGATGAAGGCAGCGAGCACGCCGATATTCACGAGCTTCGCCAGCTCGTCCAGCGGAAACAGCCCCGCCGCCACCGCCGTCACCGTGCCCAGCAGGAAGGTCGCCCGATGCGGCGTGCGCCAGCGAGGATGGATGCCGGCGAACCATCCCGGCAGCAGGCCGTCGCGGCCCAGGCTGAAGCCGATGCGCGCGCCGGCCAGCAGGTTGGCGAAGATCACGCTGGTGATGCCGCACACCGAAGCCAGCGAGATCACCGCCATGGTCCACGGCATGCCGATGCGGATGAACGCGTTGGCCACCGGCGCGTCGTTGTCCAGCGTGGTGTAAGGCACGATGCCGGTCAGCACCAGGCAGATGGCGAAATACAGCAGCATCGCGATGCCCAGCGACAGCAGCACCGCGCGCGGCAGGTCGCGCTGCGGGTTGCGCGATTCCTCGGCGGCGGTGGTCAGCATGTCGTAACCGAACACCGCGAAGAACACCACGGCCGCGCCGGTCACCACGCCATGCATGCCGAACGGCATGAACGGATGCCAGCGTTCCGGCTTCACGTAAGCCGCGCCGGCGATCACGATCAAGGCGGCGCCGGCGATCTTGATGCCGACGATCAGCGTGTTGAAGCGCGCGCCCCATTCCATGCGCACCGCGAGCAGGGCGGTGATGGCCACCGAGATCAGGATGGCCGGCAGGTTCACCACGCGTCCGGGGCCGGTGCCCCATGCGCCTTGCGCCCAGGTGGGCAAGGGCAAGCCGAAGTTGTTGAGCAGCACCTGCGCGTAGCCGGACCAGCCTACCGCCACCACCGCGGCGATCAGCGCATATTCCAATAGCAGGTCCCAGCCGATGATCCAGCCGGCGAATTCGCCCAGCACCGCGTAGCCGTAGGTGTAGGCGCTGCCGGTGACGGGAATCAGCCCGGCGAACTCCGCATAGCACAGTGCCGCCGCCGCGCTGGCGATGCCGGCGAGCAGGAAGGACAGCAGCACGGCGGGCCCCGCCTGCGTCGCCGCCACCGTGCCGGTGAGCACGAAGATGCCCACGCCGATGATGCCGCCCAGGCCGATGGCGGTGAGTTGCCACAGGCCCAGCACGCGGCGCAGGCCGGTGCCTTGGCCCGCCTCGCGCTGCAGGCTTTCCACCGGCTTGCGCCGGGTGATGTCGTCGATCAGGCCCATCGGTTCCTCCCCGAAACCACAGTGTTCGTTACGGCGCTTGTGCCTGCGCGTAAGGCGACTTGCCACCCTTGGCGATAAAGCGATCCACCTGCTGCTGCAGCACGGGCAGCGGCACGGAGCCGAGCGACAGCACGGTGTCGTGGAAGGCGCGCAGGTCGAAGCGTTCGCCCAGGGCTTTTTCAGCCTTCGCGCGCGCATCGACGATCGCCATCTCGCCCAGGTAGTACGACAGCGCCTGGCCCGGCCAGGCGATATAGCGGTCCACCTCGGTCTCGATCTCGTGCTCGCTCAATGCGGTGTGGTCGCGCATGAAGGCCTGCGCCTGTTCGCGCGTCCAGCCAAGGTGATGGATGCCGGTGTCCACCACCAGGCGGCAGGCGCGCCACATCTGGTAGCTGAGATGGCCGAAGCGGTCGTACGGCGTGTCGTACATGCCCATCTCCACGCCCAGCCGCTCGGAATACAGCGCCCAGCCTTCGCCATAGGCGGAGATATACGTGTAGCGGCGGAAGTCCGGCAGCCCCTCGTGCTCGGCGGCCAGGGGCATCTGCAGCGCATGGCCCGGCGCGGATTCGTGCAGGGTCAGCGCGGTCAGCGAGTACAGTGGGCGCGAGGGCAGGTCGTAGGTGTTGACCAGGTAGATGCCCGGGCCGCCGCGGCCGCCCGTGTAGAACGGCGCCAGATCCGGCGGCACTGGCTCGATGGCGAAGCGCTGGCGCGGCAGGCGGCCGATGTACTGGCCCAGCTTGCCGTCGACGCGCTTGGCGATCCACGCGGCGTCCTTGAGCAGCTCGTCGGCGCTCTTGGGATAGAACTTCGGGTCGGTGCGCAGGTAGTGCAGGAACTGCGCGAAGCTGCCCTTGAAGCCGGTTTCGCCGATGGTGCGCTCCATCTCGGCGCGCAGGCGCGCCACTTCGCGCTGGCCGGTGGCGTGGATCTGTTCGGGGCTCTGGTCCAGCGTGGTGAACTCGCGGATCTGCGCCTGGTAGAAGGCCTTGCCGTCCGGCATGGCTTCGGCGGCCAGGGTGGTGCGGGCCTGCTTCATGTAGGTGTTGCGCATGAAGCCGAGCAGCCTGGCGTAGGCGGGAATCACCTGCCGTTCGATGGCGGCACGCGCTTGCGCGCGCAGCTGTTCCTGCATGGTGGCCGGGATGGTGTCCGGCATCTTGCGGAACGGCGTGTAGAACAGGTTGTCGTCGCCCTTGGCGTTCGCCACGTCGGCGATCGATTGATCGCGCCCGGCCAGGGTCACGCGCGGCACGCTGAAACCGCGCGCCAGGCCGGCGCGCATATTGGCGATCTGTTCGTCGAAATAGCGCGGGATATCGCGCAGCTGGCTCAGGTAGCGGCGATAGTCGTCCGCGGTGCGCATGGGCTTGCGCGCGGTGAAGCCCAGGTCGGTCCAGAACGCCGTGTCGCTGTTGAACGGTATTTCCCAGGTGCGGAAGCGCTGGTCGGCCAGCAGGGTTTCGATCTGTTCGCGGTAGACCGCGTAGTTCACCGCATCGTCGCCGTGCAGCTGCTGCGGCGCGATGGCGTCGAGCCGCTTCAATACGTCGGCCCAGTAGCGCTGGCGCTGTTCCTGCGTGGCTGGATCGACCTTCGGCAGATGATCGGCCGCCTCGCCCTCGCCGTCCTCGTCGTCGCCGCCGGCGAACTGCGCCTGGCGCCATTGCCATTCCTGCGTGTAGATCGCGCGGAAGCGCGCGTCCGCATCGTCGGCGGCGTGGGCGAGGAGAGGAGCGATGGCGAGGCAGATGGCGCAGGCAAGATGGGCGATCGGTCGTTTCATCGGCTCCTCTCCGGGGGGCGTCAGGCGAAGGGCTGGTCGATGGCCGGCGAGGGCGGGGTGAACCAGGCCGCGCCGTCCTCGGTGACGTAGAAGTGGTCCTCCAGGCGTATGCCGAAACGCTCGGGCACCACGATCATCGGTTCGTCGCTGCAGCACATGCCCGGCCGCAGCGCGGTGCGCGAGCCGCGCACCAGATAGGGCATCTCGTGGATGGCCATGCCGCAGCCATGGCCGGTGCGGTGCGGCACGCCGGGCAGGCGGTAGTCCGGACCCAGGCCCGCGCCTTCCACCACGGCGCGGGCGGCATCGTCGACGCTGGCGCAGGTGACGCCGGGCCGCACCGCTTCGAACGCGGCGCGTTGCGCGGCCTGTTCGAGTTCCCAGATGCGCGCCTGCTCGGCGGTGGGCGTGCCGAAGCAGTAGGTGCGCGTGATGTCGGAGTGGTAGCCCTGCACGGTGCAGCCGGTGTCGATCAGCACCAGCTGGTCGCGCTCCAGGTATTGCTCGCCGGGAATGCCGTGCGGGTAGGCGGTGGCGTGGCCGAACTGCACGATGCAGAAGGTGGACCCGTGGTCCGCGCCCATCGCGCGGTGCGCTTCGTCGATAAAGCGCACCAGCTCGGTGCGCGAGATGCCTTCGCGCATCAGGCCGGCGGCAAGGCGGTGCACCTCCAGCGTCATCGCCGTGGCCTGCTTCATCAACGCCAGTTCGGCGGAGGATTTGCACATGCGGCAGCCGTCGACGATCGCGCTGGCGTCGGCGATGGGTTTGCCGCCGAGCACGGCGCGCAGGCGTTCGGCCACGGCGAAGGGCGCCGCCGGATCGAGCGCCAGACTGCCGGCGCCGCGCTCGGCCAATGCGTCGGCGACGAGCTGCTGCGGGTCCTCGTGTTCTTCCCACAGGCGCACCTCGGCCGGAATGCGCAGCACCGCGGCGAGCGAGCCGGCCTCGAAGCCGGGGCAGATCAGGATCGGATCGCCCTGCGCGGTGAGCAGCATGCCGACCAGCCGCTCGCTCGCGCCCCAGGCCACGCCGGTGAAATAGCGCAGCGAAGTACCGGCGGTGACCAGCAGGGCGTCGAGCCGCTGCACGCGCAGCAGCGCGCGGGCGTGTTCCAGGCGGTGCTGGTATTCGTCCGCGCCGATGGCGGGCGCGGCGGCTTGCCACGGTTGCAGGCGCGCGCGCGCCTGGGCGGGATCGAGGCCGCCGATCTGGCTGGAACTCATGCGTTCTTGCTTCCCAGATCGTCCACGCACCAGCAGCCATCGATCTGCCGCGCCACGCCGCCGGGGTTGTGGTCGCGCAGTTCCGCCGGCAGCAGGTGTTCGGGCAGGTTGTCGTAGCAGTGCAGGGCGGCGAAGCGGTGGATCGCCGCCGGCATGCCCACCGCGGTGAAGCCCGCATGGCCGGTGCTCGGATACGGACCGCCATGGTTCATGGCCGGGCTGACCGCCACGCCGGTGGGCATGCGGTTGCCGATCAGGCGGCCCACACGCGGACGCAAGGCGCGCGCGACGGCGGCCGACGCTTCGTCGTCGGTGCTGCCGGTGTACAGCGTGCCGGTGAGGTTGCCTTCGAAGGCATTGGCCACCTCGACCATCTGCGCCAGGCCGTGCGTGCGGACCAGCAGGCTGGCCGGGCCGAAGGCTTCGGTCTGCAGCGCCTGCGGTTCGCGCAGGAACTGCGCGGCGTCGACTTCCAGCAGCGTGGGCGCATGGCGGTAGCCGGGCGAGCCGGCCACGCCGCCGGCCAGCAGCTGCGCGCCGGCCTTGCGCAGCGTGGCGATGCCGTGCTGCAGATGTTCCAGCACGCCGCGCGAGAACAGCACGCCCGGCGCGGCCCCGGCGAAATGGGCCTTGGCCGCTTCGACGAAGGCATCGCCGGCCTCGTCGCGCGGCACGATCACCACGCCGGGATTGGTGCAGAACTGGCCGCTGCCCATGGTGCAGGAGGTGAAGAACTCCTGCGCCAGCGCGGCGCCGCGTTCGGCCAGCGCCCCCGGCAGCAGGAACACGGGATTGACGCTGGACAGCTCCACATAAGCCGGCACGCCCGCCGCATCGGCGGCGGCCTTCAGCGCGAGTCCGCCCGCGCGGCTGCCGGTGAAGCCGATCGCGCCCAGGCGCGCGTCGCCGGCCAGCTTTCCGCCGATCGCATGATCGAAGTGATAGAGCATCTGCACCGAAGCCGGCGGCAGGCCGGCCTGGCGCAGCGCCGCGAATGCCGCGCGCGCCAGGCGCTCGCTGGTGGCCGGATGCGAGGGGTGCGCCTTGGCGATCACCGGATTGCGCGCGGCGATGGCCGAGGCGAAATCGCTGCCGGCGATGGCGTTGAAGGCGAACGGGAAATTGTTCGGGCCGAACACCAGCACCGGCTTGCCCAGCGGCGCGAAGTGCGAACGCAGGTTGGCGGCGGTATCGATCACCGGCTGCGTCCACGCATAGCTGCGCACGGCCTTTGCGGCCAGGCGCAGCTGGTTGGTGGTGCGCGGCAGTTCCACGGCAGCCAGGCGCGGCTGCTTGGGCAGCCCGGTTTCGGCGTGGGCGGTGTCGACCAGCGCTTCGGCGTCGGCTTCGATCGCATCGGCATACGCTTCGAGGAAGGCGGCGATGCGTTCCGGCGGGGCGGCGGCCAGTTCGGCGGCCGCCGCGGTCGCGGCGGCGAGCGCCGCCTCGACATCTTGCGCGCCGCAGACCGGGAAGGCCGGGCCGATCGCTTCGCCGGTCGCGGGATTCTCGGCACGGAACTGGCCGGCCGGCGCGCTTGCCGCGCGCCAGTCGCCGTCGATCAGGATGGGCTGAATATCCATGTCATACCTTGGGTGAGTGGGCCATGGCGTGATCGATCACGCGCAGTGCAGCTTCGCGCTGTTCGCCGACCAGCGCCAGCCGCGGCGCGCGCACGTGTTCGCTGCCCATGCCGACCTTGGCCTGCACCAGCTTGATCAGCTGCACGAAGGTCGGCACCGTGTCCAGGCGCAGCAGCGGCAGGAACCAGCGATACAGCTCCAGCGCCGCATCGGCGCCGCCGTCGCGGGCCAGCTCGAACAGCTTCACCGATTCCTTCGGGTAGGCATTGACCAGGCCGGCGATCCAGCCGCGCGCACCCATGGCCACGCCTTCAACGATGGCGTCGTCCATGCCCACCAGCAATTCCACGCGGTCACCCAGCAGGGCGCGGATGCCGGCGAAGCGGCGCACGTCGCCGGAGGATTCCTTCACCGCCTGCACATTGGGGAATTCATGCGCCAGTTCGGCGATCTGTTCCGGCGCGAAGTCCGTTTTATAGGCGACGGGGTTGTTGTAGAGCATGCAGGGCAGGTCGGTGGCCGCGATCACCGCGCGCAGATGCGCACCCATTTCGCGCCAGTCGGTGGAATACACATACGGCGGCAGCACCATCAGGCCCGAGCAGCCCAGCGCCTTCGCCTGCTGCGCCAGGCGCACGGCTTCGTCGGTAGACAGCGCGGCGATGCCGGGAATGACCGGCGCGCGACCGTTCAGCGCCTGCACCAGGGTGCGGATGATGGCGAGCTTTTCTTCGAACGAGAGCGTAGCGGCTTCACCCAGCGAACCGAGCGGCACGATGCCGGTGCAGCCGGCGTCGATCAGCTGGTTGGCATGCTTGGCGAGGAAGGCGTGGTCGACCTGGCCGTCGGTAGTGAATGGCGTGGTGATGGCGGGAATCACGCCGCGCCAGATGGATGCAGTGCTCATGTCGTTGACCTCGATGCGTCGTCGGAAGGGGAGGTGGCGAGCCCCGCCAGGGTGGCGAGGCGCGCGGGAAACAAAGGTGGGCGGCCGGCGCCGCGCGGGAAGCGGCCCAGTTCCGCCAGCGCGGTGCCGCAGATGCGGCCCTGGCAGGCGCCCATGCCGCAGCGGGTGGCGAGCTTGGCATCGCGCGCGTCGGCATAGCCGTCGAGTGCGCCGAGCGCTACGTCTTCGCAGCGGCAGATCAGGGTCTGCGGCGTGGCCAGTGCGTGTACGCGTGAGCCCGGTGCGAAGTGCCGGGCCAGCAGTGCGCCGAAGCGGCGGGCGCGATCGCGTTCCGGCAGCAGGGCGCGGGCTTCGTCGGCATGGCCGCTGGCCATATGGCCGGCGATGGCGCCTTCGATGCGCGCGGCCGCCAGGCCGCCGATGCCGCAGGCTTCGCCCGCGGCGAAGACGGCCGGCACACTGGTGCGCAGCAGTTCGTCCACCTGCACGTGCGGATGGGTTGGCGCGTGGTCGAGCGCGCAGCCGAGCAACTGGGCGAGTTCCACGTTCGGCACCAGGCCGTAGCCGACGGCGAGCAGATCGCAGTCCACGCAGGCGGTGCCGTGGGCGTCTTCGATTTCCACCACGCGCACGGCGTCTTCGCCATGCGCGTGGCGCACGATCGAACCGAAGCGATACGGCACGCCCATGAGTCTGGCGCGCAGGGACAAGGCTTGCGCGGCGCGAGCGGGCCAGTGCAGCAGTTGCCGCGCGAAGGCGTGCACGCTGTCAGAGGAGGCCTGTTCGTGGATGCCGACGACTTTCGCGCCGTGCGCGCGCAAGGTGGCGGCGGCGGCGAGCAGCAGCGGCCCGCTGCCGGCGATGACCACGCGCTTGCCGGCCACCGGCCAGCCTTGCTTGGTCAGCGCCTGCAGGCCACCCGCGCCGCTCACGCCCGGCAGTGTCCAGCCGGGGAAGGGCAGCAGCAGTTCGCGCGCACCGGTGGCGAGGACGAGGGCGCCGTAGGTGAGCAGGGCGGAGCCTTCCGGCGTTTCCACGCGCAGCGCGCCGTCTTCGCTGGCGATCACGCTGTGCTGCGCCAGCAGGTTCACGCCATGCAGGGCGGCAATGGCGTCGCGCGCGGCGCGCGGCGCCGGCTTGCGCACATCGTGGCGCCACACCTGGCCGCCTGCGCGCGGTTGGGCGTCGAGCAGGCCGACGCGCGCGCCATGCGCCGCCGCCGTGCCCGCCGCCGCCAGGCCGGCGGGGCCGGCGCCGACCACCAGCACGTCGTAGCGCTCAGTCATGGCTGTCCACCTGCATGCCGTCGCGTGCGGGCGTGATGCAGGCGCGCTGGTGCGCGACGCCGTCGATGCGCACGCGGCATTCGAAGCACACGCCCATACCGCACAGCGGGGCGCGCGTTTCGCCGCTGACCGAGGTGCGGAAATGCAAGGTCCAATGCGCCACCGCGGCGGCGACGCTGGCGCCGGCCGGTACTTCGACCGGCTGGCCGTTGACCTGCAATCGCACCGTTGCGCTCATGCGGCCAGCCTCGACGGCGCGTAAGGCGCCGGATCGAGCGCCGGCTGGCGCTGCTGGATCAGGTCCAGCAGCAGGCGCGCGCTGCCCAGGGCGGTAGTGACGCCCAGGCCTTCGTGGCCGGCGGCCACCCATTGGTCGGTGGCGCCGGGTACGGCGCCGAGATAGGGACGTCCATCCGGCGTGGTGGGGCGGAAGCCCGTCCACGCGCGCAGCGCCTGCAGCTCGCGCAGCGCGGGCACGAAGGCGAAGCAGCGTTCCAGCATCCGGCGCAGCATGGCCGGCGATACGGCCGCATCGGTGGCGCTGAATTCGCGCGAGGAGCCGAGCAGGATCTGCCCGGTGGGACGCGGCTGCACATTGAAGGCGACGCTGCTGTCCGCATCGCCGTGCGCGCTGTCGGCATAGCCCAGTTCCAGCAGCTGGTGCCGCAGCAGGCCGGGATAGCGGTCGGTGATCACCAGATGCCCCTTGCGCGCGCGCAGCGGCAACTGCGGCAGCAGCGCGGGCAGGGCGCAGCCGGTGGCGACCAGCACCGGGCCGCTGAGCGAGGAACCATCGTCCAGTTGCGCGCCGCCGCGGCGCAGCGCCTGCACGCGGCGTCCGGCATACAGCACCGCGCCGCGCGACTGCGCGCGGGCAACCAGGTGCCGCGCCACGCGCGGCGGATACACCACGGCCTCGCGCGGCACCAGCATGCCGCCGCTCATGCCGGGGGCGAGCTCGGGTTCCAGTTCGTAGAGCTGCTGGTCGTCCAGCAGTTGCGCTTCCACGCCGGCCGCGGCCAGGCGCGCGGCGCGTGCCGCGGCGGCGGCCAGCTCGCGCTCCTCGCGCGCCACCCACAAGGTGCCGCAGCGGCTGAATTCGGCTTCGGGCAGGTCGGCGAAGGCTTCCCATTGGCGCAGCGAGTAGCGCGCGAGTGCCAGTTCGGCGGGGTCGTCGTCCATCGCCACCAGATGCCCCATCGCCGCCGCCGTGGCGCCGCCGCCGATCGGGCCGGGTTCGACGATCGCCACGCGCAGGCCGTCGCCGCTGGCCGCGTCCGCGCAGGCGGCGCCGACGATGCCGGCGCCGATCACGATCAGGTCGTAACCGGGCACGCTCATTCCGCGCCGCTGCCCCAGGTGAATGCGTCGGCTTCGTCGAACAGCAAGGTGGATCGCGCCACCACGAAGGCGCTGCCGGTGATGCGCGGCTTAACGCCGCGTGCCGAGGGGGTGTAGGTGGCTTCGAACTCGCTGCCCGCGCCGAGGATGCTCTCCTGCCGCCACACCTCGCCCGGGGCGAGCTTGCCGTCCGCGGCCAGGCAGGCCAGCTTGGCGCTGGTGCCGGTGCCGCAGGGCGAGCGGTCGTAGGCCAGGCCGGGGCACAGCACGAAGTTGCGGCCGGCCTTGGCGCCAAGGTCGGCATTGATCTCGATATGGTCGATCTCGCCGCCTTCGGCGCCGGTGATGCCCTGCGCTTCGAGCACGCGGCGGATCGCTTCGGTGTAGGCGGTGAGTTCGCGCTGGTGGTGGATCTCCAGCGGCAGCGGGGTGTCCCTGGTGATGAAGAACCAGTTGCCGCCCCAGGCGATGTCGCCGGTGACGTCGCCGTAGCCGGGCACGCTGATCCTGACGTCCTTGGCGTGGCGGTAGCTTTCGACGTTGTCGATCGACACGCGGCCATCCGCATGCAGTTCCGCGCCCACCGTGCCCACCGGCGTCTCGATCTTGTGCAGCCCGGGGCCGATGCGGCCCAGGTGCTGCAGCGTGCGCACCACGCCGATGGTGCCGTGGCCGCACATGCCCAGATAGCTGACGTTGTTGAAGAAGATCACGCCTGCGCAGGCCTCCGCACTCTGCGGCGGCAGCAGCAGGGCGCCGACCACGGTGGCCGAGCCGCGCGGCTCGCAGGCGATGCCGGCGCGCCAGCGGTCGAAATCGCGGCGGAAGCGTTCGCGCTGCTCCATCAATGTGCCGGCGCCGAGGTCGGGGAAGCCGGCGATGACGGTGCGGGTGGGTTCGCCGCCGGTGTGCGAGTCGATCACGTCGATGGTATGCATGCCGGACATGCTCGCCGCCGCGGCGGTGGGCGTCTAGCAGGGCTTGGCATCGCTGCATGCGGAAATCGGCATAATGCGCTAGGCCGGTTTTGTGCCATGCTGCGATTGCACAAGGTTTCGCGACGGGGCAGGACCTGCGATGGACATGAAGATTTCGGCCGACGAGCTGGAGGCGCTGTTCGACGCCTTGCCCGACGTGGTGTTCTTCGTGAAGGACGGCCAGGGCCGCTACACGCATGCCAACCTCACCCTGGTGCGCCGGCTGGGCCTGAAGCAGCGCGCGGACGTGATCGGCCGCAGCGTGGTCGAGCTGTTTCCCGCCACGCTGGGCGGCTCCTACGCCTCGCAGGACCGCCGCGTGCTCGACGGCGAGGTGATCGAGAACCAGCTCGAAGTGCACATCTTCCCCAACCGCGTGCCGGGCTGGTGCCTGACCTGCAAGCGGCCGCTGCTGAAACGCGGGGAGGTGCACGGCATCGTCGGCATCTCGCGCGACCTGGGCAAGCCGGATGGCCGCCACCCCACCTATGTGCGGCTGCGCCGCGTGCTCGCCTATCTGCAGGAGCACTACGCCGAAGGCGTGCGCGTGGCGAAGCTGGCGGAGCTGGCCGGCGTGTCGGTGGCGCAGCTGGAGCGGCATTTCCGCCGCGTGTTCCAGCTGACGCCGCAGCAGGTGCAGACCAAGCTGCGCATCGAAGCGGCCATGCGCCTGCTGCGCGGCGACCAGAGCGTGGCGGCGATCGGCCTTGCCTGCGGCTTTGCCGACCAGAGCGCATTCGCGCGGCAGTTCAAGGCGACGGTGGGCATGACGCCGCGGGATTACCGGGCGATGGCCGCCGGCGCCATGCGTGCGGCGCCGGCGGCGTAAAGCGCATCGAACTCAGCCGTTCACCCACACGCCGACGTTCAGATGCCAACCGTCGTTGCGGTGTTCGTAATGCGGATGGACGTAGTGGTAACCGGGACGCTCGACTTCCCAATGCCCCGGCATGGCGACGTATTCGCGCCCGGTCCAGCGCCAGTAGCCGCGCGCCCATACGTAGCCGGGGCGCCGTGCCGGTTCCACTTCCACGATCCGCTCCGGCGGCGGTTGCGGTGCGATCACTTCGACCACCTCGCGGCGGACGATCGGACGTTCCACCACCACCGGGCGGTCGTGCACCACGCGTTCTTCCACGCAACCGCTGGCGAGCATGGTGAGCGCGGCCAGCGCCGCGATTCGGATCTGCATCGGAAGTACCCCTTCTTCGAGAGTCAAGAAAAACGCGGCTGCCTCAAGGCAGCCGCGTCGGAATCGAACCGGGCTCAGTGGCCCCAGTAGCCGTCGTGGAAGCGCCAGCCGCCGCGGTACGGCTCCCAGCGCGGCGCGCGATAGACGTAGCCGTGGCGCGCCGGAATCCAGCGGCCGACCACCCACACGTGGCGGCGGGCATAGGGATCCCAGCGCCAGTAGCCCGGCGCCCAGGCGTAGCCGACGCGCGGCGGCGGCACCACTTCGTAGCGCGGCGCGGGCGGGGCGACGTTGATGCCCACGGAAATCTGCGTGCGGGCAGCGGCATCGGGGGCGTAGGCACAAGCGCCCAGGCCCAGGCCCAGCGCGGTCAGCACGGCGAAGCTTCGTGCCAGCGTGTTCATGCGGTTTCTCCTCGGCCACGCAGCGTGTGGCTCGCACGGAAAAACGGCATGGGCCTGCGCCTGTTGACCGCGGCCGGCCGGCTCGTTCAGACATGGGCAGGGTGGAAGGCGCGGCCGCGGTCAGGCGCGGCCGCGCAAGCCGCTACATCGCGCAGTTCGGTTTGTGCCCGCTGGCGCGCGCCTGCTCGTACACCGGCATCAGCTGGTCGGCCTGCTTGGTCAGCGCCTGCTGGCGGTTGTACGAAGCCGGATGGGTCGACATGAAGGCCGGCTGCTTGGGACCGCCGGGAGCCTGCGCCGCCATCCTTTCCCACAGCGTGGGGGCCGAGCGCGGATCGAAGCCGGCCTGCGCCATGTAGCGCTGGCCCAGCGTGTCCGCCTCGCTTTCCTGCATGCGCGAGAACGGCAGCAGCATGCCGACCTCCGCGCCGACGCCCAGCGCGGCCGCGGCGTAGCCGACGTTGGTGCCGCGGCTGGCGGCATAGGCGCTGCCGGCGACCACCACCACCTGGGCGGCGATGTTGTCGGACATGCGCTCGGCGCCATGGCGCGACACCACGTGCGACAGCTCATGCCCCAGCACCACGGCGAGCAGGTCCTGGTTGGACGCCACCTTGAACATGCCGCGGTTGACGCCGATGCGCCCGCCCGGCAAGGCGAAGGCATTGGGCGTGTTGTCGTCGATGATCTGCACTTCCCACTGCTGCGTATTCCACGGCGCCGGCAGCACGGCTACCAGGGCGTTGGCGACGCAGGTGGCGTAGGCGCGCTCCTTCGGCGCGTCGGCGAACTTGCCCTTGGTGCGCATATCGTTGAATGCGGCCAGGCCCATCTTCGACATATCCCCGTCGGAGACCATCATCAGCTGCTTGCGCCCGGTGGGCGAGGTGGAGCAGCCACAGAGCAGGGCGCCTAGGGCCAGCACGAGCGGCAGGCGGAATTTCATGCGTTTTACCTCCCTGGAAAACTGGTCCGAAGCATAACCTTGCGTTCGGCGGCGCATTGTGTGCCAGTTTGGCACTTGAAAAGAACGAACGGTCGTTCTATTTTCAGGCCCCATGAACACCACCACCGCCCCCGGCAAGCGCGCCGCCACCCGCGAAATGATCCTGGACCGTGCCTACGCCATGGCCTGCAACGACGGCCTGGAAGGCTTGTCGATCGGCACGCTGGCGCAGGCGGCGGATATGTCCAAGAGCGGCGTGTTCGCGCATTTCGGTTCGCGCGAAGACCTGCAGCTGGCCGTGCTGGAGCTGGGCGCGCAGCGCTTCATGGACAACGTGCTGCTGCCCGCGCTGAAAACCCCGCGCGGCCTGCCGCGCCTGCGCGCCATCGTGGAGAACTGGTGCGACTGGGTACAGCGCTACGAGCGCGGCTGCGTGCTGCTGTCCGCCGTCGGCGAATACGACGGCCGCGACGGCGCCCTGCACGATGCCGTGGTGCGGCAGCAGTCCGGCTGGCGCGGCCAGCTGGAAAAGGCCATCGGGCAGGCGGTGGACGAAGCGCATCTCGGCCGCGGTACCGACGTCAGCCAGCTCGCTTTCGAGATCTACGCCTTCATGCTCGTGCTGCATCACGACGCCGGCCTGTTCGGCTTCGAGGAAGCGCGCCGCCGCACCTTGTCAGCTGTCGATCGCCTGTTCGCCAGTTATCGCACCTGAACCCCCAGGAGCCAGCCCATGCCCCGCACGCAACGCGCCCATCGCCCGCACGGCCGCCCCGGCGCCGGTCTTCTGCTGAAACTCGGCGCGGTGCGCGCCAGCTTTGCCGTCGGCGGGCGCCTTGCCCCGCGCCGCACGGTGGACCGTGCCGCGCGCCTGTTCGCCACGCCGTTCGCCAGCAGCCGCAGCCGCGCGCTGGCGGCACGGCCGGACGAGGCGATGCGGCAGGGTGAGCTGGAGGTCGGCGGAGAAAAGATCGCCACGTACGTATGGGGCGATCCGGCGACGCAGCCTTATGCGCTGCTGGTGCACGGCTGGTCGAGCTTCGGCCTGCGCTATCTGCCCTGGGTGCAGCGTTTGCGCGAATCAGGCCTGGCGGTGGTCGCATTCGACCAGCCCGGCCATGGCCGCAGCACGGGGCGCCTGTGCACGCTGCCGGATTTCATCGCCACCATCCGCGCGGTCGGCCAGCACTATGGGCACGCGGCGCTGGCGATCGGCCATTCGCTGGGCGGCGCCGCGCTGGCGTTGGCGCAGAGCGAAACCTGGTTGGCGCGCCAACTCGTGCTGGTTGCGCCCGCGGCCGACATGGAAGCCGCCACCGGCCGCTTTTTCCGCTTCGTAAGGCTGGGCGACCATCTGCGCGAGGCGTTCTATGGCTGGCTGGAACGGCGCACCGGGGTGATGGTGCGCGATCTGCAGGTGCACAAGCACTTGCCGGCGCTGGGCCAGTCAGGATTGGTGATCCACGATCTCGACGACCGCGACGTGCCGTGGGAAGAGGGCGAACGCTATGCCCGCTACTGGTCGGGCGCGCGTCTGCTCACCACGCAGGGGCTGGGACATCACCGCGTGCTCGATGCGCCGGAAGTGATCGAGGCGACCTTCGCTTTCCTGCGCGGCGAGACGGTGGGCGAACGCGTGGTCGCCACGCCAAACCTGCCTTACGGCGTGGCGTAGGTTGGGGTGGCAACCCCAACATCGTCGCTTGCGAGGTAGCCGCATCGTGTTGTTGGGGCGGCAGCACGCGTCCCGCGTGATAGCTGCGTAGGTTGGGGTGGCAACCCCAACGTTGCCGCTTGCGAGGTGGTGGCATCGTGTTGTTGGGGTTGTCACCCCAACCTACTTGGGCGGTAGTGCGCGTCCCGTGCGGTAGCTGCGATAACGGCACACGTCGAAGTTGCGCTGCAACAGCGAGCGCCCGTCGGCGAAGGTGGCGCGCAGATCGCGGCGGCAACCTTCCTGACCATCGATTGCGACGGTGACGGCATTGCCGCCGCCCTGCAGCGGACGATCGCCGATGGCGAGCTCGCGAAACGCCTCCGTCCCCGCCGGCGCAACGGCCAGCGCCACCAGGCTGGAAGGCGCGTCGTTGTAGACCTCCAGATAGCGCGTCTGCGCGGCGGCTACCGCTGGCAGCGACACGCAGGCGAGCAACACCGCAAGGCGACGGTTCATGGCTTCCTCTCCACAGATGCCGCCCGGGCGGCGATGCGCGGATTGGGCGCGAAGCGCCCGTCGGAAGCGGCCGCAGCGGGACGGATCGTAGCCGGCGCGGGACGAATGGCAGCCGTGACCTCCGAGTCTGTTCGCCAGCGGCCGGGCCTGTGTAGGATGCGGACGCCTCGTGGATGGAGGAGTGCGATGCGATTCTGGCGTTACCTGGCCGCGTGGAGCGTGCCGGCCGTGCTGTTCGCCATCCAGGGCTACAGCATGGATGCGATGCGCGGGCATACCTGGAACGCCGGCGACTACATCCGCTGGGCGATGGTGCAGTGGTACACGCTGGCCGTGCTGGCGCCGGGCGTGTTCGCGCTGGCGCGCCGCTTCACCGTCGAAAGCACCGCGCAGTGGCGCTACGCGCCGGTCTATATCGCCGGCAGCGTGGTGTTCTCTGCCTGCGCCGTGCTGATCGGCGCCACGCTCGGCCATCTGCTGGAACCTGGTAACCCGCCGTTCGACGACCAGCTGCAGCAGTTCATCGACAAATACGTCTTCATCGATTTCTTTATCTACTGGGTGCTGGTGGTGGGCTGGCATGCCATGCGCTTCTTCCGCGAGAAGGACCGCCGCGCGGACCAATTGCAGGCGCTGCTGGCGCAGTCGCGCCTGCAGGTGCTGAAGATGCAGCTGCAGCCGCATTTCCTGTTCAACACCTTGCATGCGATCACCACCTTGATCCGCGAGGAGCCGGAGGTCGCCGAGGACATGCTGCTGCGCCTGAGCGAATTGCTGCGCGTCTATCTCGATGAAGACCGCCATGAAATCGCCCTGGCCCGCGAGCTGGAACTGCTGGACCTGTATCTCGGCATCCAGCGCGTGCGCTTCAAGGACCGCCTCGATACGCGTGTCGATGCGGCCGTCTCCGCGCTCGGCGGCGCGGTGCCCGGCCTGATCCTGCAGCCATTGGTGGAGAACGCCATCCATCACGGCATCGGCCGGCATGCCGGCAGCGACACGGTGGAAGTGTTCGCGCACCGCGATACCGACAGCCTTTACCTGGAAGTGCGCAACCGCAACGGCGTGCTGGAAGTGACGCCGGAAGAAGCCTTCACGCGCGGCATCGGCCTGTCCAACACGCGCTTGCGGCTGAAAGAGCTGTATGGCGATCTCGCCACCGTCTATATCGACGCGCTGTCGCCGCAGGGCGTGTCCTGCCGCCTGCGCCTGCCGTTCCGAGCGCTGGGCGCGGCGGCCGCATGAGCATCCGCGCCTTCATCGTCGACGACGAGCCGATCGCGCGGCACAGCATCGCGCGCCTGCTGCGCAAGGAGCCGGAGATCGCCATTGCCGGCGAATTCGGCGATGGTGCCAGCGCGCTGGAAGCGATCCGCCAGCTGCGGCCGGACCTGGTATTCCTGGATATCCAGATGCCGGAGATGACCGGCATCGACGTCGCCGCGGCGCTGGGCGAGGAAAATCTGCCGGCTACCGTATTTGTCACGGCTTATGAGCAATACGCCGTGCGCGCGTTCGAAGCGAACGCGGTGGACTACCTGGTCAAGCCTTTCAGCAGCGAACGCTTCGACGCCGCGTTACGCCGAGTGCGTCGGCGGTTGGCAGGCGAGGGCGGCGACGCCGCGCCCGCACGGGTATGGCAGGCGCTGGCCGAGCTGCGGCGCGAACAGAGCTACGCGCGCCGCCTGCCGATTCCGCTGGATGGCAGCGTGATCCTGCTGGAGGTGGCGCGCATCGACTGGATCGAAGCCAACCGCAACTGCGTGCGCCTGCACGTGGGCAAGGACACCTACGAGCTGCGCGAGACCATGGCTGCGCTGGAAGAACGCCTCGACCCGCGCCAGTTCGCACGCGTGCACCGCTCGGCCATCGTCAATATCGACCGCATCCAGGCGATCCACCCGTGGTTCAAGGGCTATCACATGCTGGTGCTGAGCACCGGGCAGGAGCTGCGCATGAGCCGCTACCAGCACGATGCGTTCCGCGACCTGGTGCGGCTGAATGCGCGGACGCCGTAGCGGCGTCCGCGCAGGAGCGGATCAGGTGTGGTCCGACTGATTGAGCAGGTGCAAGCCGGTGCCAAGAGTGAGCACGCCGTCGTCCGGCAAGGCATCGATGCCCAGCCCTTCGGGCTTTGTCTTGCTGCGGTATTCGTCCATCCACGGCACCGGTTCCTTCGGGCCGGGGATATAGGTGTGCCAGGTGGCGTCACGCGCATCCTTCTCGGTTGGCGCGTACTGGTGGTAGGAGATCGCCACGCGGACGATCCAGCCGTCGGCATCCTTCAGCGGACCGGCAGATGGCGGATTGAAGGTCCACAGGCGCACGGCGCGGGTGCTGACTTCGGCCAGCGTCTTGCGCATCTCGCGCATGACCGGCTCGGAACCCACTTTGTCCAGATTGACCTGTTCGGCGGTCACATGGCTGATGCTGCCGTCACGCTCGACACGCGCAACCATGAAGACGGTGCCGGTCGGATAGGTGCCACCCGCCGGGTGTGCGGGGCCGGCCTGGCGGATGCTGCCGCCCTGCTGCATCTGAAAGTTTGCCCTGGCGGAAAAAGTGGGGCGTGCGCTGTGGTCCTTGATCGTGACGAGCTCATCGCGATGGTCACTTGGGCTGCCGAAGGAGGCGCTGACGACGTGCAGCTGATACCCGTCGCCATCGGGCGAAGCCACCACGCGCAGGTGCATGGGCGCCTTCGCCTCCACCGGCTTGCCGTTGTCCAGCACCGGTTCGAAGCGCCAGCTGGAGGAGTACTGCTTGATCAGCGCGGTCACCGCGTCCGACTCTTGCCTGTCGAGGTCGAAAGAACTTACCGTGCCGTCCGGCGCCACGACGACGTGACCATTGACCAGCAGGCTGGACTCAGCCTTCGCGCGCACTTCGCTGGCAGTCTGCGCCACAGCTATTCCGCAAGTTGCTGCGCAGAGCAGCAACAGTCCTAAACGTTTCATCGACTTCCCCTGGTTGTCTTGCCGAGGCTCGAGTATGTCGCGCGGCGATGACAACCCGCTAGAGGCGACGTGTCGATTTTCGACATCGTGGTTCGTCGCCTTGGCAAGCCGGTCATCGCACCGGCGAAACATCCATCGTCTACTCGAGGAACGCCAACCATGCACGCCATCGCCCACCGCCCCCTGCGCACCCTGCTCGCCACGGCCGCCCTGGCCCTGGCCGGCGCATCCGCGCACGCCGCTTCCGCCACCTACACCATCGACCCCGCCCACACCTACCCGAGCTTCGAGGCCGACCACTTCGGCGGCCTGTCGGTATGGCGCGGCAAGTTCAATCGCACCAGCGGCAAGATCACGCTGGACAAGGCCGCGGGCGCCGGCACGGTCGACATCACCGAGGACATGGACAGCGCCAACTTCGGCCTGGACAAGATGGACGAGGCCGCGCGCGGCCCCGAGCTGTTCGAAACCGCGAAGTACCCCAAGGCCACCTACAAGGGCAAGCTCGCCGGCTTCGTCGACGGCAAGCCGACCAAGGTGGTGGGCGAATTGACCCTGCACGGCGTGACGCGCCCGCTGGAGCTCACCGTCAACTCGTTCAAGTGCATGCCGCATCCGCTGTTCAAGCGCGAACTGTGCGGCGCCGACGCCAGCGCCAGCTTCCAGCGCGACGACTACGGCATGGGCGCCGGCAAGGACTACGGTTTCAAGATGGACGTGGCGCTGCGCATCCAGGTCGAGGCGCTGATCGATGAAGCCGACGCCAGGAAAACCGCCGGCGCGCACTGATTCACAGGCAGCTTTTCAGCCGGCGCACCGCCTCGTCGAGCGCGCGTGCGTCGGCGCCGCCGTAGCCCATGATCAGCCCGCCCCGCGCGGGCGGTTGCGCGTAGCACAGCGACAGCGGCCGCGCGGAGACGCCTACCTGTCCGGCGCGGCGCGACAGCGCCACGTCGTCCACGCCCGGCGGCAGCAGCGCCACCAGCTGCATGCCGGCTTCGGCGCCGATCACTTCGAGCTGCTGCGGCAGGTGCGTGCGGATCGAGGCGACCAGGGCCGCGCGTCGCTCCGCGTACAGCACGCGCATGCGGCGGATATGCCGCGCGAAATGGCCTTCGCGGATAAAGTCGTTCATGGCCAGCTGCGGCAGCGTGGCGGTGCAGGTATCCAGCGCGTCGCGGCAGGCGGCGAAGGTGTCGACCAGGTCCTTCGGCACCACCAGGTAGCCCAGGCGCAGGGCGGGGAACATCACCTTGCTGAAGGTGCCGACGTAGATCACGCGCTCTTCGGTATCCAGGCCTTGCAGCGAGGCTACCGGGCGGCCGCCGAAGCGGTATTCGCTGTCGTAGTCGTCCTCCACGATCCACGCGCCGGAGCGCGCGGCCCAGCGCAGCAGCTGCATGCGCCGCGCCGCGCTCATGGTCATGCCCAGCGGAAACTGGTGCGAGGGCGAGATATAGGCCAGCCGCGCATCAGGCGCCCGGCGGATGCCTTCGGCCACGTCCAGGCCTTCCTGGTCCACCGGCACCGGCACGATGCGCGCGCCGATGGTGCCGAAGGCCTGGCGCGCGCCGGGATAGCCGGGGTCTTCCAGCCAGGCGCGGTCGCCGGCATCGAGCAGGGCATGCGCGCAGATCTGCACGCCTTGTTGCGAACCGGTGGTGATCAGCACCTGCGCCGCATCCACGCGCACCGCGCGCACCGCGCCGAGATAGTCGGCGATCGCTTCGCGCAGCAGCGGGCAGCCGCGCGGATCGCCATAGACCAGCGACTCGGTGCTCGGCGTGCGCGCGTGGCGGTTCAGCAGCTTCGCCCACAGCTCGGTCGGGAAATGCTCCAGCGCGGGCAGGCCGACGCGGAACGCGCCCTGGCTGTCCAGCCAGGTCTGCTCCGGCGTGCGCATGGCGGCCACGCGCTGTGCCACCCGGCGGTTGGCGTTGTGCCTGGCGACCGGAACCACGGACAGCCGCGGGCGCGCGGGCTTCAGTGCCGCCGCCGGGATCGAGCGGGCCACGCAGGTGCCGGCGCCGACGAAGCTCTGCAGATAGCCTTCGGCCAGCAACTGCTCGTAGGCGCTGAGCACCGGCAGGCGCGACACGCGCAGTTCGGTGGCCAGGCTGCGGGTGGATGGCACGCGCTGGCCGGGGCGCAACTGCCCGTCGGCGATGGCGCGGCGGAACCATTCGGAAAGCTGCTGGTAGATCGGCACGCCGCTGCCGTTTTCCAGCGCGATCGGGGGCAGGAACGAAGTGGACGCTCGCGGCATGGGGGTGGGCCTCAAGTGGTCATGGCGGATCATAGCCAAGTGGCTATTCGCCCTCGCCACTGCCATTCGTAGTGTTGCCCGGCGGCGCATAGCCGGGCAGGAGAGCGGAGACGGACTTGAGCGTGGGGCACATCATGAAGGGCAGGGCGAAGCGTGGGTTCCTGGGTGGGCTGGCATGCCTGCTGGCCTCGGCGGCGATGGCGCAGGACGCCGGCGCGCCGATCCGCCAGTCGCGCGACGACGCCTGGTGGACCGGCCCCATGCTGGCCAACGGCGCCGAGACCTTGCCGCAGGGCCATATGCTGATCGAGCCCTACATCTATGACGTGATGACGCCGGGCGTCGATGCGTTCGGTTCGCGCGCCTACGTGCTGTACGGCCTGACCGACCGCATCACCGTCGGCGCCATACCGATCATCGGCTACAACCGGGTCAGCAACGGCCCGAACAGTTCCGGCATCGGCCTGGGCGACCAGATCCTGCAGTTCCAGTACCGGCTGATCCGCTTCCACGAAGGCAGCTGGGTGCCGACCGTCTCGCTGATGGTGCAGGAAGCGGTGCCCACCGGACGCTACGACCGCCTGGGCCGGCGCCCCGCCAATGGCATGGGCGCCGGCGCCTACGCCACCACCGTGGGCCTGAACATGCAGAGTTTCTTCTGGATGCCGAACGGACGCATCCTGCGCGCGCGCCTCAATGCCACCACTACTTTTGCCGGACGCGCGGACGTCGAAGGCATCAGCACCTATGGCACCGGCCAGGATTTCCGCGGCCATGCGCGCGGCGGCGACAATTTCTACGTGGGCGCCGCGCTGGAGTACAGCCTGACCACGCGCTGGGTGCTGGCGCTGGACCTGACCTACAGCCACAACGGCAACACCTGGGTAAAGGGTTTCAACGTAGTACCGGGAATGGAGCCGGTGCGGGTGAGCAACCGCTTCGGCCGCAGCGATGCGGTGGGTTATGCGCCGGCGATCGAATACAACTGGTCGCCCAATATCGGCGTGCTGCTCGGCGTGCGGGTGATTGCCGGCGGCAACAACACCAAGCGTTCGGTGACGCCGGCCATCGCACTTAATTACGTGCGCTGATTCTGTTCCCTCTCCGCTCCGGGGTGAGCAATGGTCTTGCCTCACCGCCTCATCTTTGTCATCCAGGCGTAGGCCGGACGAGCGCGTAGCGCGAAGAACGCCTGTAGGGTGGCCCCCGAAGGGGTGAGCGAAGCGAATCATCCGGTAACTGTTTCGCTCGGTTGTCGTGTTGCGGTTGGTTGTCTCGCCTACGGCGAGTGTTTCGTGCCGCTGCCGCGGCCCGAGTTACTTCTTCTTTGCGTGCCCAAAGAAGAAGTAACCAAGAAGAAAGGGCACCCTGCTTGGCGCCCTCAGCAGCAAAGCTGCTGAGGGTCCGTGAGGGCTGGCCGGGCTTTTTGATCGGGCATCCTGCCCGAGTCAAAAAGGCGAGGACGTCCTGTCCTCGCCCCCTGCGGGGCCTGATCGTCCAGCCCTCACCGCCGGCGCCAAGGGACCCGAAGATCAAGAGCAACGTCAAAAGCACAGAAGCGGAACGCCGCGGCTGCGCCGCTTGCTCTTCGTTCGATTTTCGCGCGGCCTTGCATCCCCATCTCCCCTTCGGGGAGAGGGTCGGGGTGAGGGGCCGGGCGGAGCGATGCGCGGAGGGGCGAGAAAGCCAGAGCACTTTGCTTCGCGCCATGGAAACGCTTAGCCCCTCATTCGCCCCCGGGCGCTGAAAGATGCGAACCATTCTCATCCCTATGCTAAGGTCGCGCCCCTGATTCCAGGCCAGCGCGACCGATGCCCGCCACCTCCCGCCCGACCGCACGCCACCCTTGGCGCCTCCGCGACCCGCTGCGCAAGCTGCATCTGTGGCTGGGCCTGAGCGTGGGCCTGGCGTTCGCGGTATTGGCTTTATCCGGCACGGTGTTGGCATTCCAGACGGACCTGCTGCGCTGGCGCCATCCGGAGTTGTTCGCGCATGCGCTGCCGACGCCGGAGCAGCGCGCCGCCATCCTCGAACGCATCCACGCCACGGAATGGCCGGCGCCCTTGCGCGCGATCGACACGCCCACCGCCGACATGCCGATGTGGCAACTCTCCCTCGGTGGGGAAAAACGCGTTTATCTCGATCCAACGGATGGACATCAGCTGCTGGTGCGCTCCAAAAACGACGATTTCGTGCTTTGGTTGCGCGATCTGCATACGCATCTGCTCAGCGGACACAACGGCGAAACCGCGCTCGGCGTGCTTGGCCTGGCCGAGCTGGGCCTGATCCTGATCGGCCTCACCCTGTGGTGGCCGCGCCGCGGGCATTGGCGCCACGCGGTGCGCATGTACGCGCAACCGCCGACGCGCCGCTGGCGCAGCTGGCACCAGGGCATCGGCGCGCTGCTGTTTCCATTCCTGCTGCTCAGCACGCTTACCGGCGTCACCCTGATCTACAAGGACACCACGCGCGGCGCGCTCGCCGCGCTGTTCGGCGACAAGTCGTCGAAGCCGCCGAAAGCGCCGGCCGTCACGCCGAGCGACGCGCCGCTGCAATGGTCCGCCGCGCTCGCTGCCGCGCAGGCCGCGCTGCCGCAGGCCGAACTGCGCCGCATCACCTTGCCGAACGACAAGAACGCGGCGCTGACCATCCGCGCACGCGGCCCGCAGGAGTGGAATGCGGTGGGCCGCAGCGTGGTGGTGGTCGATCCGTACAGTGCGCAGGTGCTGTCGGTGTACGACGCGCAGACGCAAGGCGGCGGCGCGAAGCTGGTCGACAAGATCTACCCGGTGCATTCCGGCCAGGTCGGCGGCGTGCCGTGGCAACTCGTCATTGGCGTAGTGGGCGTGCTGCCCGCGTTCTTCCTGGTCACCGGTTTTCTGTTCTGGCGCACGCGCACGCGCCACCGCAAACATGCGCAGCAGATGCTTGGCAAGGCCTGAGCCGCACGCCCAGGCAAGCGCGCTGCAGCAAGCGCTTAACGGCATTCCACACTAGAATTGCGCGTCTTACGCACACCCTTCCGTTGGAGTTGCCATGAGTTCCCCCGCCCAGCACGTTTCTGCCAGTGCTGCAGTGCACGAAAGCCGTCCCCTGCGCTTCGTCACCGCCGCCAGCTTGTTCGATGGCCATGACGCGGCGATCAATATCATGCGCCGCATCATCCAGTCGCAGGGCGCGGAGGTGATCCACCTGGGCCACAACCGCTCGGTGGAGGACGTGGTCCGCGCCGCCCTGCAGGAAGACGCCGACGCGATTGCGCTGTCCTCGTACCAGGGCGGCCACGTGGAGTACTTCAAGTACATGGTGGACATGCTCAAGGAACATGGCGCCGCGCATATCCGCGTGTTCGGCGGCGGCGGCGGCACCATCACGCCGGAAGAAATCCGCGAGCTGCAGGCCTACGGCGTGGAGCGCATCTACCACCCGAACGACGGCATGAAGCTCGGCCTCACCGAGATGATCGAGGACGTGATGCGCCGCACCCGCGAGGCTGCCGACCAGCGCGCCCATGCGGAGCAGGCCACTGCCGTCGCGCCGCGCGTGGATATCGACGACGAGATCTCGATCGGCCACATGCTGTCGGCGATCGAGGAAGGCCAGCTGCCCGACGCCGAGCTCGAACACCTGCGCAAGCAATGGAAGATGGCGGGCAAGCAGACGCCGGTGCTGGGCGTCACCGGCACCGGTGGCGCGGGCAAGTCCTCGGTGGTGGACGAACTGCTGCTGCGCTTCCTGCATGCCTTTCCGGAGATGCGCATCGCGGTGCTGGCGGTCGACCCGACCCGCCGCCGCAGTGGCGGCGCGCTGCTGGGCGACCGCATCCGCATGAATTCGCTGCGCAGCCATCGCGTGTACATGCGCTCGATGGCCACGCGCCGCCAGCACGCCGCCACCAGCGTGGTGCTGCACGACTGCATCGACTTCCTCAAGGCGCAGCCGTACGACCTGGTGATCGTGGAAACCGCCGGCATCGGCCAGAGCGATTCGGAGATCGTCGACCTGGTCGACTTCCCGATGTACGTGATGACCAGCGACTACGGCGCGGCCAGCCAGCTCGAAAAGATCGACATGCTGGACTTCGCCGAACTGGTGGTGCTGAACAAGTTCGACAAGCGCGGCGCCGAAGACGCGCTGCGCGACGTGCGCAAGCAGTGGAAGCGCAACCGCACCGCCTTCGCCCTGAAGGACGAGGAGGTGCCGGTCTATCCGAGCATCGCCAGCCAGTTCAACGATCCGGGCGTGACCTGGATGTTCGCCAACCTGTGCCGCCTGCTGCGCGACAAGCTCAGCCTGCCCGCGCCGAAGTGGACGCCCGATCTGGACACCTCGCTGAAGGAGCCGCGCGCCACCGTGCTGATTCCCGGCAGCCGCGTGCGCTATCTGGCCGAGATCGCCGAGCAGGGCCGCGGCATCAATACGGAGATCGAGCGCGAGGCGGAATTCGCCAGCAAGGCGCAGCACTACTACGAGTCGCTGAAGGACCTGGGCGATGCGCGCCTGCCGCGCGAGCTGTCGCGCTACGACAGCGAGTCGCTGCACGAGGAGGGCGCCGACCGCACGCTGCTCACGCTGCGCCAGCGCTACAACCAGGCGGTGAAGGAGCTGAGCCACGAAGCCGTGCACCTGCTGCACGACTGGCCGGCGCGCTACAAATCGGTCACCGACGAGTACAACGAGTACAAGGTGCGCGACAAGACGATCCGCGTCGAGAACTATCGCGAATCGCTGAGCCACCAGAAGATCCCGAAGGTGTCGCCGCCGAAGACGAAGGACTGGGGCGACCTGTTGCGCTTCCTGATGCGCGAGAACCTGCCGGGCTATTACCCCTACACCGGTGGCGTGTATCCGTACCGCCGCACCGGCGAGGATCCCACCCGCATGTTCGCCGGCGAAGGCACGCCGGAGCGTACCAACCGCCGCTTCCATTACCTGAGCCAGGGCGGCGCGGCCACGCGCCTGTCCACCGCGTTCGACTCCGTCACGCTGTACGGCGAGGACCCGGCGCCGCGCCCGGACATCTACGGCAAGATCGGCAACTCGGGCGTCAACGTCGCCACGCTGGACGATATGAAGAAGCTGTATTCCGGCTTCGATCTCAGCGCGCCCAGCAGCTCGGTGTCCATGACCATCAATGGTCCGGCGCCGATCATCCTGGCGATGTTCATGAACACCGCGATCGACCAGAACGTGGAGAAGTACCTCAAGGCCGATCCGGCGCGCTGGAGCGCGGCGCAGAAGAAGATCGCCGCGCTGCATCCGCATGGTGGTCCGCGTTATTCCGGCGAGCTGCCCAAGGGCAATGAAGGCCTGGGCTTGGGCCTGCTCGGCATCACTGGCGACCAGCTGGTGGATGCCGAAACCTACGCACGCATCAAGGAAGAAACCCTGCAGACCGTGCGCGGCACCGTGCAGGCGGACATCCTTAAAGAAGACCAGGCGCAGAACACCTGCATCTTCAGCACCGAGTTCGCGCTGCGCATGATGGGCGACATCCAGCAGTACTTCGTCGACCACAAGGTGCGCAACTTCTATTCGGTGTCGATCTCCGGCTACCACATCGCCGAGGCCGGCGCGAACCCGATCAGCCAGCTGGCCTTTACGCTGTCGAACGGCTTCACCATCGTGGAGTACTACCTCGCGCGCGGCATGCACATCGACGACTTCGCGCCGAACCTGTCGTTCTTCTTCTCCAACGGCATGGACCCGGAATACACCGTGATCGGCCGCGTGGCCCGCCGCATCTGGGCCCGCGCCATGCGCGAACGCTACGGCGCCAGCGCGCGCAGCCAGATGCTGAAGTACCACATCCAGACTTCCGGCCGCTCGCTGCACGCGCAGGAAATCCAGTTCAACGACATCCGCACCACGCTGCAGGCGCTGTACGCCCTGTTCGACAACTGCAACAGCCTGCACACCAATGCCTACGACGAGGCGATCACCACGCCGACCGAGGAAAGCGTGCGCCGCGCGGTGGCCATCCAGCTGATCATCAACCGCGAGCTGGGCCTGAACTTCAACGAAAACCCCTGGCAGGGCAGCTTCGTGGTCGACGCGCTCACCGACCTGGTGGAAGAAGCCGTCTACCGCGAGTTCGAGGCGATCAGCGAGCGCGGCGGCGTGCTCGGCGCGATGGACACCATGTACCAGCGCGGCAAGATCCAGGAAGAGTCGATGTACTACGAGCAGAAGAAGCACGACGGCAGCCTGCCGCTGATCGGCGTGAACACCTTCCTGCCAAAGGATCACGGCGGCGAGATCGCCACCGAGATCGAGCTGATCCGCTCCACCGAAGAGGAGAAGGGCCAACAGATCGACAACGTGCAGGCTTACGCCAAGGCCCGCAACGGCCTGGCCCCGGAAAGCCTCAAGCTCCTGCAGAACACCGCGCGCGAACGCCGCAACGTGTTCGAGCAGCTGATGGAAGCGGTGAAGTACAACTCGCTGGGGCAGATCAGCCACGCGTTGTACGACGTGGGTGGCGAGTACCGCCGAAATATGTAATCTCTAACTTATGAACTCGCGCGGCTTGCCCGATTACCATCTGTTCCGTTTCAGTCGCGCGGATGTTAGTCAGTGTTTTTCTGAGGAAAGCTTTCGTGAGGTGATTGCCACGGATGCTTTTAGACGATTAGAGACCATCCATTTTCTGGGTGCAATCGATTATTTGATGTATGGGGGCGCGAAGGGGGTCGAGCAGCGACATACTCGTTATGACCATAGCTTGGCGGTCGCGAATCTCGCTAGGCGATTTGCACTAGCAAAAAATGTTGGCGATAAGGAGTATGAGACGATCGTCATTGCGGGCTTACTACATGATATCGGGCACGCACCACTGTCTCATAGTTTGGAGCCTGCGTTTCGCAGCATATTTGAAATCGACCATCATCTGGTGGGAGAGCGCATATTAAGAGGGGACGTGCCTCTTGGAATTCGTCTTGCTCGTGCGCTTCAAAGGAATGATATAAATAATTTCGAGGTGATGACTCTTATAGCCGGTGTTGGTCGCGGTATAGGTAGGGAGATTTTTTCAAGAGCAATAAATGTTGACACTATTGAGGGCATTATTCGGTCGGCATCCTATCTTCATCGAAAGGAAGTGGTGCTGAATCCGATTTCGGTGCTGGATGCGCTCGTAGACCTTGGGAAGGGGGCGCATGAAATTCTTGACCAGTTCTGGATGTTGAAAAATCATGTTTACAAGAACATTATCCAGGCGAGGGTGGGTTTGGTTGCGGATTACATGTGCAAGCGCTACATGGAGCTAAATTCAGAGGCTTTTAGATCAACTTATTATTATGGTAAAGAGGCTGAGTTAAGGCGTGATCATCAAGGGCTTTTTCAAGCATTAGACGCCTTTGGCCGGGAAAATATAATCGTTCCTAATATTTTGAGGGATGGTGAGGAGATTCGCTATACTCGTCGCGAGTTTTATATAGATGAATCGATTGTTCTCCATGGTTATGCGGATTTAGATAGGCGATATCTTCAGCGGAAGGAAGTGGTTACTAAGGAAATCAGGAAGGTGGGAGGGGATGATAACCATGTCATGCGAAAATATTCGGAAAGCCGAGAGCTATTCTGAAGGTGTTCTGAGGATGCTCCGTGACGCAATGGAGACACTTTCGTTGCCCCCGGACTTGACTGTCGTGGTTGTTGGTTCACTGGCTCGGCGCGAAGCAAGTGAGCAGTCGGATGTCGATTATTTTGTTATCCAGAAAAAAGGGTCGGGACGGGATGTTCTTAAAGAGGTTGGTCTTGTAATAGAAAGCCTGGGGCTGAAGGCGCCCTCACCAACTGGGGCATTTGCTCAAGCGGTCAAGCATTCCCAGTTTTTGAAGAAAATCGGCGGCAACAATGAGTCGAATGACGACTTGACGCGGCGAATGCTCTTTTTGCTTGAGTCCGAATGGATTTATGGTCGTGAAATGTACGAATCAACATTTCGAGACGCAATTAATTTATATATTCGAGAGCATATTACTCAGCATCAGCTGGCTCGATTCTTTCTTAATGATCTAATTCGTTATTATAGAACGATTTGTGTTGATTTCGAATACAAGACGGCCAGTATTGGGAAGTCTTGGGGTGATCGAAATATAAAGCTCATGTTTTCGAGAAAATTGCTATATTTTAGCGGTATCCTGGCTGCGGCGGAGACTGCGCAATCTACATATGAATACAAAAGATCAAGGCTCATTGCTTTGCTTCGAAAGACTCCAATTCAGCGTATGACGGATGTTTGCGGAGATGAGGCTGGTAGGGTGATGATTCGTTATGATCAATTTCTTGGTTGGATGTCGGACGAATCAAGGCGTAAATTATTGAAAGAAACAACTGATGATAGGAGTAGTCATGAGGACTTGTTTCGAGAAATGAAGAATGCGGGATATCATTTTTCTTGGTGTCTTGAGTCTATGTTTTATAAATGCTACGCGCCTACGCACCCCATTAATCAGGCGATTCTTTTGTGAGTTTAATTTTGCATTATTTTATTTTTCTGTAATTGCGATTAGGCGTCTTGATTAATTGGTTTGCTTGATGCGGTAACGATGGCGTTATGTGAAGGAGAGATGATCTCCAGGTTGCGTTTGGAGAGGGGCCTGTCGCGACAATTCAGCTTTTTTACTACTAAATTGGCCTGCACCCGAATGACGGCTTGCGGCATCAGGCCCGATCGGCTTGCGTGAGCGCATCCGTCGATGCCGGCAGCGTCTCCGGCATGCGCACCAGCACCGGCAGCACCAGCAGAGCCACCGCGGCGATCATTACGCCAGGGATCACCTTCCACCCGGTGACGCCTATCAGCAATTCGGCCAGAAACGGCGTCAGCCCACCGAAGATCGCCGTCGCCATCGTCACGCCCAGCGCCAAGCCGCTCAGCCTGCCTTCGCCGGGAAACTGCTCGGCGGTTGCCGGCGCGCCCACGGCACTGACACCGCCGGCAAGGCAGGCCAGCACGATCGAAGCCAGCGCGATATCCACTTCCTTCCCCCGCGCCATCCACTCGAACATCAGCAAGGGCAACAGCACGCCCGCCGCCGCAAGCCACACCAGCACCGGCCGGCGACCGACACGGTCGGACAACGCGCCTGCCAGCGGCGTGACCAGGATCACCGCCACCGCGGCCAGCGTCGACAGCCACAGCGAGCGTTCCTCGGCGAGGATGCCTGAGGAGCTGAGAAAAGCCGGCACGTAGGTGATGCCCACGTAGTACGTGATCGAACCGAGCGCCGAGATGGCGAAGGTGCGGAACAGGGCAGGGCGATGGTTAGCCAGCGTATGGCTCAGCGGCGACTCCGGCACGGTGTGCTGCCGCACCTGCCGCACGAAGTCCGGCGACTCCTCCATGGTGGAGCGCGCGATCCACACGCAGCCGGCCAGCGCCGCGCCGACGAAGAACGGGATGCGCCAACCCCAGGCATCCAACTGCGCCGTGCTCATGGCGCTCACCGTCAGTGCAGAGACGCCAACCGCCAGCAGCGCACCGATCTCGCTCGCGGCCGAGGCCAGCGAAGTGATCAGCCCACGCCGGTCCTTGCGCGCGCCCTCCAGCAGATACGCCACCACGCCGGTGTATTCGCCGCCGACGGAGAACGCCATGAAACAGCGCAGCAGCAACAGCAGCGCACCCGCCGCCGGGCCGATGCTGGCATGCGATGGCAACAGCGCCGTGGCCAGCATGGCCAAGGTCATCAGCATCATCGACCACAGCAGGGTGCGGCGCCGCCCGATGCGGTCGCCGATATGGCCGAACACCATCGCACCGAGCGGCCGCATCGCGTAGGAGATGGCGAAGCCGGCGAGCGTCGCCAGCAGCGAACTCTCGCCGCCGCCGAAGAACACCCGCGACAGCACGGTGGCGAAATAGAGATAGAGGGTGAAGTCGTACCACTCGACCACGGTCGAGAGGGCGGCGACCGCCATGGAGGCGCGGGAGATTTCGGCAGTGCCGGGCTTTTCGGTCATGCGGTGACGGCGGCCGAGTACGGGAACCGCGATCCTAGCGCGATCCGCCGTACCTGGCCCCTCTAGCCGCGATCAGGCGGCGATACGCGGGAAATAGGCCTCGCGGTCGAGATCCTCGATCAGGCCCGGCCCGGTGGGCATCCACCCCAGCGCTTCGCGCGTCCTCGCGCTCGATGCGGGTATGTCGGCACCGAAGAAATAGGCGAGAAAGCCGAAATGCTCCTGCGCTTCCTCGCGCGTCCTGGTCACCACCGGCAGGCCCAGGCGCTGCCCGATGATTTCAGCGATCCGCTTCGTCGCCACGCCTTCCTCCGCCACCGCGTGATAGCACTTGCCTGCCGCACCGTGCTCCAACGCCAACCGGTAGAGGCGCGCGGCATCCAGGCGATGCACCGCCGGCCAGCGATTCCGCCCATCGCCGATATAAGCCGATACGCCACGCTCCCGCGCGATGCGGATCAGCCACGGCACGAAGCCATGGTCGCCGTCGCCGTGCACGGTAGGCGACAGGCGCACGATGCCCGAGCGCACGCCGCGTTCGGCCAAGGCTACGGTCATCATTTCCATCGGCAAGCGCGGCGAGCCATGCGAGGCGGCATCGGCCACGTCGTCCTCGGTGCCGATGCGTCCCGGTGCCAGCATGCCGGTGCCGGTGGTGCCGATCAGCGGCTTGCCGGAACCGGCCAGCGCTTCGCCCATCGCTTCGACCGCGCGGCGTTCGGTCACCGCGTTTTCGGCGTAGCGCGAGAAGTCGTGATTGAAGGCGGTATGGATCACGCCATCGCAGGCGGCAGCGGCTTCGGCGAGCCTTTCCGGTTGTTCCAGCGAGGCATGCAGGATGTCGACGTCGCGTCCGGCCAGCACTGCGGCCGAAGCCTCCGAGCGGACCAGCGCCAGCACCTTGTGGCCGGCGGCGAGCAGATCATCGACGACAGCGGAACCGACGAACCCTGTCGCGCCAGTAACGAATACACGCACAATGCATCCTCCAGGTTTGGGATGCGCGGCATCGTCCTCGCGCGGCGTGCGCGGATGAAGCCGTGGCGTTATACGGGTATACGGACTAACAGGCTCGGCAAGCAGATGAATACGACGGTGGCCAACGACAACCTGCTCGGCGCCTATCTGCGCGATCGCCGCGAACGGCTCGATCCGTCCGCGCTTGGCTATCCCGCCGGGCGCCGCCGCACGCCTGGGTTGCGCCGCGAGGAAGTGGCGCAGCGCGCGAACGTCAGCGCCACCTGGTACACCTGGCTGGAGCAGGGGCGTGGCGGCGCGCCATCGGACGAAGTGCTTGACCGCATCGCCCGCGCGCTGCTGCTGAGCGAGATCGAACGCCAGCATCTGTTCCTGCTGGCGCTGGGGCGCCCGCCGGAGATCCGCTACCAGGCCAGCGAAGGCGTGGCGCCGCGCCTGCAGCGCGTGCTCGATGCCTTGCCGTGCAGTCCCGCGATGGTGAAAACCGCCACCTGGGACGTGCTGGCCTGGAACCGGGCCGCGGCCGTGGTGCTTACCGACTACGGCAAGCTCGAACCCGCCGAGCGCAACGTGCTGCGCCTGATGTTCTGCAACCCCGAGGTGCGAGCGCACCAGGTCGACTGGGAAAGCGTGGCGCGCTTCGTGGTGGCCGCGTTCCGCCTGGATGCGGCGCGCGCGGGTGCGGTGCGCAGCGTGCAGGCGCTGGTGGACGAACTGAGCGAACGCAGTGCCGAGTTCGCCGCGATGTGGCAAAGCCAGGACGTGCAGCAGCACGGCGGCGGCACCAAGCAGCTGCGGCATCCGACGCTCGGTGCGATCGCGATGGAGTACTCGGCTTTCGCCGTCGACGGATGCCCCGACCTGAGCATGGTGGTCTACAACCCGGCGACGCCGGAGGATGCGCAACGCATTCGCCGCCTGATCGAGGCGGCGGGGTCCGACCGTAGCGCGTGATGTGCAGGTGGCGTGAAGAAAGCTCGCGGCATAGAGCAATCCATATCGCACGATTGTGATAGCGCTCTCTTCCTGAAACCTGCCGTGGATCGCAAGATGCGACGCACCAGGGGGGAGCGTCACATGGTGTTGCGCAGCATTGCGTCGCGACTGGCCGCCTGGGTGCTGGCCGGCACCCTGCTCGTGGTCGTGGCCGGCGGGTTCCTGCTGTTCCGCGTCATCCGCGAGCAGATTCTGCAGCAGACCCATCGCGAATCCGCGGTGCTCGCCGGCGACGTCAGCCATCGCATCCAGCACCGCCTCGACAAGGTGGCCGATACCGCGCAGACGCTGGCGGCGCTGATCGGGCCGCGGCCGGATGACGCGGAAACCCTGATCGGCGATGCGCTGAGGCACAACGCCGATCTCGCGGGACTCGCCGCGGCCTATGTGCCCGTATCGATGGATGCGGCATCACCGGGCCGCTCGCCCTTCGTCAGCCGCCAGGGCGACGGCAGGCTCGTCACGCGCGACCTGCTGAAGGATCCCGCGCCGTACTGGACACAGGCCTGGTTCCGCACGGGGCTCGGCTGTTCCGTCGGTTGCTGGCAGCAGCCGTTCTTTTCGCAATCGCGGCAACGCCAGTTGGTCAACTACTCGGCCGCCATCCTGGCGGGCGGCCGCGCGGTGGGCGTGCTCAATGCCGATGTCACGCTGGAGTGGTTGCAGGGCGTGCTGCAGAACTTGAACAAGCCCAAGGGCACCGAGGCTTTCGTGATCGACCGGCAAGGTGTCTATCTCGCCACCGACGGTCCGGTGCTGGCCGGTCGTCGTGCACAGGACGAGCTGGTCGCGGCGCTGCGCGGCGATACGGACGAACCCATCCGGCATACCGGCATCCTGGCCGCGCATGCCGGCGCGCCGGTGTGGATCTATCACGCGCCGATCGACGGCACCCATTGGCAGTTCGGCCTGGTGGTGCCGGAGGAGCAGATCTATGCGGGTGTGCGGCGCACCTTCTCGGTGGCCTTGTCGGTGGGCGCGCTGGCGCTGCTGAGCCTCACGCTGCTGACCCTGGTGGTCACGCGGCGCGTGCTCAGTCCGCTGGGCATGTTGACCGAGCGTGCCGAGCAGGTGGCGAAAGGCGCCCTGGATTTCGCCTTGCCCACCGTGCGCCGCCGCGACGAAGTCGGCCGCCTGACGCATGCGTTCGACCGCATGCGCCACGAGCTGGCCGACCATCTGGCCGAGCTGGGCCGGGTCGCGCGCGAGCAGCAGCGCCTGGCCAGCGAGCTGGAGATCGCCCAGCAGATCCAGACGGCGCTGCTGCCCGGCGCGCATTTCCTCGACGCGCGCTGCCACAACTTCGAGCTGCATGCGGTGCTGAAGCCGGCGCGCACGGTGGGCGGCGATCTGTACAGCTATTTCATGCTGCACGACCAGCGCTTCTACATCATGGTCGGCGACGTCTCGGACAAGGGTATTCCCGCCGCGCTGTTCATGGCCCGCGCCATCACGCTCGCCAAGGCCCTGGCTCCGCGCGCGCAATCGCCGCAGCAGCTATTGCAATTGCTTAACCAGGACCTGTGCCGCAACAACGACGGCTGCATGTTCGTCAGCCTGCTGTGCGGCCTGCTGGATACCGCCACCGGGCATTTCTCGATGGCCAGCGCGGGCCATGAGCCACCGGTGCTGTGGGGCGACGGCGCACCGCGGTTGCTGGACATCGAAACGGGGCCGGCATTGGGCCTGGACGAAGAGGCCACCTACAGCTCGCGCCGCGTGCGCCTGCGGCCGGGCGAGACCTTGCTGATGTATACCGATGGCATCACCGAAGCGACCGACGCCAGCCTCAGCATGTACGGCCAGGAGCGCATGCTGGCTTGTCTGGCGCGCTATGCCGCGCAGGCCGAGGGCGATCCGGCCGGCTATCTGCTGGCCGACGTGGAGGCGTTCGCCGCGGGCCATGGACAGGCCGACGACATCACCGTGCTGGCGCTACGCTGGCACCACGCCGGGGCAGACGGGAGTGCGTCCATGCTGGACCTGACCATGCCCGCTTCGATCGAAGCGGTATTCGACGCGTTGCGGCACTGCGACGAGCAGCTCGCGAGTGCCGGCGTCGCCCAGGGCGTGCGCGACGACGTGCGCCTGGTGCTGGAAGAGCTGATGGTCAATATGGCCGAGCACGGGCGCCCACCTGATGGAGACGCGCGGATCGAGTTGCGCATGGCGCTGGCCGCCGATGCCGTGCTGGTCGACCTGCATCACGACGGCCAGGCCTTCAACCCTTTGCTGTCGCCCGTGCCGCAACTTACCGGCGACGTCGCCGACCGCGAGATCGACGGCGGCCTGGGCATCCACCTGGTGCGCGCCATGGCCAGCGATTTCAGCTACGCACATGACGAGCAGGGCAACCACCTGCAGTTGCGTTTCATCCTTCCTTCCTGAGCGGAGGCACGACCATGAGCTTCAGTCTTGATACTGCTGCCCTGTCGCCGGAGCGCAGCACCTTGCGCCTGCATGGCCGGCTCGATGCGTTGACGTTCGGCGATTTCGACGGCGGCGCCGCGCCGGTGCTGGAACAGATGGGGCAGGGCGGCACGGTGGTACTGGACCTGTCCGCGCTCGATTACATCAGCAGCGCGGGCCTGCGCAGCATTGCCAAGATCCGCAAGGCCATGCGCGCGCGCGAAGGGCATACCTTGCTGGTGAATCCGCAGCCGCAGGTGCGCAAGGTGTTCGAGATCGTCAAGGCGGTGCCGGTGAGCGACGTGTTTTCCAGCGTGGCAGAGCTGGATGAGTATCTGGATCGGATTCAGAAGAGGGTGTTGGGTGGGGAGGATGACGACGTTTGATCGTTTGGGCCGTTGCTAACTGAAACCCTTCTCCCCTCCGGGGAGAAGGTGGCGGCAGCCGGATGAGGGGCCGCTCTAGCGGTGGCCTTTCTACGGAACGAATGAAGAGCTTTTTGGCCTTCTCGACCCTCCGCTCACCACTCCGACCGGCCCCTCACCCCAGCCCTCTCCCCGGAGGGGAGAGGGGGCAAGGGCGCGGGTGGTGTGGGGGCAAAGCCCTGCCATCAGTCACCTTTGCCAACCCGCGCAAGGCATGTATACACTGTATACATGCCGAAACTCACCACCCCCGAGAAGATCCTCCGCGCCGCCCACAAGCTGATGGACCGCCATGGCGCGGATGCCGTCACCATGCGCCGCGTCGCCGAGGCGGTGGGCATTACGCCGATGGCGATCTACCGCCATTTCCCCAGTCGCGAGGCGCTGCTCAAGCGCATCTCCGACGACAGCTTCGCCAGCGTGGCGCAGGACTGGTCGGAGCGCGCGAGCCATCCGGATGTCTACAAGGGCCTGCTGCAGTCGATGGAGCAATACCTCGACTACGCGCTGACCCATCCGAACCTGTTCGACCACGCTTTCTCCGTGCGCCGCGACGACGCGCGCCGTTTTCCCGAGGATTTCCGCGACCGCCAGTCGCCCACGCTCACCGTCATCGCCGACAAGCTGGCCGAAGGCATGGCGCAGGGGCTGTTCCGCCAGGCGGATCCCTGGGACGTGGCCATGACTTTATGGGGCCTCGGCCACGGCCTGATCTCGCTCTACCGCGCCGGCCGCTTCAGCTACGACGAACGGCAGTTCCGCGCTTTCTATCTGCAATCACTGGAGACCGTGTTCGATGGCATCAAGCCTTGATTCGCGCCGGCTCATCGCCGGCCTCGCTGCCACCGCGCTGTCCGCGCTGGCCTATGGCTTCGGTTCCGGCTTGCAGCCGCTGCCCTGGCTCACCTGGCTGGCGCCTTTGCCGCTGGCCATGCTGGCGCCGCATGTCAAAGCGCGCTGGCTCGCGCTCGCGGCCTTCGTGGCCGGGGCGCTGGGTGCGCTCAATCAGTGGCATTACCTGCACGGCGTGATCGGCCTGCCGGTGCCGGTGATCGCGCTGTTCACCGTACTGCCTGGCGTGGTGCTCGCCTTGTGCCTGCTGTTCTTCCGCCGGCTGCTGCGGCGCGGACATGGCGTTGCCGCCATGCTGGCCATGCCGGCTTTATGGGTGGCGATCGAATACGCCAACACGCAGACCTCGCCGCATGGCACCTTCGGCAGCCTCGCCTACAGCCAGATGGATATGCTGCCGGTGCTGCAGCTGGCTTCGATCACCGGCTTGTGGGGCATCGGCTTCCTGTTGCTGCTGATGCCGGCGGCGCTGGCGGTGGCATTGACGCGCAAGGCCGCGCCGCATGCGCGTCTCGCCGCGGTGGCCGCGATGGTGGTGGCGATGGGCGCGACGCTGGCTTACGGCTACGCACGCCTGCATGCACCGGCAACCGGCTCGATCAAGATCGGCCTCGCCTCGATAGAAAAGCCGGTGCGCCCCGCCTTGTCGGTGCCGGAAGGGCAGGCATTGCTGGAGCGCTATCTCGCCGCGATCGACCGCCTCGCCGCCGGCGGCGCCACCGTGATCGTCACGCCCGAAACCGCCTTCGCCACCGGCGAAACCACCGTGCCGGCCTTTGCCGAAGCGGCGCGCCGCCATGGCGTACTCCTGGCCACGGGCATCGACGCCAAAGGCGGCGCGGACGGCGAGCGCAACGCGCAATGGGTCTTCCGTCCCGGGCTGCAGTCGCCGGCCACCTATGCCAAGCATCACCTGATCCCCGGCTTCGAAAACCAGTACACGCCCGGCGCTACCTACACCATGCTCGACGGCTCTCCGCGCATCGGCCTGGCGATCTGCAAGGACATGGACTTCCACGATATCGGCCGCGCCTACGCCGACCGCCAGGCGCAGCTGCTGCTGGTGCCGGCCTGGGATTTCGGTGTCGACGGCTGGTTCCACGGCCGCATGGCGATCATGCGCGGCGTGGAAAGCGGCTTCGCCATCGCCCGCGCGGCGCGTGCCGGACGCCTGACGCTGAGCGACGACCGCGGCCGGGTGGTGGCCGAAGCGTCCAGCGAGCAGCATGATGCGGAACTGGTCGGCGAGCTGCCGCTGCACGCATCGCGCACGTTCTATGCGCAATGGGGCGACTGGTTCGCCTGGGTGGATCTGGCGCTGCTCGCCATCCTGCTGGTGTGGGCCTTCGTGGTGCCGCCGCGTTCGAATTGAACCGCCGGCGGAAATGCGGATGCCCTCTGTGCCGACGAAGCATGCCGGTGCGGCAGATGGTTTGAACCGGTTCGCCGCAGGCCATGCACGTGCCGCCGCATTTCGCTGGATCGAAGCGGCGGTGGTCCCGCCTAATCGGCGCACCCCACACCTTCGGAGTCGCCGTGAAAATCCTGCTTCCCGCGCTGTTCGTACTTGCCGCATCCCTGGCTCCCGCCGCGCAGGCCAAGGAGGCGGCCAACGTGGCGCAGTCCCGCAGCCAGATCCAGCAACTGGTCGAGCAGTTCAAGACCGCGATCAAAGCGCACGATGGCGAAGGCATGGCCAGGCTGTTCATGCCCGGCAGCTCCTGGTTCCAGACCCTGGACGATGCCTCCTACGAGAAGGTCAAGGTGAAGGAACCCAACGCCCGGCAGGTGACGCCGGGCGACTTCCAGAAGTTCTCGCAGTTCGTGGGCAAGGCGGGCAAGCCCATCGAGGAGACCTTCGACAACGTGCGCATCGAGACCGACGGCAGCATCGGCACGGTGTACTTCGATTACGTGTTCCTGGAATCGGGCAAGCCCACCAACCACGGCGCCGAGACCTGGCAGCTGGTGCGCACGCCGGACGGCTGGAAGATCAGCGCGATGCTGTACTCCGTCGTGCTGGATGACAGGCACTGAGCTTCGGGCTAGGGTGCGCCGTAGCCGGCGACGGACCGGCGCACCTTTCGGGCACCCAAGCCATGCAAGCCTCGCCGACGCGACCCGCCGTTCCACCGTTCTGGCTTCCGCTGGTGGCGGGATTGCCGATTACCTTGTGCATGGCGGTGATGGCCTTGCCCGAGCTTGGCCGCGCGTATGCCGGCGCCTATCGCCTGTTCTTTGCGGTGGCCTATCTGTTCTGGATCGTGCCGCTGAGCGTGCTGCAGCGGAAGCTGTGGCAACGGCGCACCGTGGCCTGGCTCACGGCGGTGGTGCTGCTGGTGGCGACCTATGTGCCGTCGGTGATCAACAACGCCATCGGCGGATGGGCGGCCGTGCGTGTGGGGTTGTTGCCGTCGCTGCCGCTGCAACGCATCTTCACGGGGCTGGATGGTTGCTGGCTGGCGCTGATTGCCTACTGTGCGATCCATGCGCTGGTACTGCATTACACGGAGTTGCAGCACTCGCGCCTGCGCGAAGCCGAGGCCGCGCGTTTCGCCCGCGATGCGCAGTTGCGCGCCTTGCAATACCAGCTGCAACCGCACTTCCTGTTCAATACGCTCAACAGCATTTCCTCGCTGGTGGCCGATGGCCGCGGCGCGGACGCCACGCGCATGCTGGCGCGGCTCGGCGACCTGTTGCGCGATTCGCTGGAGCGCAGCGACGCCCAGGAAGTGACGCTGGCCGAAGAACTCAGCACCACCGGGCACTATCTGGATATCGAGAAGGCCCGCCTGGGCCGCCGCCTGAAGGTCGATATGCGCATCGGCGCCGGCGTGCTGCAGGCGCTGGTGCCGCCGCTGCTGCTGCAGCCGCTGGTCGAGAATGCGATCCGCCATGGTATCGCTCCGCGCGTGGATGGTGGTGCCTTGGCGCTGCAGGTGGAACGGCAGGGCGAATGGCTGGATATCGAGCTGCGCAACGATGGTGTTGCGCCGGTTGACGCAGGCGGCGAGCGTAATGGCCGTTCCAACGCGGTGGGTTTGACGAATGTGCGCCAACGCTTGCTGGCGCTTTATCCCGGCACGCACGATTTCCAGATGAACCTGGCGGACGACGGCGCCTGCCGCGTCGGCATCCGCCTGCCGCTGCGCCTGGCTCCATCGTCCCGCGGCGCCGAGGCGCTCAGCGCATGATGCGCGTGCTGGTGGTGGACGACGAGCCGCTGGCGCGCGGCGGTGTTCGCGCGCGTCTTGCCGCGCATGCCGATATGCAGCTGGTGGGCGAGGCAGCCGATGGCGAGGAAGCGATAAAAAGCATCGCCGCGCTGCGGCCGGACCTGGTGTTCATGGACGTGCAGATGCCCGGCCTCGACGGCCTCGCCGCATTGCGCCTGCTTCCGCCCGCGGAGCGGCCGCTGTCCATCCTGCTCACCGCCTACGACCACTTCGCGGTCGGCGCCTTCGAGATCCAGGCGCTGGACTACCTGCTCAAGCCGGTCGATGACGAACGCTTCCGCGAATCGCTGGACCGTGCCCGCGCGGCGTTTCGCCATCGCGCGGTGGGCGAGGCCGCGCCGGTGGCTTATGCCAGGCGATTCAGCGTGCGCACCGGTCAGCGCATCGCGGTGATCGACGCGGATGAGATCGACTGGATCGAAGCGAGTGACGACTACGCCGGCCTCCATGTGGGGCCGCGCGTGCATCTGCTGCGCGAACCCTTGCATCAGCTGGCCGGACGGCTCGATCCGGCGCAGTTCGTGCGCATCCACCGCTCGGCGATCGTCAAGCTCGACCGGGTTGCGGAGCTGGAGCCGCTGGTCAACCGCGATTGCCTGCTGCGCCTGCGCGATGGCACGCCGCTGCGGGTGAGCCGCACCTACATCGACCAGCTCAACGCAGCCCTGGCAGCCCGCTGATGGCGTAGGATCGACGGACGCGAGGAGCGGGGAAGGGCAGCGTTGTGATCAGGAACATCTTGGGCTGGGGCTTGATCGTGGTCCTGCTCGCCGGAGGGATCCTTGCGGTTGGCCTCGGCCACTCCGCCCGGCGGCATGCCGACAGGACGGCGCAGCCGCAGCCGGTCCTGCTCTGGTTCGGGGCGGATGGCGTTGTCCATATCGATGAGCGGAAGTCGCTGCTGACGCATTGGCAGGATAACTGGCGGCTTGCGTTGGGGTTGAACTCCGGGGTTCCGGTTCGTGTAGGGGCGGATGACGGCGTTGCGTATGCGCTGGTTGAAGAGGCTCTGGGCGAGGCGCGGCGGCGGGGTATGCCGGATATCGGCTATGCGGTCGACCGGAACGGGCAGGCCTTGGCGCTTTCTTCATTGACGCCGGCCGACGTATTGCCGCCGCCGGGGCCGCATGTTCTGTCCATCGAAGCTGACGGGCGGATGGCATTGGACGACACGCCGCTCGACGGGCGTGCCCTGGGCGAGTGGCTGAAGCTGTCGGCGGCGCCCGGTTATCCGCGCGGTGCGGATACGCCGGTCGAACTCAAGGTCGATCCGGCGGCGACTTACGGAAGCGTCAGGCCGGTGCTGGCGGCGCTGGCCGCGGGCAAGCCGCGGCGTATCGCGGATTTCGAGCAGGGCAGCGCCTTGGTGCGGCAATTGGTGCCGGTGCCGGTGGAGCATCCGATACCGATACCCAACTGCCCGCAGATGTCCAAGTTCGGTTGCCGCTAGGCGCCCGGTTGGCGTTCGTCCGATCGGGGTGATCCGTGGCTGGCGCCGGCCGCGGCATGAACCGCTACGGCGATGGCTTTGAGCGCGCTTTCCGTACCTTCGCAGGTGTCGTTGGCGAACAGGGCGAAGCCTTCGTCCTGGGCCGGAAAGAGCACGACCTGGCTGGACATGCCGCCGCTGCCGCCACCGTGCGCAAGCATCGGCTGGCCGCTTGCGTAGGCGAGGTTCCATGGCATGGCTACGCCTTCCTGAGGCGTGCCGACCAAGGGTTGGCGCATGCGCTGGACGACCGGGTCCTTTCCATCGAGTTGCCAATGCACGTACTTCGCCATGTCCTCGGTGGTGGAGTACAAGCCCCACGCCGCGCCGGCGTTGCGCAGGTGATAAGGCATCGGGCGGCCTTCGCGGTTGAAGCCAGGGAGCAGGCGTGCGCGGTCGGCGCCTTCCACGGCGAAGCCGGTGGAGTCCATGCGCAGTGGCTTGAGCACTTGCTGATGCATCAGCGTCTCGAACGGCTTCCCGTAGACCTGCTCCAGCCCCAGGCCGATGACCAGGTAACCGGCGTTGGAATACGCCTCCTTGCTCCCGGGTTCGCTGCGCAGCTGGGTGCCGTGCAGGGCGGACAGCAGGGTGTCGTGATTCAGTCCCTTCTGCAGCGCCATCAGCTCGTAGGGCAGGGTGTTGAAATCCTTCTTGGCGAAGATCGCGTCCGAGTCGGGGATATCGCGCGGCATGCCGGCGCGGTGGGTGATCAGGGTTGCCAGCGTGATCGGCTTGCCCTGCCAGGCGAGGTTGGCGTAGTCACCCGGGAGATAGGGGCGGAAGTCGGCATCGACACGCATTTTTCCTTCTTCGACGGCACGCGCGGCGAGTGCGCCGGTGAAGGTCTTGGTGACGGAGGCGATCTCGTAGATGCTCCGGCGGGTCGGCAGCTGGCTGCCGTGCGGTTTGGTCGCGCCGTAGTTGTAGAAGAAGCGGCCTTCGGGTGTTACCGCGGCGAGGGATAGGCCGACGTGGCAGCGATTCTGAAAGTAGCCGGCGGCGGCATCGTCGACGGCGCGATCGAGGGGCGAGCGATGAGGGTTGTCGCTCCGCACGGAGTATTGAGTTGGCTCACCCGCGACCAGCGCGGTAGCGCATAGCAACGCAGTCAGGCCGAACAGCTGCTTGGCTCGATGGGATGGCCGCATGGTCTGCTCCGGGGAACGGGGGGCGTCGCCATCGTCTCTTATGGCCGGCGCCAGGCCTTGTGTCGGAGGTCATGGCGGGGTTTATGAATCACGCGGCTGCCGTCGAAGCTTTGTCGCTCACTATCGGCGCGATTTCTTTCGCGGTGCTGGCTTCCACGGGCTGCCTGTCCTTGATCGCCAGCGCGCGTTTGAGTGCGATTTCGAGGAACCGGCCGCGGTGTCTTGTGCCGATGCTGATCAGGCAAAGCCAGTACAGCCAGGCGATCACTAAATAGGCGACCGTTTCCTGCCAGCTGATTTCAGGAGGCCAGTGCATCGCTCTGAACTGCGCGGCGATGGCGATTATTACGGGAAGCGCACCGAGCTTCTCCACGCCACCTACCAATAACGGTTGTTTTTCGCGGAAGCGCTCCTGGCGCATCTCCGCGTAGTCGGCCATGTCTGCGATCTGGTCGCGCGGAAACTGCGCGACCCAGGCAGTCAATACTTCGTAGTGCTGGAAATCGCCGTCGAGCTGCTCGGCATACTCGATCCGTTCCGAGCGCAGGCCTGGAAAGCGCGGTGGCCATTTCGGTACCAGAACCACGGCAATTGCAATCAGTTCCACGAAGAGCAGGAAGCAGGCAAGGATTAGCGTGTAGAGACTGTCAGGCAGTACTTTCGCGAAGAGCAGAGAGAGTGCGAATGCGAGCAGGGACGCCGCATAGCCATACTTCTCCTTCGTGGAGAATCCCATGGCTACGCTCGGGTGCTCCGGTATGGCATCAATGCGCTCGTTCAATGCCTTGAACGTCAGCTCCGCTTGCTGATCCATGCGTTTTCTCCCCTGTCGTGCTTCCAGCATAGCGCCCTTCGCCGGGCTGCCGGCGAGTATCATCGGGGACTTGCAACGAGGCGGCATCGCCCGCGTTGAAACCTTCTTGCCCAGGAAATCCGCGTCGTGACGCTCGCCATCCCTCCCTTGCTTCCGCGCGATCTCTTCGACCTCCCGCCCGATATGCTCTGGCTCTCCCATTGCAAGGACGGCCCGATTCCCCGGGCGGCGGCACAGCAGCTGACCCGCCTTCTCGACACCGAGCTGCGGCCGTGGTCACTCCGCTGGAACGAAGATTTCCTCGACATCCAGGCATCGCTGCGCCAGGCCGGCGCCGCCCTGTTCGGCGTGGACGTGCAGGACATCAGCCTCACCACCTGCACCTCCACCGGCTTGCAAGCCATCTCGCTCGGCTACCCGTGGAAGGACGGCGACGAGGTGCTTATTCCCGTAGGCGAATTTCCCAGCAACCGGCTGCCATGGCTGGCATTGGAGCCGCGCGGCGTGCGTTGCAGGGAAGTGCCGTTGTGGCCCGGTCAGGCCGTCAACGCAGCCGTGCCGCCCCATGCCGGTATCGAACCGGAGCAGTGCTTGCTCGACGCCATCGCGCCGAACACCCGCATCGTTTCCGTCTCGTGGGTGCGCTATCAGGACGGCCTTCGCCTCGACCTGGCCAAGCTCGGGCGAGGCTGTCGCGAACGCGGCGTCCATCTGGTGGTGGACGGCATCCAGGGTGCCGGCACGGCCGTGCCGTCCTTCGAGGGCGTCAGCGCCTTTGCCACCGGTGGGCATAAAGGCTTGCTTGGCCTGCAAGGGCAGGGGCTGCTGTGGACGGATGCCTCATTCCGCGAGCAGCTGATGCCGGTCGGAACCTGGCTGTCAGCGCCGGATGCATTTTCGCAAGCGGGCACGCAGGCTAAGGCAAGCTCGCCATGGGCGGCCGATGGTCGCCGACTGGAGGCGGGAAGCCCCTCGATCCTGTCGTGCGCGGTGCTGGCCAGTTCCATCCAGATGCTGCTCGATCATGGCGGTGTAGCTGCCGTCCAGGCTCATGTCGAAAAGTTGCAGCGAGGCTTGTTGATCGGGCTTGCGACGTCCGCAGCATGGAAGGGCGAGGCTGCGCGCTTAAATGATCTGCTGCAGGCAGGCCGCCTGGGATCGATCCTGTCCTTCGTCCCGCCCGCGGACCGCTACGAGCGGCTGCTGAAAGATGCAGAGGCCATCGGCATCAGCACCAGCATCCGCGAAGGCTATTTGCGCGTGGCGTTCCATGGCTGGCATTCGGCCCAGGATGTGGAGCGTTGCGCGGCGTGGCTGATGGCTGAATAGAAGTATTCAGTCCAAGCATCGGAATGCTTCGCGCACATTTCTCAGATCAAACGGAACCTGACCTATGTTCTACGTGGTGCAGTGGATTGTGAGGTATGCGCTGCTTTTCTATGTATGCGTGGGTTTGGCCATTGCTGGCTTTCTTGCCTTTATGTCCCACCTGCCAGATGAGTATGCGCTGGCGCGCGAGAGCAGCGCCGTGGCTGGCGTGGTTATCCAGCCAAGCTGCGATCAGCACAATTCCTTCAGCTATCGCCTTGAGCTGGCCGGTGTCGCCTATCAGGGAGTATCGACATCTGACGAATGCGGCCGGGTCAATCGAGGCGACAAGGTGCTTGTGCACTATCTCCCCAAACGCCCACAAGTGAACATGGTAGGCGATCCTGATGAGTGGTTCGATAATGAACTGGTGTCGATAGGGACGGGAGCGCTGATCATGCCTGCCGTATTGTTGCTGATCATCTGGGCCAAATGGCGTGACCTGCGAGCCGGCAGACGTAGCGACGCGGAGTTCAATTGATGGGGAATGGCCTCAGTGGCGTGCCGGGCATTTTTGTCCAGCACGCCTTGACTCGTCGCGGAAGCTGCCTCTATCGCCCGGGCCCAGCCTGCTGCTGATTCGATGGCGCCTGCGTTTGTTGCGCCTGCTGCCCCTGCGCTTCCTGATGCTGCTGCATCGCCTTCGGCCACTGCGCCGAGCTCTGTTCCAACGGTATGTTGGCCGCGGCAGTGGGCACGCTGGTCTGCCGGTCGAGGAAATGATCCTTCGCGCCCGGGGTGGTCTGCGTCGCCCACAGCTTGCTGTGGTCGGGACTCAGTGCGACGTGGTCGATCCGGCTCAGTCCATCCGCGCGGGCCTGGACCACGACGGCCGCGGTGATGTTGTCGGTGTGCTGGTCCGGCTTGCGGCCCAGCTGCTGGTCGATGGCGGCGACCTGCGCACGGGTCTGGCCGAACAGCTGGTGATCGGGATGCTGCGGATCGTCCAGGCGCAGCGGTGCCGCCGGTGCAGCCGGTGCAGCCGGCGCGGTGGTCGAGGTGGTGGCCGGGGCCGGGGGCGCGCTGGCTGAGGGAGCCTGTTGCGCCTGGCGCGTGGCGTTCAGTTCCTCCTTGATATTGCCTTCCGCGGCATTCGTGCCCCACAGCATTCCGGGGGTATTCCACTGCCCCTTGGCGTCGCGCGTGTAGGTGTGGCCGTCGGAAGCTTCGAGCACGCTGCCTTGCGTCTTCAGCGTGTTGTTCACCACCGGCGGCACGCCGCCGAACTGGTTCCAGCCGCGCTGCTCGTAGGCGGTCTTGTAGTCCTGCGCGATGTGCTGGGCCGAATGCGCCAGGTTGTCCTTCACGATCTGCTGCGAGGCGCGCTCGAGTTCCGCGGCGCGCTGCGGGCTGGCGACTTCGGTGCGGTAATCCATCACGCGGTAGTCGATCAGGCCGGCCGCGACGGTGCGGCTCCACTGATGGGTGTCTGGGCTGCGCGTCCACGGCGCTTCGCGCAGGCTGTGCGTGTCGCGCTCGTTGGCCGGGAGGGTGTAGGGATCGCGCGGCGTCGGCGGGTGGGCCAGGGTCAGGCCGATGGCGACATTGGAAGCCTTGTAGTCCAGCTCGTTCTTGAGCGCGGGGCTGGCGGTCAGCGTTTCGTACTTCTGCACCGGCATGCCTTCGCTGTAGCGCATGGCCTCGTAATCGAGCTCGCCGGTGGGATGCAGCCGCGTCCAGCCCTGGTCCGGATGCTTGGGATCGAAATGCCAGTGATTCCCTTGCTTGTCCGACTGGTTATAGATGTGGTGGTAGTCGATGGCCTGCGCCACTTTCTCGCCGCCGATCGCGCCGACGATGCCGCCGAGTCCACCCGCGATCAGCGCGCCTGGCCCGGTCTCGGAGAACACCAGCGCGCCACCGGCCGCTCCCGCTTCGGCACCGGCCAGCATGCCGCCGGTGCGCGCGTAGAAATGGCCTACTTCGGAATTGGCGCCGACCACGTTGCCTTGCTGGCGCATACCGGAAGCGCGCGAAGCGGTATGCGCGGCGTCGTACAGCACCGCCGCCGTGCCGACCACGCCCAGCGCGCCCTTCGCCACCGAGCCGGCGCTGACTTCGCCGCGGGCGGCGCTCTTGGCGGCCTCGCCGGGGCGGATGCGTACGTTGGCTTCCGTTTCGCCGACCACGCCCTTGGGTGGGCCGGTGGGCGGGTGCAGTTCGGTGGCCTTGGCGCGCGTCTCGCCGAGCTTGGGTTCCGCCGGCGGGTGAGCGACGACGCCCGTATGCGTAACCTTCCACGCGTTGCTCGCCGCCGACATCTGGTCGAGGTTGAGCTTGGAGAAATCGCTCAGCGGCTGGCCGAACACGGTTTTCTGCGCGGCGTCATAGCCGCTGATGAGGTTGACGTTGGCGCGGAACTCGGCGAGCGAAGCCGGCTGGCCATTGGCCTTCACCGTCACGTCGGCCAGCGATTTCTCCAGCTTCTGGAATTCGGCGGCGGACTTGCTGGCGAAGGTGAGCGGATCGGGACCGAAGTCGCTCATCGGATGGCCGTTGACGATGGTCTTCGGGCTCTTCAGCGCCTCGGGCAGTTCGAAGTTGGAGAAGCCGCGATTCGGCGGAGCGTTCTCGACGAAGGCGACGATGGGGCGGCCGCTATGCACGGCGTTCTCCATATACGGTGCGCTGCCGGCATTCCACATCATGTCCTGCAGCGCGCCGGCGGTGTTCTTGCCGTAGACCTCGATGCCTTCGGAGGCGAGGTACTTCGTAAACTCCTGGTTGACCGTCTTGAACTCGGCGGTGGCTTTGCACCTTTCGATGTACTCGCCCCAGGGCGTGTGGCCGATGATGTCCGCGCGGCCCTTGGTGTCGGCGACGTATTCGGAAGCATTCTTGTAGTTGCTTTTGCCGGCGGCATCGCTGCCCGAGAAAGCCACGTAATCGACGCCGGCGGGAAGCTTGGGCGGATGCGCCGCCATCTCCTTGGCCACGTAGTCGGCATAGCTGCTGGTGGCGTCGGGGCCGGAGCCGGGCGACTTCAGGTAGGCGATGACCCGGTCGATTTCGGCGGCCGAAAGCTTGTTGCCATGGGCATTGGTGGCGCCGCCCATGGTGGTGCGCACCACGTCTTCGAATACGAAAGGAGGCGTCGTCATGAGCGCACTCCCGACAGCGGATGCATCGGGATGTCCACCGCGGCGACCAGGATTTCCTGCCCGGCATCCTGCGGCGCCGCGATGCCATGGCGCTGCAGGGCACCCGCATCGATCACCACTTCGTAGCGGACGTCTTCGTCGTAGTTGTCGGTACGGTCCTGGAAGGTCTTGACCAGGCCATCGGCCAGCCCCCACAGGAAGCTGCGGTCGTCGCCCGGAAACTCCAGCCAGCCCTTGAGCTGCAACGCCCATTCGAGGGTGGCGTCCTCGCCCAGGTTCAGCACGAAGGTGCGCTGCGTGCGCCCGCCGTCCTCGCTGACCCGCTGCGTGCCGTTGCAGCCGAAGCCGAAGCGCTTGTCGCCCTGGTAAACGCCGAACTGATATTCCGTCTCGCCCGGCTGCTCGGCCGGCTGGATGCGGGATTCGAAGATCTCGATACCGTGCTGTCGATCCACGGCCGAGCCGTCGTTAGCTTCGAAGCGCAAAGGGGTGAATGACATGGCGATGATCCGGTGGGGGCGCGGGGCGGGTCAGGGGCTTGTCTTCAGAAGCTGCAGGCGCGGGTCTGTGCCCTCGGTCGTACGCGAGGTTTCGGTCTGAAGATCGGGGAGAGCTGCGTTGAGCATGGGGCTCGCCTCCTGCAAGCGGGGATCGGCGGTTCCTGGGGCCGGCCTGGAGCAGGAAGGTACGCCGCGGGGGGAGGCGACGCAACGCTAACGTAGTGCAGGGTGATTTTGTCCGCAGGCCCAGGGTGATGCGGGTTTTCGGCAGCTATGGATCGGCAAGGCTGCGCTGGATTGCCGCGTGGTTGCTGCGAGGCGCGATACCGATCGCGTTCGCAAGTTCCTGCTGGCCGCGAGCGCCGGACGGACGTGGCTCCCGATAAATCGCGCTATTCGTGCCCCAGCACCCGATGCGGGCGATAGGGTGTCTCCAGCCTCGCCCGTTCCTCGGGCGTGATCTTCAGCGACAGCGTCTCCACCGACTGTTCCAGATGCTCCATTCGCGTCGCTCCGATGATCGGCGCCGTGACTTCGGCTCGGTCAAGCAGCCAGGCCAACGCGATGCTTGCCTGCGTCACACCACGTTCGGCCGCAATCTGCTCCACCGCATCCACGACCCGATAATCGTCCTCGCTGTAATACAACTCCCGTGCAAACGCATCGCTCTGCGCGCGCGTCGTATCCGCCTTGTTCCTTGGCCTGGCCAGAAACCCGCGGGCCAGCGGACTCCATGGAAGTACCCCAATCCCCGCATCCCGGCACAGCGGCAGCATCTCCCGCTCTTCCTCGCGGTACGCCAGGTTGTAGCGGTTCTGCATCGAAACGAAGCTTGTCCAGCCGTGCCGCTCGGACGTCATCAGCGCTTTCTGGAACTGCCACGCATACATGCTCGATGCGCCGATGTAGCGCGCCTTGCCGCTGCGCACGATGTCGTGCAGCGCTTCCAGCGTTTCCTCCAGCGGCGTGCCGTCGTCCCAGCGGTGGATCTGGTAGAGATCGACGTAGTCCATGCCCAGGCGAGCGAGAGAGGCATCGATGGCATGCAGCAGATGCTTGCGCGACAGGCCGCGCTGGTTCGGGCCGGTGCCGGTGGGGTAGTAGGCCTTGGTCGCCACCACCACTTCCTCTCGGCGCGCGAAGTCGCGCAGCGCGCGGCCCAGTACGCGTTCGCTGTCGCCGCCGGAATACATGTCGGCGGTGTCGAAAAAGTTGATGCCCAGTTCCAGCGCGCGGCGCAGGATGGGGCGGCCCTGTTCCTCGCTGAGGATCCACGGCTTGGCCTGCGGGTTGCCGTAGCTCATGGCGCCAAGGCACAGGCGCGATACTTTCAGGCCGCTGCGGCCGAGGTTGACGTATGGCATGGCTGTCCCGCTCATTCCGGTGGCCGGTGCAGCGCAACTCCGGCGGCTACCAGCGCCACGCCCTGGATCTCGACCGGTGTCGGCATCTGGCGCAGCACCAGCACGCCGATGATCACCGCGGTCGCCGGCAGCAGCGCCACGAACAAGGCGTAGGTTGCGCGCGGCAGGCGTGCCATCGCGAGCTGGTCGAACACGTAGGGGATGACGGAAGAGCTCAGCCCCACGGCCAGGCCCGCACCGAGCGCCAGCGGATCCAGCAGCGCGGGCGCGGCGTCGCGGAAACCGAGCGGGGAGATCGCCACGCCGGCGACGATCATCGCGGCGCCCAGGCGGTCGATCGGGCTGGTGTCCGGATCGGCGCGGGACACGGCATGCGCCAGCACGATGTACGCGGTGAACAGCGCGGCATTGGCGAAGGCCCAGAAGAACGCTTCCGGCGCGCCGCCGAAACGCACCTGGGTCAGCAGCGACACGCCTGCTGCGGTAAGGCCGAGTGCGACGATATTGCGGCGGGAACGCACGCCGGCCAGCGCCAGCGCCACCGGCCCGATGAATTCGATGGCGGCCACGGTGCCCAGGGGCAGGGCGGCGATGGCCTTGTAGAACGAGTAATTCATCAGCGCGAACACGCCGCCCAGCGCGACCATGGTGGCCTGGGCGCGCCGCGTGGACGCCAGGAACGCCCGCCATGGCCTGCGCCACAGAGCGAACACCAGCGCCGCCGACACGATGCGCAGCCAGGCCACGCCCGCCACCGGCACGCGTGCGAACAGCAGCACGGCGAACGACGGGCCCAGGTAATGGAAGATCGCGCTGCCGACGAAGAACGCATGCGGAGGGATCCGTTCGGCCAGCGGCGGCCTGGTTGCTTTTTTACCATCTATAGTATTCATAGTGGTGATGTTTATACGCCCGAAAAACTCACCTGTCAAAATCGAATAGCTGGTAAGATGCGCCGCATGGACGCACTCGACCTGAACCCGGATGGCTACGGCGGCACCTACAAGCTGGTGGGCGGACGGCCCAGCCTGGACTTCGTGAATACGATCAGCTGGCCGGATACCGAGCGCGAGCACGATTGGCTGGCGCTGCCGGAGAATGCGCGGCGCTGGTTCGCCGCGATGGAGCTGCCGTTTCCGCGCGGAAAGACGGTCGACGTTGCGCCGCTATACAAGGCGCGCCAGTTGCTGACGCGCGTGCTGCGCCCGCTGGCGCATGAGCAGACGGTGCCGGAAGCCGCGCTCGCCGAACTCAGCAAGGCGGTGGCCAAGGCTTACCAGTCGCGGGCGATCGACCCGCGCACTCTCGCCTGGCACTGGCCGGAACCATCCACGGCGCAGGACGCGCTGACGCCGCTGCTGCTCGATGCCGCGGAACTGGTGACGGCCGCCGACCACGAACGCCTGCGCTATTGCCCGTCCTGCGACTGGCTGTTCCAGGACCAGACCCGCAATGGCCAACGCCGCTGGTGCGATATGGCGGACTGCGGCAGCCGCGACAAGGCACGGCGGTACTACCACCGGACGAAGGTCTAGCCTCCGGTCCGCGTCAAAGGCTTTCCAGCAGCCGTTTCACCCGCGCAGCGATCTCGTCGCGTACGGCGCGGTAGCCGTCGTCGTCCATATGCTTGGGGTCGGGCAGGTTCCAGTCCTCGCGCCGCCGTGCGGGAACCCATGGGCAGCTGTCGCCGCAGCCCATGGTCACCACGGCATCGAACTCGCCTTCGACTTCGTCCAGCGACTTGGAAGTGTGCACGCTCAGGTCGTAGCCCAGCTCCGCCATGAAGCGCAGCGCCTTGGGGTTGATCTGGCCGGAAGGGCGCGAGCCGGCGCTCTGTGCATCGACGCCGGAACCGCCGTAGATATGCGCGAACGCTTCGGCCATCTGGCTGCGGTTGGCGTTTTCGATGCAGACGAAGAGGATGCGTTTCATGGAAAAGGTGTGGAGGTCCGGGCGATCAGTTTAAGCGCACGACCGTCCGAATTTATGGTGTATCCACCGCCAGATCCTTGGCATACGTCCGCCCCAGCCCGATCACGTCCGCGCTGAACTTCGCATAGCCATACGGCCAGCGATCCTCGTCCGCATCCTTGTGTTCGGCGATCTGCCGTACGGCGACCAGGTGCGCCTTCGGCACGATCACGATGTAGTTGCCGAGATAGCCGTTGGCTTCCCAGGCGACGATCGGGGTGCTGGCGAAAAGGTCGTCGTCGACGAGGTGGTTGCTCTTCATCATGTCGTGCATGTCCGCGCGGGACACACCCTCCGCGGTGATGGCCGCAACGACGTCGCGCGCGGTCGGATAGACCTTCGCCGCGACGCGCGCCAGCTTGTCGGCGAGGGCGGTGTCGCCTCCCGCGCGCACGCGCTCGACCACGGCGGAGTTGAAGCGAATGCCGTCGCCGCGCCGCCACCAGAGCAGGCCATAGCCGGTGGTGAGCGGCGTGCTCTGGCCGACCATCTGCTTGATGTAGTCCGCGTCGATCAGCTGCTTGCCTTGCCAGCGGCCGTTATCCAGCACCAGCTGGCCGATCTTCGCGGCGTCCTGCGCGGTGGACATCCAGCCGGCCATGGCCATGGGGTGGCCGGCCTTGTCGCGGTTCTCCGGATTCCACGGCGCTGCCTTGATGCCCATCGGGGTGAGCAGCTCGTCGGCGATATAGACGTCCATCGGCTTGCCGGAGGCTTTCTCGATCACGCCGCCGATCAGGTTCATGGCCTTGTTGTTGTAGCTGAACTTCGTGCCCGGCGGGTCGCTCAGTTCCGCGGCGAGCGCGAGCTGGTAGACATCGGGCGCCGGATAGATCTCCACCGGAGCCATCGGCACGTTCTGCATGCCGGAAGTGTGGTTAAGCAGCATGCGGACGGTGATCTTCGCCTTGTTGCCCTGTTTCCATTCCGGATAGAAGTCACTCACCGGTTCGTCGATCGACTTGAGCTTGCCTTGCGTCACCAGTCGCCCGACGGCCAGGCCGATCAGCGACTTGGTGGAGGACATCATTTCGATCGGGCCGGCGGGCGCGCCGGGGCGGCGGTAGTCGACCAGGGTCTTGCCGTCGTGCATCACCAGCAGCGTGTCGCTTTGCGCGGCCTTGGCGTCGTCGACGATGGTCTTCAGCGCGTTGTCGCTGCTGCCCGCAAGGGCGGAACCGGCGGTTAGTGCCAGCGTGGCAAGCACGAACCATGGACCGAGGCGCTTCATGCCATTTCCCTACGTCATTGGATGGCGTGCATCCTAGGTGCTGGGCGGGCGGTATGAACAGGTGACTGACGACCCATGCAAGGCGCTTCGCAATGGCGGTTGTGAAAGCCATGCGAAGCGCCCCGCGATGGCGTACTCAGGTTCGCTGCAGGAAGGCGGTCACCAGCTGCGCGATCTCTTCCGGCGCATCCTCGAAGCTGTAGTGTCCCGCGCCCGGCAACCGGTGCACTGGCGCCCCGGGGAACAGTTCGGTGAACAGCGGCAGGAAGTGTTCCGCATGCAGCGTGCGGTCCGCCATGCCCCAGATCGCGATGGCAGGCTTGGCGCTGATCGCCTGCCAGGTGGCTTCGTCCGCCACAGGGAACTCGTGCGCGCCGAGCGCGAAGCCCTTGGCCCAGCCGAGCGCACCGGCACATTCGGCCGGCGTGGCGAAGGGCGCGCCGTAGGCACGCAGCCAGGTGTCGTCGATCAGCGCGTTGTTCTCGAAGCCGTTGAGCTTGAGCGTGCTGAGGATGTTGTAGCCGAGTTCGTCCAGCACGCCTTCCAGCCGGCCTTCCGCGTTGGCCTGGACGATCCAGCGGAACCATGGCGCTACCTGTGCGTTCGCGGTCACACGGTCCGCCAGGCTGGCGTGGCCGAACGGCGTGGGGCCGTTGACGGAGACGATGCGGCGGATGCGGTCCGGGTGGCGGGCGGCCAGGCCCATGCCCATCGGTCCGCCGAAGTCGTGCAACACCAGGGTGATGCCGCGCAGGTCCAGGGCGAGCACGAAGCGTTCGAGATTGTCGATATGGTCCTGGATCCAGTAGCGCCGCTCCGGCGGCGTGGCGCTCTTGCCGAAGCCCATATGGTCGGGCACCACCACGCGATGCGTGGCACGCAGCGCGCCGATCAGATGGCGGAACAGATAGCCCCAGGTAGGTTCGCCGTGCAGGCACAGCACGATGTCGCCATCGCGCGGGCCTTCATCCACGTAGTGCATGGCGAAGCCGGGGGCGTCGGTGAAATGCGGAGCGAACGGAAAGCTGCCATCGAAAGTTTCGTCTGGACGGATCATGAGCGGGTCTCGGAAGAGGGCAGGGACATCCGCGCGGGCACGGCGCGGCCTCACCCGCCGCGGATGTTGTCGGTTGCGTAAGGAGTCGCGCGCCACCGCGCGCCTTCGGGCGGTGACGTTGGTTTCAAATTGAAACCTGTTGCCTTTGTAGCAGCGTAGGTTCTATCTTGCAACCACTCGGCCGGCGGACGGCCTGGATACCGGCATGGTCAAACGCGTCACTCAGGAAGATTCGCTCTGCGGCGTCGCCCGCCCGATGGACGCCATCGGCGACGGCTGGTCGCTGCTGATCGTGCGCGATGCATTCAACGGCATGCGCCGCTTCGGTGAGTTCCAGAAGAGCCTGGGGCTGTCCAAGAACATCCTGGCCGCGCGGCTGCGCCACCTGGTGGCGCACGGCATCATGGAAGCCGTGGCTGCTGCCGATGGCGGCGCTTACCAGGAATACGTGCTTACCGGGAAAGGCCGTGGCCTGTTCCCGGTGCTGGTGGCGCTGCGGCAGTGGGGCGAGGACTTCCTGTTCGAGCGCAAGGAGCCGCGCGTGATGCTGGTGGACAAGCAGACGGGGCGTCCGCTGGAGAAGCTGCAGCCGCGCGCATTGGATGGGCGGGACGTGGCGCCCGAGGACACGGAAGTGCGCATGCCCGTGCGGCGGCGTTGATCGGCCCGGCGTCGGATGTGCCTGTTTGAGTTCCTGGCGGAACGGCCAGCACGGCGCCGCGCAAGGACGGCAATCGCGAGTTGCATGTCACGCCCGGCATGACCTGGCCCCCTTCCGCGCGGCCTGCTTTGCTACGCTCCGCCCACGATTCCGGCGAGGGGAAGCCAGGCGCATGGCGGTGGAACACCAAGGGGTGGCGTTGCTGCCGGTCATTACGTTGCTGGCGGCGGGTGTCGTCGCGGCGCCCTTGTTCAAGCGGTTGGGCCTGGGCGCGGTGCTGGGCTACCTGGCCGGCGGCCTGGCGATCGGGCCGTTCGGGCTGAAAGTCTTCACCGATCCGGCGGCCATCCTGCAGGTGGCCGAGCTGGGCGTGGTGATGTTCCTGTTCCTGATCGGACTGGAGATGCATCCCTCGCGGTTGTGGAGCCTGCGCCGGCAGATCTTCGGCCTGGGGTTGGCGCAAGTAGCCGTCTGTGCGGTTGCGCTTACCGCGGTGGGCGTGCTGACGGGTTATCCGGTGGCGCCATCGTTCGTGGCTGGCGCGGGCTTCGTGCTGACCTCCACCGCGATCGTGATGCAGCTGCTGGAGGAGCGGCGCGAAGTGAACGAGCCGAGCGGCCAGCGCATCGTCTGCGTGCTGTTGCTGGAAGACCTGATGATCGTGCCGCTGCTGGCGGCGGTGGCGTTCCTGGCGCCGATCGCGCCGGGCAGTCCGGTGGCGCATCACGGCATCGACTGGCGCGCGATCGGCATCGGCGCGGCGTCGATCGCGGGCCTGCTGCTGGCCGGGCGCTATCTGCTCAATCCCTTCTTCGGCCTGCTGGCGAATGCGCGTGCGCGCGAGGTGATGACCGGCGCCGCCCTGCTGGTGGTGCTCGGCTCGGCCTATGCGATGCAGCTGGGCGGCCTGTCGATGGCGATGGGTGCGTTCGTGGCGGGCGTGATGCTGTCGGAGTCCTCGTACCGGCATCAGCTCGAAGCGGACGTCGAACCGTTCCGCGGCATCCTGCTGGGCCTGTTCTTTATCGCGGTGGGCATGTCGCTGGACCTGCGCGTGGTGGCGGCCAGCTGGCGCAGCATTCTGTGCTACGTGTTCCTGTACATGGCCGCCAAGGCACTGGTGATCTATGCGGTGGCGCGGCTGTTCCGTTCCTCGCACCGCGAGGCGCTGGACCGCGCGGTATTCATGGCGCAGGGCGGCGAGTTCGCCTTCGTGCTGTACGCGGCGGCCGCGGCGGCCGGCATCATCAATGCCGAGCAGAACGCGCAGCTGACCGCGATCATCATTCTTTCCATGGTGCTGACGCCGATCGCCATCGCGGCGATGAATGCGGTCCGCGCGCGCATGCGTCCATCCACCGACGGCTACGAGCGGCCCGACGGCCTGAATGGCGCGGCGCTGGTGATCGGCTTCGGGCGGGTGGGGCAGATCGCCAGCCAGTTCCTGTTCGAGCGCGGCTATGAGATCTCCATCATCGACACCGACGTGGAGATGATCGACACCGCGCGCAGCCTGGATTTCAACGTGTACTACGGCGACGGTACGCGCCTGGACATTCTCGAAGCCGCCGGCGCGGGCCGTGCCGGGGTGGTGCTGGTATGCGTGGACAAGGCCGACGAGGGCACGCGCATCACCGAGCTGGTCAAGGCCGAGTTTCCGCTGGTGCCCGTGCTGGTGCGCGCGATCGACCGCCGCCACAGCATCGATCTGATCAAGGCCGGTGCGGACCTGGAAGTGCGCGAGACCTTCGAGTCCGCCGTGCTGCTCGGCGAGGCGGCGCTGGAAAAGCTGGGCGTCGGCCGCGAGGAGATCGAGGAGATCGCGCGGCGCCTGCGCGAGCGTGACCGCGAACGCCTGCAGATGGAGCTCACCGGCGGCATGTTCGCGGGACGCGCGTTATTCCGCGGCAAGCGCCATGCGGCGGATGCCGATGAGGGCTGAAGTGGCGCGGCATGTGCCGCCGCGCCACGGCCGTACTGCTGCTACTGCACGGTGAGGAAGTAGGTCAGCGACCTGGTCATGCCTGTCATATCCGTCATGCGGCTCACCAGCGTGTGCTGGCCAGGACGCAGCGGGCGGAACATCAGGTAGTAGCCGTAGTTCACCACGGGTTGCCAACCGGTGGTGATGCAAGGGTCGAGCGTGCTCTGCAGGCTGGGATCGCCCTTGAGCGAGAACAGGTTTTCCGAGGTGTAGAGATAGTCGTTGACGGCGCGGATGGGCCGGCCGTCCAGCGTCACCTGCATATTGCCCATCATCGGATAGGTCTTCGCATCCGCGACGAGGAAGTCGTACAGCGACTGTCCCGGCTTCGGCCCGAAGTTCGGATCCGGACACGGAAAGGTATCGCTGACGAAGCCGACCATCAGCAGCAGCGCCTTGCTGTGCGGCACCGTGCAGCTGCGCGCGACGTCGCCGGCCATCATCATCGGCATGGCGGCGGGCGCGAGGTTCCATACCGGGCCGTCCTGGCCCGAGGCGCAGAACGCACCGGTGCTGTCGAACAGCGGATTGCTGGCATCCGGCTGCGCATACAGCCATTGGATGGAACGGTCGGCCCAGCCATAGATGCTCTTGCCGAACGGGCGCGAGTCCTTGGGGTAGAGCTGGGGGTTGGGTCCGAAGCCGGACAGGTCGTTGCCCGGCGGCTCGGCCGCCTGCGCGGTGACCAGGGTGGTACAGGCGAACAGCAGACCGCAGAACGTCTTGCGCATAACGCTCTCCTTGTGGGTATGCATGCGCGGAAGCGTGGGGTGGGGACGGTGGGTTTCCGCCAGTCCAGCTTGGGCGCATGCGCTGATGCGCGCTTCCAGAAACTTGCGCGTTTGCACCTGGCCACCGCGCGGGTTGCGCAACGCAACCGCACAGCGTGCCGCCTCACGCGGCGGCGCGCTTCCGAAAACGTGCTTTCGTGCGCGGGCTCCGCATGCATCGCCGTCGCGGGCGTATGATCGGCCCCGGATGCCGGCGGGGGCTTAGGCGTATGTCCATAGTGCAGACGGTGCTGAGCGCACCTCACTTCACGGTGATGACGCAGGATTGCAGCTATCCGCGCATCAACTGCGGCCATGGCGAAGGCGAACCCGCGCGCTTCCTGCTGACCCGGCGCGGGGCGTTCTCGATCCAGGTCGGCAACCGGACCTGCCTGGCGCGGCCGGGACAAGCCGTATTCCTGGGCCGCGACGTGGAGTACCGCGTATCGCATCCGGATCATCGCGGCTGCGCCTGCTGCACCGACGTGTGGCTGGACGATGCGTGGCTGGATCCGCTGGGGCTGGAAGGCGCCGGCACGCCCGTTTGCCTGGACGTCCAGCACGGCCTGCAGCTGCAGCACGCGCACGTGGAGATGCTGCAGGGCATGCGGCGGGGGCCGGATGCCTTGGAGGCCGAAGAGGCCTTGCTGACGCTGCTGGATGGGCTGATGCGCGGCAGCGAGCCCGTGCCGGCATCGAGCAAGGGCACGGCGCGGCAACTGCAGCGCGTGCAGGAAGCGATCGTCGCCAACCCCGGCGAGAATCTTGGCGTGGACGAGTTGGCGCGGATCGCCGGCTGCTCGCCTTTTCATCTTTGCCGCATCTTCCGCCAGGGCACCGGGCAATCGCTGCGGCAGTTCCGCCTGCAGCAGCGCCTGGGGACCGTGCTGGGACGGTTGGGAGAGGGCGAGGAAGATCTGGCGGCGCTGGCCTGCGACGTGGGTTTCAGCAGCCATAGCCATATGACGGATGCATTCCGGCTGGCACTGGGCGCATCGCCGAGCGATCTGCGCGAGCAGTTGCGGACCAGCGAACTGAAACGGCTGCGGGCGCGGCTGACGGGAAGTCAGGAAGCGCGCCCGCATTGAGTCGCCTTGGAGAGTTCAGGGCGAGTGGCTGGCAGCCGCCACCTTTCCGGCATCCGCCGCGCGCTTCGACGCATTGACCCAGTTCACCTCCCAGGTCTTTCCGCCATCCGCGGAGAACGCCTGCTCGTCGCCATTCGAACCCTTGGCGAGATTGAGGAAGGAAAAGCGCGCCAGGATGGCCTTGCCGTTGTACGGCTCCTGGTCGTAGAAATCGCCACGCCCATCGACGAAGGCGCCGATCATCGGCGAGCTGAACTTGCCGTTGTCGCTGCTGACGAAGTTGAGGCTCCACTGGTGCGCCACGGGATTGAACAGGCGCAGCGACAGGAACTGCAGATGGCCGGACGGACCCTGGGTGTCGATCTCGGCAAGGTTGGCGCGGCCGTTCCACAGCTTGCGCACGCGCACCGTGCCGTCGAGCGGCGTCCAGCGGGTGCTGCCCGCGAGGGGATGCTCCAGGCGTGACATATGAATATCCCAGTTGCCGAGTTGCCAGTCGAAGTCGTGCTGCCCGGCTGCGTTGCCCACCGGCTTCATCGGGGTGACCGCTTCGCCCGGTTTGTAGCGCGTGAGGTCGGCGATGAAGTTCGCCTCCCAGGTCTTGCCGCCGTCGTCCGAGTAGTCCTGCTCGTAGCTGTGCGTGTCGGGCGAGGTGACCGTCCAGATCCCGCGCACCAGCACGGCGCGGCCCTTGTAGAGCTCCTGGCTGTAGAACTCGCCGCGGTTGCGTTCGAAGTGGCCGACTGAAGGCGCTTCCATCACGCCGCTGTCGCTGTTGGTGAAGTACTGGCGCCACTGCCGGGCGGCGGGGTCGTAGAGGAACACCGTCATGCCCTCGAAGCGTCCGCCGGCGCTGTCGGCCTCGATCTCCTCGACCTGGGCCTTGCCGTTCCAGATCGGGTTCACCGTGACGGTGCCGCGCATCTCGTTCCACTCGCTGCGCCCCGACAGCGGTTCCTTCAAGGTGCGGATATGGGTGTGCCAGGTGCCGATGTTGAAATCGAAATCGTGGCTGCCGTCGGCGCGCGCCTGCGCGGCGGCCGCGGTGGGCGGCTGATCCGCCAGGGCGCCTGCCGGGGCGAAGCCCAGGGCGATGGCGGAGCAGAGCAGGATCTTCGCGGTTGCTTGCATGGCACGGCCTCGAACGGAGGGAAGTGGAGCGGAGGCTACGCGCCCGAGTGGCTCGCTTGAATAGCCACATCTATCGCAGATGACATGACCACTTGGATGGAGCGACGCATTGCGGCGCGGCCGGCCATGCCGCACATTGCGGCTCTTTCGCCTGGGGAATGCGCCGAATGGAATGGGGCGACGTCAAGGTCTTTCTCGCGGTGGCGCGGGAGCAGTCGCTGGGGGCCGCGGCCAGGTCGCTGGGCATCAGCCATCCCACCGTGGGGCGGCGCCTGCGCGCACTGGAGGCCGCCACTGGGCAGGCGCTGTTCCAGCGGCACAACGAAGGTGCGGTGCTGACCGAGGCTGGCGAGGCGGTGCTGCGGCTGGCCGAGGATATGGAAGCGAGCGCGCTGGCGATGCAGCGGCGGCTGGCCGGGGGGAGCGAACGGCCCGAAGGCGTATTGCGCGTTTCCGCGCCGGACTGGTTTGCGTCGTCTGTGCTGCCGCCGGTGCTGCATGCCTTGCAGCGGCAGCATCCCGGCATCGTGCCCGAGCTGATGGCCGGCACGCGCTTGTTCGATCTGTCGCGCCGCGAGGCGGACATCGTGTTTCGCGTGGTGCCGTTCGACGAGGCGGACATCGTGCAGCGCCGCCTGATGTGCGTGCCTTACGCGGTGTACGCCGCGTGCGAAGCGGAAGCGCCGGCGGCCGACGGCGAAGGCGCGGCCTTGCTGGCGATGGACGCGCCGGGCCTGCACTACCCGGATGTGGCATGGCTGCGCCAGCGCCTGCCGCGGGCACGTACCGTGTTTGCCACCAACCACCGCGGGTTGCAGGCGCGGTTGTGCGCACGTGGCATGGGCATTGCGGTTTTGCCGCGGCCGGTGGGCGAACAGATGGCCGGCCTGCGCGAACTGGATCTGGGCGGTCTGCCGCCCGGCCGCGAGGTGTGGATGGGCTATCACCGCGATCTGCGCCGCATGGACCGCCTGCGTGCGCTGGCCGACCTTGCCGCGCGGATGCTCGGCGACGGAGTGCTCGATCCGCCCTTACGGAATTGAACGGCGGCGGTACGCGGGCGTCAGTGTCCGGGGCGCATCGTGCGGCGCATCCTGGCTGCCTCGTCACCGTGAGGAACAGCCATGTGTCCATCCGTTCCGCTTTCCGTTCGCGCCATGGAGGCGCGAACGCCGCCGTCTTCCGTGCATGCGGCGATGCGCTTGGGCAAGTTCAGGGTGTTTGCCCTCTCGGATGGCGATTTCGATCTGGCGGCCGTGCAGTTGCTGATCGAAGAACGGCCTGGCCAGGTGAGCGAGCTGCTGGAGCGCGCGCAGCTCCCACCGGTGGTGCGCAGTTCCGTCAATGCGTTCCTGATCGACACGGGCGAAGCCCGCGTTCTGGTCGATGCGGGCGCGGGGGAGCTGCAAGGCCCGGGGCTGGGGAGGTTGGAGGCGTCCTTGCGCAAGGCGGGCTATGCGCCGGAGGACATCGATGCGGTGCTGCTGACGCATCTGCATCCCGATCACGTAGGCGGGATCGCACGCGCGGGGCGCAGGGTGTTTCCCGCCGCGGAGGTATGGGTCGATGCGCGCGAGCTGGTGTTCTGGTGCGATGGCACGCGCAGTGCGCAGGTCGATGCGAGTGTGCGCGCCAGTTTCGATGGTGCGATGGCGTCGCTGCGGCCTTACGAGTCAGCAGGCGTTCTACGCAGTTTCCAGCCTGGCGAGCAACCGGTCCGCGGGCTGCGCACGATGGGGCTGGAAGGGCATACGGCCGGGCATACGGGTTTTATGGTGGAAAGCGAAGGCGAGCGCCTGATCGTCTGCGGCGACGTGCTGCACGTGGCCGCGCTGCAGCTGGCGGAGCCGCGCCTGGCCATCCGCTACGACAGCGAGCCGGCGCTGGCGAGCGATGCGCGCGAGCATCTGCTTGCAACTGCTGCAGGGCGTGGCGATTGGCTGGCGGCGGCGCATGCGCCGTTTCCCGGCATCGGCAAAGTGCGGCGCGATGGCCCGGGTTATGCGTGGCTGCCTTTGGCTCAAGCCACTGCGGCTTGAGTTGGCGTGGTAGTGCAGTACGCACACAGCAGAGCAGGCCGGGGTCCGCCTGTGGCTTTCCCCAGCCTGCTTGCGCGAATCGCTGGGATCAGCGCGCGCCGCCCGCGGCGTACAGCTTCTCGCCGGTCAGCCAGTACGAGTCGTCGGAAGCCAGGAACACCGCGATCGAGGCGATGTCGTCCGGCTGGCCGATGCGGCCGAGCGGGGTGTGCGCGATGGCCTCCTGATGGAAGTCCGAACCGATGAAGCCGGCGGTCACGGTGCCTTCGGTTTCCACCATGCCCGGGTTCAGCGCATTGACGCGGATCTTGCGCGGGCCCAGCTCGCGCGACAGCACGCCGGTGATGGCGTCGACCGCGCCCTTGGTGGCGGTGTAGACCGAGCCGCCCGGCGGCACGATGCGGGTGACCAGCGAGCCGATGTTGATGATGCTGCCGCCGTCGTTCATATGCTTGGCCGCGGCCTGGGTGGTCAGCAGCAGGCCCAGCACGTTCACGTTGAACTGCTTGTGGAAATGCTCTTCGGTGATCTGCTCCAGCGGCGCGAACTCGTACACGCCGGAGTTGTTCACCAGGATGTCCAGGCGGCCGAATTCCTTGACCGCGGCGTTGGCGATGGCCTCGGCGTCGGCGGCCAGGGAAACGTCGCCCTTCACCGCCACGGCCTTGCCGCCGGCCTTGGTGATGGCCTCGACCACGGCGTCGGCGCCGGCCTTGCTGGACGCGTAGTTGACGACGACGGCGGCGCCTTCGGCGGCCAGCGCCTTGGCGATGCCGGCGCCAATGCCCTTGGATGCGCCGGTGACCAGCGCGACTTTGCCTTTGAGCTTGCTCATGACGGATTTCCTGTCAGGTGATGGAAGGGCGAACTGCCCGGTTCAGTAATTCAATAGTTCGCAACATATGAACTAACGAACTGCAAGTCAAGGGCTGCTAAGATCGCCGCCATGAGACCGCTAGTTCACCCCTCGATCGAAGACGTCACCGTGGAAGGCATCCTCCACGCCTTGGCCGACCCGGTACGGGTGGCCATTTATGCCGGGCTCGCCGCTTCGGAGAAGGGCACGAGCTGCTCGGCCTTCCTGCAGCTGGACGACCGCGAGATTCCGAAGTCTACGCTCTCCCAGCATTTCCGTGCCTTGCGCGAAGCTGGCCTGATCCGCAGCGAACGGCAGGGCGTGGAGATGCGCAACACCACGCGCTGCGGGGAGATCAACCAGCGCTTTCCCGGCTTGGTGCCGGCGGTGATGGGGGCGTATCAGCAGCAGCTGATGGATCGGATGAAGGCGGCGAAACGGAAAGGCGGCAAGGCCAGGGGCGTTTGATCGTCCGCTCCGCGGAGCGCGGATCTGCATGGGGGACGTATGGTTTCGCAACTGGCTCATGTTCGGCGTGGCGCTGGCGCTTGCCGGTTGCGGCGGCGTTCGCGACGGAGGGTCCGAACGTCAGCTCGAACACGATCGTGCGGTAGCTCGCGCGCATATCGACGAGGCGGCATGCCGCGGCAAGGGTGGCTCTGTGCAAGGCGTCGGCATGCTGGGCATGCCGGCGTGCGTGGTGCCGTTCGCCGATGGCGGCAAGCCTTGCAACGACGAGGCGGATTGCCAGGGGCGATGCCTGATCACGGAATTCGTGGCGGACAAGAGCACTCCACGGACCGCAACCTGCCAGCGGGACAACCAGTTGTTCGGCTGCTGGAGCGAAGTGCTGCATGGCCAGGCGCAACCGCGCTGGTGCGTCGACTGAGTGCGATCGCTAAATAATCTGACAGCGGCAAGCCCTCCCGGATGGCCCAATGAGCTCACCCGGACGTCGGGTGCCATCAACGAGCCCAAGGCCATGTCTGAGAAAACCTGTGCCGCCTGCGACTGCGAACTGGATGCCAACGCGATCCAGGTGAAGATCGGCGGCAAGACCGTCGAAGTGTGCTGCGAGGAATGCGCGGAGAAGTTGCGGGAAGCGCATGCTTCGGCCGCTTCCGGCCGTTGAGCCGCAGCGAAACCGCAAGCCGGGCCGCCGCAAAGGCGGCCCTTTTCGTCGGCGAAACACTCAGGTCGATTGCTTGAACGCGCTCGGCGAGCGGCCGTAGGCCTGGCGGAAGGCATTGGCGAAATGGCTGTGGCTGGAGAAGCCCAGATCCGCGGCGAGCGCGGAGAGATCTTCGCTGCGCGGCACCAGGTCGAGCGCGCGCGCCAGGCGCAGATGCAGGTGGTAGCGATACAGCGGCACGCCTTCCACCTGGCGGAATACCTGGGTGAGATAGACCGGCGAGCAGCCGATTTCGCTGCCGATATCGGCCAGGGTCCAGCGCCGCGACAGATCGCTGGCGAGCAGCACCTTTACGCGATCCGCGAGCCGGCGCCGCGCATGCGTGGCGGCCGGCTCGCGCGTACTGCGCGGACCCAGGCTGCGGCCGATCAAGGTGAGCAGCAGCGCTTCGGCTTCGAGCGGCTCGATGCTGTCGCCTTCGAGGTTGTGGCGCAGCAGGGCAACCAGCGCTTGCGCGCGCGGGTCGATCGGTTGCGATTGGCGGTTGAAGCCGACCTTGTCGCCGCCCTGGCGCAGCAGCGCACGCGGTGCCAGTTCTTCCAGCATGGCATCGGGGATTTCCACCGAGAGACAGGCGTCGCCGCCATTCACCGGATGGCTGACCTGATAAGCCTCGCCCGCATTGAAGAACAGCATGTGGTTGGCGTCGGCCACGGACTGGTCGCTGCCGACATGGCGCACATAGATGCCGCGATACGGAAACACCAGGTTGGTCGAAGCGGCGCATTCCTCCGCGCTGCGATGCCGGCAGGCGCCGTCGCAGCGCACGTTGCGCAAGGCGACGGTGTCGGTGCTCAGCCAGCGGTCGACGTGGAAGGCGGACATGAGGCGCAGGATAGCCTGATTGGGGTGCCGAAGTGGTTCAGGGGAAGCCGAACGCCAGGCTCGAAAACGAGGTTTCGAAGTCCACGTCGTCGCTGGCGGGCAGCGGGCGGGTCCAGATGACGTTGAGCAGCCAGCTGCCGTGCGCCGGTACGGTGAAGACGGCGCGGCCGGCGGCGTCGGTGCGATGGGTTTCCACAGGGCTTTCGTCGTGTTCCAGACGGGTCAGCTTGACCAGGGCGCCGGGCAGCGGGTGGCCGAGATAGAGGACTTTGACGGGGAGTTCGTCGTGGTGGGGCAGCGCGTAGGGGTTGCGCTCGGGGACGATTTCCAAGGCCAGGCCGAGCGGGCGGGTGACGGCGTCGGAGCCACCCGCGCCCGGCGCGCCAACCTGCACCAAGGCCTTGGCATGGCGCCGATAGCGTTCGGCGCCGTCGCGGTCCATACGATGCGTTCGTTCGCGTTCGACCAGGGCCGGTGTCAGGCCCTCCGCCCGCAGGTAGTCGTTGAAACGGATGGCCGGCAAGGAAGTCATCGCGCCGTTGTCGGTTTCCAGCACCAGCAGATGCGTGCCGGGCACGGCCAGCGGCGCATCGGCATCCGCTTCGGCGGCGCCAAGATGCAAGCGGGGGCGCAGATCGCCGATGGCTCCATCCGGCGCCAGGTCTTCGAAGCGTGCAATGCGCCGCACAGGAATCGGCGAGCGCTGCCGATAGGGGCCGTGGCCCACTTGCAACGTCAACTGCACCGCACTTTGGGGCGCGAGCCAATACGGCGACGGTTGCAGCCAGAAGTCGTGCGCGCAAACCGGCCATGCGGCGAGCGCGAACAATGCAGTAGCGATCCAGCTGCGCATGCTCATTCGAGATGATCCGGCAGATAGCCCGGCGTCACGGGCAGATAGGGCAGGGCGGCGGCAAGCACGGCGATGGCGATCAGCCAGCTCGACACCACTTTGGCGGCGATCGGCACGCGCCAGTGCACCGCCAGCGCGGCGGGAACCAGCGCCAGCGTGCATAGCCAGGCGACAGGCAGGTGGAACCAGCGGCCTTCGAAAGCGATCATGGCGCCGCTCCACATTCCGGCATCGGCCGCCAGCAGCAGGGCGAGCCGCGCAGGAACCCCGTCACGCAGATGCACCATCGCGGCACAAGCTACCGTGCTGAGCCAACCGCATAGAAACACCGCATCAACGGCTGCTGCCGGCGGCTTCAACGCAAAACCCATGGTCGCCGCCATCGCCACCAACCCAAGGCATGCCAACCACACGCGCCGCGGCGCAAACGCCAAAGCCACGCCGAAGGCGGCGCACAGCAACATGGCCGCCGGCACGCCGCCCCTCATGACACGGCCTTCAGCAGAAAGCACAGGCCGGCGACGCCAATCGACGCACCCATGCCTCGCGCTACCAGTTTGCCAACCGGTTGCGCACACAGCAGGCCCAGCGCAATCCCCGCCACGTGCAGCAAGCCCGTCGCCAGCACGAAACCGCTGCTGTAGCCCACCGGGTCGGCGGCCGCCGGCAACTCGCGGCCATGCGCATAGCCATGGAACAACGCGAACAACGCCACCACCGCGACCGCCGCCCACGCCGGTGCACGCCATGCCAGCGCAATGCACAGGCCCAGCACCAGCACCGACAGCGCGATGCCGCTCTCCACCGACGGTAACGGCGCACCGAACATGCCAAGCATCGCCCCGCCCACCATCATGGCGGGGAACACCACCGGCAGCAGATGCACCAGCGGGCGGCCGAGAAACGCGCCCCACAAGCCGACCGAGACCATCGCCAGCAGATGATCCGCGCCGGACAGCGGATGGGCGAAGCCGGCGAGAAAGCCGCCGGCCAGGCCCGTGCCCGTATGCGCATACGCGGGGAGCGAGAGGACGCAGCCGCCGAGAAAAGCGCTACGCCCACGGATGGATGGCGTAGCCATCACTGATACGCCCCGGTGGCAGCGGCCTGCGCATCGGGCGCCGCGAGGAACGGAAAGACGCTGTCCGAATGCGCGCGCTCATCGCGCGTCAAGCCATCGCTGACGCTGTCCGGCGTGCCGTCGACCAGCATCGAACGCCATACGTTGGAGGCGCTGTAGTTCGGCGCGCGCCCGCCGCAGTCCTTCGCCAATTCGCGATTGCCGCCCAGCGCCGCGCGTTCCACCGCGAAGAACTGCGTGCAGGTGGCCGAAGCGCTGTTCACCCACAGGCGATCGTCGGCGAGCAGCGCGGCAAGCGCGTGGTAGCGGCGTGCCGGCGCGGCCTTGCCGTCGGCCAGCCACTGGTTGCCGCACTTGCCGTCGAAGCCGTCGTACAGCCCCAGATTGCTGGCGATCTCGTCGACGAACTTCGCGCCGTCCGCGGGCGTCGCCATGTTGTAGGTCTCCTTGAACGCGTCGCTGATCTCCTCCGGGGCGAGCGTGCCGAGCAGGGCATTGCCGGTGAGCGGGCGGCCGGCGCGATCGATCTGCCGCGTTGGCCCCTGGGTGGCGGCCCATACCGCAAGCAGCGGCCCTCCCTTGTTCACCGTGCCCAGGTCGATCGAGATGACGATGGCCGAGGTGGTCCAGCCGGCGAGCAGGTTCTTGGCCGGGCCGCCCTGGGTGTGGCGCCACTCGTCGGCCACCGCGCGCACGGTGGGCGCATCGAAGGCCGGGCAGCCCGCGGCGTCCACCTTGGCGCCGGCTTCGAGCGCGGCGTGCGCCTTGTCATAGGCGGCGCGCGTGCCCTTGACGTTGTTGAAGAAGGGATCGTCGCGCGGGCCGGCGAAGACGCGGAAGCTGCCGTGTTCGCTGACCAGTCCCTTGCTGTCGCCAGGGTTGCCCTGCGCCTTGTCGGCATCGCCCGCGGTGCAGGTGACATCGGTGCCCGAGCTGAAACGGCAGCGCAAGGCGGTGCTCGCCGTGCTGTGGCCGAAGCGCTTGCCGCTGTCGATATGGAAGACGTAGTCGAGCTTGTCCGAGAACGTATGCCCGACGATGTCCATCACCAGGTTCAGGTGCTTGCCATCGGGCGCGGTCCAGGCATAGAGGTCGCCGATATCGGCGCGCGGGTCGCCGATCACCGAGGGGGTGTCGAGATGGTCAGAGGCTTGGGCGGCATGGCCAAGGCCCAGGCTCAGGGCGAGGCAGGCCAGCGCCTGCAGCCGCGTTGCAGCTGTGCGATTCATGGGTTTCTACTCGTGTGGATGAGGCACGAGCAGTAGGCCCGAGGGGGCAAAACCGGGCTATCAAAATCTTTAGCAAGCCGCCGGCCGGCACCCTGGCGGGCCGGCGGTGTCAGGCGAATGAGGATCGAAGCTCAGACGCGCGTGTAGCGCATGATCCAGTTGGTTTCCCAGCTGCGGCCTTCATCCGGCGAGAAGGCCTGCTCCCATTGGCAGGTATCGGCGGTGATCGGCCTAAAGATGCCGCGCACCTTGACCGGCTTGCCCTCGAAGGTTTCGTCGGCGAGGAAGGTGCCGACGCCGCCCGCGAAGCGCCCGGAGCCGGCGGCTTCGATCGAGGTCGGCTTGCCGCCGTCCAGATACCAGTCGGCCCATAGCCCGCTGGCGGCGTCGTAGGCGCGGATGCCTAAGCCGTTGTAAGTCTGGCCGCCGCGGTGCGATTCGCTCTCGTTGACATTGACCAGCCCGCCGAGCAGGGCCTGGCAGCGGGAGCTGCCTTCGAACTCGTCCCAATCCCGGCTGCCGGCCAGGCGCTTGCGCAGGCGGCGGTGGTGCACGCGCCAGTTGCCGAGGAAGAAATCGAAGTCATGCGCGCCGGAAGCGGCTGCCGCCACGGGCGGGGCCATGCCCAGGCCGCCAAGGGCGACGAGCACGGCGGGCAGGGCGGGCAGGCTGGCCAGGGTCCATTGCAGGAGCTGGCGGCGGTGCGTGTCGATCTCGCGCATGCATCACCTCGGCTTGAGTTGGGGTGGCGCCACCATGCGTGGCCTGCGGCGGAGCGGAAATAGCCACTTGGCCAGCCTTCGCCGGACCACTTCGCCGAAGGCTATGATCCTCGTCCCGTCTCACGCCCCCTTCGCCATGACTTCCGCCCTACTCGTGATCGATATGCAGCAAGGCCTGTGCAGCGGCGAATGGGCCGCGCACGATATCGACCGCGTGCTGCAGCGGGTGAACGGGCTGATCGATCGCGCCCGGGCGGCCGGCGTGCCGGTGGTGCTGATCCAGCACGAAGAGGGCGAAGGCGACCTGGTGCACGACACCTCCGGTTGGCAACTGGTCGACGGCCTGCAAGCGCGGCCTGGCGACCCGCGCGTGCGCAAGCTGACGCCGGATTCGTTCTACGAAACCGAATTGGGCCAGCTGCTGCAGCAGCGCGGCATCGATCATCTGGCCATCTGCGGGCTGCAGAGCGATTTCTGCATCGACACCACGGTGCGGCATGCGCTGGCGCTGGGATATCACGTGACTTTGGCGGGCGATGCGCACTCGACGGTGAACAACGAGGTGCTGCCGGCGGAACGGATCACGGCGCATCACAACTGGGTGCTGGCGAGACTGCAGACGTATGGCACGCGGATGGAGGTCGTGCCCGCGGAGGCCGTGCCGTTTGCGTAGGACCAGTCTGATTTTTCCTTACGCGTTCTACCCGTCGTTTTCACGCTGCTGAACCTTCCCTCAGTAAGTTGTTGCGCCGCGGAATGACGCGGCGCTGACGCTCGCTCATTCTCCGCGGCGAATCCGGGCACGCGCCATCCGAAGAGCGGGCATCTCGCGATGACTTGCTCCATTGGCGCGTATGCCTGCCGGTGCCATGGGGGGCACCCAATAAAAGAGGGAGGAATGGAGTCATGAGTCAGGGCCTCGCGCCGCGTTCGCGGCTGGTCATTGCACGCAAGCCGCTCGCTGCGGCATGTATCGCCGCTTTGCTGGCATCGGGTATTGCCAGTGCACAGGACGCGCAGACAACCGCCAAGCCGGCGGACACCACGCAGCCACAGCAGGCACCCGCCAGCCAGGCCCAGGATGCCAACAAGAAGCCGGCCCCGGGGCAGGTCAGCAACCTGCAGGAAGTGGTGGTCACCGGCATTCGCGGCAGCATCGAGAGTTCGATCCGCGCGAAGCAGAATTCGGACAGCATCATCGAGGCGATCTCGGCCGAGGACATCGGCAAGCTGCCGGATGCGAGCATCGCGGAAAGCCTGGCGCGTTTGTCGGGCCTGGCGACGCAGCGTGTGGACGGCCGCGCGAACATGATTTCGATCCGCGGCCTTTCGCCGGATTTCGCCGGTACCACGCTCAACGGGCGCGAGCAGGCCACCATCGGCGAGAATCGCGGCGTCGAATATGACCAATATCCCTCTGAGCTGATCAGCGGCGCCGCGGTCTACAAGACGCCGGATGCCAGCCTGGTCGGGCAGGGGCTGTCCGGTACGGTGGATCTGCATACGATCAAGCCGCTGGACCTGCCCAAGCGTGCCATCGCCATCAATCTGCGCGGCGAGCACAACACCAACGGCAACCTCAATCCCGGCTCCGGCGTGGGCGATATGGGGCATCGCGCGAGCGTGTCGTATATCGACCAGTTCTTCGATCACACGCTGGGCGTGGCGGTTGGCTTTGCGCAGCTGGATTCGCCGATTCAGGAGAAGCAGTATCAGGCGTGGTGGTGGAGTGTGGACAACGGGCCGGATGGCATCGAGCCTGGATTCAACAACACGCACACGCCGGGATTGCCCAATAGTGTGCTGTCGCAGGAAGGCATGCAGTTGCGTGCGCAATCGGAGAATCAGTTGCGCAACGGCTTGATGACGGTGCTGGAGTGGGCTCCGGGCGAGCACTACCACACTACACTCGATCTCTATTACTCGACATTCAACGAGCGCACTTACAAGAACGGTGCGCAATGGTCGAACAGCCCCTACGAAAACTGGGGTCCGCCGGTCTATAGCAATGTTGGCATCACGCCCGGCGTGCCGTATCCGATTGTCACTTCCGGCGTCATGGGCAATGTAGTGCCGGTCCTGCAGAACGAATACGTCAAGGAAAAGGACAAGTTGTTCTCGACCGGCTGGAATCATCAATACGATTTCGGCAACGGCTGGGTACTCACCGGCGACCTGTCGTATTCGATGGCCAAGAAGCGCCTGCGCGACGCCTATCTCTTCAGCGGACTGGAGGGCGATCCCACCACGAGCATCGCCTTCCGCACGCCTACGGGCTACGACTATCCGGATTTCAGCCCTGGCGTGGATTTACGGGATCCCGCGCGCGTCGTATTCACCGATCCGTATAGGTACGGCTACAACGGACGCGAAGAGTTCGACAAGCAGAAAGACACGATCAAGGCAGCGCGTTTTCAAGTATCGCATCCAGTCGGTTGGATATTCAGCACGGTTGATGTCGGCGCGGCTTACTCGGAGCGTAAGAAGACCAAGCAGGCCGATGTGTATTTCGCCTATCTCAATGGCAACGGCGATGATGCGGCGCATGGTCCCTACGACAAGAACTTCAGCGCACCCGTCGGCTCCGCTTTCCTGCGCGGTCCGACTTCGCTCGGTTACGGCGGTATTCCCGGAGTGCTGAATTACAACGTACTGGATGCGTTGGGTAGCCAGTTCTATCTTGTGCCGAGTAATGGACTTGCGGACTGGAACCGCAACTACTCGATCACGGAAAAGGTGCCGGTTGCCTATGCCAAGTTCAATATCGATACGCATCTGGGCGATGTGCCGCTGCGCGGCAACATGGGCGTCCAATTCGTCCGCACGGACCAGTCTTCAACAGCGCTGCAGACCAATGGCAATGACCTGGTCGGCAGGCTTTCCGGCGGCGCGAAGTACAACAAGTTTCTGCCTAGCCTGAATCTGGTTGCCCAGATTGCAGACGGACAGTACTTACGCTTCGGTCTGGCCAAGACAATGGCGCGCGGGCGCATCGACGACGAGAAGGTAGCCTCGTCAGCCAGCGTGTCGCATGTGGATACGGGGCCGCAGGCTGGACAGAACCTGTGGTCGGGCAGTGGCGGCAACCCGCAGTTGCGGCCGTATATCGCTGTGGGTACTGACTTGTCGTGGGAGAAATATTTCGGCAAGTCCAGCTACGTTGCTGTCGCGGTCTTCAACAAGAACCTGCTCAATTACATCTACAACAAGACGGTAGCCATCAATTTCCCGCAATCGGGATACCAGAACGACACTCCCACTCTGACGCCGACGAGCGATTTTGGTCTGTTCACGCGTCCCGAAAACGGCACTGGCGGCCGCATGCAAGGCTTGGAGCTGTCCGGGGCCTTCGAAGGCGGCCTGATCTCGAACGCCCTCGACGGCTTCGGCATGCAGGCGAACTTCTCGCTGACCAACAGCTCGATCCCCGTGAGTTCGGTATCCGCTGTGCCGGGCGGCCCGAAGACCCTGCCGGGCCTTTCGCGCAAGGTTGCCAACCTGGCGCTCTACTACGAGAAATACGGCTGGTCGGTGCGCATCGCCGAGCGCTATCGCTCGTCGTTCACCGGCGAGAGTTCGCCGAAGTTCGATCAGCTCAGCTACGTCACCGTGCTGGCGGACAAACAGACCGACTTGCAGGTCGGTTACGAGTTCGACCAGACCAGCCGCTGGGGCGGCCTGTCGCTGCTGCTGCAGGTGAACAACCTCACCAACTCGCCGGAGAAGACCATGCAGGTGGCCGGCTTGCCCAACGGCATGGAGCTGGGACGCCCGCTGGACTACAACACCTGGGGCCGCACGGTGATGTTTGGCCTGAACTACAAGCTCTAAGCCACCAGCTATTTCGACACAAGAAACGCCCGGCATCCGCCGGGCGTTTTCTTTTCAGTACATCAGTCGTACTGCAACCGTGGATACCAATCCTTCCCGCGCCCCTCCGGCGTCATATCCAGCAAAGTCCAGATCGGCATCGGATCCGGCGCGCCGCGCGGGTCCTGGCCCGGGTCGGCGGTGGCCATGCTCATTTCCTCGCTCCAGAAATGCCGGATCGTGCCGTCGCGCCGCGTGAATACGTTGAGCGAAGGCATGTCGCTGCCATCCGGCGCGATGCCGCGGAAGTCGCGGGTGTAGTCGCCATTGAGGTCGGTATACAGCGGCAGGTCGCGCCAGCCGCGCTCCTGCTTGAAGGCGAGCAGGCGCCCGATCGGCGCGCCGGCTATCACGGCCAGCGCCACGCGCTGCTGGATATCGCGCGCCTCGCCATCCCACGCGCCGAGCAGCGAGGTGCACATGGGGCAGGGCCGTTCGCGTTTTGCGCCGAACATGTAGCTGTAGACCAGCAGGGTCTGCTTGTCGCCGAACAGGTCGGCGAAGTCGGCGGGGCCGCGCTCGCCTTCGAAGCGGTAGTTGCCGTCGATGGTGGGGCCGGGCGGCAGCGCGCGGCGCTGCGCGGCCACGCGTTCGATATGCCGGCGCAGCTCGATCTCTTCGGCCAATAGCGCCGTGCGCGCCTTGCGGTATTCCGCGCTTTCGCCGGGAATGGCGACGCCGGAACGCGCGGCCAGTTCGGTGGCGGGAACCAGGGGAGTTGCACTCATCTTGTCGTCCTCCTGCGGGTGGGGATGTCAGTCGCGGTCCGGCGCGCCAAGCGGGAACAGCGGGCGATAGGGGCGCGCTTCGTCCACCGCGCGCGCAAACGAGGGGCGCGCGAGCAGCCGCTTGCGGTAGGCGATGACGTTGGCGAAGGCCGGGTCGATCGGATGGGTCCAGTCGGCATAGAACAGGAACGGCCCCGCGCCGCAGTCGGCCAGCGTGAAGCGCTCGCCCGCGGCCCAGGTGCGGCCTGCCATGGTGCGGTCGAGCCAGCCGTAAGCGGCGTCGAGCATCTCGCGTGCCTGCGCCACGCCATGCGTGTCCTGCGTGCCTTGCGGGCGGATCGCGTCGAACACCACTTTCTGCTGCGGCGTGGAAATGTAGTTGTCGAAGAAGCGGTCCATCGCGCGCACTTCCAGCGCTTCGCGCGGGTCCTCCGGCAACAGGCGCACCGGGCCGGGATGGTGCAGGCCCAGGTATTCGATGATGGTGCTGGCCTCCGCCACCATGCGGCCGCCGTCGACGAGCACGGGGAAGCGCTTGACCGGCCACATCTCCAGCCACTGCCCAATCGCTTCCGGATGCTCGGGCGACAGCTCGCGCCATTCGAACGGCGTGCCGTTCTCGTACAGCGCGACCAATACCTTCTGGCTGTAGGAGGAAAACGGGTGGGCGTAGAGCTGCAGGGCCATGGGAACTCCGGTCGGTTCGAGGGGACATGAAGGCGACGAACGGGCCGTTGGCGAATCGACATCCTTTACTCGTCATTCCGGCGCGGGCCGGAATCCAGTAGCGATCACGTCAGGTCAAGTGAGGGCGCCCCACGCGATGCTCTTGGTTTCGCGCGACAACCGGGCGCTACCGCTACTGGATTCCGGCCTGCGCCGGAATGACGGCTTCACAGGTATATGCGAAGGAAGACTTTGCAGTTTTCCTTCGCAGCCATTACGATGCCGCCCCATGCCCACCCCAGCCCCCAGGCCCGACGCCACCCACGCTCTCGCCGTGGAAATGCGCATGGTGTTCGGCCAGCTCGCCCGGCGCCTGCGCAAGCAGGGCCGCACGGATCAGCTGACCTCCGCGCAGACCTCGGTGCTGATCCAGCTCGAACGCCATGGCGCGGCCACGGTCACCGCGCTGGCGCATGCCGAGGGCGTGCGGCCGCAGTCGATGGGCGCCACCGTCGCCTCGCTGGAAGCGCTGGACCTGGTGTCCGGCGCGCCGGATCCGGCCGACGGCAGGCAGACGCTGTGGACCCTCACGCCCGCCTGCCACGAGCTGGTACGCGCCAGCCGCGCGGCGCGCGAGGACTGGCTCGACCGCCTGCTGCGCGAGCAGCTCGACCAGGGCGAGCAGACGCAGCTTGCCGCCGTGATGCCGCTGCTGCGCCGCCTGCTCGATGCGTCGACGGAGCCGCGCGTAGCCTGACCGTTTCCTCCCCCGCGCGCCCGCGCGGCGCGTGTTCCCCGCACGTCACGGAGTTTCCCCATGAGCATCACCGCGATCGACGCGAACACCGCACTGATCCTGATCGACCTGCAGAAGGGCATCGTCGCCTATCCCACCGCGCATCCCGTCGACGCCGTGCTCAGGCACGCGCGCGAGCTGGCCGATGCATTCCGCCGGCACCGCTTGCCGGTGGTGCTGGTGAATGTCACCGGCGGCGCGCCGGGCCGCGTCGAGCAGCGCGCGGGCGGCGAGCGTCCGGCGGACTGGGCCGAGCTGGTGCCGGAGCTGGGTGTGCAGGCCAGCGATCACCGCGTGAGCAAGCAGACCTGGGGGGCGTTCGCCGGCACCGACCTGGGCAGCTACTTGCGCGGGCACGGCGTCACCCAGGTGGTGATCGGCGGCGTGTCCACCAGCATCGGCGTGGAATCCACCGCGCGCCAGGCCTTCGAAAGCGGCTTCAACGTAACGCTGGCGATCGACGCCATGACCGACACCCGCGCCGAAGCGCACGACAACAGCGTCGCGCGCATCTTCCCGCGCCTGGGCGAAACCGGCAGCACGCGCGAGATCGTCGAGCGCCTCGACGCGCGCGCATGAGCGCAGCCGCATCCGCACCCGCATCCGCACGAACGGGAGCGCGCCGGTGCTAGGCGCGTTCCGCTCGCTGCGCAGCTACAACTACCGCGTGTGGTCGGCCGGCGGCCTGGTTTCCAACGTTGGCACCTGGATGCAGCGCACCGCGCAGGACTGGCTGGTGCTGACCGAGCTGACCCACAAGAACGCCACCGCGGTAGGCATCGTGATGGCCTTGCAGTTCGGCCCGCAGTTGCTGCTGCTGCCCTTGACCGGCTATGCGGCCGACCATCTGGACCGCCGCAAGCTGCTGCTGGTCACGCAGGCGCTGATGGGCGCGCTGGCGCTGGGCCTGGGCCTGCTCACGCTGGCCGGATGGGTGCGGCTGTGGCACGTGTACGTGTTCGCCGGCCTGCTCGGCGCGGTGGCGGCGTTCGATGCGCCGGCGCGGCAGACCTTCGTGTCGGAACTGGCCGGCGAGGACGATCTCTCCAATGCGGTGGCGCTCAATTCCACCTCGTTCAATGCGGCGCGCATGATCGGCCCCGCGGTGGCCGGCGCGCTGCTGGCCTCGATGAGCGCGGGCTGGGTGTTCCTGCTCAATGCCTTGTCGTACGTGGCGGTGCTGGCTTCGCTGGGCCTGCTGCGCACGGCGGAACTGCATCCGCGGCTGCATGCGCAGCGCAGCCGCGGCGGCCTGCTGGAAGGCTTCCGCTATGTGTGGGGGCGGCACGATCTGCGCGCGGTGCTGCTGATGCTGTTCCTGATCGGCACCTTCGGCCTGAACTTTCCGATCTTTATCGCGGCGATGGTGGTGAAGGTGTTCCACGGCGAAGCGGACCAGTACGGTTTGCTCACTTCGCTGATGGCTGCGGGCTCCGTCGCCGGCGCCTTGTTCGCCGCGCAGCAGGCGCGGCCGCGGCTGGGTTATCTGATCGGCGCGGCGCTGTGCTTCGGCGTGGGCTGCGTGCTGGCTTCGGTGATGCCGACCTATCTGTGGTTCGGCGTGATGCTGATGCTGGTGGGCATGGCCGCGCAGACCTACACCACCTCGACCAACAGCCTGGTGCAGCTGTCGACCGCGCCAGCCATGCGCGGGCGGGTAATCGCCATTCAATTCGCCATCGCCCTGGGCGGCACGCCGATCGGCGCCCCGCTGGTGGGCTGGGTGGCCGACACGCTGGGGCCGCGCTGGTCGCTGGGGTTGGGCGCGTTGTCGGGGTTGGCGGCGGTCGCGGTCGGCCTGCGTTACCTGGTGCGCTATCGCCAGCTGCGCATGTTCGTCGAGGGCGGGCGCCTGCGCTTCAGCGTGTCGCTGGCCACCGAGGCCAGCCGCGCGGCGGCGGAAAAAGCCTAGTTCCCGAAAAAGCGCGGCCCCCAAAAAAAAGCCGCGTCCGCCGGGTGTGTCGGCGGACGCGGGAAACAGCGCCTACAGGGGTGGAGAGGCGCGAGCTACGAGGTTGGTCCGGCTTCCCGGCCGGGCGCGGGAGATATGCCGACCCGGGCGTGAGGCGGCCGTGAAAACGGCCGCCTCCGCGGTTCGCTTATTGCGGTGCGATATGCGTGCTGCACTCCACCGGGTCGGTGCAGGGCAGGTCGAAGGCGCGCAGGTTGTGCGAGCCGTCCGCCGCCGGAGCGGCGGTGAGCTGCACGGTGCCGTCGTTGTAGACCAGCTCGCCGCCGGCCGGCACGGCGCTGCCGGCCGGGGCCACGCTCAGGCTGGCGCCGCTGCCCATCGGCAGCACCAGGAACTGGCCGCCGGCGGTGGCGAAGGCGCCCATCACGCGGCCGTTGAGGTCGTTGACCTGGACGAAGCGCACGCCGTCGCGCTCGAACACGTACACGTGCCAGTGCGGACTGGCGCTGACGTCGGGTGCATTGGGCCAGGCCTGGCCCAACCCCGACGACTGCGAGCCAGGCGATTGCGGCGCAGCTTGGGCCGCCAGCGGCGCCAGGGCCAGCGCGAACAGGACGAGCAGCGCGCGCCGGAACAGCCGGCGCGCGAAGCGATGTGGATTGGCGTGATGTAGATCGGACTGGGTCATGGCCTTTCCCCTTTCATGGATGTGGTGGTTACGCACTGCACGAGCGCCCCAAGGCTAGCGCCGTCCGCTCGCAGATGCTGGGACGTCCGGGCAGGCTTTCAACGCAATGCCCGCTCTCTGGAGAGACTGCGTACCGTCACATCGTCTGCACGGCCCTGGCGCGACCTTACCGCCGCCGCGCCAGGGGGGCGCATCAGGGGGCAACACCAAGACATCTCCCAGCCCAGGTTCCTGGCGACGCAGGTCGCCGGCAAGCGATCGGCATGAGGCCGGTCCGGGGCCAGCCGCATTCCGGACAGACGCAGGCGCGGACGCAAGGTCCGCGCCCAGGGGGTTCATCTATCCAACAGGGAGCAGATGCAATGCGCATGAATCGATCAGGGGTATTGGCGGCGCTGGCCGCGCTCAGCTTCGTCGCTGGAGCGGCGAATGCGGGGACGTTTCCGGATTTCGGCTACCAGCCGCCGTCCAAGCTGTACAGCGGTCCGTTGTTCCAGCTGAGCCAGGATTATCCGAAGCAGATGCCGAATTCGACGCCGCCGGCGTTCTTCAGCCTGCTGCCGAAGCAGTTCAGCAACAACTTCGAGACCTGGCGGCCGTACGTGGACGCGGTGAAGAAATACTGCCTGGAAGGCAACGTGGAAACCGACTGGGTGGTGCAGAAGAACCCGGTGCGCAAGTGGTACCACGCGCCGTGGCAGCACTACGGCCCGGACGGCCGCGAAGGCGTCCATGGCCTGACCAAGGAAGCGCAGATCCAGCCGCAGCAGCTGGCCGCGAGCCAGAAGACCTCGGGCCAGACCTACGCGGTGGGCATCTACAACGACCTCGGCGCCTACACCTTCGGCCAGGTCTGGAAGGATCCGCAGAATCCCGATCCGCGCTACACGTCCAAGCCCAACAGCTTCCCCAATGGCACCGTGGTGTGCAAAGCGCTGTTCGCCGACGTGGTGCTGTCGGAAGTGCCGTTCCTGCAGAATCCGGTGCAGTGGGATGCGTACATCACCGACGCGTTCAAGTCCTCCAACCGCGTGATGCGCAAGGTCGCGCTGATCCAGATGGACTTCGCCGTGCGCGATACGCGCGTGCCGGGTACGGGCTGGCTGTTCGGCACCTTCCAGTACAACGGCGCCGTCACCGGCAAGCCCGGCTGGGACAACCTGGTGCCGGTGGGCATCATGTGGGGCAACGATCCGCAGGACAACGGCAACACCTACAGCAACCCGCAGCCGACGCAGACCAGGATCAACCCCAACCTGCGCGAGACCGCGATCAACGCCAACACCAAGGAGCTGCCGCCGACCCACCTGGGCTGGAATGGCCGCCTCAACGGTCCGGTGGACAATCCGGTCAGTGCCTGCATGAGCTGCCACATGACGGCCGAAGCGCCGGCGGTGTCGCCGATGAATCCGACCTTCCAGTCCAATCCGCCACCGGTGGGTTCGAAGGAATGGATGCGCTGGTTCCAGAACGAGCCGGCCGGCTGGCCGTTCGATCCGGGCAAGGCGCTGAGCACCGACTACAGCCTGCAGCTGGCCGGTGGCCTGCAGAACTTCTATGACTGGAAGTGCAACCAGGGCGGCGTGTTCGTCAGCGGCGGCAATGCCTGCACCAACCGTCCGGGGCCGCGCCTGCAGCTCAATGCGGTGCCGCAGCCGACCAAGATCTTCAAGGTGACCCGCGATCCGGGTCTGGACGAAGTCCACTGATGAAGCCTTGATATCGTCCCGGCGCAGGTTGGGGTGAGCCTGTGGCGAACCCCAACCTGCGCCGGTTTCAGTTCTCGACGAAATCCTTCAGCCGCAGCAGCGCCGCATCCCACTGCGCCGCGATCGCATCCAGCGAACGCCGCGCTTCGTCCAGGCGCGACGGCTCCAGTTCCCAGCGCCGCTCGCGCCCCAGCTTCGCATCGCGCACCAGCCCTGCATCCGCCAGCACCTGCAGGTGCTTGGTGACGGCTTGCCGGCTGATCTCGGTGCCTACGGTGAGCTGGGCGATCGACATGGCGCCGCCGGCGCAGAGCAGGGCGACCAGGCGCAGGCGGGTGGCGTCGCCGAGCGCGGCGAAAATGGGCGCGGCACGCTGCAGCGCGGGTGCGGCGATCGGTTTACTGCGTGTCGACATAGCGGCGGATGTTGTGCATCTGTTCTTCCCAGCCCCCGCTGTTCATGCGGTAGGCCTCGTGGCGGCGCGCGACCGGGATCTGGTCGAAGCCCGATTCGACCACGCGCAGCAAGGTGCCGCCAGCGTGGTCTTCCAGCATGAACTCGACCAGCGTGGTGGGTTCGTCCGCGTAGTCGTGCTCGCGGTCGACGGCATAGGGGTGCCAGCGGAAGGAGAAATAGCGCTCCGGCTCGATGCGCTCGATCAGCGCTTCCAGCACGAGGTCTTCGTAGCCGGGATAGGTGAGGTTGCCGCGCGTGTACTCGCCGGCGACGAAGCGCTGGCCCTGGAGTTTCACGCCGAACCAGGCGCCGAAGGATTCGGCGTCGGCGAGCGCCTGCCATACGCGCGAGCGCGGGGCCTTGAGCTGGACCTGGCGTTCGATGCGGTCGGTCGAGGGGATATTCATGCGGTCCTCCGGTGCGGGTTGGGAAGATCAAATGCAACTTTATGGTTGCATGTTAGGGATCCCGGTCGCGAAATGCAACCTATCGGTTGCCTGTCGTCGAGGCCGCTTTTTGCCCGCTCCCAGTCATGTTCCGCCGCGGCCATGGTGCTAACGTGTCGCGCCGTCGTAACCGCTGCACGAATCCCCGCATGACTTATCCGCTCCGGCGCGCTTTCGCCGCCATCCTGCTGTTGTTCGCCGCCGCGCAGTGCGCATCCGCCCAGACGCCGCGCAGCGTGATGCTCGAAGACCTCACCTGGACCGAACTGCGCGCCGCGCAGCAGGCCGGCAAGACCACCATCATCATTCCCATCGGCGGCACCGAGCAGAGCGGGCCGGGCGTTGCACTGGGCAAGCACAACGCACGTGCGCTTTTTCTGGCGCGCCGCATTGCCGAGCGTCTCGGCGACGCGCTGGTGGCGCCGGTGGTGGCCTATGTGCCGGAAGGTGCGATCTCGCCGCCGCAAGGGCATATGAAATTCCCGGGCACCATCACCGTGCCGGATGCGGCGTTCGAAGCCAGCCTGGTTTCCGCGGCACAGAGTTTCGCGGCGCACGGTTTCCGCAACGTGGTGTTTCTCGGCGACCACGGCGGTTATCAGAACGATCTGAAACGGGTGGTCGCGCAGCTCGACAAGGCCTGGGCAGGGAAGCCGGTGCATGCCTTCGTGCCAGCCGCTTATTACCAGGCCAGCTCCGACGGCTTCGCCGCGATGCTGCGCCAGCAGGGCTATCGCGACGACGAGATCGGCACCCACGCCGGCCTCGCCGACACCTCGCTGCAACTGGCCGTGGCGCCCGAGATGGTGCGCATGGATGCGTTGAAGCGCGGTCCCAGGCTCGGCGCGGCCGACGGCGTGTTCGGCGGCGACCCGCGCCGTTCCAGCGCGGCGCTCGGCCAGGCTGGCGTCGATGCTATCGTTGCGCGGACCGTGGAAGCGATCCGCCAGGCCACGGCCGGCCGCTGATCGCACGGCCGGGCTTTCCCTCTCCCTCGAAGAACAATACGGAACTCCCCCATGAAGTCTCGTTCCCTTTGCGCGCCGCGGCTTGCCATCGTTGCAGGCGCGCTGGCCGGTCTTGGCCTTTCCTTCGCCGCGCCGGCGGCGCCGGTGCAGACCGTAGCGGGCATGCCCGCGGTGATCAATCCGGCCAACATGTACACCGAAGCGCGCGCCGGCAATTTCAGCCCGGCGGTGAAGGGCGCGCTGCAGCGCATCTACGTGCCCAACCTGCGCTCCGATACGGTGTCGGTGATCGACCCGGCCACTTACAAGGTGATCGACACCCTGCCGGTGGGCCGCAGCCCGCAGCATGTGGTGCCGGCATGGGACCTGCAGACGCTGTGGGTCACCAATAACGCCGAGGGCCGCAACGACGGCAGCCTCACCCCGATCGACCCGAAGACCGGCAAGGCCGGCAAGGCGATCGAAGTGGACGATCCGTACAACATGTACTTCACCCCCGACGGCAAGGAGGCCATCGTGGTGGCCGAAGCGCACGCGCGCCTGGACTTCCGCGATGCGCACACCATGCAGCTGCGCAGCAAGCTCGAGGCGCCGGAGTGCAAGGGCATCAACCACGCCGATTTCTCCATCGACGGCCGCTACGCCATCTTTACCTGCGAATTCGGCGGCAAGCTGGTCAAGATCGACATGGTCAACCGCAAGGTGCTGGGCTATCTCGACCTGAATGCCAAGGGCATGCCGCAGGACATCCGCGTCTCGCCCGACGGCAAGGTGTTCTACGTGGCCGACATGATGGCCGACGGCGTGTACCTGGTGGACGGCGACAGCTTCACCAAGATCGGCTTCGTCAAGACCGGCATCGGCACGCACGGCCTGTATCCCAGCCGCGACGGCAGCAAGCTGTACGTCGCCAACCGCGGTTCCAACCACGTGCACGGCGAGCGCCGCGGCAACAAGAAGGGCGTCAACAAGGGCAGTGTGTCGGTGATCGATTTCGCCACGCGCCAGGTGGTGGCCAACTGGCCGATCCCCGGCGGCGGCAGCCCCGACATGGGCAACGTGAGCGCCGACGGCAAGACGCTGTGGCTGTCGGGCCGCTACGACGACCTGGTCTATGCCTTCGACACCAGCACCGGCGCGGTGCGCAAGATCAAGGTCGGCGCCGAGCCGCACGGCCTGGCGGTGTGGCCGCAGCCGGGCCGCTATTCGCTGGGGCATACGGGCATCATGCGCTGAGTTGCGCTTGCTTTTATTGGTTTTGGGTCAGCCAAAGCCGCGATGGCGTAGGTTGGGGTGAGCCGCAGGCGAACCCCAACACCTAGGGCGCATCGGGCGCGTCGCATCGTTGGGGTTCGCCTGCGGCTCACCCCAACCTACGCCGGTTGTCATGGGGTGAGAAAACCGGGCTTCTTCGCTTTCGGCAGCTGCTTGATTTCCCATTCCGCGCGCGACGCCGCTGCCCGGTCCGGATAGCTCTTCGACCCCAGCAACCGCAGCGGCGGGTGCGACCGCGTATACCGCGCGCCCTTGCCATCGACATGCGCCCGGTACCTCGCATCGAGGTCATTGGTGATCCCCGCGTAGTACGACCCATCGCGGCATTCGATCAGGTAGAGAAACCAGGGGCGTTCGTCGCTGGGCACGGCGCGGGCGGTAGGAGGGCGGCGGGCGATATAATCGCCGACCGCCTACTTCGCAGGAACCCCGCCATGTCCGACATCCACGCCTGTCCGCGCTGCGGCATGGAGAACACTTACCCGGACGGCGACAACTACGTCTGCGCCGACTGCGCCCACGAATGGCCCATCGCTGCCGCTGCCGCGCAGGAAGAAACGCTGGTGGTGCGCGACGTCAACGGCAATGTGCTTGCCGCCGGCGACACGGTGGTGGTGATCAAGGACCTCAAGGTGAAGGGTTCTTCGATTCCGCTGAAGCAAGGCACGGTGATCCGCAACATCCGCCTGGTCGACGGCGATGCGGAACATATCGAAGGCCATTCGGACAAGATCAAGGGCCTGGTGCTGAAGGTCTGCTTCCTGCGCAAGGCCTGAGCCGGCATGGCGCCGCGGTCCGCATCACGGAACCGGCGCTAAAGAAACCCCGGGCGCGGCCGATAGCGCGGTAATCGCCAACCGTCCGGAAGCCTGCCGCCCCATGCAAAAAACGCCCGCCCGCCTGAGCGGCAACCGCGTCGACTGGGACGACGAGCGCCTGTCGGCCCTGCTGAAGAAGACCGAAGGCTGGACTCTGGACAACCGCGACACCGCCGAGCCGCTCGACGTGCAACTGCACGTGGGCTGGGGCGCCTCATCGGGGCGCCACGCCAGCCTCGTATGGGAGCGCGATCAGGCCGTGGTGCTGGTGACCGGCTTCGCCATTCCGGTGGGCGAGCATGTGCGTATCGACCGCCATGCCGGCGAAGAAGTGCGCAGCGCCTGGGGTGTGGTGGTGGACGGCCGCGAAGGGTTCCGCGCCGAGGACCGCGAGGCCGGCGCCTGGGTGCATTGGGTGCATGTGCGCTAGGGCCTGATTTCGCTGCCGGGCGGCTGCGCTGTTCACCCAAACCCGGCGCGAAGGCGGCACAATCGGGCGCATGCCGGTCCCGATCGCGAGGTGACGCGCCCATGTCCTTCCAGAAGCCCCCGTCCAAGTGGAACGCCAACCAGGTCGACTGGTCCGATCCCGACCTGAAGGCGCTGCTCGACCGCTCGGAAGGCTGGACCCTGGACAACCGCAGCGGCTTCGAGGCGCAGCGGGTGGAAGTGCATATCGGCTGGGGCGCCAGCGGCGGCCGGCCGGCCCTGCTGGTATGGGAGCGCGGCCAGGCCCTGGTGCTGGAAACGCAGTTCCCCATCGCCAAGGACGAGAAGTTGCGCATCGACCGCCATACCGCCACCGGCCTGCGCAGCGTGTGGGGCGTGGTGGCCGACGGGCGCAAGGGCACCCGCACGGACGACGAGGAAAACAACATCTACGTGCACTGGGTGCACACCCAGTAAAGCGAGGCGCACCGGCGGCAGCCGGCGCGCCCCCGGCTCTTACGCAGCCGCCTTGCGGATCTGCTCCAGGTCGATCTTCTGCATCTGCATCACCGCGCCCATGGCGCGCGCGGCCTTGTCCTGCTCCGGGCCGGTCATCAGCGTGATCAGTTCTTCCGGCACGATCTGCCACGACAGGCCGTAGCGGTCCTTCAGCCAGCCGCACTGGCTTTCGGCGCCGCCGTCGGCGATGAGGCCGTTCCAGAAATGGTCGATCTCCTGCTGCGAGCGGCAATGCACCACCAGCGAGAACGCTTCGGAGAGCTTGAAGATCGGGCCGCCGTTGATCGCGGTGAACGACTGGCCGTCCAGTTCGAACGCCACCGTCATCACGTCGCCTTCCTTGCGTCCGGCCGCCTGCGCCACTTCCCTGGTGTAGCGCGCCACGTGGGTGATGCGCGAGTTCTCGAACAGCGACACATACAGCTGGGCGGCCTGCTCGGCCTGGTCGTTGAACCACAGGAACGGGGTGATGCGCTGGAAGCGGGCGGTCATGGCTGGATCCTCTTGAGTGGATGGCAAAGGGCGCCGCGGTGGCGTTCCATCCAGGCGACGAACCAGGAAAAGCGAAATCGACAAGGGGACGGAAAAATATTTCCGCCCCCTGCGCCGCGAGCTTCAGCGCGCGAAATCGATCCCGGCCAGGCCTTGCGCCTTGGCCTGCGCCAGCACGTGGGCCACCGCCTGGTAGGCGGCGCCGTCGGCGGCATTGATGACCAGGCGCGGCGGTGCGGCCTGCTGCGCGGCGACGGCCAATTGTGTGTCGAGCTGCGCCTGGTCGATCGGCGTGTCGTTCCAGTACAGCGAACCGTCGGCCTGGATCGCCAGGCGGATCGGCTCGGCCGCCGGCAGCGCCTTGCCGCCGGCGGTGGGCAGGTCGATGCGGGTGCGGTGGGTGATCACCGGCGCGGTGATCATGAAGATGATCAGCAGCACCAGCAGCACGTCCACCAGGGGCGTGACATTGATGTTGGAGATGGCACTGCTTTCGGCACGGACAGAGAAAGCCATGTTCTTCCTCCTGGGCGAAGCGTCGATGTGGACTTGCGGATGCCGCAGCCAATGGGGGATGCCGCGGCGAGTGCAGGTTACTGCGGCGCACGCGGAGCTTGCCATGGGGGGCGCCGCGGCCACGCGGGATGAACCATCCGGGACGGGGCCAGTCTCATCGTGGTGGTCATGAAGCAGATGAGGTGCGCGGCAGTGAAGAAGCAGCAGAACTCGTACGGTGCGTGGCTGGTGGCGGTGGTCGTGGTGGCGGCGGCGATTGCGGGCGGCGTGTATCTCTGGCGCAAGGGACTGCAAGGCGCGCAGGAAGCGCCGTCCGCTCCGGCCGCCGCGGCGAGCAGCGGGATGCCGGCGCCGCCGTCGTCGGCGATCGGCCATCCCATCGCCGATGCGGGGCCGGCGTCTGCCTCCACCGCGCCGCTGCCTGCGCTCGACGGCAGCGACGGCACCGTCGCCGACGAACTCGCGCAGCTGGGTGGCGACGACCTCACCGGCCTGCTGCTGCGCGAGCAGATCATCCCGCGCATCGTCGCCACCGTGGATGCGCTGCCGCGCCAGAGCGTGGCCACGCGCATCCTGCCGCTGCGCACGCCGCGCGGCGCCTTCGCGGTGGACGAACAGGAAGGCAGCATCGAACTGTCGCCGCGCAATGCGGAACGCTATGCGCCCTACGTGCGCGTGGCCGAGGCGGTGGACGCGCGCAAGGCGGTGGCCTGGTACGTGCGCTACTACCCGCTGTTCCAGCAGGCGTACCGCGAGCTGGGCTATCCGCGCGGCTACTTCAACGACCGGCTGGTCGCGGCGATCGACGACATGCTCGCCGCGCCCGACAGTACTGTGCCGGTCGCGCTGGTACGCGGCGATACCTATTACCGGTTTGCCGATCCTTCCCTGCAGGGGCTTTCCGCGGGGCAGAAGCTGCTGCTGCGGATGGGGCCGGAGAATGCGGCGAAGGTGAAGGCGAAGCTGCGGGAGATCCGCGCGGCGCTCGCAGGACAAGCGCCGCAGCGGGGAACTCTTCTCCCCTCCGGGGAGAAGATGCCGGCAGGCAGATGAGGGGCGGGTGCTCGCGGTAGCGCTGCTGCGGAGCAAGGAAAAGCTTTGAGCGCTTTGTACGACCCTCAGCTCACCGCTCCGACCGGCCCCTCACCCCAGCCCTCTCCCCGGAGGGGAGAGGGGGGTATGTTGAGGTGATCGGGATGTGCAGCCCCCAGACCGAACTCTTCAGCCCTCTCCCCGAAGGGGAGAGGGGGCAGAGTGCTGGCACTTTGCGACGTTTCTTATCGCTGCTCGCCAACAGCGTGCTGTAAAGTCCTTGGCCGTCCCGCGGCGCAAGGCAGCTCGACGGGCTTGCATTTCTATACTTTCTGGTTCAATAATTCGCGCCTCGCCGAGGCTCCCATTGCTGCCGCCACGCCAGCCCGTCCTGGCCGTTCCGGCTGCTCCGCCCCGGCCACCCGCTTCCGCTCTCGCAAGGAAACCCCACCCCATGAATACCCGGCTTTTCGGGGCGGCGCTCATTCTGGGCCTGCTGTCGGCCATCGGGCCGTTCGCCATCGACATGTACCTGCCGGCGCTGCCGACCATCCGCGAGGCGCTGCATACCGACGTCGACACCGCGCAGCTGAGCCTGATGGTGTTCTTCGCGGCGGTGGGCATCGGCCAGCTGATCTACGGGCCGGTATCGGACATGGTCGGCCGCAAGCCGCCGATCTACTTCGGCCTGGTGCTGTTCGCGCTGGGCAGCATCGGCTGCGCGATGGCGCCGGACATCCACACGCTCATCGCGTTCCGCTTCGTGCAGGGCCTGGGCGCCTGCGCCGGCATGGTGATCCCGCGCGCGATCGTGCGCGACATGCACACCGGCCACGACGCCGCGCAGCTGATGTCGCTGCTGATGCTGGTGTTCAGCGTGTCGCCGATCCTGGCCCCGCTCACCGGCAGCCTGGTGATCCGCCTGGCCAGCTGGCGCGGCATCTTCTGGACGGTAGCCGTCGCCGCCGTGTTCGGCCTGGTGCTGGCGGCGACCGCGCTGAAGGAAACCCGGCCGCGCGAAGCGCGCGTGGCGAGCAACGTGCGCAGCGCGCTGTCGGCCTACGGCACCCTGCTGCGCGATCCGCACTACCTGGGCCTGGTGTTCATCTGCTCGTTCGGCGTGGCGAGCTTCTTCGCTTATCTGGCCAATTCGTCCTTCGTGCTGATCGACCACTACGGCCTGTCGCCCACCCTGTACGGCCTGGCGTTCTCGGTCAATGCGGTGGCGTTCATCGGCGCGGCGCAGTTCACCGGCGGCCTGGGCAAGCGCTACGGCCTGCCGCGGCTGGTGCGCACCGCGGTGGTGGGCTACAGCGTGGTGATGGTGGCGCTGCTGCTGCTCAATCTCGCCGGTATCGACAACCTGGGCGTGCTGATGGCCCTGCTGTTCGTCGGCTATGGCTTCCTCGGCCTGGTGATGCCCAGCTCCGCCGTGCTGGCGTTGGAAGAGCACGGCAAGATCGCCGGCACCGCCTCGGCCCTGCTCGGCACCATCCAGTTCGGCACGGGCGCCGTGGTGATCGGCGTCGTCGGGCGTTTCCTGGATGGCACGGCGCGGCCGATGCTCGCCGGCATCGCGGCCTGCTCGGTGATCGCGCTGGTGCTGGCGCAGCGCACGCTGCGCCACCGGCCCGCACCGGTGGCGGAAGCGTCGGCGGACTAAACGATCAAGTCAGCACGGTGTGGGCGTGGAACGGCAGCAGGGTGGCGCCGGTCCGCGCCACCGCCGGTTCGGCCAGTTCGAGCTTGTCCTTGCGCGCATCGAGCACCACCAGGATGCGGCCGGAGGCGATCTCGTCGCGGAAGCGGCGATGGATCACGTCCGGCACCTCGCTGCCGATCAGCGCGCCGGTCCAGCAGCCCACCGCGGCACCGGCCACCGCCGCGAAGCCGGCGCCCGCCAGGGGCACGCCCAGCGGCGGCACGGCGGCCGCCAGCAGGCCCAGCAGCAGGCCGGAACCGCCGCCGCAGGCCACGCCGCGGATCGCCGAGGGCACGAAGTCGGTGCGGCCGGTCATGCGGTGATCGGGGATCCTGGCCAGCTCGATATCGTCGCGGGCGACGAAGCAGATGTCGCTGTCGTCGATACCGGCGTCGAGCGCGGCGCGCATCGCGGCGCGCGCCGCGTCCACATCGGGCGTGCTGAATACGCAGCGGGTCTTCATGGCGACCTCCCGCCGGCGAACCGGCGCGGTGAGCCCCGCGCGGTGCGGTCGTCCGGGCCGCCGCGCGAGGCGTGGCTTCCTGCCGCGTATTGTTGGCCTGCTTGAGTAAGCAGGGCGTGCGCTGCTTGTTATCGCCGCGTGGCGCCCCCGGCGCCGCATGGCTTGCGCTAAGGTGCGCGCCGATGCACAGCGGATGCCGCCATGACACCGAACGTCTTTGACTCGCCCCAGCTGGACCTGCTGGGCGGCCAGGCCGAGCCCGCGCAGACCCACCGCCTGTTCTTCGCCCTGCTGCCGGACGAGGCCACGCGCGCCGCTTTCGCCGGCGTCGCCGACATGCTGAAAGCCGGCCAGCCCGGCCTGCGCCTGCGCTGGGTGTCGCCGGCGCGCTACCACGCCACCGTGCATTTCCTGGGCGACCATCCGATGCTGCGCGACGACATCGTGCAGGCCGCCACCCGCGCCGGCGATGCGCTGCAGGCCGGTGCCTTCGAATGGACGCTGGACTACGCGGCCAGCTTCCACGGCCGCGAACCGCCCTGCATCCTGCGTTCGCGCGAGGTGCCCGCGCCGCTGCTGCAGCTGTGGAGCCAGCTGCGCGAAGGCCTGATCCGCGCCGGCCAGGGCGCGCATCTGTCGCGCACGTTCACCCCGCACGTCACCCTGGGCTACAGCCGCGGCGGCCTGCTGCCGGAGCTTCCGGTGGGGCCGCTGGCCTGGCGCGTGCAGCAGCTGGCGCTGGTGCACAGCGTGGTCGGGCAGGGCGATTACCGGCTGCTGCACAGCTGGCCGCTGGCCTGAGCGGAGGTGCCGAAGGTCCTGGCTCCCGGCCCGCGGTTTAGGCGCACAATGCCGCTCCCAACCCACCGCGGAGTCCCGTCATGCGCACGACCGTTCTCGCAGCGTTGATCGTCCTCGCCCTGCCGCTGGCCGCCGCGGCACAGCCGCCGAAACCCGCCGGCGCCATGCCCGCCAACGTCGCCGCCGCGGTCGCCGACCCGGCGCGCAAGGCGGACGCCGCCAACGACGCGCGCCGCAAGGGCGGCGAGCTGCTGGCCTTCGCCGAAGTGAAGCCCGGCCAAAGCGTGGTCGACCTGATTCCCGGCGGCGGCTACTTCACCCGCTTGTTCAGCGCCGCCGTCGGCGACGGCGGACATGTCTACGACGTGTGGCCCAACGAGTATGCGCAGGAAGCCGATTCCGACGTAAAGGCCTCCAACGCGCTCGCCGCGCAGCCGCACTACAAGAATGTCAGCGTGCTGCTGCAGCCGGGCAACCAGTTCAGCGTGCCCAAGCCGGTCGACATGGTGTTCACCTCGCAGAACTACCACGACTACCCGGACAAGTTCATGGGCAAGATCGATCCGGCCGTGCTCAACAAGCAGGTGTTCGATGCGCTCAAGCCCGGCGGCCTGTTCGTGATCGTCGACCACGTGGCCGAAGCCGGCTCCGGCATGCGCGACACCGACACCTTGCACCGCATCGATCCGGCCATCGTCAAGAAGCAGGTGGAAGCGGCGGGCTTCGTGTTCGACGGCGAAAGCAACGTGCTGCGCAATCCCGCCGATCCGCACGACATCAAGGTCTTCGACAAGGCCATACGCGGGCATACCGATCAGTTCGCGTACCGGTTCCGCAAGCCGGGTTGAGCGCTTGAGCGGCTCTGAAGAACAAGCGCCGGGAGGCTCCGCGCCTCCCGGCGATCCACGGCCGGTAAGGCCCATCGAACCCGACGCGCTCGACTGCTGCGGCGAGGGCTGCGTGCCCTGCATCTACGATCTGTACGAAGCGGCGCTGGACCGCTACAAGGCGGCGCTGGCGGAATGGCTGGAACGCCATCCGGAAGCGCCCAAGGATCAGTAGCCTTTTTCGCGCGGCACCGAATCGAACTGGTGCTGCAGATCCTGCTGGCAGCGCGCGACCTGCGCCGGTGCGAAGCGCGCCGGCCAGGCTTCGCTGAGATCGGGCATGGCGTCGAGCGCGCGATGATCGCGCAGCAGCTGCGCCATCGACAGATAGTGCGCCACGTGCAACGTCTTGCCGAGCGGAGACAGCGTTTCCGGCGCCTGTTCCTGCGCATGTTCGGACAGCGCCTGGATCACCGCGTCCGGCAGTTCCCAGTGGCGCGCGGCGCGCAAGGTCAGGCTCGCGCCCAGCTGGGCGCAGCCTTCGAGGAAGGCGGGGCTCAGCGTCTCGGGCGCGGCAATCTCTTCCATGCTCAGCAGATGGATCACCGCACCGGTGCCGGTATTGCACACGATGCCGGCCAGGTAAGCCTCGAATGGATCGCAGCCGGCGAACTTGCCGAGAAACGCGCTGGCATGCGCGCAGCGTTCGGCGTGATCCCACAGCCGCTGTCCCGCCACCAGGCCGTGCACGCCGGCGCTGGCCTGCAGGATCGGTTTCATCATGTGCTGGGTCGCCACGCGGCGCAGCCCGTCCTGGCCCAGCAGCACCACCGCGTGCTGCAGGCTCTGGATCGAATGCAGGGTGCGGTAGTAGATGCTGCGGCTGACCCGCATCACTTCGCCGACCAGCATCGGATCGCGCCCGACCAGGCGCGCCAGCTCGGCGCCGGCCACGTCGTCGTTCTTCAATGCCAGCAGCAGCTGCGGCAGCACCGCGGGCAGGCGCGGCAGGCTGCGCACGTCGAAGCGCTCGGCCACGATCTGCAGGCGCCGCAGCAGGGCGGCCTCGTTCGGGTTGGCGCCCTGGCGCGCGTCGGGCAGGCCGAGCATGAAGCGCTGGAAGCGTTCGGCCAGCGCGGCCAATTCCGGCGCGGGGGCGGGCGCAGGCGCTGCCAGCGGAGCGGCCGGCGCCCTGGCCGGGCGCTGGAACTGCGCGCGCGCCAGCGGCTGTACGGCGGGCAGGGGCGAGGGGGCGAAGAAGCGCCTTAGCCAGTACATCGTGTGGTTCTCCCCTGCTGCCGCGGACGCGGTCTCCCCGCCGGGTTATCGGCTGCCCGGATCGAAGCTGTAGAGCATGGGCCGCCCGCGTCGCCGGCTCTGCAGGCCGGTCGACATTTTCTGTACCGGGGAGGCTGGCAATGCCCCGGTCCGCCCCCAGATCGGGAGCTTCGCCGCGAGGACACTCCATGATTCCGTTTTCCGTACTCGATCTGGCGCCGGTCACCCAGGGCAGCACGCCGGCGCAGGCCTTCGCCAACAGTCTGGACCTGGCCCGCCTGGCCGAGCGCCTGGGCTACCGGCGTTACTGGCTGGCCGAGCACCACAACATGCCCGGCATCGCCAGCGCCGCCACTTCGGTGCTGATCGGCCATATCGCCGGCGGCACCTCGAGCATCCGCGTCGGCGCCGGCGGCATCATGCTGCCCAACCACGCGCCGCTGCAGGTGGCCGAGCAGTTCGGCACGCTGGCTTCGCTGTATCCCGGCCGCATCGACCTGGGCCTGGGCCGCGCGCCCGGCACCGACCAGCCGACGGCACGCGCGCTGCGCCGCTATTACGAGAGCGCCGATGCGTTCCCCGAAGACGTGCAGGAGCTGCTGAGGTATTTCCAGCCGGCGCAGGCCGGCCAGCCGGTGCGCGCGGTGCCCGGCGCGGGTATCGACGTGCCGGTGTGGATCCTCGGCTCCAGCCTGTTCGGCGCGCGCCTGGCCGCGGCGCTGGGCCTGCCGTATGCATTCGCTTCGCACTTCGCGCCGGATGCGATGGACGAGGCACTGGCGTTGTATCGCCGCGATTTCCGCCCGTCGGAACACTTGGCGCGGCCGCACGCGATGCTCGGCATCAACGTGATCGCGGCCGAAAGCGATGCGCAGGCGCGCAAGCTGTTCACCACCCAGCAGCAGAGCTTCATCAATCTGCGCCGCGGCATGCCGGGGCTGATTCCGCCACCGATCGACGACATCGAGAGCTACTGGACGCCGACCGAGAAGTTCGGCGTGGAGCGCGCGCTGGCCTGTTCGGTGGTGGGCGATGCGCGTTCGGTGCGGGAGGGCTTGCTCGCGTTTATCGGGCGTCACCAGCCGGATGAGCTGATGATCACGGCGAATGTGTTCGAGCATGCGCTGCGCCGCAGGTCGTACGAGATGGTGGCGGCGATCCGCGAAGAACTCACCGCCGCGGCCTAGGCGGATCAAGCCGGCGTAGGTTGGGGTGAGCCGCAGGCGAACCCCAACATCGCAACATCCAAACGCACCGCATTGTTGGGGTTTGCCTGCGGCTCACCCCAACCTACGCCGTGCGGTCGACGCGTTTCTGCAGCGCCATCGCCGCCGCCGGATTCAGATGCTTCGCCGCACTGATGAAATAAACGAACACATCGCGCGGCTCCGCCTTCGCCAGCGGCGCCGCGAAATGCGGCAGCTCTTCGCAATCCTCGCCACGCGCCCAACGCTGCGCACGATCCGCCCACTCGTCCAGCGCTGCCGCCGGATAACCCGTCGCCTCGCCATCCGCACTGCGCATCAACCGCGCATAAGCGAAGTCTCCGGTCAGGTCGGCGATATTCGGATACTCCGGCGAGTCGGTGTACACGGTGGGAATACGCCGCTCACGCGCCAGCGCCACATACGCATCGCTGAGAAAACTGCGATGCCGCACCTCCAGCACGTGGCGCAGCGGCTTGCCGTTCAACTGGCGCGGCAGCAGGTCGAGAAACGCGGCGATGTCGTCCGCGTCGAACGCGCGCGACGGCGGCAGCTGCCACAGGATCGGCCCCAGCCGGTCGCCCATTTCGGCCAGGCCGCCGTGCACGAAACTGTCGATGCCTTTGCCGGTGGCCGCCAGGCGCTTGCCCTCCGTGACATAGCGCGGCGCTTTCAAGGAAAACACGAAGCCTTCCGGCGTCTCCGCCGCCCAGCGGCCGTAGGTCTCGGCCTTCTGCGCACCGTAGTAAGTGCCGTTGATCTCGATCGCGCGCAGGTGCCGGCTGGCGTATTCCAGCTCGCGCCGCTGCACCAGTCCTTCCGGGTAGAAATTCTTGCGCCAGGGTGCGTAGTTCCAGCCGCCGATGCCGGTGCGGATGCGTTCGGCGCGGGGCGTGGCGCTGCTGAAGAGATCGTCCATCGGGTCGGGTCGCTGGCTTGGCGGGGCGCGGTGGCGGGGCGGCGATGATGCCATGGCGGCGCGTGAACCCGCGGTCGTGACTTCAGGCACGCGCCGCGCGCCGGGGCGAAGCGTATCCAGGCGCATCGCCGTTACGGCATCGACGGATCCGTCCATGAAACCGTTCGCTTACGCCCTGCTGTCGCTGGGTCTTGCCGTGGCGGCGAACGCCGTGGCCGATACACGCGACACCGTGCCGGAAATCTTCGCGCCGGGCGTGGTGTCCGGCCCGGCCAACGAAGACTCCGCCGCGTTCTCGCCGGACGGCCACACCGTGTTCTTCGACCGCATCAGCTGGCCGAACGCGGTGATCCTGGAATCGCACAAGATCGGCCACGCCTGGTCCGAGCCGCGCATCGCACCGTTCTCCGGACAATGGCTGGACCACGATCCGGCGATGGCGCCGGACGGCTCCTTCATCGTGTTCACCTCCAACCGTCCCGACACGCCCGGCGGCAAGGCGCTGGATGGCGTGATGGCGAACGGCAAGGTGCAGCATGCGGCGGGCGGGCATCTGTGGCGCGTCGAGCGCAAGGGCGACGGCTGGGGCGAGCCGGTGCGGCTGCCGGATGCGGTCAACAGCAGCACGCGCACCTATGCGCCGAGCGTTGCCGCCGATGGCAGCGTGTATTTCCAGCGTCCGGGCGACGACGACGAGTTCCGCCTGTACCGCACGCAGTACCGCAACGGCACCTACGAGGCGCCGGAGCTGGTGGTGCTGGGCGACGCGGCCGCGCACAAGCTCGATCCGGCGATCGCGCCCGATGAGTCTTTCATCGTGTTCGACGCCGATTACGCGGGGAAGGGCAAGGCCGACCGCCTGTACATCGCCTTCCGCGAAGGCAGCGGCTGGGGCGCGCCGGTCGACCTGGGCGATGCGGTCAACGTCGGCGACCCCTGGGGCGCGCACCTGGGGCCGGACGGCCGCACGCTCTACTTCAGCAGCCATCGCGCGGAGAAAGTGAGCTATCCGCGTTCGCATGAGCAGGCCGAGAAGGACCTGGCGCGCATGCAGGCCTGGGACAACGCCAGCGAAAACATCTGGTCGGTGTCGCTGGCGCCGTGGCTGGAAAGCCGCGGCAAGCCCGCGCACGACTGAGTTGGCAGGCGCCCCGCGGCGGCTGTGACTTTCCGCGCTGGCGCCGGCGCGGCTTTGCCGCGATAGTTGGCCGCTTTCGCCAAGCTGGAGCCGACGATGTCCCGACGAGTCCTGTCCCCGCGCCTGGCCTGCTGCGCCGCGCTGCTGGCCTTTGCCGCTTCCCCGGTCTGGGCGCAGCCGCCGCTGCCCGATAGCGCGCCGGCCGCCTCCGCCAGCGCGGCGCTGCCCGCGCAATTGCAGGACTTCACCGCCTACGTCGACAGCGCGCGCAAGCAGTTCGAGGTGCCGGGCATCGCGGTGGCTATCGTCAAGGACGGCAAGGTGGTGCTGGAGCAGGGCTTCGGCGAGAAAGAGGCCGGCAAGTCCGGCGCGGTGGATGCCCACACGCTGTTCGCCATCGCCTCCAACACCAAGGCTTTTACCGCCGCCTCGCTGCAGATCCTGGCCGAGCGCGGCAAGCTGAAGATGGACGACCGCGTGATCGACCATCTGCCGTGGTTCCAGATGTCCGACCCGTACGTCACGCGCGAGATGCGCATCCGCGACCTGCTCGCCCACCGCAGCGGCTTAGGCTTGGGCGCGGGCGACCTGCTGTACTGGCCGCCCACCAAATACAGCACCAGGGAAGTGGTGCAGCGCCTGCGCGAGGTGCCGCTGGCCACCAGCTTCCGCAGCGCCTACGCCTACGACAACATCCTGTTCGCGGTGGCCACGCTGGTGATCGAGGAAACCTCCGGCCAGAGCTACGCCGACTTCGTGCGCGACAACCTGTTCAAGCCGGTAGGCATGGACGAGTCGCTGGTCGACATGACCTATCTGAAGCCCGGCATGGACGTGGCCATGGGCCACGCCAAGTTCGATTTCAAGGACCTGAAGCCGGTGCCGCCGATGGCCTGGGTCAACAACCCCGGCGCCGGCGGCATCTATGCCAGCGTGCACGACCTGGCCAAGTGGATGAACGTGCAGCTGGCCGGCGGCGCGCTGCCGGACGGCAAGCGCCTGTTCAAGGAAGAAAGCCAGAAGCAGATGTGGTCGATGCTCACGCCGATGCGCATCGGCGAACCGCCGGTGCCGGAACTGGCCGCGGTCAAGCCGAACTTCGCCGGCTACGGCGAGGGCTGGTTCCTGACCGACTACCGCGGGCAGCGCCTGGTGTGGCACACCGGCGGCTGGCCGGGCATGGTCTCGCGCCTGACCCTGGTGCCGGAGCTGAAGCTCGGCGTGGTGGTGCTGACCAACCAGGAATCCGGCGCCGCGTTCAACGCGGTCACCTATCGCGTGCTCGATGCGTACCTGGGCCGCGACAAGACCGATTGGGTCGCCGCGTATGCCGCCGCGGTGAAGAAGTCCGAAGACAAGGCCGACGACAGCTGGAAGAAGCACGAGGCCGCGCGCGACAGGAACGGCAAGCCCTCGCTGGCCGTCGCCAGGTATGCCGGCACCTATCGCGACCGCTGGTACGGCGACGTCGTGGTCGCGCAGCAAGGCGGCAAGCTGCGCCTGACCTTCAGCAAGACGCCACAGCTGGTGGGCACCATGACGCCGTGGCAGCACGACACCTTCGTGGTGCGCTGGGACGACCGCTCGCTCAATGCCGACGCCTTCGTCAGCTTCACCCTCGATGCCGACGGCGCGATCCGCGAGGCGCGCATGGAGCCGATCTCGCCGCTCACCGATTTCAGCTTCGACTTCCAGGACCTGCGCCTGGCGCCGGTGAAGAACGCCAAAGACGATTGAACCCCGGCGGCGGCGCAGGGGCTGCGCCGCCGTCTTCCCCATCCGGTTTTCAGGGAGAACGCCATGCTGCTTCGCCGTCCCGTCGCCGCCGCGCTGCTGGGCCTTGCGCTCATCGGCAGCGCGCAGGCCCGCAACGATGCGCCGGTTGCGCATCACTATGTCCAGGTGCAGCTCGGCGGCGCGCAGACCGCGCCGGTCGGCGGGCGCCTGCTGCTGTTCGTCACCAGCGCCGCGGCGGCCAAGGCCGAGGCGAAGGACGGCAAGGTGGAGGAAGTCGACGTCAATCCGCTGCATCCGGACCAGACCCTGGTGGCCGCGCGCGAAGTGGCGCGGCTGGCGCCCGGCGACACGGTCAGCCTGGATGCCGACGACATCGCCTTTCCCGGCCCGCTGGCCAAGCTGCCGGCCGGCGACTACCTGGTGCAGGCGGTGCTCGATGCCAACCACAACTACAACTACAGCGGGCGCGGCGCGGGCGACGTGGTCAGCGAGGTGACGCCGGTGCATCTGCCGGCGGCGACGCTGCCCGTGCTGCAGTTGAGCAGGACGCTGCCGGCGCGCGAAGCGTGGACCTTGCCGCCGTCCGCCTCGAAAGACATGCGCGATGCGATGGCTGCCGCGCGCGAGCATGCGCAGCCGATCGATTTCGTCAGCCCCGCGCTGTCGGCGTTCTGGGGCCGGCCCATCCATATGCGCGGCTGGGTGCTGCTGCCGCCGGACTACGAGGCGAAGAAGGCCGAGCGCTATCCGGTGGTGTACTACACGCACGGCTTCGGCGGCGGCGGCGACCGCCTGTACGGCCCGATCGCCAACAGCTACGCGGCGACCGCCAAGGGCGAGATGCCGCCGATGATCTGGGTGTTCCTGGACGAGTCCAGCCCCACCGGCACGCACGAATTCGCCGACTCGGTGAACAACGGCCCCTGGGGCAAGGCGCTCACCGAGGAGCTGATCCCGTCGCTGGAAAAGCAGTACCGCATGGACGGCAAGGCGCGGGGCCGCTTCCTCAACGGGCATTCCTCCGGCGGCTGGGCCACGCTGTGGCTGCAGACGCGTTATCCGAAGGTGTTCGGCGGCACCTGGTCGACGTCGCCCGATCCCAGCGACTTCCACGATTTCACCGGCGTGGACCTGTACCTGTCCGATGCCAATGCCTTCCGCAAGCCGGACGGTTCGGCCAACCCGCTGATCCGCGACAAGGGCAAGGTGCTCGCCACCTTCGAGCAGTACGCCAAGCTGGAGCGCGTGCTCGGCGAATATGGCGGCCAGCTCGCCTCGTTCGACTGGGTGTTCTCGCCGCGCGGCGCGGACGGGCGTCCGCAGCCGATGTTCGATCGCGATACCGGCGCGGTCGATCCGGCGGTGGCGGCGTACTGGATCGAGCATTACGACATCGCGCACCGCCTGCAGAAGGAATGGCCGGCGTTGAAGCCGGACCTGGACGGCAAGATCCACCTGATCGTGGGCACCGCCGATACGTTCTACCTGGACGGCGCGGCACATCGCCTGAAGGCCGTGCTCGACGGACTGCATGCGAAGGCCGAGGTGCGCTTCATTCCGGACCGCACGCATTTCGATCTGTACGTGCAGGGCGACGACCGCTGGGCCTTGCTCAAGCAGATCACCTGGGAGATGTACGGCATCGCGCGTCCGGGTTCGACGTTGAAGCCGCCCGCGAAATAAGGTGTGCGGCGTAGGTTGGGGTGAGCCTTCGGCGAACCCCAACGATGCGATGCGTCTGGATCGGGCCATGTTGGGGTTCGCCTCCGGCTCACCCCAACCTACGCCAGCCGGTTTGCGACGGGCGGATGAAAGCCCTGCGCAAGAGCTTGCGAAACAGCACGATGAATGATGAACGCGCCATGCCCCCACGCATGGCGCGTTGTTTTTTTTGATGCATAGTCGCGCCGCGTGCGCCGGTCGGCGCATGTGTTTCGCGGCGGCATGGGGGCAAGGGCGGCACCCGCGGCGAAGCAACGGAAGGTCAATCGCGCTGGAGGGAGTACAGATGAAATCGTTCGTTTCGATCGCAGTGATGGCGGCCTGCCTGTTGGCCGGTCCGGCCGTGTTCGCGCAGCAGGCGTCGGCGCCGGCCGGTTCCACCGGCCAGTGCAAGGACGGCAGCTACACCGATCACGCCACCAAGAAGGGGGCCTGCTCCGGCCACAAGGGCGTGAAGGAGTGGTACGCCGCGGCCGCCGCGGCTGCGGCTGCCGCACCGGCGGCTGCGCCTGCTGCCGCGGCTCCCGCCGCACCCGCGCCGACGCCGCAGGCTGCTCCCGCCGCACCGTCGGCACCCGCCGCCGCGGCCGCGCCGAAGAAGCCGATGCCGATGCCGCCGTCGCCCAACTCGCAGCCGGCGCCGGGCGGTGGCCCGGGCATGGTGTGGGTGAATGCGAGCAGCAAGGTCTATCACTGTCCGAGCGACAAGTGGTACGGCAAGACCAAGCAGGGCTCGTACATGAGCGAAGCCGATGCGAAGGCCAAGGGCTATCACGGCGATCATGGCAAGGCTTGCACGCCGTAACCGCGTAGCGTCGCGGCGTTGAAAACAGAAAGGGCTGGCGTTTCCGCCAGCCCTTTTTTGTTTGGTACATGCCGCGCGCTATCCAGGCCGTCATCCCGGCGCAGGCCGGGATCCAGTGGCGACACCGCCCGGTGATGACGCGGCGCCACCAAGCCAGCATTGGGACGTAAGCACGACAGCGTGCAAGGTGGTCGTTACTGGATCCCGGCCTGCGCCGGAATGACGCACCAGGGCAGGCCGTTTCGTTTTTTGTGTTGCGCGACGTTGGGGTTCGCTGCGCTCACCCCAACCTGCGTCACTTCACTACCGGCAGGCTGATCGCGCTCAGCGTCCCCGGCGCGTGCCACACGCGCTGCGTCGCCTTGCGGTAATCGCCCGGCCTGGCGTCGAAGATGTTCGGCACGAAGGTCTGCGGATTGCGGTCGTACAGCGGGAACAGCGTGGACTGCACCTGCACCATGATGCGGTGGCCGGGCTGGAACACGTGGTTCACCGTCGGCAGGCCGAAGCTGTACAGCAGCGGCTGGTCCGCGGCGATCGCCTGCGGATGCTCGAAGCTGGTGCGGTAGCGGCCGCGGAAGATATCCAGCGAGATCGGCAGCTCGTAGCCGCCCATGTCGGGGTCGGAGGCCACCGTGTCCGGATACACGTCGATCAGCTTCACCGCCCAGTCGCTGTCGGTGCCGCTGGTCGACGCATACAGGTTCACCTGCGGCGCGCCGCCGACGTGCAGCGGCGCCGTCAGCGGTTCGCTGACGTAGGTGAGCACGTCCGGACGGCCGTCGACGAAACGCTGGTCGGTGACCAGCCAGCGCGTCCACGCATCGTGGTCGGCGAAGTGCACCGGGCGCGGCAGGTACGGCACCGGCTTGGCCGGATCGGAGACGTATTCGTCGTACTTCGACGCACTGCCGGCCGGCGCCTCGAACGAGAGCTTGCCATCGGCTTCCAGGTACAGCGCCTTCGGCTTGCTGGCGCAGCCGCTGTCGCAGCTGAGCGGCCAGGTCTTGAAGCGGTCCCAGCGGTTCTCGCCGGTGTTGTAGATCAGCACCGGCGGCGTGTTCGCCTTCGGCGCGCCGTCCACCAGGTACTGGTCGAAGAACGGCTTGAGCACGTCGCGGCGGAACTGCAGGGCGGTGTCGCCGTCCCACTTCAGCGGGCCCAGCGAGGTGCCGTCGTAGTTCACCTGGCTATGGCGCCACGGGCCCATCACCAGGAAGTTCTTGTCGTTGCCCTTGTCCTTCGGTTCGGTCGCCTCGTAGCTGTGGATGGCGCCCCACATGTCTTCCTGGTCCCACAGGCCTTGCAGCCACATGGTCGGCACCTTCAGCGGCTGCTGCGCCATGATCTTGTCCAGCGCCTGGCCCTGCCAGAACGCGTCGTAGGCGGGGTGCTCGTCCAGCTTCTTCCAGAACGGCAGCTGCTCGAAGCCGTTGGCGCGCGCGTAGTCGCCGGCGGAGCCGGCTTCGAGGAAATTGCTGTAGTCGTCGTAGCCGTCGCGCGGCGCGGACGAGCCCTTGCCCTTCTGCGCGGTCTGGCCGCGGATATAGTCGAAGTTGGTCTGGCGGTAGGCGCCGTAGTGGAACCAGTCGTCGCCCATCCAGCCGTCGACCATCGGGCTTTCCGGCGCGGCCACCTTCAGCGCCGGATGCGGGTTGATCAGCGCCATCACCACGGTGAAGCCTTCGTACGACGAACCGAGCATGCCGACCTTGCCGTTGGATTCGGGCAGGTTCTTCACCAGCCAGTCGATGGTGTCGTAGGCGTCGGTGGAGTGGTCGACTTCGCTGGAGTTGAGCGGGCCGCGCAGCGGGCGCGTCATCACGTAATCGCCTTCGGAGCCGTACTTGCCGCGCACATCCTGGAACACGCGGATATAGCCGCCGCGCACGAACACTTCGTCGCCCTGCGGCAGCTCGGCCAGCATGCTCGACGACTCCAGCCGCGCGGCGCGGCCGCTGGCGTTGTACGGCGTGCGGGTGAGCAGGATCGGCGCATGCCTGGCGCCCTTGGGGATCACGATCACGGTGTGCAGCTTCACGCCGTCGCGCATCGGGATCATCACCTCGCGCTTGACGTAGTCGAAGCCCGTGGTGGGCGATTCGAACTTGGCCGGGATGTCCGGCGTGAGCGGCGCGGTCTGCGCCTGGGCAAGGCCGGCGCCGAGGACGGCGGCGAGCGCGGCGGCAAGAAGGAGCGGGCGGCTGATCGACATGAAACCTCCAGGCAGGGCCGCAAGGCGGTCCATCGCGGGCGGCGTGAAGGGGATGGGAGAATGAACGCCGACTTTACGGTCATCGCCGGATGGTGCCCACCATGACTTCTTGCCTATGGCTTGCGTCGCTTCCGGGACTGGTGCCGTATGCGCAGGATCGGAACCGCGGCGGCGGAGTAGTGCGCCGATCCTGGGCGGCGCCACCTCACGGAGAGCCAGCATGAAAGACCAGACCCGCCACCGCTACGTGCAAGGCATCGAGCGCGCGGTCGCGCTGCTGCAGCGCGCCGTCGACAGCGGCGCCGAACTGCCCGACCCGGGCCAGCTGGCCGAAGCGGCGCATCTGTCGGCCTTCCATTTCCACCGCATCTACCGCGCGCTTACCGGCGAAACGCCCGGCGGCACGGTGCTGCGGCTGCGCCTTCTGCGCGCGCTGAAGCTGCTGGCCGATCCCGCGCAGCCGGTGACCGATGCCGCGCTGGCGGTGGGCTATGAAACGCCGCAGGCGTTCGCGCGCGCGTTCCGCCAGGCCTATGGCGCCTCGCCCAGCGAACTGCGCGTGCAGCCGGAGCGCGTGGCGCAGGCGATCGAGCAATCCAGCCGCGCGCCGACGCCTGCGCACGAAGCGCCGGAGCTGCGCGTGGAAGTGGTTTCGATGGAGCCGTTCCGGGTGATCGCGGTGCGCCATCGCGGGCCGTTCGACGGCCTGGACAAGGTCTATCTGCGGCTGTTCGAGTGGGCGGCCACGCAGGGCCTGGTGGAGCACGTCAGCGGCGTCTACGGCGTGCTGCACGGCGATCATCGCGACGCGCCGCCGGAAGGCGTCGATTTCGACTGCGCAGTGGCGTTCGATCGCCCGGTGGAACCGGGCGCGGGCCTGATCGCCGAACAACTCGGCGGCGGCCAGTGGGCGCGCTATCGCCACGTCGGCAGCTTCGACCTGCTCGACGACGCCACCGACGCGCTGCTCGCGCACTGGCTGCCCGGCAGCGGCCGCGAGCTGCGCGACCTGCCGTTCTTCCATCACTACCTGGACGACCCCGAGCAGACACCGGAAGCGTTGCTGCGCACCGACATCTACCTGCCGGTGGCATAGGGCGTCAGCTGGCCGGCGGCGTGGCCGGCGGCGGCGCGCCGAACTGCGCGTCGACGCTGGTACGCGATTCCGATGGCGGACGGCGCAGCACCATGTCCTGCGGCGTCGACATCGGCAGCTGCGCGTTGGCCAGCCGCTCGAGCATCTCGAACAGCAGGTCGCTCTTCACCGCGGCGACTTCGCGCGGGCTGCCGACATAGGCCGTGCACACGAAGATCAGCGACTGCCCGTCGATGGTGTCCAGCTGCACGCTGGGCTTGGGCGTTTCCAAGGTGGAGGGGTGTTCGCCCATCGTGCCCAGCAGCACCTTGCGCGCCTTGCCGGCGTCGGTGCTCAGCGGCAGCGGCAGGCGGATCTGCACGCGGCCGAGCGCGCCGGCCTGGGTCACGTTGCGCACGTTCTGGGTGATCAGCTGCGAGTTCGGCACGATCACGGTGGAGCGGTCGCCCTGCTGGATCTCGGTGGCGCGCACGTTGATGCGCTTGATGTCGCCTTCCACGCCCGCGCCCGGCAGGCTGACCCAGTCGCCGACCTTCACCGGCCGCTCGGCCAGCAGGATCAGGCCCGAGATGAAGTTCTGCACGATCGCCTGCAGGCCGAAGCCGATGCCCACCGACAGCGCCGAGGCCACCCAGGTGATGCTCTGCAGGTCCACCTTCAGCGCGCCCAGCACCAGCACGAACACCAGCACGCCGCAGACGTAGCCGAGCAGGGTGACGATGGACATCTGCATGCCCGGGTCCAGCGCGGTCTTCGGCAGCAGCTGCTGCGACAGCCAGCGCTTGACCAGGCGGATCGCCGCCACGCCGGCCATCAGCACGCCGAGCGCGCTGAAGATATTGCCCGGCACGATCGACAAGGTGCCGATGGTGCGCCCGGCGAACAGCTGGCTGCCGCGTTCGAACAGTTCCTCGGGGCCGGCGTTGTAGGGCGACAGCAGCGAGGAGATCGCCAGCAGCAGCAGGAGCGCGCGGGTCACCCCGGACAGCACCACCGCGGCCTGCTCCATCCGCACGGGCGATACGCCGAAGGATTCGTGCATGCGCGAACCGGTGCGCGAATCCGGCGAGAGCAGGCTCTCGAACACGTCGTTGAGCAGATGCATCAGCAGGTACACGGTGCCGACGATCACGCCGCCGCGCAGCATCTGCCGCGCCTCGAAGAAGGCGAGGGCGATATAGCCGGTGAGCAGGCTCAGCGCCAGCGTGACCACGCCGGCGAACGCCACCGCCACCAGCAGGCCCACCCACAGCGGCCGCTTGCCGGGCGCGGTGCCGGCGGCGAGCAGGGCGCGCCGCGCGCGGCCCATGCGCAGCAGCGCCGCCGCGATCAGCCCCGCTACCAATAGCGAGAGCAAGCCGTTGACGGCCACCGTGGCCGACAGGGATGCGGAAACCTGCGCGGTGATGCGCTCGGCCAGCCCGATCAGCAAGGTGCACCAGGCCAGCAGCGGCGGGAACGGACGCAGGCGGCGCGCGAGATCGTCGCTCAGCGCCGGCATGCGCCACGACGGACGGCCGGAGCTGAGCAGCGCGCGGCCCAGGCCGGCGATATACGCGGCGATCCAGGCCAGCATCACCAGCGATGCGAACAGCCCGCCGATCTCCTCGCCCAGGGTGCCGTTCCAATCCAGCCCCAGGTACAGCAGATAGGCGGCGAAGCCGAAGGTGAGCGTGGTGCCCAGGGTGATGAACAGCGCCAGCGCGCTGCGGCGCAGATGGCCGGCCGGCATGCGGTCGCTGGTCAGGCGCAGCAGCGCCTGTTCCAGCAGGCGGCGGCCCACCGCGAACAGCGCGATGGCGGCCAGCGTGCAGATAAAGAACGGCGTGCGGTTGCCGGGCTGCCAGGCCTTGCTCATCGCCGTCCAGGTATCGCGGCCCAGTTCCGCCAGGCCGGCGCGGTCGTCCGGCGCATTGCGCGACAGCGAGGACCAGAACGCGAGGCTGAGCGGCGAGGAGGTGCGCTGGCTGAGCCGCGCTTCGAACAGCTGGCGGCGCAGCCCGACGATCTGCCCGGCAAGCTGGGCGCTTTCCAGGCTCACCGTCTTGGCCTGCTTCATCTGCGCATCGAGATCGGCCTTGTCCTTGCCCAGCTGCTTGCGCTGGTTGGCCACCTCCGGCGGTTCGCCGGGCTGGCCTTTTTCCGGCGCGGGCCCGAGCACGTCGAGCTTGGCTTTCAGCGCATCGGACTGCGGCGACAGCGAGGCGACCAGCTGATCGGCCTGCTGCTGCAGTGCCTGCGCGCGCGAGCGCAGGTCCTGCAGGGCGGTGTCGCCGAGCTTGTCGGTGTCGGCCAGCGTCTGGCGCAGCTGCTCGAGCTGGCCGTTGAGCTGGTCCACGGTGACCGGTGCGGCGGCGGCGGAGGACGGTGCATCGGGAGCGTCCTGGGCCAGGGCCAGGGAGCCGCCGCCGATGGCGAGGATGAGGATCAGCGCGATGCGAAGCAGGATGGACATGGCGGCATGATCCGGAGGCATGGGTGTACGGTCAATCAAGCCTGCGCCTTTTTTCTTGACGGGGTGTTCAGCGCCCCGGCGTCAGGCTTCCCCGATGGACTGGATGACGACGATGGCCGGGGCAGTGCCCGCATGGGATGGCGACGTGGCCAAGGCGCGCGCCTTGCAGAGTGCGCTGGCCGGGCGCGTCAGCCTGGTGGAGGATTTCGCCGAACCCGCGCGCATCGCCGGCGTGGATGTCGGTTTCGAGGAACAGGGCGCGATCACCCGCGCCGCCGCGGTGCTGCTCGATGCGCGCAGCCTGCAGCCGCTGGCGCATACGGTGACGCGGCTGCCGACGCGCATGCCGTATATCCCCGGCCTGCTGTCGTTCCGCGAATTGCCTGCGGTGCTGGAAGCGCTGGCGGGCTTGCCGGAGCAGCCCGGGCTGGTGTTCGTCGACGGGCAGGGCATCGCGCATCCGCGCGGGCTGGGCATTGCCGCGCACCTGGGCGTGATCACCGGGCTGCCGACGATCGGCGTGGCGAAGACGATCCTGGTCGGCGTGCACGAGCCGCTCGGCGAGCGGCGCGGCGACAGCGTGCCGCTGATGTATCGCGGGCGGACGATCGGCACGGTGTTGCGCAGCAAGGAGCGGGTACGGCCGCTGATCGTGTCGCCGGGGCATCGGGTGAGTATCGAGGGTGCGGCGCGGCGGGTGCTGGCGGCTTGCACGAAGTACCGGTTGCCGGAGCCGACGCGGTGGGCGGACAAGTTAGCTTCCCGCCGCTGAGCTCTTAGCCCCCTCTCCCCTGCGGGGAGAGGGCTGGGGTGAGGGGGACCTACGGAGCGATGAAGCAAGAGCACAGAAGCGAGCGACGCTTCGTCGATCCGCCGTCTCGAGCACCCGCCCCTCATCCGGCTGCCGCCACCTTCCTCGCTCCTCAAAGCCGGGCACATCCCTGTGCCCTCCCCGCGTGCTCCCCGGAGGGGCGAAGGATTCACTAGATGTGTTCTTCCTCTCGCGTGTGCTCCCGCCGAAACCTCGCCGGCGTCGTCCCCATGTAATGCCGGAACGCCTTCCCGAACGCCGCCTCCGACTGATACCCCACGTCCTGCCCGATATCCCCGGTGCGCCGCCGCGTACGCAGCAGCAGATCGCCGGCGATCTGCATGCGCAGGCGCGCCAGGCATTCCCCCGGCGTCATCCCCGCACGTTCGCCGAAATGCCGCGCGAAGCTGGCGCGCGACATCGCCGCGACACGGCCCAGCTCCTCCAAGGTCCACGGGTGCGCAGGTTCCGCCAGCATCGCCTGCACCGCGCCGCCCAGGCGCGCGTCGGCCAGCAGCGGCAGCAGGCCGTGCACGTCGCCGGTGGCATACGCGCGCAAGGCCAGCGCGAACAAGGCATGGGTCAGCGCGGTGACCACGGCCAGCGCGCCGGGCTGGCGCTGGCCGGCCTCGTGCCGCATCAGCGCCACCAGCGCCTGCAGGGCTTCCATCCCGGCCGTGTCGCGCAGGGAAACCTTCAGCGTGCCGGGCAGGGTGGACAGCAGCAGGCTGGCCGAGGCGGGGGCGTAGCGGAAGCGGCCGCACAAGAGGTCCAGTTCCGGCGCGCCGTTGCCGTTGCGGCGCAGCGGCAGCAGGCCGTCGTGTTCCACCCGCACCGGCGCCGTGCGGCGCTGCCCGCGGCGGTCGCGGATCAGATGGGCGGCGCCGTGCGGGAAGATCACCAGGTCGCCGGCCTGCATGTCCAGCGAGGGCTCGCCGGCGGGCTCGATCGCGCAGCCGCCGTCCAGCACCAGGTGGAACAGCGCTTCGCCGCGCGGCGCCTCGGCATGGTCGACGGCGAAGCCGCCGGCGAACTGGCAGCGCACGTCCAGGTTGCCCTGCAGTTGCGCGAGCTGGATCAGACGGCTGAGGGCGTCCATGAGACGTTCGCGCCAACAATGGAGTCGCGCGAGTATTCAGCGCAGCGGCGGGCGGCGCAACACTGCGCAGCACGGCGGGCAGGCCGCCCGCTCCCTGTCATCCCGAGGAGAACCGCCATGCTCGACTGGGTCCAATACCGCAACGAACTGCTGGGCCGTATCGGCGAAATCGGCAAGCTCAGCCCCGGCACCCTGGCCGGCTACCAGACGCTCAGCAGCGCCGGCGAAAAGACCGGCCACCTCGACGGCAAGACGCGCGAACTGATCGCGCTGGCGGTGGCCGTGACCACGCGCTGCGACGGCTGTATCACCGTGCATTCCGCCGCGGCCCTGAAGCAGGGCGCCAGCCACGAAGAGATCGCCGAGGCGCTGGGCGTGGCGGTGGCGCTGAATGCGGGCGCGGCGCTGGTGTATTCGGCGCGCGTGCTGGATGCGGTCAGCGCGCACGAAAAGGCTTGATGCGCAGATCCGGCCGCGCGCTCGCGCCGCGGCCGGAATTCGCACGGCATACCAACTTCCAGAGAGACGCACACATGGATGCAAAGCAGGCGACCGCGGCGGTGCCGTGGCCGGTGGGTCTGTTCGCCAGCGTGATGGGCCTTGCGGGCTTGTCCGCGGCGTGGCGGCTGGCGGCGCGTTACGGCGCGCCGGGCTGGATCGGCGATGGCCTGGCCGTGCTGGCGTGGCTGACGTTCCTGTTCCTGGCAGGCGTGCAGCTGCGCCGTGTGTGGAGCGATGGCAAGACGTGGCTGGCGGAACTGCGCCAGCCCGCCACCGCACCGTTCCTGGGCACGTTCTGGATCAGCCTCCTGCTGCTGCCGATGCTGGCGCCGCCGGGCTGGCCGGCGCGCGCGATGTGGCTGCTCGGCGCGGCGGGCATGGTGGTGTGCGCATGGAGGAATTTCCTGCAGTGGACAGCCGGCGCGCTGGACGAAGGGCAGGTGAGCGCGGCCTGGCTGATTCCGGTGGTCGGCCTGCTCGACGTGCCGCTGGCGTTTCCCGCGCTCGGCTGGCCCGCCTTGCGCGAGTGGATGCTGTTCGCGCTGGCGGCGGGTTTCGTGCTGGCGATACCGGTGTTCGCCCTGGTGTTCGGACGGCTGGTCTCGCGCGCACCGGGGGCGCAGCCGACGCTGCTGATCTTGCTGGCGCCGTTCGCGGTGGGATTTTCCGCCTATGTGGCGATGGCCGGCGAAGTGGATGCGCTCGCGCGCTCGCTGTTCTATCTGGACCTGTTCCTGCTCGCCGTGCTGCTGCCGCGCGTGTACTCGATGCTGCGCGGGCAGCCGTTCCGCCTGAACTGGTGGGCGCTGAGCTTTCCGCTGGCGGCCAGCGCGGTGGCGGCGCAGCGTTATGCGCTGGCGATGCCGGGCTGGTTCGGCCGTTCGGTTGCCGTGGCGCTGCTGGCGCTGGCCACGCTGGCGATCGGCGCGCTGGCCTGGCGCAGCCTGCGGGGCCTGGCGCGGGGCGACGCGATGGTGCCGGTGCCGGCCGCGCGTTGAACGCCGTCGGCGCGGAAAACCGCCGCGCCGCGTAAAATGCCGCCGTTTCCGCTTTCGAAAGGCCGGCCGGTGAATGCTGCCGCTCTGTCCTCCGCGCACGTGGCGCTGGAGGCCCTGTTCGTTCCCATCGCCACGGGGCAGCTGCGCCTGCCGCCGGACGGGCGCGTGCTGTTCCTGCATGCGCGCGACGGTTTCCGCCTGCGCGAGATGGCGCAGCCGGGCTGGATCTGCGCGCAGAGCTTCAAGCCGTTCGCTGCGGAGCTGGAGCGCAGCGGCCTGCGCGTGGGCGACCCGGCGATGGACGAACATTTCCCGCTGGTACTGGTGCTGCCGCCGCGGCAGCGCGACGAAGCGCGCGCGCTGTTCGCACGCGCGGTGCGGCATGCCGCGCCCGGCGGCATCGTGCTGGCGTGCATGGCCAATGCCGGCGGCGCGCGCTCCGGCGAGGCCGACCTGGCGCAGCTGGCCGGTCCGGTCGCGCAGCTGTCCAAGCACAAATGCCGCGTGTTCTGGAGCGCGCCGCTCGGCGAGCGGGTGAATCACGCACTGCTCGAACCATGGGCCGCGTTCGACCAGCCGCGCCAGAACGCGGCCGGCTACTGGAGCCGCCCCGGCCTGTTCGCCTGGGATCGCGTCGACGTCGCATCCGCGCTGCTGGCCGCGCATCTGCCGGCCGGCCTGCGCGGGCGCGTGGCGGATCTCGGCGCGGGCTACGGCTATCTGTCCGCGCAGGTGCTGGCGCGCTGTCCGCAGGTGGAGGCGATCGATCTCTACGAAGCCGAAGCGCGCGCGCTGGAGCCGGCGCGCATGAACATGGAAGCCGCGCGGCAGCAAAGCGGCGTGGCGGTGCGCACCGAAGTGCACTGGCACGATGTGGCGGCGGGTCTGCCGGCCCGCTACGACGCCATCGTCAGCAATCCGCCGTTCCATCAGCAGGGACGCGAAGACCTGCCCGAACTGGGCCGCGCGTTTATCGCCGCCGCCGCGTCGGCACTGCTGCCCCATGGAAGTTTCTGGATGGTCGCCAACCGGCACCTTCCCTACGAGGCCACGCTTGCGGGCCGTTTTGCCGAAGTGCGCACCGTGGTGGCACAGGAGGGTTTCAAAGTGATCGAGGCACGGGGCGTGCGCGCATGAAGCTGGTCAAGCTGATCGCCAATCTCGGCTATGGCAGCCGCAAGGACGTGGCCTGGATGTTCCGCGAGGGCCGCATCACCGATGCGCAGGGCGAGGTGCTGTATGCGGACGACAAGGTGCCGCACGAGCAGATCCACGTCGACGGCGAACCGCTGGATCCGCCGCCGGGCCTGGTGCTGATCATGCACAAGCCGGTCGGCTATACCTGCTCGCGCAAGGACCAGGGCCGGGTAGTGTTCGACCTGCTGCCGCCGCGCTACCGCATGCGCGATCCGGCGCTGTCCACCGTGGGCCGGCTGGACCGCGACACCTCGGGCCTGCTGCTGTTCACCGACGACGGCGCGCTGCTGCACCGGATCATTTCGCCGCGCGCGCAGGTGGCCAAGGTGTACGAGGCGGAACTGGCCAGCGATCTGCGCGGCGACGAAGGCGCGCTGTTCGCCAGCGGCACGATGATGCTGGAGGCCGAGCGCGAACCGCTGGAGCCGGCGCAGCTGGAAGTACTGGGGCCGCGCCGCGCGCGCCTGTCCATTACCGAAGGGCGCTACCACCAGGTGCGGCGAATGTTCGCCGCGGTGGGCAATCACGTGGAGGCGCTGCACCGCGCCTCGGTGGGCGGCCTGGTGCTGAGCGGAGGCTTGGAACCCGGCGCCTGGCGCATGCTTGCGCCGGGCGAGGTCGAGACGATCTTTAGCTGAGCCTCAGGACTCGGCCGGCACGGAAAGCATTTGCTGGCGCGCCCGCGCCAGTTCGTCTTCGCGGCGCGAACGCGCGCCGGGCTGCCAGGAAACCAGGTGGAATTCTTCGGCCTTGTGCTTGTTCTTGGCGTCCTGGCCCGCTTTCGCGGCGATCATCCCTGCGATCCGCTGGATTCCGCGTCCGAGCGCGAAACCCGCCATTGGCATCTGCATAGTCTGGAATCCCCCTTAGGCCGCCCCTGCGCGGCCGTGAACGCATAGTAAACAGAAAAACAGGGATGTGTGTGAAGTGTGAAATCCATTAGGTCGAAGGTAACGCTCCGGTCGGATTTGCTCCTTGCAAAGTCCGTACCGGCGCCATCGGGCCGGCCTTGCGTTCGTCTTGCAGTGCCGCATATGGATGGAAAGTTCAGGCCGCTCCCCGCCATGCAAAAACTCCGTTTCGACAATGCCTTCGTGCGCGAACTTCCCGCGGACCCGGCGCAGGGTGCTGCAGTGCGTCAGGTCGCGGCGGCGTATTCGCGGGTGGAACCGACGCCGGTCGCGGCGCCGCGGCTGATCGCCTGGTCGGCCGAGATGGCCGCCCAGCTGGGCCTGGCTGAGCGGGATCTGGCCCGTCCCGAGTTCGCCCGCGTGTTCGCCGGCAATGCGCTGATGCCGGGCATGGAACCCTGGGCGGCGAACTACGGCGGGCACCAGTTCGGCGTGTGGGCCGGACAGCTCGGCGACGGCCGCGCCATTTCGCTGGGCGAGTTGGTGGATGAGCACGGCCACCGGCAGGAGCTGCAGTTGAAGGGCGCAGGACCCACGCCGTATTCGCGCGGCGCCGACGGCCGCGCGGTGCTGCGTTCGTCGATCCGCGAATTCCTGTGCAGCGAGGCCATGCATCACCTGGGCGTGCCGACCACGCGCGCGCTGAGCCTGGTGCTCACCGGCGACCAGGTGGTGCGCGACATGTTCTACGACGGCCATCCGCGCGAGGAACCCGGCGCCATCGTGTGCCGCGTGGCGCCGTCGTTCATCCGCTTCGGCAACTTCGAATTGCCGGCCTCGCGCGGCGACACGGCGCTGCTGCGCCAGCTGGTGGATTTCACCATCCGCCGCGATTTTCCCGAGCTGCAAGGCGAGGGCGAAGCGCTCTACGCCGCATGGTTCGGCCAGGTCTGCGAGCGCACCGCGCTGATGGTGGCGCACTGGATGCGCGTGGGCTTCGTGCATGGCGTGATGAACACCGACAACATGTCCATCCTCGGCCTCACCATCGACTACGGCCCCTACGGCTGGGTCGACAACTTCGATCCCGACTGGACCCCCAACACCACCGACGCCGGCCGGCGCCGCTACCGCTACGGCCAGCAGCCGGGCATCGCCTGGTGGAACCTGAGCCGCCTCGCTGGCGCCTTGGCGCCGCTGTTCGGCGGCGTGGAACCCCTGCAGGCCGGACTGGACCGCTATGCCGACGCCTTTGCCGCGGCGGACCGCCGCTTCGTCGCCGCCAAGCTGGGCCTGGCCGAATGCCGCGACGAGGACATCGAGCTGATGAAGTCGCTGCAGGCGCTGCTGGCGGAAGGCGAGGTGGACATGACGCTGTTCTTCCGCGCGCTGTCCGAGGTGGATCCCTACCTGCCGTCGCTGGACCCGCTGCGCCACGCCTTCTACGGCGAGGCCGGCCTGTGGCGCACCGATGCCGGCTTCCAGGCCTGGCTGGCGCAGTACACCGCGCGGCTGGTGGAGGACCCGCAGACGCGCGAGGCGCGCCGCGCGCTGATGCACGGCGTCAATCCGCGCTACGTGCTGCGCAACTACCTGGCGCAGGAAGCGATCGACCGCGCGGAGCAGGGCGACTACGCCGGCATCCACGAACTGCTGGACGTGATGCGCCATCCCTACGACGAGCAGCCGGGCCGCGAACGTTTCGCGCAGAAGCGGCCGGACTGGGCGCGGGAGAAGGCGGGCTGTTCCATGTTGTCATGCAGTTCCTGACCTTCCGGGTCAGGAACTGACCTGCCATGGCGGCGTGCCGCGTCGCTTCGCCGGCCGGCGAAACGACGGCGCGCGAAAGCGATCAAGCTGACGGGCAGTTCCCCACGAGGCCCGTCGCATGTCCCTGCTGCTCGCCATCGGCCTGTCCGCCGCGCTCCCCGCCATCCGCACGTACGACCTGCCTGCGGGCGATGGCCAGCACGTGGCGCTGCATTGCATCGAGCCGGAAGGTCCGGCCCGCCACGCCGCCTTGTTCGTGCACGGCGCCAGCTTTCCCACCATGCTCGCGGCCGGTTTCGAATTCGCACCGGGCGATTCGTGGATGGCCTTCATGGCACGCCGCGGCTTTGTTTCCTGCGGGCTGGATTTTCTCGGCTTCGGCGCATCCTCGCGCCCGCCGGCGATGGCCGGTGCCGCCAATGCGGCGACGCCGGTGACGCGCGCGCCCGAAGCCGCGCGGCAGATCGCGCTTGCGATGCAGGAGCTGCGCGGCAAGCGCCATCTGGACGTCCATCTGATCGCGCATTCCTGGGGCACCATTCCCGCCGCCGAATACGCCGCCGAACATCCCGGCACGCTGGCTTCGCTCACCTTGTTCGGACCGGTGGTGCCGACCGGTGCCGCCGACAAGCCGGACACCACCGCGTGGTGGAGCATCACCGCGCAGCAGCGCTACCGGCAGCTGCTGTTCGAGCAGGTGCTGCCGAAAGACCTGCGCCTGATCGAGCCGGCGGTGACGCAGCGCTGGGCCGCGGCATTCGATGCCTCGGTGCCGAAGCTGCGCGGCGACGCGCCGGATGCGCTGCGGATTCCTTCGGGGCCGGGCGCCGATATCGCCGAGGCGCAGGGCGGCCGCTATCCCTATGACGCGGCCAGTATTACTGCGCCGGTGTTCGTGGTGTACGGCGACTACGACACGGTGGTGAACGACGCCCAGGCGGCGGACTTCCTGCGCCGCTTCAGCGCCAGCCCGCTGGTCTGGCGCCTGCGTATCGACCACGGCACGCATGTGCTGCACCTGGAGCGCTATCGCCGTTCGCTCTACCGCAGCGTCGCCGCGTTTATCGATGCGGCGGAAGAGGCGAAGCCGTGATCGCGGTGATCTTCGAAGTGTGGCCGGCGGAAGGCTGCCGCGAAACGTATCTGGATATCGCCGCCGAGTTGCGGCCCTTGCTGGACGGGATCGACGGCTTCGTGTCGATCGAACGCTTCGAGAGCCTGGCCGAACCGGGCAAGCTGCTTTCGTTGTCGTTCTGGCGCGATGAAGAAGCCGTGGCGGCGTGGCGGCGGCAGGAAGCGCATCGCACCGCCCAGGCCGAAGGCCGGCACGGAGTTTTGCGCGACTACCGCCTGCGCGTGGCCGGCGTGCTGCGCGACTACGGCTTGGATAATCGTGGGGAAGTGCCGGAGGACAGCCGGCGGTATCACGAGGCGGTGACGCGGCTATAGCCGGCGCGGGCATTAGGGGGCTCAATTGTTGAGGCCTGAGTATCCATCTGTCGCGTTTTTCTGGAAGAGGCGTCGATTCGTATTTGTTGGTACTGAGGCCTATCTAAGGTGAGCCTGACCCAGACGGTTGTGCTGGGTCGGGCCAATCCTTAAATGAGGTCATCACCTATGAAATGGCGATATGTTTCCTGGGTACATTGCGTCGCAATCATTTTTTCGTGCGCTTTCGCGGGCGGAGTTCGCGCGCAGGCTTATTACCATGATGGCGGGGAGTTGCCGCAGCGCGCGGATTGGATGAAGCAGCTGGCGGACACCACGCGTCTGTCCGAGATGAGCATTCCAGGTACGCACGATTCGGCGGCTTTCAAGAATGGCGGCGATATCGTTCTCACGCAATCGTTGACTATTACCCGGCAGTTGAACGGGGGTATACGTTTCCTGGATCTCAGGGTGCGCCATATCAATGATGTTTTCGCGATGCATCACGGCCCCGTCTACCAGGGGGCGATGTTCGGCGACGTGCTGGGTGAGATGATCGATTTCCTGCGCCGGCATCCTTCCGAAACTATTGTCGCCCGCCTGAAGCAGGAGCACGATCCTGCTGGAAACACGCGCTCCTTCGAGCGGACTTTCAAGTCCTACTACGATCCGAACCGGCATTGGTTCGCCAGTCCTGGCGAGAACAACCCAACGCTGGGAGCTTTGCGCGGAAAGATTCTGATCCTCGCCGATTATTCGCGCTCCGATTTCAGCTATGGCCGCAACTACAGCGGGCTGAGTATTCAAGATGCTTATTCGGTTTCGACGAACTGGGACCTTTATGACAAATGGGAGAAGGTGAAGAGTCATCTCGGAAAGTCCGCCGAAGATCGCAGCGGCAGCATCTACCTCCATTATCTGAGTGCTTCCGGAGGAGCCTTCCCCTACTTCATAGCCAGCGGCAAATCTTCACCGGAAACCCATGCCCCCCAGCTGGTCACGGGACGCACTACGATTGGAGCCTGGGCGGATTCATGGCCGGACTTTCCGCGAACTGCCTGCCTTGGCACCTGGTGCACGATCGAATTTCTGGGCACCAATGGGTTGACCGTCAATTATTTGAAAGGCAAGTCATGGAGTGGGCTAGGCATCGTGGCAGCGGACTTTCCTGGCCCGGATCTGATCGGAGCGCTTGTTCGGGCTAATCCCAATACACGCCTGAATCGGATCGAGCAGGTATCGACGGGACGGTGCATCGACGCGGAAGGGACGCTGAGGCCGGGCGGCACCTTGCAGCTGATGCCTTGCCGTCAGGATTCCGCGCAGGACATCAGGATCGATGACCTCAGCATGGCAGTAGGCGGAACATCGAGCCGGCTATGCATGGACATCCGTTCGGGCATCGTAACGGATCATGAGTCCGTGATCCTTTACGAATGCCATGGGGATACCAACCAGCAGTGGGTGACGCGCGAGGATGGCCGCATCGAGAGTCAGCGCCGATCGCTGTTCCTGCAATCCATGTGCCTGACCGTCGAAGGATTTCCTTCGCGCCTCACGGTGCGCCCGTGCGGGATTGGAGGGGGCGACCAGATCTTTGCCGTCAAGTGAGCCTATAAAACGTGGGCACTGAATGGTGGCCGGGCCGGGTTTGCTATTCGAATCCGGCCCGCTCCAGCTCAGCGCAAGCTGGCCTCGATAAACCGCCGCAGCTGCGTTGCCGTCGTTGCACCGATCTGCCGTGCGGTCTCGTTGCCGCTGCGAAACACCAGCAAAGTGGGAATGCTCTGCACCCTATAGCGCTGCGCGAGATCCTGCTGGGCATCGACATCCACCTTGGCGAAGCGCACTTTCGGTTCCCACTGTTGCGCGGCCTCGGCGAACACCGGCGCGAAGCTGCGGCATGGCGCGCACCAGGTCGCCCAGAAATCCACCAGTACCGGCAGGTCGCCGCGCAAAGCCACCTTGTCGAAGCGCGCGGCATCCAGCTCCATCGCCCGGCCTTCGAACAGCTTCTGCTTGCAATGGCCGCAGGACGGCTTGTCGGCCAGCCGCTCCGTCGGCACGCGATTGAGCGAGCCGCAGTGGGGGCAGGGGACATCGGTGGTGGCGGACATGGCAGACTCCGGCGGTCGGATTCGACGCGAAGATAGCGATGGCTGCAACGAAAGCAAGCACCGGCAGTATCGGCATGCGGGTCCTGCGCCTGGCCGGCGTGCTGTGGACGTCGCCCAACACTGCGCTGGGCCTGCTGGCCGGACTATGCTGCCTGATGGCTGGCGCCAGGCTGCGCTGGCGCGGCGCCGAACTGGCGCTCACCTTCGTCCGCGTGCCATGGCGCGGACGCGGTGCGCTGACCCTGGGCAACGTCATCCTGTACACCGGCGACGAACTGGATACGCCCTGTCTCACCTACGCCCATCGCGCCGGCCGCGGCGCGGAAGCGCCGGTGTCGCTGGCCGCGCACGAACGCGCCCACGTCTACCAGTACATGCTGCTGGGGCCGCTGTTCCTGCCGCTGTACCTGCTGTGCGGCGGCGTCAGCGTGCGCAATCCGTTCGAGCGCGCCGCCGACCGCTATGCGCGCGACGGCGGCGCCTCCTGGTGGCCCTGGGTCAAGACAGCTACGGCTTAAAGCGGGTAGCGCACCACCAGGTTGATGCTGTTGTTCCAGTAGCCGGAGCCGCCATTGCTGGCCGAGGCGGCGGAGCTGCGCCCCAGCTGCAGGTCGAGGCGGCCGTTGCCGGGCAGGCGCCCTTGCAGCGAGAGGCCGACGGTGTAGATGCCGGCGCTGTTGCCGTCGATCACCTGCCGCCCGCCCGACACCACCGCGCGCAGCTTCCATTCCGGATTGATGCTGTACACGCCGACCAGGCCGAACTGCCCCGAGCGGTAATTGCGCGGATTGAAATACACGCCGTGGCTCGGTTCGCTGCTGTGGAAGATGCGGCCGGAGAACTCGGCGCCGATCGCCGCGCGGGTGCCGGGAAGGTCGTAGGGGCTGAGCAGCACGCGCAGCACGCCGCCGTCGCGATGATTGCCGTCGTTGAAGTTCTGCCGGTAATAAGTGGGCAGCACGTACAGCCGCGGCGCGGGGCGCACGCTGACGCCGGCGCTGAACAGGTTGTAGAGCAGGTGGTGGTCGATGGCGGTGTCGGTCGGCACCGGCGCGCGCTCGGCACCGGCGCTGAAGCTGAAGACGTCGCTGGGCTGCAGCGTCCAGTCGGCGTTGCCCTGCAGGTAATGCCAGCCGTTGGCGCGGCCCGGGCCCGCGTGCAGGTTGATGGTGTTGTCCTCGCCCACGCGCAGCTGCGCGGTCAGCGAGAGGTCGTCCATGCGGCGCGAGCGGCCGTCGTGGTCCAGGTGCGTGGTGCCGGCGGCGACGCCCCAGCGCTGGCTGAAGTCCTCGCTGGACGAGGGCGCGAAACGATAGGCCGCGCCGAGGCGCCAGGTATCCAGGCCGTCGCTGTCGTGGCTGTAGCCGAAGCCGCCTTCCAGCTGCGCGGCGCGGTTGAAGGCGACGTCGTCCTTGAGCAGGCGGTATTGCGTGCCGACGTAGCCGGCGGCATCCGGCGCGGGCGCGGCATCGAGATACGGCTGGCCGCGGTCGAGCCAGCCCAGCGCCTGTTCGGCGCGCAGCAGTTCCACCGTGGGGCGGGTCTGGCTCATCGCATACGGCGCCACCAGGGCGCGTGCCTCGCGCGGGTAGTCGCGTGCATTCAGTGCCTGCGCCAGGCCGGTGGAGGCGGCCTGGCGCGCGGCGTCGTCCGGCGCCGCGTCGCGGGCGATGCGGAAGGCGCGGTCGGCGGCGGCGTAGTCGCCCAGCCACAAGGTGGACTGGCCCAGGCCCATGGCGGCGGCGTAGCGCTCATCGGGCGAGCCTTGGCCGGCAAGCGCGGCGGCGAAATGGTCGCGCGCCTGCGCGGGCTGGTTGGCGGCGATCGCCGCGCGGCCGGCGCGCAGTTCCGCCGCGGGCGCGGCGGCCTGCGCGTGCAGCGCCGCGACGGGCGCGAGCGACAAGGCGAACAGCAGGCGTGGCGTGTTCATTTGGTCCCCCAGCGCTTGCGCAGCTTGAGCAGTTCGGACGCATAGCCCAGCACGCAGCCCGGCTGCAGCACGATGCCGTAGAACAGCGTGTACACCAGCAGCCCCAGCGGGTTGTGGCGCACCTTCAGGCCCTGCGCGCGGAACATGCGCGACTGGATGAAGAACATCAGGTAATTGACCAGGCCGGCCATCGGCAGCACCAGCAGGGTCATCGGGCCGGCCAGCCAGTAGATGCCGAAGCAGGCCAGCACCAGTCCCGGAATGAAGACCAGGGTGTAGACCAGGTCCATGTACGGAAACAGCAGGTTCCACCAGATGAAGAGCGTGCTCATGCGGCGCTGGAACAGCAGCGCGCCATGTTCCTTGAATGCTTCGATCAGGCCGCGCGACCAGCGCTGGCGCTGGCGGATGAACTGGCGGAAGGTGGCCGGCGCATTGGTGAACGCCACCGCGTCCTCGCAATAGCCCACGCGGTGGCCCATGCGCAGGATCGCCCAGGTCAGCACGATGTCCTCGCCCACGTCCTCGGGCCAGCCGCCGGCCTGGCGCAGGATGTCGGTGCGGTACAGCGAGAACGCGCCCTGCGCCACCAGGGTGCCCTGGAACAGGCTCTGCAGGCGCTTCACCGCGGCGATGCCGTGGAAGTAATCCCACTCCTGCATGCGCGTGATCAGGTTCTGCCGCGAATTGCGCACCAGCACGGCGCCCGCCACCGCGGCGGTGTTCGGCGGATCGCTGAGATAGCGCTCGACCAGCCGGCGCAGCGCGTGCCTGTACAGATAGGAATCCGCGTCCAGCGTGATGGTCAGCGGCTGCGTCGCATGGCGCAGGCCGACGTTGAGCGCGTTGGCCTTGCCGCCGTTGCACTTCAGGTCGATCACGTGCAGCCAGGGATGGCTGACGCTGCGCAGCCGGTCCATGGTGCCGTCGGTGGAGCCGTCGTTGATCACGATCACTTCCAGCGTGCCGCCGTAGTACTGGCGCTCGATGCTGGCGATGGTGGAGAGGATGGAGTCCTCTTCGTTGTACGCAGCGACCAGTACGGTGATGCCGGGCAGTTCGGCGTCGGACACGTAGCGGCGCACCGGGCGGCGGTCCATCAGCAGGCCGAACACCAGGAAGGCGTTCATGAAGCCCGGCAGGATGGCGATGCCGAAGATCATGATCATGGCCAGCACGTTCCCTTCGACCGCGGCCAGGTCGTGCAGCCAGCGGCGCGCCAGCAGGTACGACACGATCGACCAGGCCAGCGCCAGCGCGACGGTGAGCGCGAACTTCAGGCGCACCGAAAGGTAGTAGCGGCGGTGCCGTTCGCCGTCGGCGGGCCTGGCCGGCGCGGATTCCAGCGGCGGCAGCGGCCGCGGATAGCTGGACCAGTCTTGTGCTTGCGTGCTCATAGGCTTTCCCCTGGGTGGCTCCCGCGGGCAAAGGCATCCCGGCCCCTGCCGGCATGGCGCCGGAGTGGAACGTGTCGCTGTTCGATAAAGGCGGTCCCGCTGCGTGCTGTCGGCGGGTGTCGATCCCGGTGTTTCGCTGGATAGGCGGCAAAAGCTATGCCACGCGTGGCGTGGCGAAAATATTTAAGTAAAACAAATGATTAACTTTGAACCCCTGACGCGGAATCCTGAACGGGATGCGAAAATTGTTTGCGCCAGGTCACAAAACGTCAGGGCCTGACTCGGCCTAAAGAGATAGGCCTCAGCGCTCCGGCGACACCCGCCGCGCCGCCGGCCGATAGCGTTGCCACAGGAACACCGGCAAGCCCAGCAGCAACAGCACGCCGCCCCACAGCAAGGCCTCCGCGCCGGTGCCGATCAGCGCCCACAGGCTGTAGGCCAGCGCCAATGCGGCCGCGGTGCGGCGCGCCACGCTGGCGCCGCGGTCGATGCGCCACCAGGCCAGCACGCTCAGCACGTAGGGCAGCAAGGTGGCCGCGGTCGACAGCAGGATCGACAGCGTGAACAGCGCCACCAGCGACTTGCTGCCGTTGGCGGCGATCAGCACGCTGGCCAGCACGCTGCTGAGCAGCAGGCCGAACCACGGCGTGCCGCGTGCGTCGGTGCGCGCGAACGGCGCGGGGAACAGGCCGTCCTGCGCGGCGGCGTACGGCGTCTGGCCCTGCAGCAGCACCCAGCCGTTGAGCGCGCCAAGACACGAGACCGTCGCCACCAGTCCCATCGCCCAGCCAGCGGCCGGGCCCCAGGTCTGCGCGGCCGCGGCGGCCATCGGTGCGGCCGAAGCCTGCGCCGCGCCATGCGGCAGCAGGCCGATCACCGCGGTGCAGGCGAGCATGGTGGCGACGCCGGCGATCAGCATGCCGGCCACGGTGGCGCGCGGCACCGTGCGCTGCGGATCGCGCACCACGCCGGTGGGCACGGTGGCCGCTTCCAGGCCGAGAAAAGCCCACAGGGTGAGCGCGGCGGTGGCGGTGGTCACCGACGTGAGCGCCTGCCCGCTGGGGTTGAAGGGGCGGTACGCCGCGCCGTGCACCAGGGCCAGGCCGCAGACCCCGAACACCAGCAGCGGAATCACTTTCAGCGCGGTGGTCACCAGCTGCATGCGGCCCGCCTCGCGCACGCCGGCCGCATTGATCGCGGTGCACAGCCACAGCACGCCCAGCGCCGCCGCGGTGCCGCGCCAGGGCGTGGCATTGGCGGCGGGCCAGATCGCGCCCAGGCTGCCGGCGAAGGCCACCGCGATCGCCGCGTTGGCCGTCCACACGCAGGTCCAGTAGCTCCACGCCGCGACGAAGCCGGCGCTGTCGCCGAAGGCCAGCCGCGCGTAGGCATAGGCGCCGCCGTGGTTGGCGACCATCTGCGACAGCCATGCGTGCACCAGCGCCAGCAGCAGGGCGCCGCCCATGGTGAAGGCCCAGCCGAGCAGGCTGGCCGCGCCGAACGGCGCCAGCGCCGCCGGCAGCACGAACACGCCCGAACCGATCATGTTGCCCACCACCAGGGCGGTGAGCATCCACGGGCCCAGCAGCCGGGCCGGCGCCTTCATGCCTGCGCGCTTTCGCGGTACGCGCGGCGCAGCAGTTCGTGGAAGTGGTGCACGGCGTTCTCGCGCAGCGGATTCAGCCGGCCGGCTTCGTACGAGCCGGAAGCCAGCCCGCGCTGCACGTCCTCGCAGATGGTCACGTCTTCCACCTGCACCTCGTCGCTGAAGGCGATGTCGGCGGCGCGGCGCGCCTGTGCGGCGTCGCCCGGCTCCGGCGCGTAGTAGAAGTCGAATTCTACGCGGCAGCGGTCCACGCCCAGCGGCAGCACGCGGTTGGTCTGCAGGCGGCCGGGCAGGATATTGAGCATGGCGTTGGGATACAGGAAGTAATACAGCGCCTCGCCGCTGCCATAGAGATCGGACGCGCTTTCCAGCGGGCTGTACTGGTACGAATACCACTGCGCCGTCTCGGTGATGTAGCTGCGGTAATCCAGCAGGCTGTTGAGGCCCGGATGGATGTGCGGCACGTGGTAACCCTCCAGGTAGTTGTCCACGTACACCTTCCAGTTGCAGGCCACGTCGTAGCCGACGCGGTGATGGAATTCGAAGTCCGCCAGCGAACGGTCCGGCCCCAGCCGCTGGTCGATGCCCGCCACGAACTGCTCGAACGGCGGCGCCTCGCCCACCGCCACGAATACCAGCCCCTGCCACAGCTGCACGCGCACTTCCGGCAGGCGGATCTGCGCGGGGTCGAAATCCGGCGTGCGGCCCATTTCCGGCGCGCCGCGCAGCACGCCGTCCAGGCCGTAGGTCCAGCCGTGGTAGCGGCAGCGCAGCGCCTTGGCGCCCTTGCCGTCGCAGCTGGCGATCGGGCCGGCGCGATGGCGGCAGACGTTGTGGAAGGCGCGGATGCTGCCGTCGTCGCTGCGCACCACCAGCAGCGGCAGGCCGGCGATCTGGGTCACCAGGTGGTCGCCGGTTTCCGCCAGCTGCGAGCGATGGCCGACCAGCTGCCAGCTCGGCGCGAACACCGCGCGCGCATCCAGCGCCGGCGCGGCGGGATGGGTATAGAACCGGGCGGACAGCGCCAGTGCATGGTCCAGCGCCTGCGGCGCGAGCACGTCGGGCGAAAGCAGTTCGGTCATGGCGGATTCCGTCGGCGGCGAATCCCGAGTATCGACCCGGCGCGCCGGCGGCGTGAAGGAGCGCCGCAGCATGCGGCGCCGCAGGTTATTGCTGCAGCTGGGTCTGCACGTCGTTGATGGAGTTGCGGATGCGCACGGTGAAGATCGAATCGGCGTGGTGGATCATCACCAGCCGCTCGGTGGCGCGCGTCATCGCCACGTACAGCAGGCGCGCTTCCTCCGCTTCGTCCTTGCCCGGCATCGGCAGCGAGCCCAGGCCCGGGATGATCACCAGCGGGAATTCCAGGCCCTTGCTGGAATGCATGGTGACCAGCTTGACCGTATCCAGCCCCGGCTCGAACAGCGCGCGCTTGCCGTCGCCGTCGGCCAGCGTGCTGGGAACCTCCGCGCGCTGCAGCGCCTCGTGCAGGCGCTCGCCTTCCCACTTGTTGCGGAAGATCACCGCGATGTCGGCGAGCGGGCGGCCCAGCGTGCGCTCCTCGCGAAGGCGGTCGATGATGGCCGGCAGCTGGTCCTCGGTGCGTTCCACACGGACCAGTTCGGGCAGGGCGCCGCGGCGGCCGGCGCTCTCCGGCGCCACCAGCGGCACGCCGTCCTCGTCGGCGTCGTCGTGGCCGAGCAGCAACTCGTTGGCGAAGCCGCGCGCCACCGAAAGGATTTCCAGCGTGTTGCGGTAATTGAGCTTGAGGATGGTGGTGCGGCCCTGCGCCTGCACGCCCAGGCTTTTCCAGCTCAGGCGCTTGCGGTCCGGCTTGCCGTAGATGTTCTGCGCGTCGTCGTACAGCACCAGCAGCGAGTTGGTGCTGGGGTCGATCATCTGCACGATCAGCTTGTACCAGTCCGGCTCGAAGTCGTGGCCTTCGTCGATCAGCACGGCGCCGTACTGGAAGCGCGGAATCTGGCCCTTGTCGACGCCCTCGATCACCGCCGGCGGCAGTGCGTCGAAGAAGCCGCGGCCTTCCGGCGGCAGCGGCACGTGGTAGGCGCTGAGCATGGCGCGGCACCACTTGTGGAAGTTGTAGACCTGCACCTTGTCGCTCAGGCCGCGCTCGCCCATCAGCTGGTCCAGCCGCGCGGCCAGCGTCTTGTTGTAGCAGAGCACCAGGATCGGCTTGCTCAGCGCACGCGCCAGGTGCATGGCGCGGAAGCCCAGGATCATGGTTTTGCCGGAACCGGCCACGCCGTGGATGATGCGGTGCTCGTCGCCGAGCGAACGCGCCAGCTGTTCCTGCTGCGCGTCCATCACCTTGATCAGGTCGGGAATCTCCACCTTGGCCACCGCGCCGGCGGTGGACGCGTCGAACAGGCCGAACTGGCCGGAACCCGGTTCCACGCGGATCTCCGGGAACAGGTGCCAGCGCACGCGGTCGATCTGCGGCAAGGTGAGCGCGGTGGGGAAGATCTGCGGATACATCGCCCACAGGCGTTCCTGGAAACCCTCGGCGTCGACCGATTCGTACATCTCGTCCTGGCAGATCACCAGGTGCGCGGGAATCACCGCATCCAGCCCGCCCGCGTCGAACTGCTTGCGGCTGATATTGGCCAGCACCACGCCGTAGCCCCAGGGCATGATCAGCTTGCCCTCGTACGGGTGGCCCGGCGGGTGGCGCAGCGCCGGATCGCGCTGGAGCAGCTTGTAGACCTCGCTGGCGCAGTCGCGCGCCTGCATCAGCGGGTTGTGCTCCTTCACGCTGGCGCGGCCGGTGAGCAGGGTGAACAGGGTAGGGTCGGCCTGCTGGATGGTGTCCGGCTTCCAGTCCTTCACTTCCAGCGCGAGCAGGCCGCGGCGGGGGTGGAACACGATGAAGTCCGGGCGGCGCTGGCGCGGGCCGATCGGCACGTCGTACCACAGCAGGTAGTCTTCCTCGAGCTTCTGTTCCAGGCGCTCGGAAAAGCGCTTTTCGCCGCTGGTCATGCGCGACAGGCAGCTGTTTCTGGTTGGAATGAGCGTTGCCACCGTGGCTTCCCTTTTGCGTGTGGCGGCGACGTTAGCGGATCGCGGATCGGTGTCAATTCGCGGTTGGCATGGCAGGCCGCATGGGACGGGGCCTGGCGGAGGGTGCATGATGGCCGTTCCCACCCCGAGGAGCCTGTCATGGATGCCTCTTCCTTGCCGCAGATCCACGAGCTCTACCCCTACCTGCGCGTGCACGACGCCGCGGCCGCGCTGGCCTTCTACCAGCAGGTGTTCGGCGCCACGCTGCGCCTGCGCCTGGACGAAGCCGGCACCGGCCGCATCGGCCATGCCGAGCTGGTGTTCGGCGAGCACATGGTGCTGATGCTGTCCGACGAATATCCCGAATACGGCATCGTCGGGCCGAAATCCGTCGGCGGCACCAGCGTCACCCTGCATCTGCACGTGGACAACGCCGACCGCCTGATCGACCGCGCGGTGGCCGCCGGCGCCGAGCTGGTGCGCCCGCCGGCGGACGCGTTCTACGGCGAGCGCGGCGGCACGGTGCGCGATCCGTTCGGGCACGAATGGCTGATCGGGCATTCGATCGAGGACGTGAGCCCAGAAGAGATGCAGCGGCGCTACGACGCGCTGATGGCCGGCGGCTGATACATTGGTTGCGATCGCAACCGTCGCCGGCATTTTCCAGATTTCACCATCGGGGGTTTGCATCGCCCGGATGCTGTGTTATCCATACGCCCCATGACCTTCTCCTCCGCCCGCTATTACTTTTGGTTTTACGGCTATCCGATGCCGGCGGCGGAGGAAGAGGTGCGATCGTAAGCAGAACCCGACGACCACACTTCCGAAAAGCCGCCAGCCACCACTGGCGGCTTTTTTCATGGCCGCCACTGGACCCCCACCCAGGAATCCGAGCCATGACCTTGCCGCACACCGACGACCTGCGCATCCGCGCGATCACCCCCTTGAGTACGCCCGCCGACGTGATGCGCGACTGCCATGCCGGCGAACGCGCGCTCGACACCGTGGCGCATGCGCGCAGTGCCGTGCACGACATCCTCGCCGGCCTGGACGACCGGCTGGTGGTGGTGATCGGCCCCTGCTCGATCCACGACACCAGCGCCGCGATGGAATACGCGCGCCGTCTGCTGGCGCAGCGGCGCCGCTATGCGGACACGCTGGAGATCGTGATGCGCGTGTATTTCGAGAAGCCGCGCACCACGGTGGGCTGGAAAGGCCTGATCAACGACCCGGATCTCGACGGCAGCTTCCGCATCGACAAGGGCCTGCGCCTGGCGCGCACCGTGCTGCGCGACATCAACGAGCTGGGCGTGCCGGCCGGCTGCGAATTCCTGGACATGATCACCCCGCAGTACATCGCCGACCTGGTGGCCTGGGGCGCGATCGGCGCGCGCACCACCGAGAGCCAGGTGCATCGCGAGCTGGCCTCGGGGCTGTCCTGCCCGGTGGGTTTCAAGAACGGCACCGACGGCAACGTCAAGATCGCGGTGGATGCGGTGCAGGCCGCCTCGCAGCCGCACCATTTCATGGCGGTGACCAAGGACGGCCGCACCGCCATCGCCAGCACTATCGGCAACGAGGACTGCCACGTGATCCTGCGCGGCGGCAAGCAGCCGAACTACGACGCGGACAGCGTGGATGCCACGTGCGAGGCGATCGCGCGCGCGGGCCTGGCGCCGCGCCTGATGGTCGACGCCAGCCACGCCAACAGCAGCAAGCAGCCGGAGAACCAGCCGCGGGTGATCGACGATATCGCGCTGCAGCTGGAAGACGGCGAGCGCCGCATCATCGGCGTAATGGTGGAAAGCCATCTGGTCGGCGGGCGCCAGGAACTGGTGGCGGGCGAAGCCTTGCGTTACGGCCAGAGCATCACCGACGGCTGCATCGATTGGGAGACGTCGCTCGGGGTGCTGGAACGCCTGGACGAAGCCGTGCGCCGCCGCCGTGCGGGTTCGGGCGTGGCGGCGCGGCTGCGGCAGGCGGTGGGTTGCTGAGCCAAGGCCCGGGGCAGTTTCGCGTCGGCTCCGGCTGGGATCGGCCGCGAGCCGGCCTTTCACGGGCGCAGGCACGCGGCCTGCCCTAAGCTGCCTGCTTCATCCATTCCAGGCCACGCCATGAACTACGAGATCAAGCATCAGCCGAACGAGCGACGCTTCTCCACCGCGGTCGAGCTGGAACTGAGCGTGCTCGACTACACCTTGTCGCCCACGCCCTCCGGTGAAGTGATGACCATCACCCATACCGGCGTGCCGCAGCCGCTGGAAGGACGCGGCATCGCCTCGGCCCTGGTGAAAGCCGCGCTGGACCATGCACGCGCGCAGCATTGGAAGGTGCGTCCCGCATGTTCCTACGCCGATGCATGGATGCGCCGCCATCCGGAGTACGAAGACCTGCGCGCGGGCTGACCGGCTCGCTATCATCGCGCGGTCGCTGCGATGGTCGCCGCGGCTTCCAGGGAGATCGCCATGAACAGCACCGCCCCGGGCAAGCCCCGGCCCAGGACGTACCGGCGCTTCCATTATCTGCGCGCGCGTCCGCGCCTGATGGTGTCGATGGGCATCTTCGCCGCCGCGCTGGCCGCCTTGCTGGTGTATGGCACGCGCGCCTCGATGGCGCTGCTGCTGGCTTTCGATTTCGCCGCGCTGGTCTACCTCAGCCTGCTGGCCGTGCTGTTCGGCCGCGCCAGCCCGGAGCTGATGCGCTGCCAGGCGCGCGCGCAGGACACGGGGCGCTGGGGGTTCCTGTGGAGCGCGATCGTGCTGACCGCGGTGGTGATGGTCGCGCTGGGCGCGGAACTGCACGGCGGCGCGGAAGGCGGCATGACCTCGATCGTGCTGGCCGCCGGCAGCATCGTGCTGTCCTGGCTGTTCATGAACACCATGTTCGCCATGCACTATGCGCATGGCTATTACGGCGACTTCGGCAAGAAGCACGAAGGCCTGCAGTTTCCCGAGACGCCGGAGCCGGACTACTGGGACTTCGCGTATTTCGCCATCGTGATCGGCATGACCTTCCAGGTCTCCGACGTGCAGATCACCAGCCGCTACCTGCGCCGCGTGGCGCTGCTGCACAGCGTGATCGCGTTCTTCTTCAACGTGTTCATCATCGCGTTGAGCGTGAATGTGGTGGCGGGCAAAGCGTAGGTTGGGGTGAGCCGCAGGCGAACCCCAACGATGCGGCACGGCTGAATGTTGCGGTGTTGGGGTTCGCCGGTGGCTCACCCCAACCTACGCCGTAGCGTTGGTGGCTTCAGTCGCGGAAATTGTCGAACTGCAGCGGCAGCTCCACTTCCGCCTTGCGCAGCACCTGCATCGCCAGCTGCAGGTCGTCGCGCTTCTTGCCGGTCACGCGCAGCTTGTCGCCGTTGATCTGCGCCTCGACCTTCAGTTTGGCCTCCTTCAGCGAGGCCACCAGCTTCTTGGCCACCGGCTGCTCGATGCCTTGCTTGACGGTGATCTTCTGCCGCGAACCGCCCAGGTTGGTTTCCGGATCGGCCACGTCCAGCGCCCGCACGTCGATCTTCCGCGACACCAGGCGGCCGCGCAGGATGTCCAGCATCTGCTCCAGCTGGAATTCGCTGGGCGCGCTCTGGGTGATCACGAACTTGTCCAGCTCGAACTTGGCCTCGGTGCCCTTGAAGTCGAAGCGGGTGGACAGCTCGCGGTTGGCCTGGTCGACGGCGTTGGTGAGTTCGTGCTTGTCGACTTCGGAAACTACGTCGAAGGAAGGCATGTCGGCATCTCGCAAGGGGAAAACGGTAGGGAAGTGTACGCGGGTAGGGGATAATCCGTCCCCTCGCAGCTAGGGTGGGTGATGGCGTGAAGGTGGATGTACTGGTGATCGGCGCGGGTGCGGCCGGCCTGATGTGCGCGATCGTGGCCGCGCAGCGCGGGCGCAGCGTGCTGGTGCTCGACCATGCCAACAAGCCGGGCAAGAAGATCCTGATGTCCGGCGGCGGGCGCTGCAATTTCACCAACCTGGGCGTGACGCCCGCGCAGTACCTGTCCGCCAACCCGCATTTCGCCAAGTCCGCGCTGGCGCGCTATACGCCGGCGGATTTCATCGCGCTGGTGGAAAAGCACCGCATCGCCTACCACGAGAAGGAGCTGGGCCAGCTGTTCTGCGATGAATCGTCGAAACTGATCGTGCGCATGCTGCTGGACGAATGCGCCGCGGCCGGCGCGCGCGTGGAAACCAGTTGCGCGGTGGACCGCGTGCGCAAGACCGACGAGGGCTTCGCCGTGCACACGGCGCGCGGCGAGCTGCATGCGCAATCGCTGGTGGTGGCCAGCGGCGGCCTGTCGATTCCCAGCATGGGCGCCACCGGTTTCGGCTACGAACTGGCGAAGCAGTTCGGCCACCAGGTCTTGCCCACGCGCGCCGGCCTGGTGCCGCTGACCCTGAGCGGCAAGCACCAGGAGCGCTACCAGGATCTATCGGGCCTGGCCTTGCCGCTGGTGGAGGCGCGCGTCGGCAAGCGCGCTTTCCGCGCCGGCATGCTGTTCACCCATCGCGGCGTAAGCGGGCCGGCGATCCTGCAGATTTCCTCGTACTGGCAGCCGGGCGACGACCTGCGTATCGATCTGTTGCCCGACCAGGACGCGGCCGGTTGGCTGCATGCGCAGCGCAATGCGCGCCCGGCGATGGAGCTGAAGAACGTGCTGGGCGACCTGCTGCCGCGCCGCCTCGCGCAGCGCCTGTGCGAGCTGTGGTTCGAGAGCCGGCCGATGAAGCAGTATCGCCCCGCCGAGCTGGATGCGATCGCCGCCCAGCTGCGCGACTGGCCGCTGGTGGCGAGCGGCACCGAGGGGTATCGCACGGCCGAAGTCACGCTCGGCGGCGTAGATACGGACGGACTCTCCTCCAGCACCATGCAATCGAAGCTCGTGCCCGGCCTGTACTTCATCGGCGAAGTGGTGGACGTGACCGGTTGGCTGGGCGGCTACAACTTCCAGTGGGCATGGGCCTCGGGCCATGCCGCCGGGCTGGCGGCCTGAGTCACGTGCCATCCACCTGGCGTGGCGCACGGTGACCGACCTGTGTTCCGTTTTCCCTTGCTGAGGAATTCTCCATGAAAGTCGGTTTTATCGGCCTGGGCGCGATGGGCAGCGCGATGGCCAGCAACCTGCTCAAGGCCGGCCACAGCGTGACCGTGTGGAACCGTTCGCCGGCCGCCACCGAACCGCTCGCTTCGCTGGGCGCCAAGGTGGCCAGCACGCCGGAGCGCGCGGCGCAGGGCGATGCGCTGTTCAGCATGCTGTCGAACGATCAGGCGGTGCGCGCGGTGGTGCTCGAAGGCGGCCTGCTCGAGGAGATGGACAAGGGCGCCGTGCACGTCAACCACGCCACCGTGTCGGTGGCGCTGGCGCGCGAACTGGCCGCCGCGCATGCGCAGCGCGGGATCGATTATCTCGCCGCGCCGGTGTTCGGCCGGCCGGACGTGGCGGCCGCCGGCAAGCTCAACATCGTCACGGCAGGCAAGCCCGCGGTGCTCGAACGCATGCGGCCGCTGCTGGAAGCGATGGGCAGCGCGATCTGGCCGATGGGCGAGGAACCCGAGCGCGCCAACGTGGTGAAGATCGCCGGCAACTTCATGCTCGGCGCGGCGATCGAAAGCATGGCCGAGGCTTCGGCTTTGACGCGCGCGCATGGCGTGAGCGCCGGCGATTTCCTGCATCTGATGACCAGCACGCTGTTCGCCTCGCCGCCGTACCAGGGCTACGCGAAACTGATCGCCGAACAGCGCTTCAAGCCGGCCGGCTTCGCGCTGCCGCTGGGCTACAAGGACATCAACCTGGCGCTTGCGGCCGGTGACGCCGCGCGCGTGCCGCTGCCGTTCGCCAGCGTGCTGCGCGACAGCCTGCTGGAAACGCTGGCACTGGGCGACGAGGACGTGGACTGGTCGGCGCTGTCGACCGTCGCCGCGCGACGCGCGGGCTTGAAGGACTAAGGCGCGGCTTTGCGGGCTTGGCGCAACCGCGCCAGCCACACGTCGAGCTGGTTGGCGAAGGCCTGCTTGTCACGCGGATGAAAGGCGGCGGGGCCGCCGGTATCGACGCCGGCGCCGCGCAGTTCTTCCATGAAATCGCGCAGCCCCAAGCGCTGCGCGATGGTGTCGGGCGTAAACAGCTCGCCGCGCGGATGCACCGCCAGCGCGCCCTTGGCGATCACCTGCGCGGCCAGCGGAATGTCCTGTGTCACCACCAGGTCGCCGGCGGCCACGCGGTTGGCGATCTCCGCGTCGGCCACGTCGAAGCCGCCGGGTACCTGGATGGCGCGTACGAAGCGCGACGGTGGCGTGCGCAGGAACTGGTTGGCCACCAGGGTGACGTGCACCTGTTCGCGCTCGGCGGCGCGGAACAGGATCTCCTTGATCGCCACCGGGCAGGCGTCGGCATCGACCCAGATCTGCGCATCCGCGTTGGCGGCGGGCAGCTTCACGGCTGGCCGTTCCAGTGCAGCGTGCCGTCGACCACCGTGTTGGTGCGGCCGCCGATCCAGACCGTGCCGTCGATGATGCGCACGCGCAGGCTGGCGTCGTGGCCGATCTCGCGGCCCTGGCTCACCGTATAGCCGGCGGCCAGCGCGCCCTGCGGTTCGGCGTGGGCGATATAGGCGGCGATCAGGCCGTTGGCGGCGCCGGAGGCGGGGTCTTCGACGATGCCCACGCCGGCGGGGAAGGCGCGCACCACCAGCTGGTAGTCCGGATGCGCGGCACGCGCGAACGCGCACAGGCCCAGGCTGTCGGTGGCGCGGGCCAGCGCGCCGATGGCGGCGTGGTCCGGCTGCCAGGCGCGCAGGCTGGCCTCGTCGGCGCATTCGGCCAGCCACCAGTGGCGGCCGCCGGCGACGTAGGCCGGCGGCAGCGTGCCCAGCCCGATGCCGGACAGTGCCGCGGCGAGCAGCGGATGGGCGCCGGCGCCGGTCTTCTCGACCGTGGCCTGCGGTGATTGCAAGAGCAACTGTCGGCTGTCGCCCGTGCCTTCGATGCGGATCGGCAGCACGCCGGCGCCGCATTCCTGCCACAGCACGCCGTCGCGCGGCGCGGCCAGGCCGCATTCGAGCACCGCATGCGCGCTGCCGATGCTGGGATGGCCGGCGAAGGGGATTTCCTTGTGCGGGGTGAAGATGCGCACGCGGTAGCTGGCCTCGGGACTGGACGGCGGCAGCAGGAAGGTGGTCTCGACCAGGTCGGTCCAGCGGGCGAAGCGCTGCATCTGCGCGTCGCTCCAGCCGGTGGCGTCGGTGACGACGCCGAGGTGGTTGCCGCCGCCGTGGGCAGCGGCAAAGACGTCCAGATGCAGATAGCGGATGGGGGGCATGAGGGGAAGCGTGTGGCGGGGAAGAAGCACTTAGCCGCGCATGATACGTCGCGCGGGCACGCCAGGGCGAGGTCGACAAGCTCCGGCCGGCCCGCCAAGATGCGCGCTTTGCCGTACCCGCGCACGGAAACCGTACATGCTGATCACCCTGCTGCTCATCGCCGTCAACTGCATCGTGTCCTTCATCGCGTTCAACAACGCGCGCCTGATGCAGGACCTGATCCTGTGGCCGCCGGCGATCGAGAAGAAGAAGGAATACCACCGGCTGGTGACCTACGGCTTCATCCATGCCGACTTCTACCACCTGCTGTTCAACATGATCACGCTGTTCTTCTTCGGCCGCGCGATGGAGCCGAAGTACACGGCCTACCTGGGCAAGACCGGCTTCCTGCTGTTCTACCTCGGCGCGCTGGTGGTCTCGATCCTGCCGACCTATATCGCCAACCGGCATAACGAGCGGTACCGCAGCCTGGGTGCGTCGGGCGCGGTGTCGGCGGTGCTGTTCGCCTTCATCCTGGTGGCGCCGTGGGCGCGCATCGGGGTGTTCTTCGTGCCGATGCCGGCGATCGTCTATGCGGTGCTGTACGTGATTTATTCGATCTGGATGGACCGCCACGGCCAGGACAACGTCAACCACAGCGCGCATCTGTGGGGCGCGGCGTATGGCGTGGCCTTCACCCTGGTCATGAAGCCGGACCTGGTCTCACACTTCCTTAGCGAACTGGCGCGCCCGCGTTTCTGAACGCCGCCGCCCGGGGTTCAACCGGCGCCGGAAGAGGGCGTTTCCGCTCAGTGCGCATTCAACGCACCGGGCCTAGCGTGGCGCCATCAACCTCCGCGAGGTGCCCCATGAAACGCCTGCTTGCCGGCCTGACCCTGGTTGCCGCCACCGCGGCCCTGTCGGGTTGCTACTACGATCCGGGCTACAGCTACGTCCGCAGTTCCAGCTATGTGGGCGACGCCTATTACGGCTCCGGCCGCACGGTGGTCTACGACGACGGCTATTACGCGCCGGCCTATCCCACCTATTACAGCGGCGGCTATTACGGCTGCTGCTACGCCCCGCCGGTGACGGTGGGCATCAGCGGCGTGTGGTACGGCGGCGGTTCGCGCTGGCACGACCGCGGCGGCCGCTATTACCGCGGCGGCGGCAACTGGCGCGGCGGCAACTGGAGCGGACATCGCGGCAATTGGAGCGGCGGCCGCGGCGGGCACTGGAGCGGCCACGGCCGCTGAGTCCGCCCTGGCCCGCTGAGGGCCGGCCCGGCACAATCGCTGGATGGGCTATCCGGGCAAGCTTCTGCCGCAACGACTCAACAGGCTCATCGTCCTCGTGGCGGTGGGCCTTTTGCTATCCGCCTGCGGCGGCCTGCGCTACTACGCCCACGTGGCGCACGGGCAGAGCCAGCTGCTGTTGAAGCAGCGCCCGGTCGGCCGGGTGATCGCCGACCCCGCGACCAGCCCCGCCCTGGCCAGGCGCCTGGAGCTGGCCCGGCAGGCGCGCCGCTTCGCCTCGCAGCAGCTGGGCCTGCCCGACAACCGCAGCTATACCCGCTACGTGGAACTGCGCCGCCCCTACGTGGTGTGGAACGTATTCGCCACCCCGCGCTATTCGGTGGATGCCGTGCGGCATTGCTTTCCGGTCGCCGGCTGCGTGGCCTACCGCGGCTATTTCGACGAGGCCAAGGCCAAGGGCGAGGCTGCGCGGATGAAGGCGGAGGGCGACGACGTCTACGTCGGCGGCGTGTCCGCGTATTCCACCCTGGGCTGGTTCGCCGACCCCATCCTCAGCAGCATGCTGCGCTGGGACGACGACGAGCTGGCCGGCACCATCTTCCACGAGCTGGCGCACCAGCTGATCTACGTGCAGGACGACAGCGCCTTCAACGAATCCTTCGCCAGCTTCGTGCAGGAGCAAGGGCTGAAGGAATGGCGTGCCTCGCGCAAGCTGCCGCCGCTGCTGGGCCGCGAGCAGGCCGAAGACGACGGTTTTACCAGGCTGGTGCTGGATCTGCGCAACCGCCTGCGCCAGGCCTATGCCAGGGGCGGCGACGAGGCGGCGCTGGAGGCGGCCAAGCAGGCGGAGATCGCCGCGTTCCGCGAACGCTATCGGCAGTGGCGCGAGGCGAACTGGCCCGACGACCACCGCTACGACGCCTGGGTGGCGGCCCCGATCAACAACGCGCGCCTGCTGCCGTTCGGCCTGTACGACCAGTGGAAACCGGCCTTTGCCGCGCTGTTCCACCAGGGCGAAGGGCAGTGGCCGGTGTTCTACGCCGACGTGCGCCGGCTGGCGAAACTGCCCAGGGATGCGCGTGACGGCGAGCTGCGCCGTCTTGCCGGGGCAACGGCCGGCGGGCAGGCTCCATAAGCCTGGATCGTTCCTGAAACGAAACGCTGTGTTGCCGTATGGACGTCCAGACGGCCATAACCGGTGTATGGTCGAGCCTTTCGCGTGCGTGGAGAAGGCCCTTGAAGCTGGTGTCCTGGTGGCTCGGTATCCGTTTCTGGAAGCGCGTGCTCGCGGGTTTCGTGCTGGGCGCGCTGGCCGGCTGGGCGTGCGGACCGGGCGCGGTGGCGTGGTTCCAGCCGCTGGGCGACGTGTATGTGGCCTTGATCAAGATGATCGCGGTGCCGCTGGTGTTCTTCGCCGTGGTCAACAGCGTATCGAGCCTGCACGGCGTGCAGCGCATGGCGGCGCTGGGCGGACGCACCTTCCTGTGGTTCGCGGTGACGGCCGCGCTGGCGGTGGGCGTGGGGCTGCTGGTCGGGCATCTGACCAACCCGGGCCTGGGCGTGGGACAACTGGCGATGGCGGCCGACTACAAGGTGCGCGAAGTGCCCTCGGCGGTGAAGGTGCTGCTAGACGTGGTGCCGACCAATCCGTTCCGTGCGCTGTCCGAGGGCAAGATCCTGCAGGTGATCTTCTTCGCCGGCCTGCTCGGCCTGGCCCTGGTGAAGATCGGCGAGAAGTCCGCGCGCCTGCGCGAGCTGTTCGGCGAGGCCAACGACGCCATGATCCAGGTCACCCGCTTCGTGCTGGAGATGACGCCGATCGGCACCTTCGGCCTGATCGCCGCCCTGGTGGCCGGCTACGGCTTCGAGAAGCTGCTGCCGCTGGGCAAGTTCGTGCTGGCCTTGTATGCCGCGTGCGCGGTGCAGATCGTGCTGGTCTACGGCGGCCTGCTGCTGGCGCACGGGCTCAGTCCGCGCCGCTTCTTCCGCGGCGTGCTGCCGGCGATGCAGGTGGCTTTCACTTCGTCCTCGAGCTTTGCCTCGATGCCGGTGGCGCTGCGCAGCGTGACGCAGAACCTGGGCGTGGCGCCGGCCTATGCCTCGTTCGCGGTGCCGCTGGGCGCCAGCATCAAGATGGACGGCTGCGGCGCGATCTATCCGGCGATCAGCGCGATCTTCGTCGCGCAGTACTTCGGCCTGACGCTGGAACCCGCGCAGTACTTCGTGATCCTGCTGGCCTCGGTGCTCGGCTCGTTCGGCACCGCCGGCGTACCCGGCACGGCCACGGTGATGGTCACCCTGGTGCTCAGTTCCGCCGGCCTGCCGGTGGAGGGCATCGGCTATCTGGTGGCGATCGACCGCGTGCTGGACATGATGCGCACCATGACCAATGTCACCGGCCAGATGCTGGTGCCTGTGCTGGTGGCGCGCGAGCAGGGGCTGCTGGATATGGACGTCTATCTGGGCGAGGCCGCGCCCACCGCCTTGCACGCGGAGCAGGAACCCGCGCGCTGACTCAGGGGCCGTGCTTGCGCCCGGCCATGTGGCGCAGGTAGGCGAGCAGGGCGTCCAGGTCGGCGTCGCTCAGCACCTTGGCGTCGAAGCCCGGCATCTTCGCCTGCGGCCAGTGGCGCAGCGACTGCGGATTGCGCACGTAGGCGCGCAGCAGGTCGGCGCGCAGGTATTCGGTGGGGTTATAGGGCACGTTGAGGTCCGGTCCCAGCCTGGCGTCGCCCTGGCCGTTGAGCGTGTGGCAGGCCAGGCAGATGCGCTGGAACACCTCGAAGCCGCGGCGCTCGGGGCTGGCGGCGGCCAGCTTCGGGTCCGGCGCCATGGCCGGGAAGCGTGCCGCCACCGCATCCAGCTTGCGGATCGACGCCAGCTGGTAGGGCCACTGCTCGGGATTGATGCCGCCGGCCTCCGGCTGCGTCCACACCACGTAGAACGGCCCGGCGCTCTGGCTCTTGCCGGGCAGGGCGGGCCAGGGCTGGCCCGGGTCTTCAACAGCGAGCCAGGCCTGGGCGCCGTGACCGTCAAGGACGTGACCGTCAAGGACGTGATCGTCAAGGATCAGTGCCGCCGGCACCTCGGCGGCGAAACCATCGCTGGCGACGAACTGCAGGTGGTCGCCCGCCGCCGCCCCGGCCAGCAGCGCCTTCAGCGGCACGGCGCGGTAGCGCATGGCGCGGTGGTAGGCGACGTCCTGGGGGATCTCGATGCCGCGGGTGTCGGGGCGCGCGGCCAGCTGGCGGCTGTCCAGCGTCTGCACGCCATGGCCCAGGTCGATCTTGAGCTCGGCGGCGCCGGCGGGCAGGGCGATCAGGAGTGCGAGCAGGCACAGGCGGCGCAGAAGCATGGGTGGTTCCCGGGAAGGAAAGCGCGGCATTGTGGCATGCGCTTTCCACCCGGCACGGCCGCGGAGGCCGATGCCTGCAGCTCGAAACCCGTTCCCGGATTTTGCCCGGGTTTTCCGAAGCTGGCGGAAACCTGAACCGATCTAAATCCGCTCTTGAACTATGTCCCGCCCGACCGCACTAACCACCCGTATCGCCGTGAGGCGAAATGAGATGGGGCAGAAGACCGCGCCATCGGGGGCCGCCTCTGTTTCTCCCCCTCTTTGTTGAGGACGGCCTGACAAGACCCCGGTAGCTACTCCCCTGGCTACCGGGGTTTTCATTTTTCCGGCCCTTGGAAAGGTTCCCAGGCTCGCGTTCCAGCGCGGCGCACGGGGATAATCGCGGACGGCTCGCGCCGCTTCCTTCCCCGCCGGATACCCGATGATCATCCGCTCCCTGCTCGACACCGACCTGTACAAGTTCTCCATGATGCAGGTGGTGCTGCACCACTATCCGGCCGCCCAGGTCGAATACCGCTTCAAGTGCCGCAACCCGGGCATCGACCTGGTGCCATACATCGAGGAAATCCGCGCCGAACTCGATGCGCTGTGCAGCCTGCGCTTCAGCGAGGAAGAGCTGAACTACCTGCGCTCCTGGCGCTTCATCAAGAGCGACTTCGTCGACTTCCTCGGGCTGTTCCAGCTCAATGCCAAGTACGTGAGCATCGAACCGGCGGCCAGCGGCAACGGCGAGATCGAGATCCGCATCGTGGGGCCGTGGCTGCACACCATCCTGTTCGAGGTGCCGCTGCTGGCCATCGTCAACGAGGTGTACTTCCGCACTACGCATCCTGGGCTCGGCCTGGACGAAGGCCGCCAGCGCCTGCGCGACAAGATCGCCCTGCTGCGCGACACGCCCGGCTACGAAGGCTGCCGCATCGCCGACTACGGCACCCGCCGCCGCTTCTCGCGCGAGTGGCAGGCCGAGGTGGTGGAAGCGCTGCGCGACGGGCTGGGGCCGAAGCTGGCCGGCACCAGCAATGTGTGGCTGGCCTGGAAGCTGGGCCTGACCCCGCTGGGCACGCTGGCGCACGAATACCTGCAGGCGCACCAGGCGCTGGGACCGCGCCTGCGCGATTCGCAGGTGGCGGCGCTGGAAACCTGGGCCAAGGAATACCGCGGCGACCTGGGTATCGCGCTGTCCGACGTCTACGGCCTCAACGCCTTCCTGCGCGATTTCGACATGTACTTCTGCAAGCTGTTCGACGGCACCCGCCACGACTCCGGCGACCCCTTCGCCTGGGGCGAGCGCGTGCTGGCGCACTACCGCGCCAACCGCGTCGACCCCAGCAGCAAGGTGCTGGTCTTCAGCGACGGCCTGGACATCCCCAAGGTGATGCAGCTGTACCAGCACTTCCGCGGCCGCTGCCTGCTGGCCTTCGGCGTGGGCACCAACCTGACCAATGACGTGGGCCCGGCGCCGCTCAACATCGTGATCAAGATGATCCGCTGCAACGGCCAGCCGGTGGCCAAGCTCAGCGATTCGCCGGGCAAGAACATGTGCGAGGACAAGGCCTATGTGGCGTATCTGCGGCAGGTGTTCGAGATACCCGCGCCGGCTGAAGAAGCCGCCTGAGAGACAGGTTGCGGTTCGCCACACGCTCGTCATTCCGGCGCAGGCCGGAATCCAGTGACGATACCGCTTGGTTATCGCAATGAACTTCAAGAGCGGCACTTTTAAGCGCATTCACTTCATTTGGCGTGTCGCCACTGGATTCCGGCCTGCGCCGGAATGACGAGCAAAAAAAAGCCGGGCCAGGCCCGGCTTTTTCGCAGGTAACGCCGCTCAAAACGCCGGCAGCACCGCACCCTGGTACTTCTGCTCGATAAAGGCCTTGATCTCCGGGCTGGTCAGCGCCTTGGCCAGCTTCTGCACGCGCGGGTCGTCCTTGTTGTCGGGGCGGCCGACCAGGTAGTTCACGTAGGGCGAATCCTTGCCTTCGATCAGCAGCGCGTCCTTGGTCGGATGGAGGCCGGCGGCCAGCGCGTAGTTGGTATTGATCAGGGCCAGGTCCACTTCGTCCAGCGTGCGCGGCAGCATGGCCGCTTCCAGCTCGCGGAACTTCAGGTGCCTGGGATTGGCGGTGATGTCCTTCTGCGTGGCCAGCTCGTCGTTCGGGTCCTTCAGCGTGATGATCCCGTGGTGCGCCAGCAGGAGCAGGGCGCGGCTGTTGTTGCTCGGGTCGTTGGGCAGGGTGATGGTGGCGCCGTCGGGCAGGTCGGCGATGTTCTTGAGCTTGCGCGAGTAGGCGCCGAACGGCTCGATGTGCACGCCGGTGACAATGGTGAGCTGGGTGCCGCGCTGGCGGTTGAATTCGTCCAGGTAGGGCTTGGTCTGGAAGTAATTCAGGTCGATCGCTTTCTCGGCCACCTGGGTATTGGGCTGGACGTAGTCGGCGAAGACCTTGATCTCCAGCTCCACCCCTTCCTTGGCCAGCAGCGGCTTGACCTGCTTGAGGATCTCCGCGTGCGGCACGGCGGTGGCGGCGACCACCAGCTTCTGGCTGCCGCTGCCGGCAGCGTCGCCGGAACCGGAGGACGAGCACCCGGCCAGCGCGAGCAGGGCGGCGAGGGCGAGGAGCAGCTTCTTCATGGGCGTCGGAATCCTTGATGCGATGCACCAGAATAGCCGTCCATACGGCTGGTTGCAAAGCGGCGATGCCGGCTTTGCGGGAATAGGGAATCGGAAGAGCAGTACGCTGCAAGCTTGCGGCACTCGGCTCTTCCTATTCCCTATTCCCTATTCCCTATTCCCTATTCCCTATTCCCTATTCCCTATTCCCTATTCCCTATTCCCGCCCAAGCCCCAGCCCCGCTCAAGAACGGGTATAGCGCGCCACCACGCGGTCGCCGACCATCTGCAGCAGCTGCACCAGCACGATCAGCAGCACCACCGTGACGAACATGTAGTCCGACTTGTAGCTCAGGTAACCGTAGCGATACGCCAGGTCGCCCAGACCGCCCGCGCCGATCGCGCCGCCCATCGCGGTATAGCCGACCAGGGCGATGGCGGTGACGGTGGTGCCGGCGATCAGGCCGCCGCGGGCTTCCGGCAGCAGCACGTGCAGCACGATCTGCCAGGTGCTGGCACCCATCGCCTGGCTGGCCTCGATCACGCCGCGCTGCACTTCGCGCAGGGCGGTTTCCACCAGCCGCGCGAAGAACGGCGCGGCGCCGATCACCAGCGGCGGGATCGCGCCGCGGATGCCCAGCTTGGTGCCGACCAGGGCATAGGTCAGCGGCATCAGCACGATCATCAGGATGATGAAGGGGATCGAGCGCAGCACATTCACCACCAGCGACAGCGCCGCATAGAACGCCGGCATCGCGCGCAGCTGGCCCTTGCCGGTGAGGTACAGCAGCACGCCCAGCGGCAGGCCGATCAGCACGGTGAGGGCGAGCGAGCCGCCCAGCATCAGCAAGGTGTCGATGCAGGCGTGGCCGATCTCCGCCCAGTCGTCGATGTTCGGAAACAGGCTTTGCAGCAGGGGCGCGCTCATCGGGTCAGTTCCTCGATCTCGATACCGGCGGCGCGCAATGCCAGCAGCGCCTGGTCCACGTTGTCGCCCTGCATCGCCAGGGTGAGCTGGCCGTAGGGCAGGTCCTTGATGCGGTCGATGCGGCCGGCCAGGATGTTGAAATCCACGCCGGTGTCGCGCGCCACGCGGCCCAGTGCCGGCGTCCACGTCGCCTCGCCGCGGAACGACAGGCGCAGGATGCGGCCCGGCACGTGCGTGTACGGCGCCAGTTCGCCGGCGGCTTCCTCCGGCAGCGCCTCGTTGACAAAACGCTTCGTAGTGGGGTGCTGCGGATGCAGGAACACGTCCGCCACCGCGCCGTGCTCCACGATGCGGCCGGCGTCCAGCACCGCCACGCGGTCGCACACGCGGCGCACCACGTCCATCTCGTGGGTGATCAGCACGATGGTGAGTTTCAGCTCGCGGTTGATCTCGGCCAGCAGCTCCAGCACCGAGGCGGTGGTCTGCGGATCGAGCGCGCTGGTCGCTTCGTCGCACAGCAGGATGGACGGCCGGTTGGCCAGTGCGCGGGCGATGCCGACGCGCTGCTTCTGGCCGCCCGAAAGTTGCGCCGGGTATTTGGCCGCATGGGCTTCCAGGCCCACGCGGCGCAGCAGTTCGTCCACGCGTGCGGCGATCCTGCCGGCGTCGCGCTCGCCGGCCAGGCGCAGCGGGAAGGCGATGTTGTCGGCCACCGTCTGCGAGGCGAGCAGGTTGAAGTGCTGGAAGATCATGCCGATGCGCCGCCGCTGCGCGCGCAGCGCGGCATCGCCCAGGGTGGTCATCTCGGTGTCGCCGATGCGGATGCTGCCGCCGCTGGGGCGCTCCAGCAGGTTGATCAGGCGGATCAGCGTGGACTTGCCCGCGCCCGAATGCCCGATGATGCCGAACACCTCGCCGTCGGCGATGTCCAGGCTGAAGGGCTGCAGGGCGGGGATGTCCTTGCCGTCGACGCGGTAGGACTTGTGGACATCGGCAAAGCGGATCACGACGGGCCTTGGACAGTGACCGGGAGGCGGCATTCTATGCCACGCGGGGCTTTGGCGTAGACTGCCGCCACCCTTGACGGAGCTTTGCCATGACCACGGTCTACGACTTCAGCGCGCGCGACATCGACGGCAACGAGCGTTCCCTCGCCGACTGGCGCGGCAAGACCCTGCTGATCGTCAACGTCGCCTCCAAGTGCGGCTTCACCCCGCAGTACGAGGGCCTGGAAAAGCTGTGGCGCGCCGGCCGCGACCGGGACCTGGTGGTGCTGGGCTTCCCCTGCGACCAGTTCGGCCACCAGGAACCCGGAGACGAGGCCGAGATCAAGAACTTCTGCAGCCTCAGCTACGACGTCACCTTCCCGATGTTCGCCAAGATCGAGGTCAACGGCGCCGGCACGCATCCGCTGTACAAGTGGCTGAAGAGCGAGGGCAAGGGCATCCTCGGCAGCGAGGCGATCAAGTGGAACTTCACCAAGTTCCTGGTCGGTCCCGACGGCGAGGTGGTGAAGCGCTACGCGCCCACCGACACGCCGGAAAAGATCGCCAAGGACGTCAAGGTTCAATTGGCCGGCTGAGCCGCTACGGCTTTCTGTGGCAGCGGCGCTTCCGCGCGCAGCCCGGCCAGCATTTCGGCGATCGCATCGATGTCGCGGCTGGCGCCGGGCGCGCCGGCCGGCGGGTCGTAGTTGTTGAGCATGATGGCGAACGCCAGGCGTTCGCCGCCGGCGGTAGTGACATAGCCGGCCAGGCAATGCACCAGCGACATGCTGCCGGTCTTGGCGCGCAGGTTGTTGTTGGCCGGCGTGTCGCGCATGCGCCACTGCAAGGTGCCGTCCACGCCGGCCAGCGGCAGCCCTTCGAACAGCACCGGCGCATACGACTGCGCGGCGAGGAAGGACAGCAGGCGCGCCATCGCGTTCGGTGTGCTGAGGTCGCGGCGCGACAGGCCGGTGCCTTCCTCGATCACCGTGCTGCCCGGCGGCAGGCCCATCTGTTCGAGCAGCTCGCGCAGGCCGCGCATGCCCCAGTTCTCGGTGCTGAGAAAGCCGCTGGGCGGCGAGGGGCCTTGCATCGCCGCGGCCTGCGCGCGCACGCCGGCGATCAGCAGCAGGTTCTGCAGATACAGGTTCTGCGAGCGCTTGAGGCCGCGCTGGAGAATCTCGCCGACGGGCGGCGATTGCACTTCGGCGATGATCTTCGCGTCCTCGCGCAGCTCTTCGTCGCTCTGCGGCCAGTGCAGCGCGCGCACGCCGCCTTGCAGCGCCACGCCATGCCGCGCCAGCGCGCTGCGCAACTGCTCGCCGGCGAACAGCGCCGGATCGTACGCGGCCAGCTTGAAGCGCTGCGGCGGCGTGCGCGCGGCGATGCTGCCGAACGCATACAGCGTGCGGTCGCCCGGCGCGCGGTAGAGATTGATGTCGTTGCGCACGCCGCGCGCGCTGGTGGCGATGCGGTTGGCGACCTCGGGCACGGCGCCGGCGGGGTCCAGCGTCACGATCGCCGGCCGGCCTTCCGCGCCGGGGGCGACCGTCACTTCGACCTGGTTTTCCTGCACGCTCAGCGCGGACGTGGGCACGGCGAACCAGCTCTGCAGGTCCGATGCTTCCCAGCCCGAACCCATCGACGGACTGGCGAAATAGCTGTCGTCCGCGACCAGCCCGCCTTTGACGGTGCGGATGCCGCGCGCCGCCACCTGCTGCGCCATGTGTTCCGCCCAATCCGCCGTGGCGCGGTCCGCGCCCAGGGTGGGGTCGCCCATGCCGTACAGGATCAGCGGGCCGTCCAGCACGCCGTTGCGCACCTGCTCGCCGGCCAGCAGGCGGGTGGGGATGCGGTAGTCGGCGCCGATCTCGCTCAGCGCCAGCGCGGCGGTGAACAGCTTGGCGGTGGAGGCGGTCTGGTACAGCCGGTCGCCGTCGTGCGCGTACAGCGTGCGGCCGCTGTCCAGCGACACCACCGCGATGCCCCAGCGCGCGCCGGCGAAGCGCGGCTGCGCGATCTGCGCGTCGATGCGCGAGGCCAGCGACGAGGCTTCGTCGGCACGGGCGGCGCCGCACAACGCGGCGAACAGGGCGAGCAGGGAGCTGATCCGTAGCAGTTGGTTCATGGCGCGCAGTATTACGCAGCCTCGCGCAGATGCGGCAGCGGGGCGATCCACGCATCGCGCCGGCGCAGCCGCCAGGCGATCCAGCCCAGCCCGGCGCCGCGCACCGCCATGAAGGCCAGGAACGCCAGCCACAGGCCGTCGTTGCCCCAGCCGCGCGCGGCCCAGGCGAGCAGGGCGAACAGCGCCACCGCCAGCAGCATGCCGTCGCGCATTTCGCGTCCGCGCGTGGCGCCGATGAACAGGCCGTCCAGCAGATAGCTCCACACCGCCACCACCGGCAGCGCGGCCAGCCACGGCAGTGCGTGATAGGCCACCGCGCGCACTTCCGGCAGGCTGGTCTGCAGGTCCACGAACAGCGGGCCGCCGCCGGCGAACAGCAGCGCAAAGCCGATGCTGCCCAGCAGCGACCAGCCGCCGGCCACCACCAGCGCACGCCGCAGCGCCTGCGCATCGCGCGCGCCGATGGCGTGGCCGCACAGCGCCTCCACCGCATTGGCCAGCCCGTCCAGGCCGAAGGCGGTGAGCATCAGCCCGTTGAGCAGCAGCGCATTGGCCGCCACGGTGGCGTCGCCCAGGCGTGCGCCGAGCAGGGAGATGCTGAAGAACACGCCTTCCAGCGCCAGCGTGCGGATGAAGATGTCGCGGTTGACCATCAGCAGCGGCCGCCAGTGCGCCCAGCCGCGCAGCGCCTGCCAGTCCACGCTGCCCGGCCAGCCGTGCACGGCGCGGCGCGCGCGCCACAGGCCGTACAGCGCGCCGCACCACTCGCCGCAGGCGGAAGCCAGCGCGATGCCGGGCACGCCCCAGCCGAAGCCGAGTACGAACAGCAGGTTCAGCGCGATATTCACCAGGTTGGCCACCAGCAGCAGGGCCAGCGTGGTGCCCGCCCGCTGCGCGCCGATGAACCAGCCGGCCAGCGCGTAGTTGAGCAGGGCGGCCGGCAGGCCGAGCAGGCGCAGCTGCACATAGCCCTGGCCGCGTTCGGCCAGCGCCGGCGTGGCGTGCATCTGCCCGATCAGCCACGGCAGCAGCGGCAGCATCAGCAGGCCCACCGCCACGCCCAGCACCGCGGCCAGCAGCAGGGCCTGCACCTGCACCGTGCGCAGCGCGGCGCGGTCGCCCGCGCCCTCGGCCTGCGCGGCGAAGCCGGTGGTGCCCATGCGCAGGAAGCCCAAGCTCCACACCGGCAGGGCGTAGATCGAGCTGCCCACCGCCACGGCGCCAAGATCCTGCGTCTGCGGCAGATGCCCGGCCACGGTGCTGTCGACCAGGGCCACCAGCGGCACGGTGAGGTTGGACAGGATCATCGGTACGGCCAGCGCCCACACCCGCCGATGGGTGGGACGGTGGTGCCAGGCTTCGAGAAGGGTCGACATGGGCGGCGGATGGCGGGGGACGGCGCAGCGTAGCGCTGAGCGCGGCGCCGTGGAAAACAGCGCATTGACGCCCAAGCTGGTAGTCTTCCCGGCCATTGCCTCGCCGGCCCCCATCCATGCATGGGCCTGGACCGGTTCCACTTTTCCCCCTTTGCGAGATCACCATGCAGATTGCCGAGAGCTCCGTCGCTTCCTTCCATTACACGCTGACCGACGACCAGGGTCAGGTGCTCGACAGTTCCGAAGGCCGCGAGCCGCTCACCTATCTGCACGGCGTCGGCCAGATCGTGCCGGGCCTGGAGAAGGCCATGACCGGCCGCCAGGCCGGCGACCAGTTCAAGGTCGACGTGGCGCCGGAAGAAGGCTACGGCGTGCACCACGCCGAGCTCACCCAGTCGGTGCCGCGCGAAGCGTTCCAGGGCGTGGAGGACATCCAGCCCGGCATGCAGTTCCAGGGCCACGGCCCGCAGGGCGTGATCAATGTCACCGTGACCGCGGTGGACGACCAGGTCGTGCATATCGACGGCAACCACCCGCTGGCCGGCAAGACCCTGCATTTCGCCATCGAGGTGACCGACGTGCGCGCGGCCACCGAGGAAGAACTGGCCCACGGCCACGTCCACGGCGAAGGCGGCCACGAGCACTAAGCAGTGATGCGCGCCGGCCCGGTCTCGACCGGGCCGGCTTTTTTTATGGGCGCCGTGCGCCCGCTTGCCCGCTCAAGGATCGAGTCGCCATGCAGGACTCCCTGCGCATCGCCATCGTCGGCTACGGCGCCGCCGGCCAGGCCGCGGCGCTGTTTCTCGCCGCCCAGGGACACGCGCTGAGCGTGTACGAGCAGGCGGCTACGCCCGGCCCCGTCGGCGCCGGGTTCCTGCTGCAGCCCACGGGCCTGGGTGTGCTGTCGCGTCTGGGGCTGCATGAAGGCGCGCTGGCGCAAGGGCAGCGCATCGAGCGGCTGCATGGCGAGAATCGCCGCGGCCGCCGCGTGATGGATATGCGTTACGCCGACCACGCGCCGGCCTGCTTCGGCCTGGGCCTCACCCGCGGTTCGCTGTTCACCCTGCTGCGCGATGCCTATGGCGATGCCGCGCGCATCCATACCGGCGTATGCATCGATGCAGTGGCCGAGGACGGCATGCACCTGCGCGACAGCGCCGGCGGCATGCACGGCCCGTTCGATCTGATCGTGGTTGCCGACGGCGCGCACTCGCGCCTGCGGCGCCATCTGCCGCAAGCGCAGCGCCGGCGCGAGTCGGTCTATCCGTGGGGGGCGATGTGGTGCCTGCTGCCCGCGGGCGACTGGCCGCATCGCGGCGAGCTGCGCCAGCGCTATGCCGGCACGCGCGAAATGATCGGCCTGCTGCCGGTGGGGCGGCGGGTGGACCGCGAGGGCGACTGGCTCACTTTCTACTTCAGCCTGCCGGGTGAGCAGGTGGACGGCTTCGACGACGCGGCGCTGGCGCGGCTGCGGCAGCGCGTGGAAGAGCTGTGGCCCGAAGCGCTGTATTTGCTGGACGGCATCGACACGCCCGCGCACTTGCATCGCGCGCGCTATCGCGACGTGGTGCTGCGCCATCCGGTGCACGGCCGCGTGGTCTTCGTCGGCGATGCGGCGCACGCGATGAGCCCGCAGCTGGGGCAGGGCGTGAACATGGCGTTGCTGGATGCGCAAGCGCTGGCCGATGCGCTCGCCGCGCAGGCCACGACCGATGCGGCCCTGGCCGATTACACGCGCCGCCGCCGCCATCATCTGGCCGTATACCAGCGCATCAGCCGCTGGCTGACGCCGCTGTTCCAGTCGCAGCGCGATGGCCTGGCGTGGTGGCGCGACGTGGCCTTCCATCCGCTGAGCCGCCTGCCGCTGGCGCGCGGGCAGACGCTGAAGATCCTTACCGGCACGAAAAAGGCCTGGTGGCGTTGACCACCAGGCCTGCCCGGTAAAACGGCGGCGCTCAGTACCAGTCGAGCAGCGAGATGCCCACGCCGAGGTAGGTGGCGTTGTGGTTGTAGTCGATCATGCTCTCGCCGTAGCCCTTGAACAGTTCCATATAGGCGCGCAGGTTGCCGGTGATCGGGAAGGCCCAGCTGAGCTGCGCCGCACCGTGGCTGCGGTCGCCGCCGCGCAGCGAGTGGCGCAGCATCAGGCCGAATTCCTGGCCGTTCCATTCGTGCACGATCTGCACGTCGCCGCGGCCCATGTAGTCGCTGATGTCCGGATTGTTGTCGTCCTTGCCGTGCTCCGGCACGCGCCACCACGGGCGGAACATCACCGTCCAGCCGTCGCGCTCGAAGCCGATATTGCTCATCACGCGGTTCCAGCTGCGCGACAGCGGATTGGAGCGGCCGTTGGATTCGTGGTTGATGCCGATGCCGAGCAGGCGGCCGTCCCAGCCTGCCACCTGATAGTTGGTGTTGAAGATCAGCAGCGCTTCGGGTTCGTAGTTGGTCTCGCGGAATGGACGCGAGATCTTGTTGTTGTAGACCTGCCAGCGGGACGACTGCGTATAGCCCACCCACAGGTCGCCTTCGTCGCCGAACACGCCCTGCCACACCTTGGTCTTCAGGCTGAGCTGGAATTTCGCTTCGACGTTCTGCAGCTGCTGCGGCGTGCCGACCGTGTTCAGCGGATTGGGGCTGTGCGGCTGCGCGTTCTGGTTGCTGGTGGCGAATACCGGCAGCAGATAAAGCGGCTTGTAGCCGCGCACGTTGAAGGTGCCGAGCTTGCTCTCCGGCGACAGCTCCCAGCGCGAATCGAGCAAGGACATCGGGCGGCTGACTTCCGGATTGCCCTGCGTGGCGCTCTTGTCGGAAGCGAACACGCCCGGCGCCGCGGCGTTCTCGTTCATGCGCTTCTGCGCGGTGGGCAGGTTCACGCGGCCGGTGGCGCGGTCGTAGCAGGCCAGGCGCTGCGCGTCGCTCTCGATCGCGGTGCAGGCGCGGATGTCCATCGGGTCGGGATTCTGCGCATGCGCGCGCGGGCCGAGCAGGCCGGCCGCCAGCAGCAGCGCCAGGGTGACGTTCGTTCGCGTCATTGCGTACTCCACCAGAAACGGGGCGTGAGGAATTCATTGAGGGGAAGGCGCGGCCGAACGCGGGTGCCGCACACGAAAACGCCGGCCGCGGAGGACCGCGGCCGGCGTCAGGGTGCCGGAAGCTCAGCGCTGCTTCAACCAGCGCGCATAGGCGGCCTTGCTCAGATGCTGCGCGCCGCCGGACGCATGCAGGAAATCGTTGGCGAGCGGCGGATAGGCGGAGGCATCGTCTTCGGTGACGTACGCCTTGCCGTTGGCAAGCGCGGCGAAGTCCGGCGGCGGACCGGCGTCCTTGACCGCGGGCATGCTGGAATTGACGGTGACCTGGCCTTGCGCACTGTTGAACTGCGCGCTGTCCTGGCCGGGTTGCGGTGCGGGTGCGCTCTGCGCCTGCGGCATGGGCTGAGGCATCGGCTGCGGCTGCGCTTGCGGCTGCGGCATGGGTTGCGGTTGCGCCGGTTGCGGCGGCGGCATCGGTTGCGGTTGTGCCTGCGGCGGCGGAGGCGGCGGAGGCATCGGCTGCGCGGGCTGGTTCTGCGCCATCAAGGTGCCGGCGAACAGCAGCGAGCCGGAGGCAAGAAAACTAAGCAGGGGATTGCGGGGATTCATCGTCGATGCTCCATGCCAGAATGACTGGCTCGAGGACGGAAGGCGCGAGGACGTGGAAGCGGCCGCAGTGCCGGGCCGGCATGGCTCGTCCCGCGCTGAGGACAACGCTAACAAAGGCCGGATAAATGCCTGCACAACCATTCGATGTGGTCGGTGTGAAAACTTCGTCGTCGCCGTCTGCACTTCCGCCGGGCAAGCCGCGTCTCACGCTGGCGCAGGCGCAGCGCCTGCAATTGGCCGCACAGGGGCTGCTGCGCGCGCCGCGCCGCCGCGCACGGCGCGCCGACGTGCTGGATGCGATCACGCGCATGCGGCTGCTGCAGATCGACACCATCCACGTGGTGGCGCGCAGTCCTTATCTGGTGCTGCATTCGCGCGTGGGCGATTACGAGCCGGCATGGCTGGACGAAGCGCTTGCGCAAGGCAAGCTCGCCGAATGCTGGGCGCACGAAGCCTGCTTCGTGCCGGCCGCCGACTACGCCTGGCATCGCGCGTGGGGCGTGCGCCGCGGCACGCATTGGGCATACCGCCATGCCGAGCGCATGCATCGCGAACAGCGCGCGGACATGGACGGCCTGCTCGAACGCATCCGCGCCAACGGCGCGGCGCGCGCCGCGGATTTCGAACGCGAGCAACCGGGTGCGGCCAGCGGCTGGTGGTCGTGGAAACCCGAGAAGCGCTGGCTGGAAGCGTGGTTCGCGCTGGGCGAGCTGATGGTGAGCCGGCGCGAGCGGTTCCAGCGCGTCTACGATCTGGCCGAGCGCGTGATCGCGCAGCTGCAGCCATCGTTCGACGACGCGCCGCTGGGCATGGAGGAGGGCGCGCTGCGCCGCCGCTTCATCCTCGACGCGGTGCGCGCGCTCGGCATCACCCAGGCGCGCTGGATCGCCGACTACCACCGGCTCAAGCCGGCGGTGACCGACAGCGAGCTGGCGCCGCTGGTGGCTTCAGGCGAGCTGATCGAAGTGACGGTGGCGGACTGGAAGGTGCCCGGCTACGTGCACGACGACCATGCGGACGAGCTGGCGCAGGTACTGCGCGGTGGCCTGCGCGCGACCTATACGGCCTTGCTGTCGCCGTTCGACCCGCTGGTGTGGGATCGCGCGCGGGCGCAGGCGATGTTCGGATTCGAATACACCATCGAGTGCTACGTGCCGGCGGCGAAGCGCCGCTACGGCTATTACGTGCTGCCGATCCTGCGCCGCGGGCAATTGGTGGGCCGGCTCGATGCCAAGGCGCATCGAGCCGAATGTGTATTTGAGGTGAAGGCGCTTTACCTGGAAGAGGGCGAAACGCCGACGCCGGCCTGGATCGCCGACGTGGCCGAGGCGATCGCGGCAACCGCGCGCTGGCACGGCACCCCGAAGATCCGCCTCGGCCGCTGCCGCCCCGCAAGCGTGGCGGCAGCGTTGCGCGCGCACTGGCGCGCCATGGACTGACGGCTCAGTGCGAGCCGCCGCTGGCCGGCACCACCGGCTGCGGCGCGCAGGCCTTGCCGTGCAGGGCCTGGTGCAGCTGGTTGGCCAGCGAGGTGCAGCGGTTGCCGAGCTGCGGGCGGATATCCGGGTCCAGCGAATCGCGCAGCAGGCTTTCGCGCATCGCCTCGTAGCGACCCTCGATCTGGTCCGCCGGATAGATCGCCGCGGCCTGGTGGCAGGCGATATAGGTGTTCAGATAGTTGTCGCAGGCGGGGATGCCGGTCTGGTCCGGCAAGGCCTGGCTGGGCGCTGTTTTCGGCTTGCTGGCGGGGGCGCGGGTGGTGCTGGCGGGCGCCGTGCCGCGGCTGCTGCTGGTGGTTGTGGTGGAGCTCCCGCTGGAGCTGGGTCGGGTGGTTTTGTCGTTGCATCCGGCCAGGACAAGTCCGCCGGCGAGCACGAGCAGGGCGAGGCGCGAGGGAAGTCTGGTCATGAGCATCTCCTTGACTGTCGGCCCCGGGCGGGCCGTGCCGCGATATGGAAAGTTGAGCAACGCCCGGTTGCCAAAAGGCAGTCGCAATAGACACTGAGCGTCGTAAAGAAAAGCTGAATCGAATGGCGTTTTGGGTGAAGAACGGGCGGAAATGCTGCCGTGATTATTTCTGTTCAGTTTTCCCCGTGCACCCCGTTATTCGCTTTCCGCCCTTTGAAACAGCTATGATGTGCGGACTGTGTTTGCCGGGGTCACCTGTTTTGTGACCCGATGCCGCTGATCAGCGATCCGCTTCATCGCCTCACCCCTAGGGTTTTCCTTAGCAGCTCAGTAAGTCGGCCGTTCCGAAGGAACGGCTGAGCCTCAATCAAAACCTTTAGGAGTGTTTCACATGTCTGATCGTCAGATCGGTACCGTCAAGTGGTTCAACGATGCCAAGGGCTTCGGCTTCATCAGCCGTGACAACGGCCCGGACGTCTTCGTCCACTTCCGCGCCATCCAGGGCAACGGCTTCAAGAGCCTGGCCGAGGGTGACAAGGTCAGCTTCAAGGTCGTGCAGGGCCAGAAGGGTCTGCAGGCCGACGAAGTGCAGAAGGCCTGATCCAAGGCATTCTTGATCGATTGAAAAGGCCGGGCAGCGATGCCCGGCCTTTTTTTACGCCTTTCGGCATGGGGTCTTCCCACATACCCGTGCGAAAAATCCGCTATGCTCGGGCCACTGTGTTTGTCAGGTCACGCGTGCCCCGATGTACGGTTTCACCCGCATCGCTCCACCGATTCCCTGCATGCCCAGTAAGTCGTCGGTCGCAAGGGGGAGACCGGCCTGTCTCAGTGTCGATTCGATCGGAGTGAGTCATGTCGGATGGTAATCGTGAAACCGGCACGGTGAAGTGGTTCAACGACGCCAAGGGGTTCGGCTTCATCAGTCGCGAAAACGGTCCCGATGTCTTCGTGCATTTCCGCGCGATTTCGGGTTCCGGATTCAGGAGCCTCAAAGAAGGCCAGAAGGTCACCTTCAAGGTGGTCACCGGCCAGAAGGGGCTGCAGGCCGAGGACGTGGCGCCTGCCTGAGAGGTCGGGGTAAAAACCGCCGCAAAGAACGAAAGCCGGGCAGCGATGCCCGGCTTTCTTTGTTCATGGGCTCCGGCGGCATCACTTATCCTTGAAAAAAAATCGGCTATGCTCGCTTCACTGTGTTCGCTGGCCACGCGCGTGCCCGATGTCCCGGCCCTTGCCTCGCATCGCTTCACCGGTTCCCTGCAGCCCAGTAAGTCGTCGGCCGTAAGGGGGAGGCTGACTTGTCTCAAATCGAATCGATTGGAGTAAGTCATGTCGGAAGGTAATGGCCGTGAAACCGGCACGGTGAAATGGTTCAACGATGCCAAGGGGTTTGGCTTCATCAACAGGGGAAACGGCAAGGAGGACGTCTTCGTCCACTTCCGCGCGATCCAGGGCACGGGCTTCAAGAGCCTGAAAGAAGGTCAGACGGTGACTTTCAAGGTGGTCAACGGCCAGAAGGGCCTGCAGGCCGAGGAAGTGATGCCGGCCTGATCTTCAGGTCGAACCGAACGAAAAAGGCCGGCGCAAGCCGGCCTTTTTCTTGCGCGCCGCCTGCACGGGAACGCGTGCTAGCCTGCCGTTTTTCCGCTGACGGAGTGCCCTGTGCAGGAAGCATCGGCCGAGCTACCGACCGCCATCGCGCCCGCCACGGCCGGCGATGGCGCATCTTCCGAGCTGCTGCTGACGCTTCCCGCGCAGGCGCCGTCGGCCCTGCTGTACTGGCTGCCGGCGATGGGCGTGGCCGCGCGGCATTACCTGCCGCTGGCGCAGGCGCTGGCCGCGCGCGGCATCGCGGTGGCCTTGCACGAATGGCGCGGCATCGGCTCCAGCAACCGGCGCGCCGGGCGGCACAGCGACTGGGGCTATCGCGAACTGCTGCAGCTCGATCTCCCCGCCGGCCTGGCCGCGGCGCGCGAACGCTGCCCGGGCCTGCCCTGCGCCATCGGCGGGCACAGCCTGGGCGGCCAGCTCGGCTCGCTCTATACCGGCCTGCATCCGCAGGACTTCGAGGCCCTGGTGCTGGTGGCCAGCGGCTCGCCGTACTGGCGGCGTTTCCGCCGCGGCGCGCTGATCGGTGCGGCCTATGCGCTGGCGCCCGTGCTGGCCGGCCTGGTCGGCCATCTGCCCGGGCGGCGCCTGGGCTTCGGCGGCAACGAGGCGCGCGGCGTGATCGCCGACTGGGCGCGTAGCGGCCGCACCGGCCGCTACGCCGCCGCCGGCCTGCCGGACGACCTGGAAAGCGCCATGGCGCGCGTGCGGCTGCCGATCCTGGCCCTGCGCCTGCGCGACGACTGGCTCGGCCCCCAGGCCTCGCTGGACTGGCTGCTGGCGAAGATGCCGCAGGCCCGGCCTATGCGCGCTGTCCTGGATCCCGACGAACTGGGCGTCCCGGCCGACCACTTCGCCTGGATGAAGCAGCCGGCCGCGGTCGCCGTGGCCATTGCCGATGGCCTGGCGCCGGTCCTGCGCCGCGACCGGGCGCAAGCCGCCTCTTGAAGCGGGGAGCTTTCGCCGGCATGTGGCGGATTCGATTCTTTGCCGGCATCTGCCCATGAAACTGTTCACCCCGTTCGTCCAGCGCAGCCTCACGCTGCGCAACCGCATCGCCGTCGCGCCGATGTGCCAGTACTCCGCCGTCGACGGCATGCCCGACCACTGGCACCTGGTGCACCTGGGCAGCCGCGCCGTCGGCGGCGCCGCGCTGGTGATCGCCGAGGCCACGGCGGTGTCCGCGGAAGGGCGCATCTCGCCGCAGGACGTCGGCCTGTGGAACGACGCGCAGCGCGATGCCTGGCGCCCGGTCACCCGCTTTATCGACATGCAGGGCGCCATCGCCGGCGTCCAGCTGGCCCATTCCGGCCGCAAGGCCAGCGCGCAGCGCCCCTGGGAGGGCGGCGGCGCGCTGCGCGAAGGAGCCTGGACGACGGTGGCGCCCTCGGCGATCCCGTTCGATCACGACTGGCACACCCCGCAGGCGCTGGACGACGCGGGTTTGCGCCAGGTGATCGAGGATTTCCGCCGCGCCGCCGAACGCGCGCTCGCCGCCGGCTTCCGCCTGATCGAGCTGCATGCCGCGCACGGCTATCTGCTGCACCAGTTCCTGTCGCCGCTGAGCAACCATCGCCAGGATGCCTACGGCGGCAGCTTCGAAAACCGTACGCGCCTGCTGCGCGAGATCATCGCCGCGATACGCGAGGTGTGGCCCGCGGAACTGCCGCTGTGGGTGCGCATTTCCGCCACCGACTGGCACGAAGGCGGCTGGGACATCGAGCAGAGCGTGCGCCTGGCGCGCGAGCTGCCGGCGCTGGGCGTGGACCTGGTCGACGTCTCCAGCGGCGGCCTGGTGCCGCACGTCAAGATTCCGCTCGGCCCCGGTTACCAGGTGCCGTTCGCCGCGCGCATCCGCCGCGAGGCGGGCATCGCCACCGGCGCGGTAGGCCTGATCACCGAAGCGGAGCAGGCCGCGCGCATCGTCGAACAGGACGACGCCGACATCGTGCTGATCGCCCGCGAAAGCCTGCGCGATCCGTATTTCCCGCGCCGCGCGGCGCAGCAGCTGGGTGCGTCGATCGACGCGCCGGTGCAATATCGGCGGGCTTGGTAACCAGGAAAAACGACGTGGACCAGAACCCGCTGCTGATCGAGGGCCGCCTGCACGACCTGGGCGACGGCTTCACCGTGCGCCGGCTTTTGCCGGTGCTGCAGGCCCGCCATGTGGGGCCGTTCGTGTTCTTCGACCTGATCGGGCCGGCTGCCTTCGCGCCGGGCAAGGGCATGGACGTGCGGCCGCATCCGCATATCGGCCTGGCCACCGTGACCTGGCTGTTCGAAGGCGCCATCCGCCACCGCGACACCGTCGGCAGCCTGGCCGACATCCGCCCCGGCGAAGTGAACTGGATGACCGCCGGCCGCGGCATCGCCCATTCCGAACGCACGCCGCCGGACGAGCGCCGCGACGGCCAGCGCATGCACGGCGTGCAGGTGTGGGTGGCGCTGCCGCGGCATGACGAGGAAGTGGAGCCGGAGTTCCACCATCACGGCGCCGATGCGCTGCCGCGCATCCGCCGGCCCGGCGCCGAGCTGGTGCTGATCGCCGGTACGGCCTACGGCCAACGCTCGCCGGTGAAGGTGTTCGCGCCGATGTTCTTCGTCGAGGCCACGCTGGAAGCCGGTGCCGAGCTGCCCTGGCCGGACGAGCACGTCGAACGCGGTGTCTGCGTGATCGACGGCGAAGTCAGCTGGGGCGGCTTGAACGTACCCGCCACACACACGGCGGTGCAGACGGGAGACACCGCCGCCCCGCTGAAGGCCGCCACGCGCAGCCGCGTGATGCTGTTCGGCGGCGCGCCGCTGGATGGCGAGCGGCATCTGTGGTGGAACTTCGTATCCAGCCGCAAGGAGCGCATCGAGCAGGCCAAGCTGGAATGGCAGGAGCAGCGCTACGGCAAGGTGGCCGGCGACGAGGAAGAATTCATTCCGCTGCCGGTGCGTTGATGCTGCGTCCGCGCATGCGCCCGCGGGGGCGCGGCGCTAGGCTGCAGCGATGCCAGAGGGAATCCGCATGTCCGCTTACGCCAGCTTCCGCGAGTTCTATCCGTTCTATCTGGGCGAACACAGCGACGTGAATTGCCGGCGCATGCATTTCGCCGGCAGCACCCTGGTGCTGGCGGTGGTCGCGTTCGCCGTGATCACCGGACACCTCGCCTGGCTGTGGCTGGTGCCCGTTGCCGGTTACGGCTTTGCCTGGGTCGGCCACTTCGTGTTCGAGAAAAACCGCCCGGCCACCTTCCGCCACCCGCTGTACAGCCTGATGGGCGACTGGGTGATGTATTGGGACGTGCTGCGCGGACGAGTGAAATTGTAGGTTGGGGTGAGCCGCAGGCGAACCCCAACGATGCGGCAACGTTGGGGTTCGCCTGCGGCTCACCCCAACCTACGCTGGTTTTCAGCGGTATTTCTGGTGGCACGACTGGCACGTCTCCCCCACCGGCTTGAGCGCCGCCGCTAGCGCCGCGCAATCGGCCGGGGCGGCCTGCACCGCGGCCTGCAGCTGGGTATGCAGCTGGTTGGCCTCGTCGATAAAGCCCTGGTCCATGCCGGGGAAGGCGGGGACGATGTCCGACGAGGTCGACAGCAGCCGCTGCAGATGCACGGCATTCGCGGCCGCTTCGCAGCGCTGGCCCTTGACCGCGTTGCGCAGCGCGCCGGAGTGGTGCGCCATCACGTCCATCACCGCATGCGGGAAAGGATTGCGCTGCTTGAGCGCGTTCATGGCGAAGACGGTGCCGACGATGCCGATGGCCAGGCCGAGGACGATCAGAAGTGCTGCGCGCATGCTTTGCCTGATTCCTGCTATGAAACGGACCGTCCGCGAGGTTAGCACGCGGCCTCGCGGCGCCCGCCGTCCGCTCCCGCTAAAATGGCGGGCTTTACGCACCGAACGATCCACCCCATGTACATGATTCCTTCGACCCGCCGCGGAGCGCGCGCATGAACGACGTGGCCTTTCCCGCCGAACGCTTCCAGGGCGTGGAGCGCCTGTACGGCGTGGGCAGCGTGGAGCGCCTGCGGCAGGCGCACGTCTGCGTGATCGGCATCGGCGGCGTCGGCTCCTGGGCGGCCGAGGCGCTGGCGCGCAGCGGGGTGGGGCGGCTGACCCTGATCGATGCGGACGAGGTCTGCGTCTCCAATACCAACCGCCAGCTGCATGCGCTGGATGGCGAGTACGGCAAGCCGAAAGTCGAGGTGGTCGCGGCGCGCGCCAAGGCGATCAACCCGGCCATCCGGATCGATGCCATCGAACGCTTCCTCACCCCGTCCACCCTCGACGAACTGCTGGACCGCGGCTACGACGTGGTGCTCGACGCCTGCGACGCCTTCCGCGTCAAGCTCGAAGCCATCGTCTGGTGCCGCCGCCGCAAGCTGCCGGTGGTGAGCGTGGGTTCGGCCGGCGGGCGCACCGACCCGACCATGATCCGCGTGCGCGACCTCTCGCGCACCGAGCACGACGCCATGTTCAGCCTGATCCGCAAGAAGCTCCGCCAGGACTTCGGCTTTCCGCGCAATCCCGACCGCTACTTCGGCGTGTCGGCGGTGTACTCGCTGCAGAACGTGCAGTACCCGCAGGCGGACGGCACGGTCTGCGGCACGCGTCCGCCGGGCGGCGATGCCTTGAACCTGGCCTGCGGCGGCGGCCTGGGCGCGGCCACCCACGTCACCGGCACCTTCGCCTTTGCCGCGGCGGGCAAGGTGCTGGAGAAGCTGCTGGAAAAGAAACCGGCGGCCTGAAGCCGCCGGTTGTCGTGGTTGGCCATGCCAGGGCGATGGCGCATTTCTTCCGTGGGCTAGGCCAGGATCGTCAGTTCCATGGCCTTGGCGGTGACGCGGTTGGCGCCGGTCACCCGCACGAACAGCGGGAACCTGCCCGGCGTCGGCGGGATCAGCCATTCGCCCCAGGCGTGATCCGGCTCGCCCCCGGCCAGCGCGCTCAACGCCGTCATGCCCAGCAGTTGTCCACCGTGCTGCGGATCGCCGAGGAACACCTCGGCCCAGCCATCGGCACGCTGCACCGGGTCGGCACCGACGCTGATGCGGAAACCGGCGTACCGGCCGCCCGGCAGCTCCGCGTGGTCGGACACCAGTTCGCCATGCGCGTTGCGCACCGCCAGCGGCCTGGCCGGCAGCGTCAGCAGGGCGGGCGCGGCGGGTGCCGACGTGGCCCGCAGCGCCGTCGACGCGACCACCAGCGGGAACCATCCCTCCTTGTTCTGCGCCGGGCTGTCGTTGGTGATGCTGATGGCGTTGTGGGTGGTCGCCTGGCCGCTGGTGCTTTCGACGGTCGGCACGAAGTAGACGGCGCTGTTGTCCGCCAGCACCACGCCGGAGCGGTATTCGTTGCCCGGCTTGACCTTGGCGTTGCCGGTGCTGCTGGAGATGCGGATCACCGAGGCCGACGAGGTCAGCGCGTCGGGGTTGAGCTGCAATCCCGCGTTCTTGAATGCCGCCGACTTCTGCAGCGCCGCAGCCAGCGCATTGAGCACTTCGGCCTGGCTGCCGCCCCCCTGGCTGATGTACTGCACGGTATCCAGCACCCGCTTCTGCTGGTCCTGCAGCACGATCGTGTACTTGACGCCGGGCAGCGGGATATTGCGCAGGCGGATCACCGCGAAATCGGTATGGCGCACGTGCGTCTGCGGAGCCAGCGTGCCGTCCGCGCGTTTCCAGCGGATCTCGTTGTCGGGATCGACCACGGCGTAGATGCGGTATTCGCGCCGGGTGCTGCCCGCCGGCAGCGCGGGCGGTTCGAACGCGCAACGGGCCCGGCCGATGCCGCGCGGCGGAATCACGTATTTGTCATCGGCTGCCGAGCGCTGGCTGTCGGGATGCGGACGCGACGGATCGGCCAGGTTCGCGTCGAGGAATTCGACGGCGGCGGTGCCGATGGTGACGCGGGCGCCGGTTTCCTCGCGCGAGATGCTGTCGACCTCGACGTAGTCGAAGCGCACCTTGACCGGCTTGCTGGCGCCGTCGGGTGCCAGGCCGAGCTTGCTGCCGAGGCTGAAGTTATGCACGCGCACCTCGAGCATCAGCTTGGCGCCCGGCGCCACCGCACCCGACACCGGCGTAAGCAGGCCGGTCGTCTTGCTCGGGGTCGCGTAGTAGGCCAGGCCGCCCCGGATGCGGCGGGCATTGTCGAGCGTGTTGAAGCCCGAGCCATCCGGCAGGAAGCGATACGGCAGATTCAGCGCGGCGTCCGGCGCGGCATAGGTCTTCGCCCACCACTCCTGGCCGACGCCCTCGGTGAAGCTGGTGGCGCTGGACATCTTGAGGGTGCCGTCCTTGGTCGCGTAGAACAGCGGCTGGAACGCATAGCCCATGTTCTTGTTGAAGCTCGGCTTGGTCAGCAGCAGCTTGCGGGTGCGCGCGCCGGTGATGTTCTCCAGGCGCTGGTTGTTCCAGCCGTGGCTGCCGCCCGTCGAGGTCTTGAAACTGGCTTTGAAGTTCGTGCTCATGACGAGATAGTCGGCGTTCGCCTCGAACGAGACCGTCGTGTCGGAGCTGCCGCTCAGGGTCTTGCTGTACTCGAAGCTCGAGGTGCCGGCCGCCGTGGTGCTCCAGCTGATGTCCTGGGTTTCGCTGTTGCCGTTGCAGAAATACAGGATCGGCGTGGTCAGCGGTTCGGTCACCGTGACGGTTTGCCCGGGCGTGTCGCCGGGGCGGCGGATTTCGCCCATGTCGGCGGGCGCGTAGGCGACGTTCATTCCCGGCGCCAGCACCGGATAGCTCAGAGCGTTGCCGTTCTGATGGGTGGGCTGGTAGACGTCCGGCAGCGTGCTGCCGTCGCAGGAAACCGCCTGCTGCGGAAACGGGCGCGGCATCGAAATATCGACGAATACGAAGTCGCCGTTGTCCGCGGTGCGGCCGAGCAAGCGGTAGCGATAGATGTCCACGGTGCGCAGCACATAGCTCAGCGCGTCGTCGCTGTTGGTGCTTGCCGACAGCTTGGTGGAAAGGCTGCTGACCGCGCTGCTGAATTCGGTGCTTTTTTCGTTGTAGGCATAGCCGAACTTGACGGTCTCGGTCACGTTCAACGACATGCCGGTTTTCTTGACGTCGCCCATCGTGACGCCCGCGCCGATGGTGAGCTCGTCGCTGTGGTTGAAGGTGTTCGCCACGGTGCTGGTGTGGGTAGTGGTCACCTGTTTGCTCTGCTCGTCGGTATAGGTGACGTTGAAGCCCGCCTGGAGGCTGACGTTGACGATGCCCAGCGGACTCGGCGGATCGTTGTTGGGCAGGTAGTCGATATGCTTGGGCGGCTCCTGCAGGATGTAATTGGTGCTGACGATATTGTTGATGGTGATGCGCACCGGCGGCGCCAGCCGGGTCGAACGCCCCTTGAAATCGTAGGCAACGATGGCGATGCCGGTGTTGCTGGCGTTGTCGAATCCGGGATCGCTCGATGCGTTCTTCTCGTCATAGCCGGCGACGGTGATCCCCTGGTCGCCATCGATGTTGAGCGTGCCCCGGTGCAGCGTGACCACGCCGGGCTTGCCTGAGCCGTTGTTGGTGAGGCTGGCCACTGCCAGGGTGTCGGTCGGCGACGGTGGATTGAGCTGGCCGTCGAACAGATTGGCCGCCTTGGCGTCGAGCTGGACGATCAATTCGCCGGTGTCCTGGGTCTGGACTTGTCCATACCAGGCGAAGTTCCACGCCGGCGCCGCCGAACCATCGCCTCCGGCCTGCGCCGCCGAGATGGAGAAGCCGACCGCCTTGACGTAGTTGTAAGTCCCTTCGTAGAAGTCGAACTTTCCCCGATTGGTGGCCAGCACCGAATACACCACCGCCAGCTGTTTGCGGCCGAGCGTGTAGCCCTTGGCCGGGTCCAGCCGGTACTGGCCTGCGGCCAGCGCGAACACCTGCTTTCTCGGGCCCTGCAGAAAGACCGGATCCGGCGTCGTGTGGCGGGCCCGGAAGTCGTCCCGGTTGACCGCCTTGTGGTGGTGCCGCACCGCCAGCACCGCGCCCTCCTTGGCGGCGTAGTACGGATCGCGATCGAGCATGGTGACGATCAGGTTGCAGATGTTGTCGTTGTTTCCGCTGCGGCGGCCGTCGGCGTGATAGATCACCGCTACCTGCTCGCGTCCCAGGCCGACCAGCACGCCATCGATCCTGCGCTGTCCGGTCAGGCCCAGGAAATCGCCCACCGCCACGTCCAGCCCCGTATTGCCCGTGACGTTGTCCGCGACCGTGATCTTCTCGCGTTGCGCCAGGCTGGCCGTGCGCCTGTCGGCATCGACCGAGTAGTCATAGACGACGGCCTGGATACGGATCTTCTCGGGGTTCGCGCGTTCCGCCGCGTGGTAGACCACCAGGATCTGCCGCTTGCCGTTGCCGCTGAAGTCGCCCGTCTTCACGATCACCGTGCCGGGCCGGCGCTGCGACTCGCCCAGGCGAGGCAGGAAAGCCAGCGGATCCGGCAGTCGGATCGCCGTGTGCGAGCCCGGCAGGCCCCATGCGAAGTTGAACACTTCCAGCGTCAGGTCGCTGCCGGTGGTCTCGCGCACGGTAATGATCTCGTCGCGCGTGCGGCCGCCGATCACCAGGCCGTCGAGGTCGGCAATCGCCAGGGCCCCCGGGGTCTGCATATGCATGTGGTCGGCACGCAGGTCGACGTTGTCCGTGAAGGTGAAGGAGGGAAGCGCCGTGCCGGCCGCGGCGGCGGCGCCGCCAAGATTGGAGATCGTCCACGTGACCCGGGCATGCTGGTTATTGATCTTCACCAGCGCATGGCGCTTGAGCGCAAAACATTCGTCGTAGTCGTCCGTCATGACCCGCCCCACGGCGACGGCATGGCGCAGATAAGCATCCGATGTGCCATCGGCGGCGTCGAAGTCGTGGGACTTCGACTCTTTCAGCTGTCGATTGTCCTTGAACAGATGCGCGTTGAACCTGGCTCGCGCATCGTTTCTGGACCAGGTCAGCACGCCAAGGCCTTCGTCGCGAAACAGTACGCGGCTGTTGGCAGTCCCGAACGGATCGGCGGCGCCCGGACCGGCCGCTGCATGGAGCGACTGCGTGGCAAGAACTTCTTTCGCATCGACGGACATGGCATTCCCCTGGGTGATGACGGTCGCCCGGCCGATGCCGGGTGCAACCACGGAGGGGCGACGCTATCGCCTCGAACGGGCGCGGTATGTAGCACAAATGCGCCACATGGCCGGGGCGGCGGCGTCCGCATCGAAATGCAAACGGGCAGGCCCAAGGCCTGCCCGCCAGGGGGCGCGCCCGCAGCGCGCCGTTCGATTTTCCTCACCGCCATCCCGGCCCGCGCCGGGATGGCGGCTTCGTGCTATTTGAGAAGACGCAACGCTCTTACCAGCCCATGTAATGGCCACCGTTGATGGCCAGGTTGGTGCCGGTGATCCACGCCGCCTCCTCGCCGGTGAGGAAGGCCACCGCATGGGCGATCTCCTCAGGCTTGCCCAGGCGGCCGACCGGGATCTGCGCCACGATCTTCTCGCGCACTTCCTCCGGCACCGCCATCACCATGTCGGTGGCGACGTAGCCCGGCGACACCGTGTTCACGGTGATGCCGAACTTGGCGTTCTCCTGCGCCAGCGAAATGGAGAAGCCGTGCATGCCGGCCTTGGCCGCGGCGTAGTTGGCCTGGCCGTACTGGCCCTTCTGGCCGTTGATCGAGCTGATCTGCACGATGCGGCCCCACTTGCGCCCGCGCATGCCGTCGATCACCGGGCGGGTGACGTTGAAGCAGGCGTTGAGGTTGGTGTTCACCACGTCCATCCACTGCTGGTAGCTCATCTTGTGGAAGGTGGTGTCGCGGGTGATGCCCGCGTTGTTGACCAGGATCTCGACCGGGCCGGCCTGCGCCTCGATCTCGCGCACCATGGTTTCGCACGAAGCCGGATCGGACACGTCGCCCTGCACCAGCACCACGTCGTAGCCTTCCTGTTTCATCGCGGCGCGCCACGCCTCAGCCTTGGCCGGGTCGCGGTAATTGGTGGCGACGCGATGGCCCTGGCGGGCCAGATACCGAACGATGGCGGTGCCGATGCCGCCCGTGCCACCCGTGACCAATGCCGTGCGCTGCGTCATGCCGTTGTCTCCATAGATGCGCGAAGAGTGCGAGAAAGCCGAACCAGTGTTGCCTGGCCATGTTGATAGGGAAACATGGCAATTCGTCGACGTAAGGAAACCGCCATGCGCGCGATGCGCTGCGCCGTGGCGGCTCGGTCTTTATAGCGGTTTATGCGGCCGGAAGGCAGCGCTTCAGCAGGCCAGGCGTTCGCTGCAGTGCGGCAAACGCGTGGGATCGAAATGCGCGAGCGCCTGGGACAGCAAGGCCTCGGGATGGTTCGCTTCCATCCCGCAGGGAAGTTCGAGAAAACGCAGGGCGCGGCGCAGGGCCGGCAGCGGATCGCGCGGATCGACCGGATGCGCATTTTCAGACTTCGAGAGCTTGTGCCCCTGCGCATCCACCGCCAGCGGCAGGTGCAGATAGGTCGGCGAGGCCAGTCCCAGGCAGCGCTGCAGCCAGAGCTGGCGCGGAGTGGAATCGAGCAGGTCGTTGCCGCGCACCACCTGGGTGACGCCCTGCCAGGCATCGTCGACCACGCAGGCCAGCTGGTAGGCGTAGAAGCCTTCCACCCGCCTGATCACGAAATCGCCGGCCGACTCGCGCAGGTTCTGCCGCTGCGGGCCTTGCAGGCCGTCGACGAAGCCCACCTCCACGTCAGGCACGCGCAAGCGCCAGGCCGGCGCGCGCGACGGATCCGGCGCCGCCACGCAGCGCCCGTCGCGATGCATGCCGCCGGCCGCGGCCAGGTCGGCGCGGCTGCACCAGCAGGGGAAGACCTGGTCGCGCTCGCGCAGCTGCTCGAAGGCCGCTTCGTAAGCGTCAAGGCGATGTGATTGGAACAAGGCCGGTTCATCTGCGACGAGTCCGAAGGCGGGCAGGGCGTCGAGGATGCCGCGTGCCGAACCGGGCACTTCGCGCGGCGGGTCGATGTCCTCCATGCGCAGCAGCCAGCGGCCCCCGGCGTGGCGCGCGCACAGCCAGCTGGCCAGGGCGGCGACGAGGGAACCGAAGTGGAGTTGGCCGGTCGGAGAGGGGGCGAAGCGTCCGCGATAGGTCATCCATGCATTGTAGGGGGCAGCGGCGCGGCCGCTCTTGAAACCGGTACGCTTTGCCACGATTACTTGCGTGCGGCCTCGCCGCATTCCCTTTTCATGACTGCCCAGAGAGACAGCCATGCGTCGCATCGCACTGTTCCTGCTTACCAATATCGCCGTCCTGTTCCTGCTCAGCATCGTGTGCCGGCTGCTCGGCATCGACCAGTGGGCCGCCTCGCGCGGGCTGGGCGGCATGCCCGGCCTGCTGGCCTACGCCGCCGTGTTCGGCATGGGCGGCGCCTTCATCTCGCTGGCCATGTCCAAGTGGATGGCCAAGATGTCCACCGGCGCCCGCGTGATCGAGCAGCCGCAGAACGAGGGCGAGCGCTGGCTGCTCGACACCGTGCGCCGCCACGCGCAGAACGCCGGCATCGGCATGCCCGAGGTGGCGATCTACGACGCGCCGGAAATGAACGCCTTCGCCACCGGCATGAGCAAGAACAGCTCCCTGGTGGCGGTCAGCACCGGCCTGCTGCAGCAGATGGACCGCGAGCAGGTGTCGGCCGTGCTGGCCCATGAGATCGGCCACGTCGCCAACGGCGACATGGTCACCCTGACCCTGATCCAGGGCGTGCTCAACACCCTGGTGATCGTGGCGGCGCGCCTGGTCGGCCGCGCGGTGGACAGCTGGCTGTCCGGCGGGCGCGAGCGCGACGGCGGCGGCATCGGCTACTTCGTGTCGGTGATGGTGCTGCAGCTGGTGTTCGGCCTGTTCGCCTCGATGATCGTGATGGCCTTCTCGCGCTGGCGCGAGTTCCGCGCCGACGCCGCCGGCGCCCAGCTGGCCGGCCGCGGCGCCATGATCTCGGCCCTGCAGCGCCTGCAGGCCAACCACGGCGAGAGCACCCTGCCGCAGACCATCGCCGCGTTCGGCATCTCCGGCCACCTGGCCTCGGGCTTCCAGCGCCTGTTCATGAGCCACCCGCCGCTGGACGAGCGCATCGCCGCGCTGCAGCAGCGGGCCTGAGCACAGGGTTTTTCCCGGGAGGCGGGCGCGCGGCGCCCGCCTCCCTTGTTATGGTTCGACATCATCAACGTTCCGCATCAGCCATCCACGCCAACACAGCGTCCATGACTATGACCACCGAAACCCGCAAGTTCGAAGCCGAAGTCGCCCAGGTCCTGCACCTGGTCACCCATTCGCTGTACTCGCACAAGGAAATCTTCCTGCGCGAGCTGATTTCCAACGCCTCCGACGCCTGCGACAAGCTGCGCTTCGAGTCGATCGCCCAGCCCGAACTCCTGGCCGGCGACGGCGAGCTGCGCATCGACGTGAGCTGGGACCCGGCCGCGCGCACCGTCACCGTGCGCGACAACGGCGTCGGCATGAGCCTGGACGAAGTGGTGGCCAATATCGGCACCATCGCCAGCTCCGGTACGCGCCGCTTCCTGGAGGCGATGAGCGCCGAGCAGAAGACCGATGCGCGCCTGATCGGCCAGTTCGGCGTGGGTTTCTATTCCGCCTTCGTGGTGGCCGACCGCGTCACCGTGCTGACCCGCCGCGCCGGCGCGCCGGCCGGCGAGGGCGTGAAGTGGGAGAGCGACGGCAAGGGCGAGTACTCGCTGGAGGGCCTGGAGCTGGCCGAACGCGGCACTACCGTGATCCTGCATCTGAAGGCCGGCGAGGACGAATTCCTGCAGCCGTGGACGCTCAAGTCCCTGATCACCCGTTATTCCGACCACGTGGCCTTCCCGATCCGCATGCCGCTGGAAGTGGACGGCAAGCCGGGCGAGGAATGGGAAACCGTCAACGCCGCCTCGGCGCTGTGGACCAAGCCCAAGTCGGAGATCAGCGACGAGGACTACCAGAGCTTCTACAAGTCGCTCGGCCACGACTTCAACGACGCGCTCGCCTGGACGCACAACCGCGTCGAAGGCAGCCAGAGCTTCACCACCCTGCTGTACATCCCCGCGCAGCCGCCGTTCGAGCTGATGATGGGCGGGCGCGACGAGCGCAAGGGCCTGAAGCTGTACATCAAGCGCGTCTTCATCATGGACGCCGCCGAGGAGCTGCTGCCGAACTACTTGCGCTTCGTGCGCGGCGTGGTGGACGCGGACGACCTGCCGCTCAACGTCAGCCGCGAGATCCTGCAGCAGAACCGCCAGCTCGAGCGCATCAAGAGCGCCTGCGTGAAGCGCGTGCTCGACCTGCTGGAAAAGCTGGCGCGCGACGAACCCGAAAAATTCGCCACCTTCTACAAGGCCTTCGGCAACACGCTGAAGGAAGGCATCGTCGAAGACCACGCCAACCGCGAACGCATCGCCAAGCTGCTGCGCTTCGCCTCGACCAAGGGCGAGGGCGCGGCGCAGACGGTGTCGCTGGACGACTACATCGGCCGCATGGCGCCGGGCCAGGAAACCATCTGGTACATCACCGCCGACAGCCATGCGGCGGCGCTGGGCAGCCCGCAGCTGGAGGCGTTCAAGGCCAAGGGCATCGAAGTGCTGCTGATGTCCGACCGCATCGACGAATGGATGCTCGGCAGCCTCAGCGAATACGCCGGCAAGAAGCTGCAGAACGTGGCCAAGGGCGAGCTGCCGCTGGACGAGGCGGACAAGCAGCGCCAGGAAGAAGCCAGCAAGGCCGCCGAGCCGCTGCTGCACAAGCTGAAGGAGCTGCTGGGCGAGCGGGTGAAGGACGTGCGCGTGTCGGCGCGCCTGACCGATTCGCCGTCCTGCCTGGCGCTGTCGGATTTCGAGATGGCCCCGCATCTGGCCCGCCTGCTGCGCGAAGCCGGGCACGACGCGCCCGAGAGCAAGCCGACGCTGGAGATCAATCCGCGCCACGCCCTGCTGCAGCGCGTGGAAGCGGAGGGCGACGAAGGCAAGGCGCGCGACCTGGCCAACCTGCTGCTGGAGCAGGCGGAGATCACGGCCGGCGCGCAGCTGCCGGATCCGGCGGGCTTCGTGCAGCGCATGAACCGCGTGCTGCTCGGCTGAGCGAAGCATCCGCTCGCGCATGAAAAAAGCCCGCCGGCGACGGCGGGCTTTTTTTGTGGGCTCGGACCTGAGGCTCAGCGGCCCCGGCTGGCCGGAGGCGTACCGCCCGGATTGCCGGCCGGCGCGTTCATGGACGGCATCGACTGCAAGGCGCGCTCGGCGCCGGTCGGATAGCCGAACCCGCCCTGGTGGCCGTCGAAGCGCGGAGCGTGCATGCGCCGCGGCCAATCGTCATTGGCCAGCATCAGCCGGCGCCCATCCAGGTTCACCCAGTGCCAGCGGCCGATCGGCACCGGCTGCGCGGACAGATAGGCGAAGCCGGCGTCGTACTTGCCGTCGTCGCGCGGCGAAGCTTGCAGCGCGACGTTGATGATGCACTGGCTGCTGATCGCCTTGCCCTTCCAGTGCGCGGGGCCGGAGACCATCTCGTCCAGGTTGGTGCGCAGCAGCCGTTCCATCACGGGAGGCAGCTCGCGCGCCGGCGAGGCGCTGGTGATCTTGCCCGCGGCGTCGACGTTGACCAGGACGGGCAGGGTTCTTAAGGGAAAATCGCTGAGCGATTCGCTCGCCATCGCCGCCTGCGAGGCGACGAGCGACAAGCCCAGTACCGCGAGGAAATGCATGCGCTTCATGGCTGGCTCCTTGGCTGGAGGGTGGGGGCCTCCGGGCCGCTGTCGCGGCCTCCTCCCGCGCGGACTGTGATCCTGGCCCGGGCCGGTGTCAACGCGGCAGGGCCGCGGCGAGCCGGGCGATGCGCCGCGCCTCGATGCCGATCTCGCGCAGCTGCCCCGTTGGCGAGGGACTCTGGCCGCAGAAGAACAGCCCCGGCGCGGCGGCTGCGCCGGTGACGCGCGGCTGGCCCTGTGCATCGAGCGCTTCGGGCGTGCCGGGCAGCAGCGTGCGCAGGTCGGGGCGGAAGCCGGTGGCGAGGATCACCGCGTCGAAGGCTTCGGTCACCGCCTTGCCGCCGGTAGCAGGCGAAGGTTCGAACGCCACGCCCTCGGCGGTGAAGTGTCCGATGCCGCCGCGCACCTTGATCCGTCCGGCGCGGATCGCCGCCACCGTGCCGATATCCAGCAGCGGAATCTTGCGGTCCTCGGCGATCATCCGGCGCGGCCCCTTGGATGCCTTCACCAGGCCCAGGCGTTCGATGGAACCGACGGCGAGGCGGATCGCCGGCGCGTTTAGCGCATCGGCCAGGGCTGGCGGCAGGGCGGCCTGGCTGACCGCCCAGGTGAGGATGGGCAGGCCAAGGAGCTCGCGCGGCAGGATGCAGACCGGACTGCGCACGGCCAGGGTGGTATCGACGCCGGCATCGGCCAGGTCCAGCGCGATCTCGCCGCCGGAATTGCCGAAGCCCACTACCAGCACGCGGCGGCCGGCGTAAGGCGCGGGGTTGCGGTAGCTGCTGCTGTGGATCACGTCGCCGCGGTATTGGGCCTGCCCGGGCCAGGCCGGTACGTGCGGGAAATCCGCCCAGCCGGTGGCGATCACCACGATCGGCGCGTTCCATGCGCGCCTCGGCGTTTCCACGCGCCAGCCGTGTTCCGTGCGCAGAACGGCGCGCGCGGCGCTGCCGAATTCCGGCCGCAGCTCGAAGTGCGCCGCATAGCTTTCCAGATACGCCACCACCTGCGCCCGCGACGGATAGCGCGGATAGTCGCGCGGCATCGGCAGCCCCGGCAGGCCGGAATGGCCGCGGTCGGTGTGCAGGTGCAGGCGGTCGTAGTGGCGGCGCCAGACCGCGCCCACCGTGGCGGCCTTCTCCAGGATGACGCTGCGCAGGCCCTGCTCGCCGAGCATGGCGGCGCAGGCCAGGCCGGCGGGGCCTGCGCCGATCACCAGGGCATCCGTGTCGCTCATCGGTGCATGCCTTCGTCGGGTGACGGTGCGGCGATTATGGGCATTCCACCGCGCCTTCGCGCCGGGCCGGCGAAGGTCGCGGCGAAGCTGCGAAACTAGCGGCCTGGTTTCTCTCCAAGCTCCGGTGCCGATGACCGCCCTGATCCTGCTGTTCGCCTGTCTCCTGCTCGGCCTGCTGGTGCAGCGCCATGCGCGGCCGCCGGCCGGCACGGTGCAGGGCATCAACTGGTGGGTGATCAATATCGCGCTGCCGGCGCTGGTGCTGCAGCTGGTGCCGAAGGTGCAGGTGAATGCGCAGCTGTGGTTTCCGGTGGCCACCATGTGGATCACCTTCTTCGGCGCCTGGGCCTTGTTCGCCGCGCTGGGGCGCGGGCTGGGCTGGTCGCGCGGGCGCGTCGGCGCGCTCACCCTGGTGTGCGGGCTGGGCAATACCTCGTTCATGGGCTACCCGATGATGCAGGCCCTGCACGGCTCCGAAGGCCTGACCCTGGCGGTGGTGGCCGACCAGCTCGGCTGCTTTCCGCTGCTGGCTTCGGCCGGCGTGGTGGTGGCCAATCTCTACGCGGGCGGCTCCACCGATACGGGCGCGATCGTGCGGCGCATCCTCACTTTTCCGGCGTTTCTGGCGCTGGTGCTGGGCGGCATCGTCGGTGCGCTGGGCGGCTGGCCGCCGGTGGCCGACGGCGTGCTGGGCGCGGTCGGCAATACGCTGACGCCGCTGGCGCTGTTCTCGGTGGGCCTGCAGTTCAAGTTCAGGCTCGGCGAACGCCAGGCCGCGCCGCTGGCGCTGGGCCTGGCCTGGAAGCTGGCGCTGGCGCCCTTGATCAGCCTGGCCGTCGGCGTGGCGGCGGGCGTGGGCGGCCTGGTGCTGACCGTGGGCGTGCTGCAGGCGGCGATGGCGCCGATGATCTCGGCGGCGATCCTGGCCGACGAGCACGGGCTGGAACCGTCGCTGGCCAATACCGTGCTGGGCGCGGGCATCGTGCTCTCGCTCGCCACCGTGCCTTTGGCCAATCTGCTGCTCGGCGGATAATGCCGGCATGACCGCATCGACCGAACTCAACGCCGTGCGCGTGGACGTATGGCTCTGGGCCGCGCGCTTCTTCAAGACCCGCAGCCTGGCCAAGCAGGCCATCGACGGCGGCAAGATCGACGTCAACGACGCCGGCTGCAAACCCGCCAAGACCCTGCACGCCGGCGACCGCCTGCGCATCAGCCGCGGCGAGGAACGCCTGGAAGTGGAGGTGCTGGCGCTGAGCGAAAAGCGCGGCCCGGCCCCAGCGGCACAGGCCTTGTACCGCGAGACCGAAGCCAGCGCCGCGGCGCGCGAACAGGCGCGCGAACAACGCCGCCTGGTCGGCGCCGCCGGCCCGCTGCGGCGCCCGGACAAGCAGGAACGCCGGGAATTGCGACGCTTAAAGGACTCTCTCTGAGCAGCGCATCGCAGTTTGTCCGGCGCTTCTGAGCGAGCATGCGCATCGGCTACGGCGCGGCGCGATGGCGTTCCGCCCCGGCAGCCAGCGGAAAAGGGGCCGCGCATCATGTCTGGAATCGGATTCTTCAAGCGCCTGCTCGGTGCCGCGGCACAGGAGCAGGCAGAGGCCGTGCGGCTGCAGGCGCCGGAAGGCGCGCGCGTGCTGATGGTCGACGACTCGCCCACCTTGCTGGCGGTGCTCGGCCGGCAGCTCGGCCAGGAAGGCTATGCCACGCTGCGGGCGCTGGACGGCGAAAGCGCGCTGGAGGTGGCGCGCGCCGAACAGCCGGCGCTGATCTTCCTGGACATCGTGCTGCCCGGCATCAACGGCTTCGCCGTGCTGCGCACGCTGCGCCACGACCCGCTCACCCGCGACATCCCGATCGTGATGATCAGCGGCAACCAGCAGGCCACCGAGCAGTTCTACGTGCAGCGCTTCGGCGCCGACGACTTCCTCAAGAAGCCGTTCGGCCGGCGCGAGGTGCAGGTGTGCATCGACCGCCTGGTGCGCACCGGCCGCCTGCCGGCGCGTGTGGCGGAAGCGGTGGAGGTGGCGGCGATGCCGGAGCTGCCGTGCGAGGAGCTGCCGTCCGGCCTGTCCGGCCTGGCCGTATGACGGCGGCGTAGGTTGGGGTGAGCCGCAGGCGAACCCCAACCCCGGGTTCCTGGGGCGCGCCACGTTGTTGGGGTTCGCCTGCGGCTCACCCCAACCTGCGCCGGATGCCTGGTCCCGACAAAAAAAAGCGCCGCAGCGTCATCACGCTGCGGCGCTTCGTTTTTCCAGCCTTTCAGGCCGCGGGCAACATCACTTCAGCTCGAACCGGTCCAGCTCCATCACCTTGCCCCACGCCGCCACGAAGTCGCGCACGAACTTCGCCTGGGCGTCCGCGCTGCCGTAGACCTCGGCGACCGCGCGCAGGATCGAGTTGGAACCGAACACCAGGTCCGCACGCGTGGCGGTCCACTTCAGTTCGCCGCTCTTGCGGTCGCGGCCTTCGAAGGTTTCCTTCGACACCGCCTTCCACTCCGTGCCCATGTCCAGCAGGTTGACGAAGAAGTCGTTGCTCAGCGTGCCGGGACGCTGGGTGAAGACGCCGTGGCGGCTGTGGCCGACGTTGGTGTCCAGCACGCGCAGGCCGCCGACCAGCACGGTCATCTCCGGCGCGCTCAAGGTCAGCAGCTGGGCCTTGTCGACCAGCAGCACCTCGGACGGCACGCTGTAGCGCTGCTTGAGGAAGTTGCGGAAGCCGTCGGCCACCGGTTCCAGCACGGCGAAGGATTCGACGTCGGTCTGCTCCTGCGAGGCATCCATGCGGCCCGGCGCGAACGGCACCGTGGCCTCGACGCCGGCCTGCTTCGCGGCCTGTTCGACCGCAGCATTGCCGCCCAGCACGATCAGGTCGGCCAGCGAGACGCGCTTGTCGCCGGACTGCGCCGCATTGAACTCGTGCTTGATGCGCTCCAGCACCTTCAGCACCTTGGCCAGCTGTTCCGGCTGGTTCGCCGCCCAGTCCTTCTGTGGGGCCAGGCGGATGCGCGCGCCGTTGGCGCCGCCGCGCTTGTCCGAGCCGCGGAAGGTGGACGCCGAGGCCCAGGCGGTGGAGACCAGCTCGGCGGTCGACAGGCCGGAGGCAAGTACCTTGGCCTTCAGCGCGGCGATGTCCTGGGCGTCGATCAGCTGGTGGTCGACGGCGGGGATCGGGTCCTGCCAGATCAGCGCTTCGGCCGGCACTTCCGGGCCGAGGTAGCGCGCGCGCGGACCCATGTCGCGATGGGTGAGCTTGAACCAGGCGCGGGCGAAAGCGTCGGCGAATTCCTCGGGGTGCTGGTGGAAGCGGCGCGAGATCTTTTCGTAGGCCGGATCGATCCGCAGCGAAAGATCGGTGGTGAGCATGGTCGGGCGATGCTTCTTCGAGGCGTCGTGCGCATCGGGGATCACGTCGCCGGCGTCCTTCGCCACCCACTGGTGCGCGCCGGCCGGGCTCTTGCTCAGTTCCCACTCGTAGCCGAACAGGTTGTCGAAGAAGCCGTTGCCCCACTTCGTCGGGGTGGTGGTCCAGGTCACTTCCAGGCCGCTGGTGATGGCGTGCGAACCCTTGCCGCTGTTGAAGCTGCTGCGCCAGCCCAGGCCCATTTCCTCGATGTCCGCCCCTTCCGGTTCCACGCCCACGTGGTCGGCCGGGCCGGCGCCATGGGTCTTGCCGAAGGTGTGGCCGCCGGCGATCAGGGCCACCGTCTCCTCGTCGTTCATGGCCATGCGGCCGAAGGTCTCGCGGATGTCCTTGGCGGCGGCCAGCGGATCGGGCTTGCCTTCCGGGCCTTCGGGGTTCACGTAGATCAGGCCCATCTGCACCGCGGCCAGCGGGTTCTCCAGATCGCGTTCGCCGGAATAGCGCTTGTCGCCACCCAGCCAGGTGGTCTCGGTGCCCCAGTAGACGTCTTCCTCCGGCTCCCACACGTCCGGGCGGCCGCCGGCGAAGCCGAAGGTCTTGAAGCCCATCGATTCCAGCGCGACGTTGCCGGCCAGGATCATCAGGTCGGCCCAGGAGATGTTGCGGCCGTACTTCTGCTTCAGCGGCCACAGCAGGCGGCGCGCCTTGTCCAGGTTGCCGTTGTCCGGCCAGCTGTTGAGCGGCGCGAAACGCTGCTGGCCCGCACCGGCGCCGCCGCGGCCGTCGCCGGTGCGGTAGGTGCCGGCGCTATGCCAGGCCATGCGGATGAACAGCGGGCCGTAGTGGCCGAAGTCGGCCGGCCACCAGTCCTGCGAATCGGTCATCAGCGCGTGCAGGTCGCGCTTGAGCGCGTCGTAATCGAGTTCGCCGAAGGCCTTGGCGTAGTCGAAATCGCCATCCATCGGATCGGTCAGCGGGGAATGCTGGTGGAGAATCTTCAGATTGAGCTGGTTGGGCCACCAGTCCTTGTTGCTGGTGCCCGTCTTGCCGGCGTGATGGAAGGGGCACTTCGACTGGCCCGCGTCGGGCGCGGTCTCGGAGGTGGGCGTGACGATGTGGGGATCTTGATTCACAGGGGGATTCCTTCTAGTCGGAGTGGCTGGCGTCGGCTGGCTTGCCGTCCCAATCTACGCAGATGGGTTTCTTAGGTGAACTAGATTGTTCTGATCTTTCTGATAGCTTCGAGCTATGACTTAAGCCGCCTCGGGGCCGATCAGCTTCAAGGCCATCTCGCGCGCCGCCAGTCGCACTTCCTCGACGAAGGCCGGATCGTCGATCGTGCGCGCCAGCACCATGCCGCCCACGCACAGCGCGGTGATGGCCAGGCCGCGCTTGCGCGCCTCCTCGCCCTCGCAGCCTTCCAGGCCGCCGCTGAGCATGCCGGCCATGTGCTCGACCAGCTTGCAGTAGGCCATCCGCGCCTGCGGCCCGGCGCGTGCCGTGTCGGCGGGCAGGGCCACCAGCGGGCAATGGCCTTCGACATCTTCCAGGTGCGCCGTGGACAGGTAGATGTTCACCATCTGCTGCGCGCAGGCGGTGCCTTTGGCGTCCGGGTCGAACTCGATACCGCTCCAGCGCTGCGACGGATCGAAGTGCATATAGGCCGCGACCGTCTCGGCATACAGCTCTTCCTTGGCCTTGAAGTGGTTGTAGAAGCCGCCGCGGGTCAGCCCCGCCTGCCGCATGATTTCGTCGATGGATACGTCGGAAAAACCACGGCGATTGAACAGCTCGCGCGCGGATTCGACGATGCGCTCGCGGGTTTTCTGCTTGTGTTCGGCGGTATAGGGCATGGCGGCGTCATGCAGGGGAAGGGAAGCCGCGCAAGCGTACTCCCGCCGCAGAATATGTTCTTGAACATATGAAGTTCGCCGGCAGACTTCGTGGCCATCCCCCGGGGCAGGAGCCCCTCACCTATGGAGGCACGACCATGAAGCTGTACTACGCAGAGACCATGAATCCGCGCAAGGTCTGCGCGGTGGCGAAGTACCTGGGATCCCCGGTGGAATTCATCCGCGTGGACCTGAGCAAGGGCGAGCATCGCGCGCCGGCCTTCCTGGAGCAGAACCCGAACGGCAAGGTGCCGCTGCTGGTCGATGGCGAGCTGCGGCTGTGGGAGAGCACCGCGATCATGGCGCACCTGGCGGTGCAGGCCGGTTCCGATCTGTGGCCCGCGGATGCGGCCAGCCAGGTGGAAGTGCTGCGCTGGCTGTCCTGGGACATGGTGCATTTCTCGCGCCACGGCAGCTCGCTGTACTTCGAGCACATCATCAAGCCCTGGGCCGGCCTGGGCGAGCCCAATGCCGCGGCGGTGGAAGAGGCGACCGGCTTCTTCAAGCGCTTCGCCGCGGTGCTCGACGCGCACCTGGCGACGCGCGATTACCTCGTAGGCAACCAGCTCAGCATCGCCGACTTCGGCGCCGGCGTGCTGTTGCCGTGGGCGAAGGAAGCGCGCCTGCCGGTGGCGGGCTTCGCCAACATCGAGCGCTGGCATGAGCGGCTGATGGCCTTGCCGGGCTGGCGCGATCCGTTCCCGGCGCCGGTGCCGGCAGCCGCTTAAGACAGCACGGTGTACCGTCTCAAAGCAGTGCTTTGAGACGGTACAAAACCTCCAGCGCCTCGCGCGGCGTCAGCGCATCCGGATCCACTTCGTCCAGCGCACGCTCCGCCGCCGACGGTTCCGCCGGCGCGAACAGGCCCAGCTGCGGCGAGCTGTCCGCCTTCGGCTTCGCCGCCGATGCCTGCTGGTGCATGCCGCGCTCCAGCTCCGCCAGCGTGCGCCGCGCATCGGCGATCACCGACTTCGGCAGGCCGGCCAGCGCCGCCACCTGCAGGCCGAAGCTGCGGTTGGCCGGGCCTTCCTTCACCGCGTGCATGAAGACCAGCTGCTCGCCGTATTCCACCGCGTCCAGATGCACGTTCGCGATAGTGGGATATTCGCTGGCCAGTTCGGTCAGCTCGAAATAATGCGTGGCGAACAAGGTGTACGCACGGCTGCTCGCCGCCAGGTGCACCGCCGCCGCGCGCGCCAGCGCCAGGCCGTCGTAGGTGCTGGTGCCGCGGCCGACTTCGTCCATCAGCACCAGGCTGGAAGCGGTGGCGTTGTGCAGGATATTGGCCGTCTCGCTCATCTCCACCATGAAGGTGGACTGGCCGCGCGACAGGTCGTCGCCCGCGCCGATGCGGGTAAAGATGCGGTCGACCGGGCCGATCGCCGCCGCGCTGGCCGGCACGTAGCTGCCGATATGCGCGAGCAGCACGATCAGCGCGTTCTGCCGCATGTAGGTGGATTTACCGCCCATGTTCGGGCCGGTGATCACCAGCATGCGGCGCGCGTCGTCGAGATGCAGGTCGTTCGGCTCGAACGGTTCGGCGCGCACTTTCTCCACCACCGGATGGCGGCCGCGCTCGATGTGCAGGCCGGGCTCGTCGGTGAGCGTGGGCGCGCTCCAGTCCAGCGTCGCGGCGCGTTCGGCCAGGGTGGACAGCACGTCCAGCTCGGCCATCGCGGCGGCGGCGGATTTCAGCGGTTCCAGGCGCTGGGTCAGTGTGTCGAGCAGCGCTTCGTACAGCGCGCGCTCGCGCATCAGCGAGCGCTCCTTGGCCGAGAGCACCTTGTCCTCGAAGGTTTTCAGTTCTTCGGTGATGTAGCGCTCGGCGTTCTTGGTGGTCTGGCGGCGCGTGTAGTGCGTGGGCGCTTTTTCCGACTGCGCCTTGCTGATCTCGATGTAGTAGCCGTGCACGCGGTTGTAGCCGACCTTGAGCGTGGCAATGCCGCTGGCGGCTTTCTCGCGCTCTTCCAGTTCGACCAGGTACTGGTCGGCATGCGTGGACAGGCGGCGCAGTTCGTCCAGCTCCGCGTCGTAGCCGTCGGCGATCACGCCGCCGTCGCGCTGCAGCACCGGCGGCTGCGGCACCACCGCGGCGGCGAGCAGGGCGGCGTTGTCGGCATGGTCGCCGATGCGTTCGACCAGCGCGTGCAGCAGCGGGCTGTCCAGCGCGGCGATTTCCGCGCGCAGCAGCGGTGCGGCGGCGAGGCCGTCGCGCAGCGTGGACAGATCGCGCGGACGCGCCGAGCGCAGCGCCACGCGGGCCAGGATGCGTTCCAGGTCGCCGATGCCGCGCAGGCGTTCGCGCAGGCTTTCGTAACCGCGGCCGTTCATTGACGCGTTGTCGAGCAACGCGCCGATCGCCTGGTGGCGCCGGCGCAGCGCCTCGCGCGAGCGCAGCGGGCGGTTGAGCCAGCGGCGCAGCAGGCGCGCGCCCATCGGCGTCACGCTTTCGTCCAGCACGCCCAGCAAGGTGTGTTCGGTGCGGCCGCTGGGGTGCGTGTCCAACTCCAGATTGCGGCGCGTGGCGGCGTCCATCGCGATGGTTTCGCTGGCGCTTTCCACCGACATGCCGGAGACGTGCGGCAGTGCGCTCTTCTGCGTTTCTTCCACGTAGCCGAGCAGGCAGCCGGCCGCGGCGATCGCCAGCGGCAGGTTGTCCACGCCGAAGCCGCCGAGGTCGCGCGTGCCGAAGAAGCGGTTCAATTCGCGCCGCGCGGCATCGCTGTCGAAATGCCACGGCGGGCGCCGGCGCAGGCCGGGCAGGCCGCTGACCAGCTTGGGCCAGGCCACGGCTTCGTCGACCAGGGTCTCGGCCGGCTGCAGCCGCGCCAGCTCCGCGGCGAGGGCTTCGGCGCTGGGCACTTCGCTGAGCAGGAAGCGGCCGCTGCCCAGGTCCACCCAGGCCAGTCCGTAGCTGGCCTGCGGACCGGCGGCTATGGCCAGCAGCAGGTTGTCGCGGCGTTCTTCCAGCAGGGCGGCGTCGGTGACCGTGCCCGGCGTGACGATGCGCACCACCTTGCGTTCGACGATGCCCTTGGCCAGCGCCGGATCGCCGATCTGCTCGCAGATCGCCACCGACTCGCCCAGGCGCACCAGCTTGGCCAGGTAATTCTCCACCGCGTGATACGGCACGCCCGCCATCGGAATCGGCTGGCCGGCCGACTGGCCGCGCTGGGTGAGGGTGATGTCGAGCAGCCGCGCCGCCTTGCGCGCGTCGTCGTAGAACAGCTCGTAGAAATCGCCCATGCGGAAGAACAGCAGCACCTCGGGGTGCGCGGCCTTGGCCGTCAGGTACTGGCGCATGAGCGGGGTGTGTTCGAGATGCGTGTCCGTCATCGGTGTCCGTGCAATCCGGTGGCTCTTCCGGCTGGCGCTGGCGGGCAGGCGCGGGCCGCGAAGAGTGCGGCGGCCGGGGAAGATGGAGCGAAAGCGCCGAAGCATACGGCCTGGGGCAGCTTCGATCCATGCCGCTTTCCGGCGCCATGCCGTAAGCCCGACGTAAGTCGCTGACGCGGCAGCTATCGGCCGCACGCACGGCGCGATCCCGGGGTATTTCAAAAACGCCGCGCGAGTTCGTCCTCCGGGGGTCTTTGGTCACTCGCGAGCTTTCCGCTTGAACATCCGTCTCACCGTCTCCGATGGCGGCGCCTTGAAGCTGGCGCCGGGCTTGCGCCGCCCGGCGCCCGCCGTGCCGGGGCGCGGCTGGCTGGCCTCGCTGCGGCAGCGCCAGGACTGGCCGCGCGCACCGCGCGCCCGCCTGCGCGAAGCGGCCAAGTACCTGGCGCGCGCGCTATGCCTGCCGCTGCTGCATACCGGCTACCTGCGCTTCGTGCAGGGCGATGCGCGCATGCATGCCTGCTGCCGCCGCGATCCGCGCCTGTTCGAACGCCATCTGCACCGCTTCGTCAACGACCAGTGGCGCCGCCGCGAACGCCTGCGCGCGCTGCTCTCGCACTACCGCTTCATGCTGGCGCGGCTGCCGGCGCCGCTGTTCGACGCCATCTACGTCGAAGGCGGCGTGCCGATCGGCCTGCTGGCGCTGAAGGACGGCAGCGAGCTGGTGCTGAGCCTGCGCCCGTCGATCGACAAGGGCTGCGAAGGCGAGCTCGGCATCCATCTGGAGGAAATCGGCGGGCGCACGCTGTATCGCGTTGTTTGCACGGTGATCGACGACGGCCGCGCGCTCGCCATCGGCTGCCTGCAGGGGCCGGGCGGCGACGATGCGCGCGAGCTGGTGCGCGAGCTGACCAAGCAGATGCACGGCCTGCGCCCGAAGCAGCTGATGCTGGGCCTGGCCTGCGCCTTCGCGCGCCACGCCGGCATCGCCCGCGTGGTCGGCATCGCCAATCGCGCCCATCCGCTGAACCGCCGTCGCGCCGGGCAGTTCCAGGCGGATTACGATGCGTTCTGGACGGAACAGCATGGCGTGGCCGAGGACGGCTGGTTCGCCTTGCCGGTGGAGCCGCCGCGCAAGAGCGAGGCCGACGTGCCCAGCCACCACCGTGCCGCGTTCCGGCGCCGCGAGGCGCTGCGCCTGGCCGCGGAAGGCGTGCTGACCGCCGCGCTCGGCCGCGCGGCGCCGCAGGCCGAAGCCGTGGCCGCACCCGCCCCGCGCGCCGCCGCACCGTTCATGCCCTTTTTGCCGCAGGAGCCCGCGTGGATACCGTGAGCCCTTCCACCGACCAGCCCGGCACCCGCACGTCCGCGCACGTCGCGCGCCTGGAGGAGCTGTGCCGCACGCATCACCGCGCGCTGCTGGCCTTCCTGCAGTGCCGGCTGCAGTCGATTTCCGATGCGCAGGAAGTGGCGCAGGAAGCCTATGTGCGCATGCTGACGCTGGAGCGTCCCGAAGGCGTCGACGACCTGCGCGCCTATCTGTTCCGCACCGCCTCCAACCTGGCCATGGACCGCCTGCGCCAGCGCGGCATCCATGCCCGGGCGGTGGACGAAGTGGCGATCCGCGAGCCGCAGACCGCGCCCGCGCCGGAGCGCCGCGCCATGGCGGTGGAGCGCCTGCACGGCCTGCGCCAGGCCCTGGGCGAACTGCCGCCGAAAACACGCGAGGCCTTCATGGCGCACATGATCGAAGGCCTGGATTTCCGCGCGGTGGCGAATGCCATGCGCTTGAGCGAGCGCATGGTGCGCTATCACGTTACGCGGGCCCTGGCGCATTGCCGCGCCCGGGTCGACCAGCTGGAGGAAGGCTGATGTCCGGCATCACGACGATCGAAGAAGCGCGCCTGCGCGCCGCCGCCGACTGGTGGCTGCGCCTGCGCGAGCCGGAAGTGTCCGAGGCGACCTTGTCGCAATGGATTGCATGGTCCGCACGCGAGGAAAACCTCGCCGCGTTCGAGCGCCTGGGCGCGCTCGCCGACGACGTGGTGCAGCTGGACGGCGCCTCGCGCGACGTACTGCGGCGCGGCCTGCCCACGCCGCGCGCGAAGAAAAGCGCGCGTCCATGGCTGCCGATGGCGCTGGCCGCGGGCTTCGTGGCGGCGGCCGCGGGCGGCTATCTGGCCTGGACTTTCCTCACCGCCACGGTGGCGCGCGACTACGCCAGCCAGGTGGCGCAGCGCCAGGACGTGCTGCTGCCGGACGGCACCAGGGTGGCGCTGGGCGGCGCCTCGCGCATCGCCGCGCGCTTCGACAGCAACCTGCGCAGGGTGGAGCTGAGCGAAGGCGAGGCTTTCTTTCAGATCGCCCCGGACGACATGCCGTTCGAGGTGCGCGTGGGCGAAGTGCGCATCCGCGACGTGGGCACCTCGTTCGACGTGCGGCGCGGCGGCGACCGGGTGATGATCGAGGTGGCCGAGGGCCGCGTGATGGTCAACGCGCCCGGCAACGTGAGCGTGCAGGAAGCCACCGCCGGTCAGCGCATCGTCTACGTGCCGGGGCAGGGCCTGCAGGTGGCGCAGTCCGATCCGGCGCGCACCGCCTCCTGGCGCGAGCACCGCCTGGAGTTCGACAACGAGCCGCTGGACGTGGTGGTGGCCAGCCTCAATCGCTACAGCAAGCGGCCGGTACGCATCGCCGATCCGAAGCTGGCCGCGCTGGCCTTCACCGGCACCATCCGCACCGACGCCATCGACCGCTGGCTGGAGGCGCTGCCGCAGGTGCTGCCGCTGCGGGTCGAGATGCGGCCGGACGAAGTGGTGCTGAGCGACCGGGGGCCGATCGCGCGTCAGTGAGCCGCAAGCCTGGCGGGTATCCGGCTGAATCGATGCCGGCTCCCGTCGCATAAGAACAATTCCTAATGAATTGTCGACCATGTCACACTCGCGGTTTTCGTCGGGGAAGCGGCGGGGGACATGCGGCGTTTCGGTTGGCTGTTCGTTTGCGGCTGCATCATGGCGTCGCCATGGACGCTTGCCGCCGCCGGTGATGACAGCGCTGTCCCCGCCACGCAGCCGTTCGCCATCGCGGCCCAGCCGCTGGCGCCGGCGCTGATCGCCTACGGCGGGCAGGCCAATGTGCAGGTGCTGGTTTCCGGCGATCTGGCCGCCTCGCTGCGCTCCTCGCCGGTGCAGGGCTCGTTCGCCCGCGAGGCGGCGCTGACCGAGCTGCTGCGCGGCACCTCGCTCACCTATCGTTTCATCGGCGGCAATACGGTGGTGGTCAAGCCGGCGGCCGCGCCCGCGCCGGGCCACGCCGAGCCGCCGCCGGTGCCGGTCACCAACCTGGCGGCGGTGCAGTCGATCGGGCTGTTCGCCAACGGCTACCGCGCCGACTACGCCAGCGGCTCCGCGCGCCTGGAGGCCGATCCGGCCGACCTGCCGCAGTCGGTAGGCGTGGTCACGCGCGACCTGATGGACGCGCGCCAGGACCGCACCGTGCCCGACGCGCTGCGCACCCTGGCCGGCGTGCAATACCTGGATACCGAAGTCGGCCTGCCGGAGTTCCGCATCCGCGGTTTCCGCACCGGCAACGGGCTGACCGACGGCATGCCCAATGCGGTGGTCGGCGTGGGCGACCTGCCGCCGCTGGTGGCGGTGGACCGCATCGAAGTGCCGCGCGGGCCGCAGTCGATCCTGGGCGATGTCTCCAGCAACAACAATTTCGGCGGCCTGATCGGCCTGGTGATGAAGAAACCGCAGGCCGCGCCGGTGCACCGGCTGACCTGGGCGCTGGGCAGCCACGGCGACACGCAGCTGGACGGCGACTTCGCCGGCAAGCTCGATCGCGACGGCCGCTGGCTGTACCGCCTGGTGTTCTCGGCCGACCGCACCGACCGTACGCCGCAGGGCTACGCGGGCCGGCGCACCAACTTCGTGGCGCCTTCGCTGGGCTGGGACGGCAGCGATACGCAGTGGATCCTCGGCCTGTCGCGCATGGTCAACCGCTTTCCGGTGCCGGACCACGTGGCCTGGACGGACGACAGCGCCGCTTCCGCCACGCCGCGCGACGTGCTGCTGGGCAATGCGCAGGACCACGCGCTGTTCCGCACCACCCGCTACTACTACCTGTTCGAGCACGCTTTCGACGACGTCTGGTCGCTGCGCAGCCGCGCGCAGTACGTGGACGAGGTGGGCACGATGCAGGCCTGGTGGATCTATTTCCAGGACGACGGCAACGCCTTCGCGCTGGCTGACAAATACCGCTACAAGGACGCGTTCTACACGCTGCAGAACGAGCTGGTCGCGGCCTTCGACGCCGGCTCCACGCGCCACAAGGTGATGCTCGGCTTCGACTACTCGCGCGCCCGCGTCGGCCGCTTCGAAGACGTGCAGGCCACCCTGGGCGACGGCAGCATCGACATCCTGGGCGGGGCGAAGCTGCCGCCGGTCGATTCGCTGACCTCGGACCAGGAGCTGCATCCGTTCGGCATGAACAAGTTCGCCTTCTCCGGCGACCCGTGGGTGACCGACAGCGGCCTGTTCCTGCAGGACCACATGCAGCTGGGCGAACACTGGAATGCGCTGGTGGCGATCCGCCGTGCCGCCTATGTGCTGTCGACCCAGCACCGCGACGGCTCGCCGTGGGTGCGGCGCAAAGTGCAGTGGGTGCCCAATCTCGGCCTGGTCTACAAGCCGGCGCCCGGCGTAGCGCTGTACGCCAGCCTGTCGCACGGCTTCCAGCCCGACACCGTGCTGGGCCGCAACGGCAAGCCGCTGCTGCCGGTGCTGTCGCGCCAGCTGGAGGCCGGCGCCAAGTTCGACCTGGCGCAGGACCGGGCGCGCCTGACCGTGGCCTGGTACCGCATCGCGCTGGACCGCAGCACCGACCTGATCTCGCCCAAGCCGCCGTACTTCGGCTATCGCGGGCCGGGGCAGACCAACCAGGGCGTCGAGGCGGAGCTCAACGGCCGGCTCGCGCCGGGCCTGGACGTGAGCGCCAGCTACACCTACGCGCGGGTGGAGAAGCACGACGGCTCGCCGGTGCCGGGCGCGCCACGGCACCGGGTGGACGCATGGGCCAGCTACCGTTTCGATCCGGCGGCGCGGGCCGGCTGGGGCGTCGGCGCCGGCGTGCATGCGCGCAGCCACGCCGACGGACTGCTGACCGACGGCCAGACCGTATTCCGCAACCCCGGGCAATACAGCCTGGACGCCAACGTCTTCTATCGCGCGCCGCGCTGGAGCGTGACCCTGGGCGTGCGCAACCTGCTGGGCCGGGCACTGCGCGCGGACGATTTCGACGACAGCTTCGTGCCGCTGGTGGAGCGGCGCAGCGTGCTGCTGAGCGGCAGCTACGATTTCTAGCGGCCACCGCCACGGCCAAGTGGCGCCCCCGTCAAGTCTTGGCCCACGCGCGCATAAGGGGTAGAACAGCCCGCTGCGCGTCGTCGATCCGATGCGGCCGTTTCCCCACGGAGTTTTCATGTCACTGCCGTCCGTCCCCACCGACGCCGACCTCGCCGCGCTTGCCCGCGACGTCGCCGCGGCCGCGCTGGCCGCCAAGCTCATGCTGGTCACCGCCGAGTCCTGCACCGGCGGCTGGATCGCCAAGGCGCTGACCGATCTGCCCGGCAGTTCGGCCTGGTTCGACGCCGGCGTGGTCACCTATAGCTACGAGGCGAAGGAAGCGCTGCTCGGCGTCAATCCGCGCACGCTCGAACGCACCGGCGCGGTCAGCGAGGAAACCGTGCTGGAGATGGTTTCCGGCGCGCTGGCGCGCTTCGGCGCCGGCATGGCGGTGGCGGTCACCGGCATCGCCGGTCCCAGCGGCGGCACCGCCGACAAGCCGGTGGGCACGGTGTGGATCGGCTGGAAGCGCCGCGGCGGCTACGCGCACGGCCGGCTGTTCCAGTTCGACGGCGACCGCGAGGCGATCCGCCGCCAGACCGTGGCCGCCGCCCTCGCCGGCGTGCGCAAGGCGCTGACCGACTGAGCAGGGTTCGCCTACACGGGCAGGCTTGACCGGTATGGGATACTGCCTGTCTGCGTGATCGCAGCCCCTGAGACACGGCCGGCGCATCATGCTTTCCACTTAACCGCCACTCCTCACGCATTCGGGATACAAGACGATGGATGACAACAAGCGCAAGGCGCTCGCTTCCGCCCTCGGCCAGATCGAGAAGCAGTTCGGCAAGGGCGCGGTCATGCGCATGGGCGACCGCACCGACGACGTCATCGACACCGTGTCCACCGGCTCGCTGGGCCTGGATATCGCGCTGGGCGTGGGCGGCCTGCCGCGCGGCCGCGTGGTCGAGATCTACGGTCCGGAATCCTCCGGCAAGACCACCCTCACCCTGCAGGTGATCGCCAACTGCCAGAAGAACGGCGGCACCGCCGCCTTCGTCGACGCCGAGCACGCGCTCGATCCCACCTACGCCGCCAAGCTGGGCGTCAACGTGGACGACCTGCTGGTCTCGCAGCCGGACACCGGCGAACAGGCGCTGGAAATCGCCGACATGCTGGTGCGCTCCGGCGCGGTGGACGTGGTGGTGGTCGACTCGGTCGCCGCGCTCACGCCCAAGGCCGAAATCGAAGGCGAGATGGGCGACTCCCACGTCGGCCTGCACGCCCGCCTGATGAGCCAGGCGCTGCGCAAGCTCACCGCCAACATCAAGAAGTCCAACTGCCTGGTGATCTTCATCAACCAGATCCGCATGAAGATCGGCGTGATGTTCGGCAACCCCGAGACCACCACCGGCGGCAACGCGCTGAAGTTCTACGCCTCGGTGCGCCTGGACATCCGCCGCATCGGCGCGGTGAAGAAGGGCGAGGAAGTAATCGGCTCGGAAACCCGCGTCAAGGTGGTCAAGAACAAGGTGGCGCCGCCGTTCCGCCAGGCCGAGTTCGAGATCCTCTACGGCGAGGGCAGCTCGCGCGAAGGCGAGATCATCGAGCTGGGCGTGGCGCAGAACCTGATCGAGAAGTCCGGCGCCTGGTACAGCTACAAGGGCGACCGCATCGGCCAGGGCAAGGAGAACGTGCGCCAGTTCCTGCGCGACAATCCGAACATCGCCAACGAAGTGGACCGCGAACTGCGCGCCCGCCTGCTGGTGAGCGGCGGCGGCAAGACCACGGCGTCCGAAGAAGCGCTCGAGGAAGCCTGATCGACGCCAGCGCGGCCCGGCCATACTGGCCGGGCCGCGCCGATCCCGGCGATAGAGGGCAGGGAAGATGCCTAAGTTGCGTTGGACTTTTCTTGTCGCCGTGGTCTTGGGCGCCGCGGCGGAGTTGGTGACGGCTGCGTTCGATCGGCACAGCCTGCCGTCGAGTGTTCATGCCAGGCGGCTGACACCGGACGTGTGGATTTCCGAGCAGATCGGTCCGGAAGAGCTGGTCACGCTCAAATTGAAAGGGTTCCGGGCCGTGGTGGATCTGCGCCCGGACAACGAAGTCGCCGGACAGCCCTCAGCCAGCGTCATGAGCGAGGCGGCGCAGCAGCAAGGCCTTCGCTTCGACTACATCCCGGTCGCCCACGGCGACGTGCCGTCCGGTGCGGTCGAGACCCTGGGTCGCGCCCTGGCGCGCGATCAGGCACCCATCCTGCTGTATTGCCGCAGCGGCCGGCGTGCCGCGCGCATCTGGGCTTTGTCCGAGGCTTCGCGCCCCGGCGGCCTGGACGCCCCGGCGATCTTGAACGCCGTCCAGCAGGCCGGGCAGGACGCCGGCGATCTGGCGGACCAGATCACGGACCGGATCGCCGCCCGGCCCACCAAGCCTTGAGCCCACCGGAGACATCCCGCATGGCCACCGTGCAAGAGCCGAACCTGCCCGCTCCCCGCAGCCTGACGGCGCGGCTGGTGGCGCAAGCCGTGGTCGCCGCCGTCGGCCTGGCCATCGGTGCGGTGGTCGGCCTGGTCGGGGCGCTCTGGTTCGGCCTGATCGACCTGGTCTGCTGAGACGTACAGCCACGCATGCCGAAAGACCGCTCCAGCGACAAGAAACCCGCCGGGAAAAAGGACAAGGCCACGGCCTACGCCAAGGGCCTGGGCATGCTCGCGCGCCGCGAGCACTCCCGCCGCGAGCTGGGCCGCAAGCTGCGCCAGGGCGGCTACGAGGCCGATGAGGCCAGCGCGGCGCTGGACCGCCTTGGCGCCCAGCACTACCAGGACGACGAACGCTTCGGCGAGATGCTGGTGCGCAGCCGCGCCGCCCAGGGCTACGGCCCCGCGCGCCTGCGCGCGGAGCTCAAGAGCCACGGCCTGTCCGACGCACGCATCCGCGCGCTGCTGGACGCCGCGGAGGTGGACTGGGCCGAGTCGGCCGCCGCGCAACTGCGCCGCCGCTATGGCGGCAAACCCGCATCGGACCCGGCCGAAAAGCAGCGCCGGGCGCAGTTTCTCTTGCGTCGGGGCTTTGCCGCCGCCACAGTAAGAGGTCTTACCCACGCCGAAGTGGACGAGTTGGCCGACGAAAGCGACTGATCGCCCGGCTGCGTCGCGGCGTGGCCTCCACGGCGCCCACTCCGACGATCCGCACGCAATGAAGACGGCCGACATCCGCTCCACCTTCCTCGAATTCTTCCGCTCCAAGGGCCACACCATCGTGCCGTCCAGCTCGCTGGTGCCGGCCAGCGACCCGACCCTGCTGTTCACCAACTCGGGCATGGTGCCGTTCAAGAACGTGTTCCTGGGCAGCGAGAAGCTGCCCTACAAGCGCGCGGCCGACGTGCAGCGCTGCCTGCGCGCCGGCGGCAAGCACAACGACCTGGACGCCGTGGGCTACACCGCGCGCCACCACACCTTCTTCGAGATGCTGGGCAACTGGTCGTTCGGCGACTACTTCAAGCGCGACGCCATCCAGTACGCCTGGGAGCTGCTGACCGGCGTGTTCAAGCTGCCGGCGGACAAGCTGTGGGTCACCGTCTATCACACCGACGACGAGGCCTACGACATCTGGCACAAGGAGCTGGGCGTGCCGGCCGAGCGCATCGTGCGCATCGGCGACAACAAGGGCGCGCCGTTCGCTTCCGACAATTTCTGGCAGATGGCCGATACCGGCCCCTGCGGTCCCTGCACCGAGATCTTCTACGACCACGGTCCGGACATCGCCGGCGGCCCGCCCGGTTCGCCGGACGAGGACGGCGACCGCTACATCGAAATCTGGAACCTGGTGTTCATGCAGTTCGACCGCGCGCCCGACGGCACGCTGTCGCCGCTGCCGGCCCCGTGCGTGGATACCGGCATGGGCCTGGAGCGCGTGGCGGCGGTGCTGCAGCACGTGCATTCCAACTACGAGATCGACCTGTTCGCGCACCTGATCAAGGTGGCCGGCGAACTCACCGCCACGGCGGATCTGGCGAACAAGTCGCTGCGCGTGATCGCCGACCATATCCGTGCCTGCTCCTTCCTGATCGTCGACGGCGTGCTGCCCTCGAACGAAGGCCGCGGCTACGTGCTCCGCCGCATCATCCGCCGCGCGCTGCGGCACGGCTGGATGCTGGGCGTGCGCGGCGATTTCTTCTGGAAGATGGTCAAGCCGCTGGTCGAGGAAATGGGCGCGGCCTATCCGGACCTCGCCGCGAAGCAGGCCTTCGTGGAAGAGGCGCTGCGCACCGAGGAGCAGCGCTTCGGCGAAACGCTGGAGCACGGCATGCGCCTGTTCGACGAAGTGGCGGGCAAGTCCGGCAGCAGCATTCCCGGCGCCGACGCGTTCCGCCTGTACGACACCTACGGCTTCCCGGTCGACCTCACCGCCGACATCGCGCGCGAGCGCGGCATGTCGGTGGACATGGAAGGTTTCGACCGCGCGATGGAAGAGCAGAAGGAGCGCGGCCGCAAGGGCGGCAGCTTCAAGGCCAAGGGCAACATGCCGGCGGAACTGGCCAGCCAGCTCAAGCCCACCGGATTCCTGGGCTATGACGCCATCTCGGCGCAGGGCTGCCAGGTGGTGGGCATCGTGCGCGACGGCATCCAGCTGCAGCAGCTGGCGCAGGGCGAGGAAGGCCTGGTGATCCTGGACCGCACGCCGTTCTACGCGGAATCCGGCGGCCAGGTCGGCGACACCGGCAGCCTCGCCAACGGCGCCGGCCGCTTCGACGTGGCCGACACGCTCAAGATGGGCGGTGTGTTCTTCGGCCATGCCGGCCAGTGGCAGGGCGCGCAGCCGCTGCGCGTGGGCGATGCGGTGGACGCGCTGGTCGACGGCGCGCGCCGCCAGGCCATCGTGCTCAACCACTCCGCTACCCACTTGCTGCACGCAGCGCTGCGCGAAGTGCTGGGCGAGCACGTCACGCAGAAGGGCTCGCTGGTGGCGCCGGAGCGCCTGCGCTTCGACTTCGCGCACTTCAAGCCGGTATCGCGCGAGGAACTGTCGCGCATCGAAGACATGGTCAATGCCGAGGTACGCCGCAACGCGCAGGCCGAAGTGCATCACATGGGTTACAACCAGGCGATCGAGTTCGGCGCGATGGCGCTGTTCGGCGAGAAGTACGGCGACGAAGTGCGCGTGCTGCGCATGGGCGACTTCTCCACCGAGCTGTGCGGCGGCACCCACGTGGGCCGCACCGGCGACATCGGCCTGTTCAAGATCGTCAGCGAGGCCGGCGTGGCTTCCGGCGTGCGCCGCATCGAAGCGGTGACCGGCGCCGGTGCGCTTGCCTATGTCACCGACGAAGAGCGCCGCCTTGGGGAATTGTCCCAATTGCTGTCGACCAGCGGCGAGGAAGTGGTCGACAAGCTGCGCCAGCTGCTGGACAAGCAGAAGAAGCTCGAACGCGAACTCGAATCCATGCGCGCCAAGGCCGCCGGCTCGGCCACCGCCGACCTGGCTGGCGCCGCGCAGGACGTCGACGGCATCAAGGTCGTCGCAGCCCGCCTGGAAGGCCTCGATGCGAAGGCGCTGCGCGACAGCATGGACCAGCTCAAGCAGCAGCTCGCCGACTGCGTGGTGCTGCTTGCCGGCGCGGCCGACGGACGCGTGTCGCTGGTAGCCGGCGTGCACGGCAAGGCGCTGGGCCGCATCAAGGCCGGTGATGTGGTGGCGCACGTGGCGAGCCAGATCGACGGCAAGGGCGGCGGCCGCGCCGACATGGCCCAGGGCGGCGGCTCCGACACCGCCGCGCTGCCTGCCTTGCTGGCTGCTTTGCCGGCATGGATTGGCTCGCGTCTGAATTGATAAAACCTAGGTGAATAGACCACATGCCATAGGCCCAGCGCATTGCGCAGCCCGCGCGCGCTCGGCTAGTATCGGTCGAATGTCGGCTACGCGCGTTGTGGCGTAGCCAGCCGGCGGCCGCTCTCGAGCGAACGCCGTTGTGCCGGGGAAGGCGGTAGGGCCTTCGATGGTTCGTCGAAACTCGGATGGTGTAGCTCAGGGGTGAGGTTTCACCATCCGCTGGCCTGTGACCACATAGCTTTCATGGAGTGGCAAACATGTTGATTCTGACCCGCAGGGTCGGCGAAACCCTGATGATCGGCGACGAGGTGACCGTCACCGTCCTGGGCGTGAAGGGCAATCAGGTGCGTATCGGCATCAACGCGCCCAAGAACGTAGCCGTGCATCGCGAAGAGATCTATCAGCGGATCCAGAACGAGCACAAACCCGAAGACGGCGGCTCCGACAGCCACTGACCGTCTGAAGGCTTTACGAAAGACCCATCGGCCGGTATCCTTGCCGGCTCCGCAGAAATGCGGACAAAAATGGAGAGATGCCCGAGAGGCCGAAGGGGCTCCCCTGCTAAGGGAGTATAGGGTCAAAAGCCTTATCGAGGGTTCGAATCCCTCTCTCTCCGCCAGATACGCAAAACGCCCCTTTCGGGGCGTTTTGCGTATCTGGCGGAGAGAGAGGGTAAGAGAACCGGCTGCTCGGCTACGCCGAGCAGCCGGTTCGACAAATTTGTCAGGAACAAATTTGGACAGCCGCAGGCTGGCCCCTTCGCGCACAGCGCGAAGGGGTGAGGCCCATGGATGGGCCTCACAATCCCACGCGTCACGGCGAAGCGCACCGCACACCGAAGCCCAAAACAAAAAACGCCCCAACGGGGCGTTTTGCATTTCGCGAAGAACGTTTAGTCGAGCGCTCGTCTCTTGAAGGCCCACGCTTACCCACAGCGCACCGCCACTGGATTCCGGCCTACGCCGGAATGACGAGCTAGGAGCCGACCGCCAATCCCCGCAACTCGACTTCGCTCGGCGTCACCTTCAACACCGACCCGTGCTCATACCAATCCCCCAGCACGATCCGCTCAGCCGCCTTCCCATCCAGCTCGAAACCATGCACCGCTGGCCGATGCGTATGCCCATGAATCAACCGCGTCACCCCGGCACGCACCATCGCCTCAGCCACCGCACCGGCGTTGACATCCATGATCGTCTCCATGGTGCTCCCGGTATGCGCCTTACTATCCTCTCTCGCCTTCGCCGCAAACGCTCTACGCGCCTCCAACGGCATCGCCAGAATCTGCGCCTGCCATTCCGCCGTCCGCACCTGCTTCCGCACCGCCTGATAAGCCACATCATCGGTACACAAAACATCCCCATGCATCAGCAGGGTAGGCCGCCCGTACAAGTCATGCACGGTGCCATCCTCCAGCAAGCTAAACCCCGCCTGCCGCGCAAACTTCTCGCCCAGCAGAAAATCCCGGTTGCCCACCATGAAATACACCGGCACCCCGGCATCGCTCAGCGCCTTCGTCGCAGCCGCAATCCGTGCCGGCAGTTCCGCGTCGTCGTCATCGCCGATCCACGCCTCCACCAGATCGCCGAGGATGTACACCGCATCCGCACCACGCGCTTCATCGCTGGCCAGAAACTCCTCGAACAATCGCGTGATCCGCGGCCGCGCCGCATCCAGATGCAGATCGGCAATGAACAACGTATGCATCAGCCCTTGGTCCCTTTCTTAGGCGCGGGCTTCGCAGCGGGGGCGGCAGGCGCAGCAGCCGGAGGTGTCGCCGCACTCGCCGCACGCGCCGGTGCCTCCTCGCCGATCACATAGGCGCTGTCCACCACCGGCAACGGATTCGGCACGTCGTTGGCAAACGGCCCCAGCGCCCGCGTCGGCAGCCCGGCGATCTTGTCGACCACGTCCATGCCCTTCACCACCTTGCCGAACACGGCAAAGCCCCAGGTCAGCCCGCTCTGGTTGCCGACGTAGTCCAGCCGGCGGTTGTCCACCAGGTTGAAGAAGAACTGCGAGGTGCCCGAATTCGGATCCGCCCCGCGCGCCACGGCCAGCGTGCCGCGCAGATTGGAAAGGCCGTTGTCCGCCTCGCTGGCGATCGCCGAATGCGTGCGCTTGGGCTGCAGGTCGCGCGTGTACAGCCCGCCCTGCACCATGTAGCCGGCGATCGCGCGGTGCATCACCGTGCCGCTGTAGAAGCCTTCGCGCACGTACTGCAGGAAGTTCGCCACGCTCTTGGGCGACTTGTCCGGATACAGCTCCACCGTGATGTCGCCCACCGTGGTGTGCAGCACCACCTGCGGATGCGGCAGGTTGGACGGCGTCGCGGCCGGCGCCTGCTTCACCGCCTGGGCGGAGAGAGCGAAGGGCAGGGCGAGCAGGGCAAGAAGGCTAAGGATTCGTCGCATGGCGTGTCGGGCGGCGTCAGGCATCCGCGCATGATACGCGGCGCCGGTGAGGGTGGCCTTAAGAGCGTCGGCGCAGGAAAACGCGGGCCGCACGATCAGAAGGTGGTCAGGTCGAGGGTGAGGCCCAGTTCGGCCATCGGCGGGCGCTCCTGCTCCAGGTCCGCCTCGGTCAGCGGATGCTGTTCGATCCAGGCCGCCGGCAGCCCCAGGCGCAGGCGCTGGGCGGTGGCGGCCAGGCGCATCTGCGGCAGCGATTCGGCGCGGCGCGCGCGGCGGAACAGCACGGCCAGGCGCAGCAGGGCGGTGATCTGCCGGGCCAGGGCGCGGTAGCGCTGCGGCAGGGCGGAGAACAAGGTCTTCTCCGGCTTGCGGCGATGCGCCTCCACCACGGCGGCAAGCAACTGCTGCTCCTGGCGCGAAAAGCCGGCCAGGTCGGCGTGGCGCAGGATGTAGGCGCCATGGTGATGGTGCTGGCTGTGCGCGATGGCCAGGCCGATCTCGTGCACGCGCGACACCCACGACAGCCATTCGCGCGCCTCGCCGTCCAGCTTCCAGCTCTTGGCCACCTGGTCGAACAGCATCAGCGCGGTGGATTCCACGCGCCGCGCCTGGGCGCGGTCCACGCCGTAGCGCGCGGCCAGTGCGTCGATGCTGGCGGTGCGGGGGTCGGTGCCGCCGGCGCGGCCCAGCAGGTCCCACAGCAGGCCTTCGCGCATCGAGCTTTCGCACACGCGCATGCGCTGGATGCCCAGCGCCTCGAAGGCGGCTTCGAAGATCACCACGCCGCCGGCAATCACCGGCGCGCGGTCGTCGGACAGGCCCGGCAGCTTCAGCGCGCCGATCTGGCCCTGGGCCAGCAGGGCGTCGCGCAGCTGGGCCAGCGAGGCCGGCGTGATGCCGTCGTCGGAGAACTTCATGGCCTGCACCACGCCGCCGATCGCCTTGGCCGTGCCGGAGGAGCCGAAGGCATCCACCCAGCCGGCCTCGCGGTAATCCTCGGCGAACTGCTGCAGCAGCACGCCCAGCTCGCCGGTGGCGCGCTGCCAGCGCTTGCGATTGAGCTTGCCGCCGGGAAAGAAGCGCATGGTCGAGGCGATGCAGCCGGCCTGTACGCTTTCGGTGTGCATCGGGGCCAGGCCGCGGCCGATGATGAATTCCGTACTGCCGCCGCCGACGTCGATCACCAGGCGGTTCTCGCGCGAGGCGGGCAGGTCGTGCGAGGCGCCCAGGAAGATCAGGCGGCCTTCCTCGCGGCCGGAGACGATTTCCACCGGATGGCCCAGCGCGGTCTCGGCGGCAGTCAGGAAGGATTGCGGCGAAGCCAGCCGGCGCACCGTATTGGTGGCCACCGCGCGCACCCGGGCCGAGGGCAGGCCGGCGATGCGCTGGCCGAAGCGGGCCAGGCAGTTCAGCGCCCGCGCGCGGTGCTCGGCGTCCAGCGTGCCGTCGGCGCGCAGGCCGGCGGCCATGCGCACGGTGTCGCGCAGGCGGTCGATCACCCGGGGTTCGCCATGCTCCACCCGCGCCACGACCATGTGAAAGCTGTTGGAACCCATATCGATGGCGGCGATCAGCTCGCCATCCTTGATCGGGGACTGCTCGCCTTGAATCATCCGGGGCTCGTATTCCGTGCGATTGAGTACGAATTCTCGCACGCAGGCGCCGGCCTGCGTCAGTCCGCGGCACCTCAGCCGCGGACGGCCTTGGGCACCGTGGGGCTGAGCTTGTTCAGCAGGTACTCCTGCGCGCTGTGCGGCGCGGCGTCGCCTGCCTCGGCGCGGGTGTAGCGGCCCTCGCTGTCCAGCAGCCAGGCCTGGGTGTTGTCCGCCAGATAGTTGGCCAGGGTTTCGTCGTACACGCGCTGGGCCAGCGCCGGTTCGAGGATGGGGAAGGCCACCTCGATGCGGCGCATCAGGTTGCGCTCCATCCAGTCCGCACTGGCGCAATAGGTTTCCGGCGCGCCGTCGTTGGCGAACCAGTACACCCGGCTGTGCTCCAGGAAGCGGCCGACGATGGAACGCACGCGGATACGCTCGGATACGCCCGCCAGCCCCGGCCGCAGGGTGCAGGCGCCGCGCACGATCAGGTCGATCTCCACCCCCGCCTGCGAGGCGCGGTACAGCGCCTCGATCACATGCGCCTCGTTCAGCGCATTGAGCTTGGCCACGATACGCGCCGGCTTGCCGGCCCGGGCATGTGCGGTTTCGCGTTCGATCTTGGCCACCACGCTCTTGTACAGCGTGAACGGCGAATGCAGCAGGCGCTTGAGCTGGATCATGGGACCTAAGCCGGAGAGCTGCTGGAAGACCTTGTGCAGGTCCTCGCCGATCTCCGGTTGCGCGGTCATCAGGCCGATGTCGGTATAGGCGCGGCTGTTGGCCTGGTGATAGTTGCCGGTGGACAGGTGCACGTAGCGGCGCAGCACCTCGCCTTCGCGGCGCACGATCAGCAGCATCTTGGCGTGGGTCTTGTAGCCCACCACGCCGTACACCACCTGCACGCCGGCTTCCTGCAGGCGCGTAGCGAGGCGGATGTTGGCCTCCTCGTCGAAGCGCGCGCGCAGCTCGATCACCACGGTGACGTCCTTGCCGTTGCGCGCCGCTTCCACCAGCAGGTCCACCAGCGGCGTGTCGGCGCCGGCGCGGTACAGGGTCTGCTTGATCGCCAGCACGCTCGGGTCCTGCGCGGCCTGGCCGAGCAGTTCCACCACGGTCATGAAGGACTCGTACGGATGGTGCAGCAGCACGTCGCGCTCGCGCAGCACTTCGAACTTGCACTTGCTGGCGTCGAAGGCCTTGGGCAGCTGCGGGGTGAAGCGCGGGAACTTCAGCGCGGGGCGGTCCAGGCTGTCGTACACGCTGCCGGCGCGGATGATGTTGACCGGGCCGTCGCAGCGGTAGACGTCGTTCTCTTCCAGCTCGAAGTTGGCGATCAGCATCGACACGATCGCCTTCGGGCAATCCGCGCCGATCTCCAGCCGCACCGGCTTGGCATAGCCGCGGCCGAGCAGCTCCTCGCTCAGCGCGCGCGCCAGGTTCTCCACCTCGGCTTCCTCGACCATCAGCTCGCTGTTGCGCGTGACGCGGAACTGGTACGAGCCGGCCACCTTGAAGCCGGGGAACATCTGGTCGACGAAGCCCTGCAGCAGCTCGGCCAGGAACACGAAATGGTCGCCCTCGCCGCAGACCTCGTTGGGCAGGCGGATGATCCGCGGCAGCGAGCGCGGCGCGCGCACCAGGGCCATGTGGCCTTCGCGGCCGAAGGCGTCGCGGCCCTTCAGCACCACGGCGAGGTTGAGCGTCTTGTTGAGGATGCGCGGGAACGGATGCGCCGGGTCCAGGCCCAGCGGCGACAGCACCGGCAGCACTTCGTTTTCGAAATAGCCCTGCAGCCAGCGGCGCTGGCGCTCGCTCCAGCGGTCGCGGGTGAGGAAATGGATCTCCTCGGCGTCCAGCGCGGGTTTGAGCTCGTGCTGCCAGGTGGTGTACTGCGCGTCGACCAGGTCCAGCACGCGCTTGCGGATGCGCGCCAGCAGCTCGCCGGAGGGAATGCCGTCCGGCCCCGGCGCGGCCGAGCCGAAGCTGTGGTGATGCTTGAGCATGGCCACGCGCACCTCGAAGAACTCGTCGAGGTTATTGGCCACGATGCTGAGGAAACGCAGGCGCTCCAGCAGCGGCACGGCGGTGTCGCGGGCCTGGGCCAGCACGCGGAAATTGAATTCCAGCGCGGCCAGCTCGCGGCTGAGGTACAGCTCGGGGGCGGCGGGGTCGATGGTGTGGTCGATCACGGGGGACGACGAGGACGGTTTACGGCGCATCGCGGCATTCTGGCCGATGCGGGGCGCAAGCTCATGCGGCGGTGCCGCGTAGTGTGATGTGGGATTCATCTGGCTTCGCCAAATCGAATCCTTCTCCCCTCCGGGGAGAAGGTGGCGGCAGCCGGATGAGGGGCCGGGGCTTGCGGTGGAAGATCGACAGGGCGAGGCGCGCTTGCCGCTCCTGCTTGGCCGCTCCGCCCGACCCCTCACCCCAGCCCTCTCCCCGGAGGGGAGAGGGAGTAAGTCCTCAGGCCTCGTCCGGGCCGCCCGGCTTCAACAGCCGCTCATGCCCGAAGCAGCACGAGAACGTCGACCCCTGGCCCGGCTCGCTCTGGATCTCCAGCCTGGCCTGGTGCAGGTTCAGTACGTGCTTGACGATCGACAGGCCCAGCCCGGTGCCGCCGCTGTCGCGCGAGCGGCTGGAGGAGACGCGGTAGAAGCGCTCGGTCAGGCGGGCCAGGTGCGCGGCGGGGATGCCGAAGCCGGTGTCGCTGACTGAATAGGTGGCGCCTTCCGGGGTGCGCTTCCAGCGGATCGTGATATTGCCGCCGGTGGGGGTGTAGCGCACGGCATTGCTGACCAGGTTGGACAGCGCGCTGTGCAGGTCCTTGGACGAACCCAGCAGGTCGGCCTCGGCGGTGTTTTCCACCGCGATATGGTGGCGGCCCTGGCTCAGCGCCTCGGCTTCCTTGCGCACGGTGGCCAGCAGCGGCGACATCGGCACGCGTTCGTCGGTGACGTGGTCCTGGGTTTCCAGGCGCGACAGGGTGAGCAGGTCTTCCACGATCTGGCCCATGCGCTTGGACTGCGCGCGCATCTCGCCGAGCACCGGCGCCAGTTCCGGCACGTCTTCCGGATCGATCAGTTCCAGATAGCCGTGGATCACCGTCAGCGGCGTGCGCAGCTCGTGCGACACATTGGCCACGAAGTCGCGGCGGATCTGCTCCAGCCGGGTCAGGTGGCTGATGTCGCGCGCCAGCAACAGGCGCTGGCGGCGGCCGAACGGCAGCAGGGTGACATTGATGTGCCGGTTCGGATGGCCGGGCGCGACCACGTCGTTGAGCGGCTCGTGCGCGCCGTCCTGCAGCCAGCCGGCCAGCTCGGTGGTGCCCAGGCGCTCATGCAGGTGGATGCCGCGGTCCTGCGGGCGGCGCAGGCCGAGCAGGTCTTCGGCGGCGTGATTGAACCAGCGCACGTGCTGCTCGTTGTCGAGCAGCACGACGGCATCCGGCAGGCTGCCGGCGGCGCTGCGCAGATCGCGCAAACTGGAGGCAATGCGACGGGAACGCGTCATGAAGCGGTCATGCTGCAGGGGGCTGATGGTGGGGGGCGGCGGCATGATGTGCCGTGTTTCATGACGGATTCGGGTCAGCAGCAAGACGGTTTCCGCGATAGCGACAAGCGCCACGCCAAGCACCGCGCGGTCGCCCGCCCAGGCGCCGATCAGGCCGCCCAGCACGAGGCCGGCCGCGAGGGCGGCCGGCAGTTTCCACGAACGATCGAACGGCTCAGGCATGCAGTCGGGCCATGGTCGCCACAAGGCGGGCAAGCATATCGGCAAATGCTGTCGACAGCCGCCGCCGGCCCGGCAATCGCCCGCGGGCGCTTAGACGCTGGCCGAGAAACGGTAGCCCGCGCCGCGCACGGTCTGCACCATCTCGTCCAGCTTCCACGGCTCCAGCGTCTTGCGCAGGCGGCGGATATGCACGTCGACGGTGCGCTCCTCCACGTACACGCTGCCGCCCCACACGTGGTCGAGCAGCTGCGCGCGCGAGTAGACGCGTTCCGGATGGGTCATGAAGAAGTACAGCAGGCGGTATTCGGTCGGGCCGATCGGCACCGAGTCCTCGCCGGCGAACACGCGGTGGGCCGGGCCGTCGATGCGCAGGCCGCCCAGTTCCACCATGCCCGAGCCGTCGTCGCCCTGGCTGCGGCGCAGTACCGCCTTGATGCGGGCGATCAGCTCGCGGGTGGAGAAGGGCTTGACCACGTAGTCGTCGACGCCGGCTTCCAGGCCGTTGACCCGGTCCATCTCCTCGCCGCGGGCGGTGAGCATGATGATCGGGACTTCCCGGCTCAGTTCTTCCTTGCGCAGGCGCCGGGCCAGTTCCAGGCCGCTGGTGCCCGGAAGCATCCAGTCGAGCAGGATCAGGTCGGGGACCTGTTCGGCGATGGCGATCTGGGCAGCCCGGGCATCGGCGGCGTGGACTGCGTCCATGCCGGCCTTGCGCAGGGCGAAGGCGACCATGTCGCGGATCGAAGCTTCGTCTTCGACGATAAGAATGCGCTTGTGCACGCGTAGGGGTCCGCTTGGGGGCCTGTGACGCAAATATTGCAACGATTCAATGTTACGCCCCTATGACATTTCACGAGAACGCAACGAAATCGTCGATTTTTGGCCCCGGCGGCGGGGTGCCGGCGGGCTTTCAGCGCCCCGCGCTGAAGCACAGGCGGCCGGCGCAGGCCTGGTTCGGCTGCTGCTGCAGCTGCTGGGTGCGGCCGTCCGGGTTGTCCTCGGTCTGCACGCGGCGCTTGCGCAGCTCCATCACCAGCGGAGTGAGGTCGGCGATGCGGGCCTGGATGCGGGCGCGGGCGTAGTAGTCCAGGTCCTGGCGCTTGAGCAGGCGCTTGAGCTGTTCCATGGCGTCGAACGGGCGGCCGGACAGATAGCTGGCGTCGGCATAGGCCTCGCCCGCGCGGATCGCCTCGCCGGCTTTCTCGCTGGCGCGGGCGTAGCTGCGGTAGAGCTCGGGCTCGTCGGCGTTGTCCAGCATCGGGCGCAGCATGTCGGCGGCCTGCACGGCATCCGCATGGCTGCCGCCTTCGGTGAGCGCATGCGCATAGCCCAGTGCGATGGCGCGGTTGCGCGGCGACTGCCCGTTGAGCGCGGCATACATCGCCAGCGCCTCGCCGCGCTGGCCGGACTGCAGTTTCGCGTCGGCCATGGCCAGCTGCACGATCTGGTTGTCCGGATGGTTCTTCAGCAGCGGCTGCAGTTCCTCCACCGCCTTGGCGCCGCGGCCACTGCGGGTAAGCGCGAGCGCATAGCCGTAGTGGTTGGCCGGCGTGTTGAATTCCTGGTGCTTGTCCAGGTTGTTCGCGTAGTAGGTGCTGAGCGGCAGCGCGTCGCCGGACAGCACGCGCACGCGCTCGCGCATCAGCGCATAGGTGTCCAGGCCGTCCTTCTGCCCGCGCGCGCCGGCCAGCACGGTCGGGTCTTTCACGTAGGCGATCGGCGCAGTGCTTTTTTCCCACTGCGTCTTGGTGAGCGTGGGCGCGGTGGGACGCAGCTTCTGCTGCGCGGCCAGGGCGTCGGCGCGCGACTTGGCGTCGCTGATGCGCGACAGCGTCACCGGGTGGGTCTGCAGCAGTTCGGGCACGTCGCGGTCGCCGCCCGCGCCGGCGCGCAGGGTGTCCTGCATGCGCTCGAAGAAGGTGGCCATGGCGTTGGGATCGTAGCCGGCGTTGGACAGCGTCTGGATGCCGGCGCGGTCGGCCTCGACCTCGTCCTTGCGGGTGAAGTTGATCTGCCGCTGCAGCATCAGGCCCTGGCCGCCCATCAGCACCGCGCCGGCGGCGTCGCCGGCATGCGCGCCGGCGCCGGCGGCGATCGCGCCCAGCAGCACCAGGGCCATCAGCGGCGCATCTTTTTTCGAGGACTCGAACGCGCGCTGCAGGTGGTTCTGCGTGATGTGGCCGATCTCGTGCGCGATCACGCCGGCCAGTTCGCTTTCGCTGTTGGTGATGTCGATCAGGCCCGAGTTCACCGCGATATAGCCGCCGGGGGCGGCGAAGGCGTTGATCACGTCCTCCTTCACGATGAAGAAGGAGAAGTGGTCCTTGGGCTTGTCGCTGGCGGCGACCAGGCGGTAGCCGAGGTCGTTGATGTAGTCGTCGAGCAGGGCGTCGTCGACCACCATGTCCATCGAACGCATCTGGCGCAGCATGGCGGCGCCGTATTCCTGCGCCTCCTGCGGGGAGACCAGGGCGTTGGCGGAACTGCCCAGGTCCGGCAGGCGCACATTGGTGTCCTGGGCGCCCGCGCCGAAGCTCAGCAGGGCGCAGGCCAGGGCGGTCGCCAGACGGGTGGTAACGGTACGTGGTGCCATGCGCATAGGTAGGTGACAATAGCACTTGTGACCGCGTCCCATGGGTCCGGTTCACCGTCTCAGGCGGCTTGTTTTCAGGGGCCATGGCCCCCAGTTAGGCCGCCATCGCCGTTTCTTTTCCGGAGTCCGTCGTGCCCAAGATCGAGGTCTATTCGACCGGTTACTGCCCCTACTGCGTATCCGCCAAGAACCTGCTGAAATCCAAGGGACTGGAGTGGACCGAGGTGATGGTCGACACCGATCCGGCGCGCCGCGACGAAATGCTCCAGCGCAGCGGCGGCCGCCGCACGGTGCCGCAGATCTTCATCAACGACCAGCACGTCGGCGGCTTCGACGACCTGGTCGCCGCCGACCGCAGCGGCAAGCTGGCCCAGCTGCTGGGGAGCGCGGCATGAGCGCCCATGACAACGGTGCGGACAAGAGCAAGGACCGCGTGGCCGAGTTCACCGCGTTCCGCCAGCGCATGAACGAACGCATCCTGGCCGAGGACAACCAGGTCGTGCGCCGCTTCTTCGCCCTGGACACGCAGACCTACAAGCCTGGCGCCCTGGACGTCAAAACCAAGGAACTGCTCGGCCTGGTCGCCTCGATGGTGCTGCGCTGCGACGACTGCATCAGCTACCACGTGGCCCAGTGCAAGGAAGCCGGGGTCAGCCGCGAGGAATTCTTCGAGACCTTCAGCGTCGGCCTGGTGGTGGGCGGTTCCATCGTGATTCCTCACCTGCGCCGCGCGGTGGACTTCCTGGATCAGCTCGAAGCCGGCGCCTCCGGCTCCGGCGACGCCTGCGCCGACCACGCCTGATCCATCCGCCTGCCTGATCCGCCCCGCGGGCCCGGCCCCGCGCCGGGCTCGTCCGTGCGAGTTTGCGAAATGCTCCGTACGAGGATTTGCAACGCCGCGGCGGGCGCCCGCACTGGCCGCTCCTGCCGGCATCGGGGATAATTCATAGGATTTTTCGGCCGGCCTTCCCCCGCCGCGCCGCCCGATTTCTTTCCTCCAAGGAGTTCCCCCATGAGCAAGACCATCGCCGTAATCCCGGGTGACGGCATCGGCCCGGAGATCATGAAGGCGACGCTGCGCGTGCTCGACGCCCTGGACTGCGGCCTGTCCTACGAGTTCGTCGACGCCGGCATGGTGGCGCTGGAGAAGCACGGCGACCTGCTGCCCAAGGACACGCTGGACGCCATCGCCAGGCACAAGATCGCCCTGAAGGGCCCGTTGACCACGCCGATCGGCGGCGGCTTCACCTCGATCAACGTCACCCTGCGCCGCCACTTCGACCTGTACGCCAACGTGCGTCCGGCGATCAGCTTCCCGGGCACCAAGGCGCGCTTCGAGAACATCGACATCATCACGGTGCGCGAGAACACCGAAGGCGCCTACCTGTCCGAAGGCCAGACCCTGTCCGAAGACGGCGAGGTCGCCACCTCGATGGTGCGCAACACCCGCAAGGGCAGCACGCGCATCGTCAAGTACGCCTTCGAGATGGCGCGCCAGAAGGGCCGCAAGAAGATCACGGCCGTGCACAAGGCCAACATCATGAAGACCAGCTCGGGCCTGTTCCTCAATGTGGCCCGCGAAGTGGCCAAGGAATATCCCGACATCGAGTTCAACGAGATGATCGTGGACAACACCTGCATGCAGCTGGTGATGAGACCCGAGCAGTTCGACGTGATCGTCACCACCAACTTGTTCGGCGACATCCTGTCCGACCTGTGCGCCGGCCTGGTCGGCGGCCTGGGCCTGGCCCCGGGCGACAACATCGGCGCGGGCGCGGCGATTTTCGAGGCCGTGCACGGCTCGGCGCCGGACATCGCCGGCAAGGGCGTCGCCAACCCCTGCGCGCTGCTGCTGGCGGCGGCGGACATGCTCGACCACCTGGGCATGGCGGAGAAGGGCAACAAGGTGCGCGCGGCCATCCGCGACACCCTGACCAACGACCGCGACGCCGTCACCCCGGACCTGGGCGGCAAGGGCAACACCGACAGCTTCGGCGACGCCATCGTCAAGCGCGTCAAAGCGGCCTGAGTTTTCCGCCGTTTCACGAAAAAGCCGCGGCGTTCGCCGCGGCTTTTTTCTTTTCTGCCGTCATTCCGGCGCAGGCCGGAATCCAGTAACGATGCCGTACGATTATCGCGAAAGCGCTGGGTGGTTTTCCGCTTCTATTGCGGCGCTTTCACCACTGGATTCCGGCCTGCGCCGGCATGACGAGCCCTGCTCAGCCGAACATCCCCGGCTGGTAATCCCCGCCCGCCGTATGCGCCGCCAGGTTGATGCGGTTCCAGCTGTTGATCAGCGTGACCAGCAAGGTCAGGTCGACCAGCTCCTTCTCATTGAACAGCTGGCTGGTCTGCTGGTACAGCGCGTCCGGCACCGAGTCGCCGGGCACCAGGCGGGTCAGCGCCTCGGCCCAGGCCAGAGCCGCGCGTTCGCGTTCGCTGTAGCACGCCGCTTCGCGCCAGCCGGCCAGCAGGTACAGGCGCTGCTCGGTTTCGCCGGCGGCGCGCGCGTCCTTGGTGTGCATGTCCAGGCAGTAGCAGCAGCCGTTGATCTGCGAAACGCGGGTCAGCACCAGTTCGATCATGGCCGGCTCCAGGCCGCCGGACTTGAGGTTCTTGCTCAGCACGAACAGCGGCTGCAGCGACTTGAAGTGATGGGCGATATTGAAGCGGGACATGGCGGTTTCCTTGAAAGGGAACGGCCGCAATGGCCGCTCTTCAATGCAAGGACGCAGACGCCGCGCGTTTCGTGACCGCTTCCAGCCGCGCGAGTTTTTCCGGATGGCGGATCGAGTGAATCGCGGTGATCCGCTCGCCATCGCACTCCACCCACAGCGCGGAGGTGAGGCGGCCGCCGGTCCAGATCAGCAACGCCGGCGCGCCATTGAGCTGGCTCAGCTGGCGCACCGTTTCCGGGCCGCCGGAATGCAGCGCGATCTGGCGATACAGCCGCGCCACGCGATCCTGCCCGTACAGCGGACGCAGCACCGCGCGCACCACGCCGCCGCCGTCGGAGATATGCACGGCATCCTCAGCGAACAGCGCGCGCAGCGAATCGAGATCCGGGCGGTCCATCGCGGCGAGGAAGCGCTGCAGCATGCGCTGCTGCATCGAATGGTCCACGTTGAAGCGCGGGCGTCCTTCGCGCAGCCGCGTCTTCGCGCGATGCACGCGCTGGCGGCAGGCGTCCTCGGCGATGCCCAGGATGGCGGCGGCCTCGGCGTGGCTGTAGTCGAACACTTCCTTCAGCAGAAACGCCGCGCGTTCCTCGGGGCTGAGCCGTTCGAGCAGCAGCAGGAACGAAAGGCTCAGCGTCTCGGCGCGTTCGAGCTGTTCCGATGGCGCTTCGTCCATCGGTTCCAGCGGCTCGGGCAGCCAGGGGCCGGTGTAGTGCTCGCGCTCGGTCTTGGCGCGGCGCAGGCGGTCCAGGGCGAGGCGGGTGGTGACGGTGACCAGCCAGGCTTCCGGGTCGTCCAGGGTGGAGGTGTCCTGCTCGTGCCAGCGCAGCCAGGCGTCGTGCAGCACGTCTTCGGCATCGGCCGGGCGGCCGAGCATGCGGTAGGCCAGGCCGAACAGGCGCTGGCGATGCTGCTGGAACAAGGCGGTCTGCGGGTCCATTGGCGGTTCCTGAGCGTGGATGACAAGGCCAGGACGCGCCAGGCGGGCGGAACGTGACCGCCTCAGCGGAAGAACGGATACGGCGCCAGGAATACCAGCCAGATCATCAGCACGATGCCGATGTATTTCAGCACCCGGAACAGCCGGGGGCTGCGCTTCTTGAAGGCCCGGCTGCGTTCGCGCGAGCGCTGGTTGAGCGCGAACATGCGATTGACGAAGCCGGTCTTCTCCTCCGGCGATTCGGTATTGGGCGAGGCGGTGATCTTGCCCATGAAGGCGCCGACGCGGCGGTTGACCGCGGTCATCAGGCGCGTGCGCAGCGGGCGCTCGACGTCGGCGAACAGGATCACGCGGGTCTGGTCGGTGCGGTTCTCGGCCCAGTGCACGTAGGTTTCGTCGAACACCACGTCCTTGCCGTCGCCCCAGGCGTGGATCTCGCCGTCGACGAAGATGCGGCAGTCCTCGGAGTTGGGCGTGATGAGACCCAGGTGATAGCGCAGCGAACCGGCGAACGGATCGCGGTGCGGATTGAGCTTGCTGCCCGGCGGCAGCAGGGCGAACATCGCCGCCTTCACGCTGGGAATGGCGTTGAGCAGCTTCACCGTCTCCGGGCACAGCGCCTCGGCCGAGGCCAGCGGCTCGCCGTACCACTTCAGGTAAAAACGCTTCCAGCCCTGCTTGAAGAAGCTGTTGAAGCTGGCGTCGTTGTGCTTTTCCGCGGCGCGGATGAAGCCCTCGTCGAACAGGTGCATGGCTTCTTCGCGGATGACCTGCCAGTTCGCCTGCAGCAGGTCCAGCTGGGGGAAGCCGCGGCGGTCCAGGATCGGCCGCGCCGGCACCGCCGAGAAGGTGTACATCAGCAGGTTGTACGGCGCGAAGATCGCCGAATGGTCGACCAGCTGCCGGTCGAAGCGCAGGCGCGAGCGGCCGCGCAGATGCACCGCGAGCACGCACAGCGCGAACACGGCGAAGATGAGCAGCAGGATCAGGCGCGGAGCGAGGATCATGTCGTGGGCGGCGAAGGCGGAAAGACCAGCCGCCATTCTACTCCCAAGCCTGCCGCCGCCTTGAGGCTCAGTGCCGCAGCACCCGCACCGCGCCCTTGCCGGGGCGGTAGCCCTGGGCCAGCGCCCGCTGCACATAGGCCACCGCCTGGCGCACCGCGGCGCGCGGCGTGCGCCCCTTGGCCAGCTCCGCGGCGACCGCGGAGGCCAGCGTGCAGCCGGTGCCGTGGCCTTCCACGCGCAGGCGCGGGTGGCGCAGTTCCATCACGCCGGCGGCGTCGTAGAAACGGTCCACCACCTCGCCGCCGCGGGCGTGGCCGCCCTTGAGCAGCACGGCCTGCGCGCCCAGCGCGCGCAGGTCGCCGCCGGCGCGGTCGTAGTCGCGGGCGTTGCGGATGGAGTAGCCGAGCAGGGCTTCGGCTTCCGGCAGATTGGGCGTGAGCACGTCGGCCAGCGGGATCAGCTCGCGCACCACGGCCTGCACCGCGTCTTCCGTCAGCAGGCGCGCACCGCTGGTGGCGATCATCACCGGATCCACCACCAGCCATGCGGGCTGGCGTCGGCGCAATTCGCGCGCCACCAGCCGCACGATCGCGGCGTTGCCGAGCATGCCGGTCTTCACCGCGCCGATGGCGAAGTCGTCGAACACCGCATCGAGCTGGCTGCGGATATGCGCCAGCGGCACCGGATGCACGGCGCTGACCCCGCGCGTGTTCTGCGAGGTGATGGCAGCGATGGCGGAAAGGCCGTGCACGCCGCGCGCATGGAAGGCCTTGAGGTCGGCCTGGATGCCGGCGCCGCCGCCGGAGTCGGAGCCGGCGATGGTGAGGGCGATGGAGGGGGGATTCGTCGACACGTTTTTTTGCTCGTCATTCCGGCGCAGGCCGGAATCCAGTTACAGCAACGCTGGGTAAAGGTCGTTCCATTCAGGGTTTTCGCCTTCGATAAGGCGAATCTTCCACTGCCGCTTCCAGTTCTTCAGGGCTTTCTCGCGGAGGATGGCCGACTCCATGGTCTCGTGCAGTTCGTACCACACGAGATCATGGACGTCGTATTGCCTGGAGAAACCATCGACCACGCCATGTTTATGCTGCCATACGCGCTTCAGGAGGTCGCTGGTCACGCCTGTGTAGAGGGTGCCGTTGTGTCCGCTGGAGAGCATGTAGACGCAGGGTTGTCGCCTGTCCATGGCGTGGTCGCTACTGGATTCCGGCCTACGCCGGAATGACGGTGAAGGGGTGAGGTTGCTCTAATTCTACAAAGCCTCCGAGGCGAAATCCGCCAGCCGCGAACGCTCGCCGCGCCGCAAGGTGATATGCGCCGAATGTTCCCATCCCTTGAAGCGATCCACCGCGTAAGTCAGGCCGGAGGTCGTTTCGGTGAGGTAGGGCGTGTCGATCTGCTCCACGTTGCCCAGGCAGACGATCTTGGTGCCGGGGCCGGCGCGGGTGATCAGGGTTTTCATCTGCTTCGGCGTGAGGTTCTGCGCCTCGTCGATGATCAGGTAGCGCGACAGGAAGGTGCGGCCGCGCATGAAGTTCAGCGAGCGGATCTTGATGCGCGAGGCGAGCAGGTCGTTGGTGGCCTGGCGGCCCCAGCTGCCGCCTTCCTCGGGGTTGGCGAGCACTTCGAGGTTGTCGGTGAGCGCGCCCATCCACGGCGTCATCTTTTCTTCCTCGGTGCCGGGCAGGAAGCCGATGTCCTCGCCGACCGAGACCGTGGCGCGGGTCATGATGATCTCGCGGTAGCGCTGCTGGTCCATCACCTGGGCCAGGCCGGCGGCCAGCGCGAGCAAGGTCTTGCCGGTGCCGGCGGTGCCGAGCAGGGTGACGAAGTCGACGTCCGGATCCATCAGCACGTTGAGCGCGAAGTTCTGCTCGCGGTTGCGCGCCGCGATGCCCCATACGGCATGGTTGGCATGGCTGTGGTCGTCCAGCAGCACCAGGGTGGCTTCTTCCTCGTCGACGTGCAGCACGCGCAGCTCGACGCTGTTGTCGCCGGGCAGGAACAGGCACTGGTTCGGATGCCAGTCCTCGTCGTCGCGGCGCTTGACCTTGTAGAAGGTGCGGCCGCGCTCGTTCCACGACTGCACTTCGGGGTGGCGGTCCCAGAAGTCCTCGGTCAGTTCGGTGGAACCGGTGTAGAGCAGGGCGAAGTCGTCGAGCGCGCGGTCGTTCTCGTAGTCCTCCGCATCGATGCCGTAGATCTTGGCCTTGATGCGCAGGTTGATGTCCTTGCTGACCAGGATCACCGCGCGGTCGGGATTCTGGTCGCGCAGCTCGATCACCGCGGCCAGGATCAGGTTGTCGGCCTTGCCGTGGCCGTTGGTGGCGCGCTGCTGGAAATACAGCCGGCCCACCGTGTTGTTGCGTTTGAGCTTGATGCCCTGCGGGCTGCTCAATTCCAGCCCGTTGCTGATGCCGTGGCCATTGCCGCGCTCGATCAGCTCGTTGAGGAAGCGGCTGACCTGGCGGCCGTTGCGCGAGACTTCCGAGCCGCCTTTCTTCTTTTCGTCCAGCTCCTCCAGCACCGTCATGGGGATGAACACGTCGTGCTCCTCGAAGCGGAACAGCGACGTGGGATCGTGCAGCAGAACATTGGTATCGAGAGCGTAAATGCGCTTGCTTCCGGTCATACGGAAGTTGCCTCGCTGGCGTGCTGGTTGAGAAAACGCGGCATGCGGGATGCCGTGGGAATCCGGCCCCGCGGGCCGGAACATGCGCGTCCGTGCCGCCTGCGCGGTGAGCGCCGACGGAACGGAGCGGATAGGTCGGAAGGGTTCACTTGGCGGGGATGGCGTCGAGCACGGCTTGAGCGTGACCTGGGACTTTGACGTTGCGCCATTCCTGCACCAGCCTGCCTTCGGGATCGATCAGGAAGCTACTTCGTACGACACCCATGTGACGTTTTCCGTACAGCACCTTCTCGTGGATCACGTCGAAGGCCTGGCACCAGGTTTCCTCGGGGTCGGAAACCAGCGGGAACGGCAGCTCCTGCTTGGCGGCGAAGTTGGCGTGCGACTTCACCGAGTCGCGCGAGACGCCGATCACCTCGGCGTTGCGCTTGCGGAACTTCGGGTAGAGATCGCGGAAGTCCTTGGCTTCGTTGGTGCAGCCCGGCGTGCTGTCCTTGGGATAGAAGTACACCACCACCCATTGGCCCTTGAGGCTGTCGAGTTTCAGCTCGCCGCCGTCGCCGAGCGGGCCTTTGAGCTTGGGGGCTTTTTTGCCGAGGTCTGGCATGACTGCTCCTGCGAAGCCAGCACCTGGCTTCGTCTTGTGGTTTTAGTGGGGGAGTGAGGCTGGCGGCCGGTGGCCGGCACGGAGGGGAAGGCGGCGCGTCGTGCGATGGTGCTCGCTCGATCTGCGTACTGCATGCGCGCCGGCCCTCCGGTATTGCCTCTTCGGGGCCAAGACTAGCGCGCCTGCGGCGGCGGATGACAGCCCTTGCCAACCGCGGCGTGGCGGGGGCATGCTGGCTTTCCCTCGCGCTGGGGCCCGGAAGAAGTTTTTGGCGGCCCCGCTCTGGAATCCAGGCGCTTAGAACTTGACCGGATCCATGATGGCATCCAGGTTGAGGCCGTCGCAGAACTCCAGGAAGTCGTCGCGCAAGGCGGCGATGTGCGTGTCGGCGGGAATGCCCACGGTGATCTGCGCCTGGAACATCGCCGCGCCGGTCTGCATGGCCTGGTAGCGCATCGAGTGCAGCTGTTCCACCGCGATACCGTGGCGGTCGAAGAAATCGATGATGCGTACCAGGATGCCGGGACGGTCGGCCGAGATCACTTCCACCAGGTAGGGCAGCAGGCGCGAGGCCTGGCTGCGGCCGTCGGTGCGGTAGTGCATCAGGTGCACGTCTTCTTCGCGCGCGAACTTGGCCAGGGCGGACTCCAGCTTCGCCACCGCGTCCCAGGAGCCGGTGGCCAGCAGGGTCAGCGAGGTGTCCACGCCGATGGTCGACACGCGCGCGTCGGCCAGATTGCAGCCGGCATCGGCGATGCGGCGGGCCAGGTTCAGCAGGGGAGTGCGCGGCGACGGGGTCAGGGCCTGGATCAGCAGCTGGTGGTCGTTGCCGGTACGCGAGGAACGGTTCAAGGAGGTCGGCCTGTAGCGTGGACCCGCGCAGCGCGGGACGGCGGCGCAAGGCCCGGCGAGCTTACTTGTCGCCCCTCCGAGGTCGCAAGTAACATGCAGGGCTTGGCTTCTGGCCGGAGTATGTCTTGAAGATTCGTGGAAGCATCTGCGCCCTGGCGACCCCGTTCACGTCGGACGGCGCGCTGGATCTGGACGCCTTCGGGCGGCTGCTGGACTACCAGATCGCCGGCGGGACGCAGGCCGTGGTGGTGGCCGGTTCCACCGGCGAAGCCCACATGCTCGAGCACGACGAATACGAAACCCTGCTGGCCTTCGCGGTGAAACGCGTGGCCGGACGCATCCCGGTGCTCGCCGGCACCGGCGAGGCAGGTACGGCCAGGACCGTGGCGCTGACCCGCCGCGCGCGCGAACTGGGCGCGGACGTCGCGCTGGTGGTGGCGCCGTTCTACGTGCGCCCCACGCAGGAAGGCCTGCGCCGGCATTTCCTCGCGGTGGCCGAGCAGGGCGGGCTGCCGGTGATCCTCTACAACGTGCCCGGCCGCACCGGCTGCGACCTGCTGCCGGAGACGGTGGCCGCGCTGCGCGACCATCCGGCCATCGTCGGCATCAAGGAAGCGGTGGGCAGCGACGAGCGCATCCACGCCCTGGCGGAACTTGCGCGCGCCGATTTCGTCTACCTGTCCGGTGACGACCCCACCGCCGGCAAGGCCATGCTGGCCGGCGCGGCCGGCACCATCTCGGTGGTGGCCAACCTGGCGCCCAAGGCCTTCCGCGCGCTGTGCGACGCGGCGGCCGCGGGCGACGCGGCCGCCACCGCGCGCTGCGACGATGTCCTCGCCGCGCTGGTTCAGGCGTTGAACTGCGCTCCCAACCCGATCGCCGTGAAGGCCGGCCTGCCGGCGCTGGGGCTGGGTTCGGCGGTGCCGCGCCTGCCCCTGGTCGAACTGCAGGAAGGGCCGGAACGGGCGCGCATCGCCGAAGCGCTGGCGGCTCTGGCATCCTTGGCAAACGCGGCCTGACGGCCGCCCGATCTCTCAACGGAACTCCAATTCAATGAAGAAATCCCCGCTCCTCCTCGCCATGCCGGCCCTCGCCCTGTCCGCCTTGCTGCTTTCCGGTTGCGGCATGTTCCGCTCGGAGAAGGCCTGGGAGGCCGCCAAGCAGGAAACGCCGCTGGAGATCCCGCCGGGCCTGGATACGCCGTCGACCAGCGCCGCCCTGGTGATCCCGGAGCAGGGCGCCAACAACCCCACCTCCAACGGCGCCACGGCGCGCGTGGGCAAGGGCGGCGGCGTGATCGCCGACGGCTTCGTGCTCACCGACACGGTCGACAACGCCTACCGCCGCGTCGGCCAGGCGCTGGAGCAGGGCGACATCGGCCAGGTGCTGAGCCACGACGACGCCGGCCATGCCTACACGCTGAGCGTGGTGGCCTCGGCCACGCAGGGCAGCAAGCCGGGCTTCTTCCGCCGCATGTTCGGCGGCGGCAAGAAGGACGCCTCCGCCCCCGCGCCGGGCGCCGCGCCGCACCAGGTGCAGGTGGTGATCGGCCCCAGCGGCCAGAGCGCCAGCGAAGTGCGCGCGCAGGGCGATGCCGCCGCCGTGGCCAAGGTGGTGGATACGCTGAAGTCGCGCCTGGGCGGTAATTGATTCCGCGCCCCGGTTGCTCATTGAACGAAAAAGCCGCCCATCGGGCGGCTTTTTTATAGGGCGAAGTCCGAAGAAAAGATTCGGAACAGTCGGAAAATCAGCGCTGCAGTTGGTCCAGCTTGCCCGGCTTGTTTTCCCATTCCTTGGCGTCCGGCAGGCCGTCCTTGCGCTCGGTGATCACCGGCCAGGCCTTGGCCAGTTCTGCGTTGAGCGCCACGAAGGACTCCTGCCCGGCGGGCACGTCGTCTTCCGGATAGATGGCGTTGATCGGGCATTCCGGCTCGCACAAGGTGCAGTCGATGCACTCGTCCGGATCGATCACCAGGAAATTCGGGCCTTCGTGGAAGGCATCGACAGGGCAGACTTCGACGCAGTCGGTGTACTTGCACTTGATGCAGTTGTCGGTGACGACAAAGGTCATGCGATCGCGGGCCTGTGTATGCCGGATGGGCCTGTGCGGCCCGGAAGTGGCGCTCCCTACGAGGTTCGAACTCGTGTTCCCGCCTTGAGAGGGCGGTGTCCTAGGCCACTAGACGAAGGGAGCGAAAAGCACCGGAGCGCGCTAGTATAGCGAAATTGTTGCGGCCGGCAATGCCCTCCGTGACAGCTGTCTCATGCCCGAAGCCATGCGCAGCCACGGGTTCCGACCCGGCGCCAGCCTAGGCCCAAGGCCATGCGGCAACCCTTTCGCTGCAAGGATTCAAACCGCTTGAACTTGAAAGCAAGGAACGAGGCCACGCCATCGCTGCGCATCATTCCGCGCGAGCAGCACGTGATATCGCGCAAGAACATCAGCAAGGCCGCGCTGCGCGTGCTGTACCGCCTCCATGAAGCCGGCTACGACGCCTTCCTGGTCGGAGGCGCCGTGCGCGACCTCCTGCTCGGCGGCCATCCCAAGGACTTCGACGTGGCCACCAACGCCACGCCGGAAGACGTCAAGAAGCTGTTCCGCAACTGCCGCCTGATCGGCCGCCGTTTCCGCCTCGCCCACGTGGTGTACGGGCCGGAGATCATCGAGGTGGCCACCTTCCGCGGCACCGGCGAGGACGACGGCAACGAAGGCGGCGGCGACCGCCACATCGTCGACGGCCGCATCGTGCGCGACAACGTATGGGGCAGCATCGAGGAAGACGCGCTGCGCCGCGACTTCCGCGTCAACGCGCTGTACTACGACATCAGCGACTTCTCCGTGCGCGACTACGTCGGCGGCATGCAGGACGTGGAGAACCGCGTGCTGCACCTGATCGGCGACCCGGTCACGCGCTACCGCGAGGACCCGGTGCGCATGCTGCGCGCGGTGCGCCTGGCGGCCAAGCTCAACTTCCGCATCGACGCCGCGGCCGCCGCGCCGTTCGAGGAACTCGGCCCGCTGCTGCTGGATGCCTCGCCGGCGCGCCTGTTCGACGAATCGCTCAAGCTGTTCCTGAGCGGCCATGGCCTGAAGAGCTTCCGCATGCTGGAGAAGAGCGGCCTGCTGAAGTTCATGTTCCCGGCCACCGCGCGCTCGCTCAAGCGCGGTGACGAGGCCCTGCGCAAGCTGATCGAGGAAGGCCTCGGCAGCACCGATGCGCGCGTGGCCGAAGGCAAGTCGGTGACGCCGGCCTTTCTGTTCGCCGTGCTGCTGTGGGGCGAGGTGCGCGACCTGGCGCATGCGTGGATCGTCAAGGGCGTGGAAAGCGCCACGGCCTGGGGCCGCGCGGTGGCGCACGTGGTGTCGGAGCAGTGCCAGCGCGTGGCCATCCCGCGCCGCTTCACCATCACCATGGAAGAGATCTGGGCGCTGCAGCCGCGCTTCGAGCAGGTGCAGCGCAAGCGCGTGTTCCGCCTGATGGCGCATCCGCGCTTCCGCGCCGCGTTCGACTTCCTGCTGCTGCGCGCCACCGAATCCCAGGCGATCGACCAGCTGGGCCAGTGGTGGGCGCATGCCCAGCAGCTGTCGCACGAGACGCTGGCCGCCGCGCTGTCCGGCACCGGCGCCGACGTGCCGTCGGCGGGCGATGCCGAGCCCGCGCCGGCGAGCAAGCCGCGCAAGCGGCGGCGCCGCAAGCCGGGTGGCAAATCCGGCGGCAAATCGGGCGCGGCGTGAGCACCGCCTATGTGGCGCTGGGCAGCAATCTGGGCGATTCCCGGCGCTACCTGAGCGAAGCCATCGAAGCGATGGCGCAGTTGCCCTCGACGCGGGTGACCGCGCGTTCGCGCCTGTACCGCACGCCGCCGTGGGGCATGCTGGAGCAGCCGCCGTTCTTCAACGCCGCCGTGCAGCTGGATACCGGGCTGAGTGCGGACGAGCTGCTGGACGCCCTGCTGGCGATCGAGCGCGCCGCCGGCCGCGTCCGCGAGGGCGAGCGCTGGGGACCGCGCACGCTGGACCTGGACCTGCTGCACATGGACGGCGTGCGCCGCGACGGCGAACGCCTGACCCTGCCGCACCCGCGCATCGCCGAACGCGCCTTCGTGCTGCTGCCGCTGGCGGACCTGGCGCCGGAACTGGAGCTGCCGGGGCAGGGCAAGGTGGGCGCGCTGCTCGCCGCGCTCGATCGCAGCGGCTGTGAAGTGCTGCCTTGAGCCTTTTGTGCAATGCGGCGGATAATCCGCTTCTTACCCACCTGAAGGCGTTGCCGTGTACGTCCAGAATGCCAGTGCTCCCGCCCGCAAGCCCGTGACGGTGCCCGGCCTGCGGGCCATGAAGGCGGAAGGCAAGCCGATCGTGGTGCTCACCGCCTACGACTACAGCTTCGCCTGGCAGCTGGAAACCGCCGGCATCGACGTCGCCCTGGTCGGCGATTCGCTCGGCATGGTGGTGCAGGGGCATGCGAGCACGCTGCCGGTGACGCTCGATCACATGGTCTACCACACCGCCGCCGTGGCGCGCGGCCTGTCCGCCACCTTGCTGGTGAGCGACCTGCCGTTCATGAGCGACCGCGACGTGCCGCATCTGCTCGACGCTGGCGCGCGCCTGGTCGGCGAAGGCGGCGCGGCGATGGTGAAGATCGAAGGCGCGGCGCCGCATATCCTCGACGGCATCCATGCGCTGGCCACGCGCGCCATTCCGGTGTGCGCGCACCTGGGCCTCACGCCGCAGTCGGTGCACAAGTTCGGCGGATTCCGCATCCAGGGCCGCGAGCAGGAAGCCGCCGACCGCGTGGTGGCCGAGGCCAAGGCGGTGGAGCAGGCCGGCGCGGATCTGCTGGTGCTGGAAGGCGTGCCGACCTCGCTGGGCGAGCGCGTCACCAAGGCCGTCGGCATTCCCGTGATCGGCATCGGCGCGGGCCCGCATTGCGACGGCCAGGTGCTGGTGCTGCAGGACATGCTGGGCATCACGCCGGGCAAGCGCCCCAAGTTCAGCAAGGATTTCCTGGCCGGACGCGATTCTGTGGCGGCTGCGCTCGCCGCGTATGCGGAAGACGTGCGCAGCGGCGCCTTTCCCGCACCCGAACACTGTTTCAGCTGAGACACACCCATGCAGACTGTGCAAGACGCCGCGGCCTTGCGTGCCGTGATCCGCGGCTGGCGCTCCCAGGGCCAGACCGTGGGATTCGTGCCGACCATGGGCAACCTCCATGCCGGCCACCACTCGCTGATCAAGCTGGCGCGCGCGCGCACCGACCGCGTGGTGGCGAGCGTGTTCGTCAACCCGACCCAGTTCGGCCCGAACGAGGATTTCGACCGCTATCCGCGCACGCTGAGCCAGGACCAGGCCGGCCTGGCCGAGCAGCACTGCGACCTGGTGTTCGCGCCCGACGTGGCCACCATGTATCCGTTCGGCCCGGCCAGCAGCGTGAGCGTGCATGTGCCGGCCATCACCGACACGCTCGAAGGTGCGCACCGTCCCGGCCATTTCGACGGCGTGGCCACCGTGGTGTGCAAGCTGTTCAACCTGGTGCAGCCGGACGTGGCCGTGTTCGGCCAGAAGGACTTCCAGCAGCTGAAGGTGATCGAGCGCATGGTGCGCGACCTGGCCCTGCCGGTGAAGGTGATGGGCGCGCCCACCCTGCGCGCCGACGACGGCCTGGCGCTGAGCTCGCGCAACCAGTACCTGTCGCGCGACGAGCGCGAGCTGGCCCCGCAGATCTACGCCACCCTGCAGCAGATGCGCGAGCTGGTCGAAAAAGGCCACGCCATCAAGGTGGTGGAGCAGGCCGCGGCCTCCAAGCTGGCCCGCGGCGGCTTCGATCCGGACTACGCCGCGATCCGCCGGGCCGAGGACCTGTCCGAGCCGGCCGAAGGCGAGCGCGAAGGCCTGGTGGCGCTGATCGCCGCCCGCCTGGGCAAGACCCGCCTGATCGACAACTTGCCTTTCGACTGAGGCACCCCACATAGCGCGGCATCCGGCCTCGTTGCGGCCGGACGGCCCGCCCATCGATAATTGCCCGCTACGCAGACCTTTTCTGCTGGAAGTCATGCCATGAACCTGAACATGCTCAAGGCCAAGATCCACCGTGCCACGGTGACGCACGCCGAGCTGCACTACGAAGGCTCGATCGCGATCGACGGCCTGCTGCTCGATGCCTCCGGCATCCGCGAGTACGAGCAGATCCACGCGTGGAACATCAACAACGGCAAGCGCTTCGTCACCTATGCGCTGCGCGCGGAAGAAGGCTCCGGCATCATCTCGGTGAACGGCAGCGCGGCCCATCGCGCCCAGCCGGGCGACCTGATCATCATCGCCGCGTTCGCCCAGCTGTCCGAGGCCGAGGTCGAGCAGTTCCAGCCGACCCTGGTGTACGTGGATGCCGACAACCGCATCTCGCATACCAACCGCTCGATCCCGAAGCAGATGGCCGCGGCCTGAGGCCGCGGCTCAAGGCAAAAACTGCCGGAATTGGCACGTGGCGCGCTACTCACGCGCCACTCAATGGCTCTAAGATCGGGGTTCCCCTTCCCGCCAAGTACGAGCCCATGTCGCAGCAGCGCAGTCCGTCCTTCCTGGCAGCACACGTCGAACGTCTTTCGCGCACCCATCTGCGCGACTTGCTGAAGGACCGGGAGCGCGGCGAACGCCTGCGCCACCGCGTGGGGCCGCTGCTGCTGGACCTGAGCCGGCAGAAGCTGGACCACGAAGCGCTGCAGGCGCTGGGCGAGCACGCCGAAGCCAGCGGCTGGCAGCAGGCCCGCGACGCCATGTTCGCCGGCGAGCCGATCAACACGTCCGAACACCGCGCCGTGCTGCACACCGCGCTGCGCGGCGGCGCCTCGCGCCTGCCGCCGTTGGCGCCGCGCGAGGCGCGCAGCGAGATCGAACGCACCCTGCAGCGCATCGACGAACTGGTGCGCGCGATCGAGCGCGGCGACGCCGCCAGCATGGGCCTGCCGCCGAAGATCACCGACGTGGTGAACATCGGCATCGGCGGCTCCGACCTCGGCCCCCGCCTGGCCGTGCGCGCGCTGGCGCCGTTCCACGTGCCGGAGCTGCGCAGCCACTTCCTCACCAATGTCGACGGCCAGGCCGCCTACGAGCTGATGCGCCAGCTCGACCCGCGCCGCACCCTGGTGATCGTGGTCTCCAAGACCTTCACCACGCAGGAAACCCTGCTCAACGGCAACGTGCTGCGCGACTGGATCGTGCGCTCGTACGAGGGCGATGCGCGCGCCGCGTCGAAGCATTTCCTGGCGGTCAGCGCCAACACCGCCGAAGCCGAGCGCTGGGGCGTGGCCACGTCCAACATCTATCCGATGTGGGATTTCGTCGGCGGCCGTTTCTCGCTGTGGTCCGCGGTGGGCCTGTCGCTGGCGCTGGCCATCGGCATGGAGCATTTCCGCGCGCTGCTCGCCGGCGCGGCGCAGATCGACGACCACTTCCGCAGCAAGCCGTGGCAGGAAAACCTGCCGGTGCTGCTCAGCCTGGTCGAATACTGGAACCGCAATGCGCTGGGCCGCAGCAGCCGCGCGGTGGTGCCTTACGCCGATCTGATGGGCGACCTCACCTCGTACCTGCAGCAGCTGGAAATGGAGAGCCTGGGCAAGCAGGTGACTCCGCAGGGCGAGCCGGTGGCGCAGTCCACCTCGCCGGTGGTGTGGGGCAGCGTGGGCACCAATGCGCAGCATGCGTATTTCCAGTCGCTGCACCAGGGCACCGACACCGTGCCGCTGGAATTCATCGGCGTGGTGCGCCCGGCGCATCCGCTGCGCGCCAATCACGACGCGCTGCTGTCCAACCTGCTGGCGCAGGCCGCCGCGCTGGCGCTGGGCAAGACCTTCGACGAGGCCCTCGCCGAGAGCAAGGGCGGCGACGAACAGGCACGCCGCGTGCTCGCCGCGCAGCGCACCTTCCCGGGCGACCGCCCGAGCACGGTGATCCTGCTCGATTCGCTCACCCCGGAAAGCCTGGGTGCGCTGATCGCGCTGTACGAGCACAAGGTGTTCATGCTCGGCCATCTGTGGAGCATCAACGCGTTCGACCAGTGGGGCGTGGAGCTGGGCAAGTCGATCGCGCGGCAGATCCTGCCGGCGCTGGAAGGCCAGACGGACGATCTGTCTTCGTTCGACACCGCCACCCGCGCCTTGCTCGACGAGATCGCCCAGCGCCGCGAGGGTTGATTCTTTCTTACGTCGCCTGGTGCCGCGCCAGCGCCCAGGCGACGTGTTCGCGCACCAGCTCCGACGGATGCGCCGCACGCGCACGCAGCGCGTCGAGCACTTCGCCCGAGCCCGGCGCGTTGCCCAGCGCCACCGCGATATTGCGCAGCCAGCCCTCGTAGCCCGTGCGGCGGATCGCCATGCCTTCGGTGCGGCGCAGGAATTCCTCTTCGCTCCAGGCGAACAGTTCCACCAGGCGCGCGCCGTCCAGGCTGTGGCGCGGCGCGAAGTCGGGCTCCGCCGCGTCGCGCGCGAACTTGTTCCAGGGGCAGATCAGCTGGCAGTCGTCGCAGCCGAAGATGCGGTTGCCCATCGGCGCGCGCAGCTCTTCCGGAATGCTGCCTTTGAGTTCGATGGTGAGATAGGAAATGCAGCGGCGCGCATCCAGCCGGTACGGCGCGACGATGGCCTGGGTCGGGCAGATATCGATGCAGCGGCGGCACGTGCCGCAGTGCGCGGTGGCCGCTTCGTCCACCGGCAGCGGCAGGTCGGTGTAGAGCTCGCCGAGAAAGAAATACGAACCCGCGCTGCGGTTGATCAGCACGGTGTGCTTGCCGATCCAGCCCAGGCCCGCATTGCGGCCCAGGGCTTTCTCCAGCACCGGCGCCGAATCCACGTAGGCGCGGTAGCCGAAGTCGCCGACCTTGGCGTGGATGCGTTCGGCCAGCTTCTGCAGGCGGTTGCGCATCAGCTTGTGGTAGTCGCGGCCCAGTGCGTAGCGCGCGACATAGCCGGCGTCCGCGTCTTCCAGCACGGCCCAGGCATTGCGCGTGCCGGGCGGGATGTAGTCCATGCGCACCGAGATCACGCGCAGGGTGCCCGGTTCCAGTTCGGCCGGGCGGCTGCGCTTGGTGCCGTGGCGGGCCATGTAGTCCATCTCGCCGTGGTGGCCGTCGTCCAGCCAGCGCCGCAGGTGCTGCTCGTCCTCGCCCAGCTCGATGCCGGCGATGCCGGCGTCGGCGAAGCCGAGCTCGCGCGCCCAGCGCTTGATGTCCGCGGCGAGCGCGGCGTAGTCGTGGGCGAGGGCGGAGGAGGCGGACATGGCGGGCATTGTAAGTCCGCCGGGCCGCGGCCTCCGCCTATAATCCGGCGCATGACGCCACGCCCGCACAGCCACGAGCTCCATACCGTCGACCAGGTGCGCGCGCTGGATCGCCGCGCCATCGAGGTGCTGGGCATTCCAGGCATCGAGCTGATGCGCCGCGCGGCCGCGGCCGCGTTCGCCTCGCTGCAGCGCCATTGGCCGCAGGCGCGGCGCATCGCGGTGTACTGCGGGCCGGGCAATAACGGCGGCGACGGTTTCCTGCTCGGCGCGCTCGCGCTGCAGGAGGGCTATCAGGTGATGCTGTTCGCGCTCAGCGGCGAAGCGCGCGGCGATGCCGCGGCGGCGCGCGCGCGTTTCGAGGAGGCCGGCGGACAGGTGCAAATGTGGAGCGCCGTCACCGGCCTGCCGGTGGCCGACGTGCACGTGGATGCGCTGTACGGCACCGGTCTCGCGCGCGCGCCGGAGCCTGCGGTGGCCGACCTGCTGTGGCGGCTGAACGCGGGGGGCGAACCGATCCTCGCGCTGGACGTGCCTTCGGGCCTCAACGCCGACACCGGGCAATGCCCCGGCGAGGCGATCAAGGCCGATGTCACCGTCAGCTTCATCGCGCACAAGCGCGGCCTGCATACCGGCCAGGCGGCGGACCGCGTGGGCGTGCTGGAGCTGGATACGCTGGACTTGCCGGAAGAACTCTGGGACGGCATCGCGCCCGACGCCGAGCTGCTGCACGCCGCCACGCTGCCGCCGCGCCCGCGCCATGCCCACAAGGGCAGCAATGGCCACGTGCTGGCGATCGGCGGCGACCTCGGCACCGCCGGGGCCATCCGCATGAGCGGAGAGGCCGCGCTGCGCGCCGGCGCGGGGCTGGTCAGCGTGGCGACGCGCGAGGCGAATCTCACCGCGCTCAACAGCGCCCGTCCGGAACTGATGGCGCACGGCGTCGACGGCCCGCAGTCCCTGCAGCCGCTGCTGCAGCGCGCCGACGTGCTGGCCCTGGGCCCCGGCCTGGGGCAGGGCGCCTGGGGCCATGCGCTGTGGCTGACCGCGCTGGACATGGCCATGCCGACGGTGCTGGATGCCGACGGCCTCAACCTGCTGGCGCGCGAGCCGCGGGTGTTCGAAGCGGCCACGGTGATCACGCCGCATCCCGGCGAAGCGGCGCGGCTGCTGGAAAGCTCGGTCGCCGGGATCGAAGCGGACCGCTACGCCGCGGTACGCGCACTGGCGCGCAAATACGGCGCGGTGGCGGTGCTCAAAGGCGCCGGCAGCCTGATCGCCGACCCGCATGGCCGCGTCGCCGTCTGCCCCTGGGGCAACCCCGGCATGGCCACCGGCGGCATGGGCGACCTGCTCACCGGCATCGTCGCCGCCTTGCTGGCCCAGGGCTGCGAAGCCTGGGAAGCCGCCTGCCTGGGCGTCGGCCTGCATGCCCGCGCGGGCGACGCGGCCGCCGCCGACGGCGGCGAGCGCGGCCTGATGGCCACCGACCTGCTGGCGCCGCTGCGCCGGCTGCTCAACGGACTCGACGCATGACCACCCTGCAGCAGGCGCTTCCCGACGAACAGGCCACCACCGGCTTCGCCGCGCGCATGGCCGGCGCGGTGGACGAGGGCGCGGTCATCTACCTGCACGGCGACCTGGGCGCGGGCAAGACCAGCTTCGCCCGCGCCTTCCTGCAAGCCCTGGGCGTGGGCGAGCGGGTGAAAAGCCCGACCTACAGCCTGGTCGAGTCCTACCGGCTGGCCGCCCGCACGGCCTGGCACCTGGACCTGTACCGCATCGCCGACCCCGGCGAACTGGAATGGCTGGGCCTGGACACGCTGGCCGACCCCGCCGCCCTGGTGCTGGTGGAATGGCCGGAGCGGGGCGCCGGGGCCTTGCCCGCGCCGGATCTGCAGATCGACCTGGCCTATGCCGGCACCGGCCGCACCGTTCAGGTGGCCGCGCGCAGCCCGCGCGGCGAGCGCCTGCTGGCGCGGGTGCCGGCCTCAAGCTGAGGCGCGGCGCTAAGTATCCGTCGTTAATGAGATTTTGGGTTCCGTCTCGCCCCCGGGCGAAACCCTTCCGTCAGCGCGGCTTGCGTCCGATAGCTGGACCCAGCCTGACAAAACAGCTGCAGGTTATGGATATTTCAAGGAAAAAGCACTTGCATTCAGGAAAGTGCTGAGCTTCAATGCGCGACCATGAGGGGATATCCGGCCAGCATCCGTCAGTTTTCCTGTCTCGTCGCCCTGGCGATGGCGCAGCTGTGCGCCGTCCACGCCACCGACGTGAAGTCGGCCCGCGTCTGGGCCGGCCCGGAATACACCCGGCTGGTGCTCGATGTATCCGGTCCCGTGGACTACAAGACCCGCCAGGACGGCGACCAGCTGGTGATCGACCTGGGCCGCAGCGCCCTGGGCGATGACTACTCGGCGCCGAAGTCGCAGGGCCTGCTCAAGGGCCTGGACAGCAGCCAGCAGGGCAACCGCCTGCAGCTGGTGGCCAAGGTCGACCCGTCCAGCCACTACAAGAGCTTCGTGCTGCAGCCGCAGGCCAGCTACGGCTACCGCTTGGTGGTCGACGTCTATCCCGGCAACGGGGTGGCCTCGTCGGCCAAGGCCGCACCCGCTCCGGCCCCGGTACAGGACGACGGCGACGATGACGCCGCGCCGCCGCCCGCGCCGGTGGCGGTCAAGCTCGCCGCCTCCAGCAAGAACAGCCTGCGCTCCACCCAGAGCGGCATGGCCTCCACCCGCCAGGCCGCCGCGCTGCTCAACGGCGAGCGCAAGGTGGTAGTGGCGGTCGACGCCGGCCACGGCGGCCAGGACCCGGGCGCGCACGGCCCCGGCGGCACGCTGGAAAAGAACGTCACCCTGGCGGTGGCGCGCGAGCTGGCCGCACAGATCAACAAGCAGCCGGGCATGAAGGCGGTGCTGACGCGCGATGCGGATTTCTTCATCCCGCTCAAGCAGCGCTACGAGATCGCCCGCCGCAACAACGCCGATTTGTTCGTCTCGGTCCATGCAGACGCCTTCGTCAACGGCGACGCCAAGGGTTCCTCGGTGTGGGTGCTGTCGCCGCGCGGCAAGACCAGCGAGGCGGCCCGCTGGCTGGCCGACCGCGAAAACCGCGCCGACCTGATCGGCGGCGTGTCGCTGGACGACAAGGACGACAGCCTCGCCGCCGTGCTGCTGGACCTGCAGCAGGGCTACGCCATGCAGGCCAGCGAAGCGGTGGCCACCAATGTGCTGAAGGCGCTGGGCGGCCTGGGGCCGACCCACCGCGGCTTCGTGGAGCGCGCCAACTTCGTGGTGCTGCGCTCGCCGGACGTGCCCTCGATCCTGGTCGAGACGGCATTCATCAGCAATCCGGACGAAGAGCGCAAGCTGCGCGATCCCTCGCACCAGGCGCACCTGGCCGAAGCCGTGATGGGCGGCGTGCGCAGCTATTTCGAGGCGACCCCGCCGCCGGGTTCGTGGTTCGCCGCGCAGGCCGCGCGCCGCAACGGCAACGTGGTGGCGTCGGCGGCGAAGAACGACGATGACGACGGCGACGGCAATCCCGTGTCCACCGCTGCCAACAAGGCGGTGGCGCAGGCGATGACCGGTTCGAAGTCGGGCGAGGTCAAGGTGGCCAGCGTGAAGGCCGACAGCGAACGCGCCGACGCCAACGTGCGCGACCTGCACCGCGTCACCGCGGGCGAAAGCCTGCGCAGCATCGCGCGCCAGTACGGCGTGAGCATCACCGCGCTGAAGAACGCCAACCGCAGCATCAACAGCGACACGGTGCGTGCGGGCATGGTGCTGGCGATTCCATCCGGCTGATCCATCCGGCCGATCCGTTCGGCCGATTCCATTCGGCTCGTCCCGCCGCAACATGTTGTTTTTACGAACGCCACCCCTCGGGTGGCGTTCCTGCTTTAAGCTTGCGCGATGCCTGTCATCCGTCCCCTGCCTGCTGAACTCATCAACCAGATCGCCGCCGGCGAAGTGATCGAACGGCCTTCCTCCGTCGTGAAGGAACTGGTCGAAAACAGCCTCGACGCCGGCGCCACCCGCATCGAAGTGGATATCGAGCAGGGCGGCCAGCGCCTGATCCGCATCCGCGACGACGGCGGCGGCATCGAGCCGGACGACCTGCCGCTGGCGGTGGCCTCGCACGCCACCAGCAAGATCCGCAGCTTCGACGACCTGGAACACGTGGCCAGCATGGGTTTCCGCGGCGAGGCGCTGGCCTCGGTCTCGTCGGTGGCGCGCTTTGCGCTCACCTCGCGCGCACGCGGACAGGACACCGCCTTCCGCATCGAAGTGGACGGCGGCAAGCTGCAGGCGGCGCGCCCCGCGCAGCATCCGCAAGGCACCAGCGTCGAGGTGCGCGACCTGTTCTACAACGTGCCGGCGCGGCGCAAATTCCTCCGCGCGGAGCGCACCGAGTTCGCGCATATCGACGACCTGCTGAAGTCGCTGGCGCTGGCGCGCGGCTCGGTGGAATTCCGCCTCAGCCACAACGGCAAGCCGGTGCGCATCCTCAAGGCCGCCAAGGACGAACAGGCGGCTCTGCTGCGGGTGGCCGACGTGCTGGGCGAGGAATTTCCCGCGCAGAGCCTGCGTATCGATCATGTGGCGGCCGGCCTGCATCTGTCGGGCTGGGTCGGCTTGCCCACGGCGTCGCGCTCGCAGGCCGATTCGCAATACTTCTACGTCAACGGCCGCCTGGTGCGCGACCGCATCGTGGCGCACGCGGTGCGGCAGGCGTATGCCGACGTGCTGTTCCACGGGCGGCACCCGGCCTTCGTGCTGTATCTGGAACTCGATCCGGCCGGCGTCGACGTCAACGTGCATCCGGCCAAGCACGAAGTGCGTTTCCGCGAGCAGCGGCTGGTGCACGACTTCCTGTTCCGCACCCTGCACGAGGCCCTGGCGCAGACGCGCGCGGGGCAGGTGGGCAGCGTGGTCGACTCGATCGACACGGCGCCCACGCTGGTCAGCTATGCCGCGGCCGCCTCCGCCGGCGCGCCCGTCACCTCCACGCCGGCCTGGTCCGGGCAGTTCAGCCAGAGCCGCCTGAGCCTGGGCGTGCGCGACGAGCCGCTGGCCGATTACGCCGCGCTGCTGGGCGAGTCTTCGCGCGAGGCGGTGCCGGCCTATGCTGCCAACACCCCGATGCCGCCCGCGCAGGACGACGAGGCGCCGCCGCTGGGCTTCGCCATCGCGCAGCTCAAGGGCATCTACATCCTGGCCGAGAATGCGCACGGCCTGGTGCTGGTGGACATGCACGCGGCGCACGAGCGCATCACCTACGAAAAGCTCAAAAGCGGCCGCGCCTGCAGCAACCTGCGCTCGCAGCTGCTGCTGGTGCCGCTCAACGTGTCGGTCAGCGCGAAGGAAGCCGCCGCCGCCGAGGAACACGCCGACGCGCTGGCCGACTGGGGCCTGGAGCTGTCGCGCAGCGGTCCGTCCGGCGTGGTGGTGCGGCGCATCCCGGCCTTGCTGGAAGGCGCCGACGTGGCGCAGCTGTGCCGCGACGTGCTGGCGGAGCTGGCCCTGCACGGCAGTTCGCGCCGCCTGCAGGAGCTGGAGAACGAACTGCTCTCCACCATGGCCTGCCACGGCTCGGTGCGCGCTGGCCGGCGCCTCACCGCGCCGGAAATGAACGCGCTGCTGCGCGAGATGGAAGCCACCGAGCGCTCCGGCCAGTGCAACCACGGCCGCCCCACCTGGACCCAGCTGGGCCTGGCCGAGCTGGACAAACTGTTCCTGCGCGGGCGCTGAGCCGGCGCTTGCGGCTGCGGCAAATAGACGTCCATACTCGGGCTTCCTCTGTCGAGCGGGCCGTGCCATGTCGCGTAGCGTTGCCTTTGCCCTCGTTGTCGCCTTGAGCTTTGGAGTCGTCGCCGTGCAAGCCGAAACCGCCACCGCCGCCGCTGCCGGCGACTATCCGCACGAGATCGAGCAGTGGCGCGCCAAGCGCACCGCCAACCTCACCGCGCCCACCGGCTGGCTCAGCCTGATCGGCCTGGAATGGCTGCAGGAAGGCGCCAACCGCATCGGCAGCGCCAGCGACAACGACATCGTGCTGAAGGCCGGCCCGGCGCATCTGGGCGTGGTGACACAGGGCAAGGGCGGCGCGCTGCACATCGTGCTGGATGAAAAATCCGGCGCCACCATCGACGGCAAGCAGGTGCGCGAAGCCGCGCTGATCGACGACATGCATGCCGGCGAAGCCACGCCCACCACGGTGGCGTTCGGCAGCGCCAACTTCTACGTGATCGAGCGCGATGGCCGCAAGGCGCTGCGCGTGAAGGACAGCAACGCCGAAACGCGCAAGCACTTCCTGGGCATCGACTACTTCCCGATCGACCCGTCCTGGCGCGTGGTGGCCGACTGGGTGCCGTTCGATCCGCCGCACAAGCTGGAGATCGGCTCGGTGATCGGCACCATCGACAAGGTCGACGTGCCGGGCAAGGCGGTGTTCCAGCGCGACGGCCACACTTTTGAACTGCTGCCGTACCAGGAAGAACCGGGTGGCGAACTGTTCTTCGTGCTGGCCGACCGCACCTCCGGCAAGGAGACCTACGGCGCCGCGCGTTTCCTTTACGCCGCGCTGCCGAAGGACGGCAAGGTGGTGCTGGATTTCAACAAGGCCTACAACCCGCCCTGCGCGTTCACGCCGTTCGCCACCTGTCCGCTGGCGCCGCCGGAGAACCGGCTGGATGTCGCGGTGACGGCGGGCGAGAAGAAGTATCGCGGCGGCCATCATTGAGCGCCGTGCGTTCGCTCGTCGTTGCGGGCGCGGCGTTGGTCGCGCTATGGACTGCGCCGGTGTATGCGCAGCCCAGCGACTACACGGCACAGGTCGAGCAGGCGCGCGCCGAACGCGTGACGAAGCTGAAGCGGGCGGATGGCTATCTCACGCTGATCGCTTCCGGTTGGCTCGAGCCAGGTGACAACACGGTCGGCGCCGCCGCCGACAACCGTTTCCAGGTGCCGGGCGCACCCGCGCATCTGGGCGTGCTGCATCTCGATGCCAGTGGCGCGGTGGATCTGCGCACCGCCGACGGCGTGACGGTGACGATCGACGGCCATCCCGTCTCCGCCGCGCCGATGCTCACGCAAGGCGCGCATGGCGAACGCAAGCCCACCCGCGCCTATCTCGGCGCGGAGCGCTATCTGTACGTCGTCGAAAGCGGCAAGCAGCGCGGGCTGCGGGTGAAGGACAATGCCGCGCCGCTGCGGACGAACTTCCCCGGCATTCCGTATTTCCCGATCGATCCCTCGTGGAAGATCGAAGCGCAGTGGCGGGCGTACACCACGCCGCACACGCTGCGCATCGCCAACGTGGTCGGCACGGAAAACGACGAGCCGGTGCCGGGCCAGGCGGTGTTCGAACGCGGCGGCCAGCGCTACACGCTCACACCGATGGAAGAAGACGGCCGCCTGTTCTTCGTGTTCAGCGACCGCACCGCCGGCAAGCTCACCTATGGCGGCGCGCGTTTTCTCTATGCCGACATGCCGAAGGACGGCAAGGTGACGCTGGATTTCAATCTGGCCGAGAACCCGCCGTGCGCGATCACGCCGCACGTGGTGTGCCCGCTGGCGCCGCCGGAGAATCGGATGAAGCTGGAAGTGACCGCGGGCGAGCAGAAGTTCCAGGGCGCAGGGCACTAGATCGCCCGGCGTAGGTTGGGGTGAGCACAGCGAACCCCAACATCGCACTTTCAGCCGTAGCGCATTGTTGGGGTTCGCTGTGCTCACCCCAACCTACGCCGGAAGGTTTTCCTTCGAATCAGCGTCCCTTGAACTCCGGCTTGCGCTTCTCCAGGAACGCCGTGGTCCCTTCGCGCATGTCTTCCGTCGAAAACGCCAGCGCGAACGCCTGCGTCTCGAACTCCAGCCCCTGATCCAGCGCGGTCTCGCCGCCCTGCAGCACGGCGTCGAGAATGCCCGCCGCCGCCAGCGGCGCCGAGGCGGCGAGCCGGTCGGCCAGCGCGTCCACCGTTTCGTCCAGCGCCTCCGGCGCCACCACGCGGTTGACGATGCCCAGCTCGCAGGCGCGCTGGGCGCCGATCATCGCGCCGGTCAGGCACAGCTCCAGCGCGGCGCCGCGGCCGGCCAGGCGCAGCAGGCGCTGGGTGCCGCCGAAGCCGGGGATCAGGCCGAGATTGATTTCCGGCTGGCCGAAGCGCGCCTTCTCGCTGGCCACGCGCAGGTGGCAGGCCATGGCCAGCTCCATGCCGCCGCCGAGGGCGAAGCCCTGGATGCGCGCGACCACCGGCTTGCCCAGGCGCTCGATGGAGCTCATCAGGCGCTGGCCGGCGCGCGAGAAGCCCTGCGCCTGCACCGGCGTGTAGCCGTTCATCTCGGCGATGTCGGCGCCGGCGACGAAGGCCTTGTCGCCCGCGCCGGCCAGCACCACGGCGCGCACGGCGTCGTCCTGGGCGGCCTGGGCGAAGGCCAGGGTCAGTTCGTTGAGGGTGTCGCGGTTCAGCGCGTTGAGCTTGTCGGGGCGGTTGACGGTGATCAGGCGCACCTCGCCGCGGTTGCCGATTTCCAGATTGCGATAAGCCATGGCGGTTCCCAGCGGAGGTCGAAAACGCCCATGGTAGCAGTGGGGTTGCGGCGGGAACCTTTGCCGCCGCGGGCGTTCTCATGCCGGTGGCGCCGGCACCCCCGCCCGGCCCCGCTGCACGCGCCCGGCAAACCCCTTACGATGGCCGGGCTTCGCGCATCCGCGATGGAGGATAGGCATGACACGACTGCGTTGGTTGGCCCATGGCACGATGCTCACGATGCTGATGAGCGCGGCGATGGCCACGCATGCGCAGAGCCGCGACAGCGCGTCCGACGCGCAGGCCGCGGGGCTGGACAAGAACAAGCTGTCCTATGCGATCGGCTACCAGATCGGCAGCCAGTTCGCCAGCGGCGACCCGGACGTCGACATCGCCGTGATGCAGCGCGCGATCCAGGACGCCTACACCAAGCGCCGCCCGTCCGTGCCGATGCAGGACATGCACGAGCAGCTGCGCCGCCTCGACAAGCACATGCACGACAAGGCGGAGTCCCAGTTCCAGCAACTGGCCAATTCCAACGCCAGCAAGAGCGCCGACTTCCTCGCCAGGAACCGCCAGAAGCCCGGCGTGGTGCAGCTGCCTTCGGGCATCCAGTACCAGGTGCTCAAGCAAGGCACGGGCAAGGACCAGCCGGCGGTGAACAGCACCGTCACGGTGAATTTCCGCGCCACGCTGATCGACGGCACCGAGTTCGACAGCTCCTGGGCGCACGGTTCGCCGGTGAGCTTCATCGTCAACAACAAGGTGATCCCCGGCTGGCAGGACGTGATCCAGCGCATGCACGTCGGCGACAAGTGGCGCGTGGTCATTCCCCCCGCGCTGGCCTACGGCGAACGCGGCAACCTGCCGCGCATCGGCCCGAACGAGGCCCTGGTGTTCGAGATCGAGCTGCTGGAAATCAAGCAGTAAGGCAAGCGTTCGCCGCCGCGGGCGGGGCCTTCGGCTAAGATGTGCGGTCCATGCCGAACGATCCCGCCCCCATCCCTGCCGCCGTCCTGAGTCCCTGCATCGGCATCTGCCGGCTCGACGAGCGCGGCTATTGCGAGGGTTGCCTGCGCACCGGCGACGAGATCGCGCGCTGGCGCGGCATGAGCGACGCCGAACGCCTGCGCTACATGCACGAGGTACTGCCGGCGCGGGAACCGCAGCCATGAGCGACCCGCTGGCGCCGGTCGCCGCCGCCGTGCTCCCGCTGGCCGAGCCGCCGCAGGGGCCGGGCTGGAACCACCGCGAGATGGCCGAGCTGATCGGCGATGCGCCGCGCCGTCCTGCCGCAGTGCTGGTGGGCTGGCGCGAAGGCGTGCAGCCGCGCCTGGTGCTGACCGTGCGCAACGACAGCCTGCAGGCGCACGCAGGGCAGGTGGCGTTTCCCGGCGGACGTACCGATCCGGAAGATGCCGACGCCGTCGCCACCGCTTTGCGCGAGAGCGAGGAGGAAGTCGGCCTCGATCGCCGCCTGGTCACGCCGATCGGCTTTCTCGACAGCTTCGACACCATCAGCGGCTACCGCATCACGCCGGTGGTGGCGCGCATCGCGCCGGAAGCGAGCCTGTATCCGGCACCGGCGGAAGTGGCCGAAGTGTTCGAGGTGCCGCTGGCGTTTTTCCTCGACCCGGCCAACCTGCGCCGCTACACCATGGATTTCCGCGGCCATCGCCGCGAGATGGTGGAATTCATCCACGGCGGCCATCGCATCTGGGGCGCGACGGCCGCCATGCTGGTCAACCTGCTGCACCGCATGGGGCGTCTATGACTGCTGCATACACCACGCTGATCGATGCGCGCACGCTGGCGGCGCTGCCGCCGCGCGAGGTGCTGATCGTCGACTGCCGCTTCGAACTGGCCGTGGCCGGCGGCGATCCGGACAAGGGCGAGCGCGCGTATCGCGAGGGGCATATCCCGGGCGCGGTCTATGCGCATCTGGATCGCGACCTGTCGGATCTCTCGCGCAAGAGCGAAGGGCTGGGCCGGCACCCGATGCCGTCCGAGCAGGCGTTTTCCGCGGTGCTGTCGCGCTGGGGCTGGCGTCCGGGCCTGCAGGTGGTGGCTTACGACGCGGCTGGCGGCGCGCTGGCCGCGGCGCGGCTGTGGTGGCTGCTGCGCCTGGCCGGCGTGCGCGAGGTGGCGGTGCTCGATGGCGGTTTCCAGGCATGGCAGGCGGCGGGCTTGCCGCTGGAGTCCGGCGAGGTGGCGCGCGAGCCGAGCGACGTTGCGCTGCGCTACGACGCCTCGCGCTACATCGTCGATCACCGCGCGATTGCCGATCGCTCGGAGTTGCTGATCGATGCGCGCGCCACGCCGCGCTACCGCGGCGAAGTGGAACCGATCGACCGCGTGGGCGGCCATGTGCCCGGCGCCTTGAATCGCCCGTATTCGGACAATCTCGATGCGGACGGCCGCTACAAATCCGCAGGGCAGCTGCGCAGCGATTTCGCCGCCTTGATCGGCGACACGCCGCCCGCGCAGGTCGTGCACATGTGCGGCTCCGGCGTCACCGCCTGCCACAACCTGCTGGCGATGGAACACGCGGGGCTGGCGGGTTCGCGCCTGTACGCGCCGTCGTGGAGCGGCTGGGTCAGCGATCCGGCACGGCCCGTCGAAACCGCGTAACCGCGTAACCGCGTAACCGTAGGTTGGGGTGAGCGCAGCGAACCCCAACACCGCACCGCCAGGCGCCTCGCATTGTTGGGGTTCGCTGCGCTCACCCCAACCTACGCCGTGGCGCCGTGGCGATTATTTCTTTTTCAGGCGTGCCACCAGCTGCTGCAGCACCGCCTGCGTCTCTTCGCTGAAGAACGCATCGACGAACACGTCGATCGGCAGCTTTTCCGGATCCGCCCACACTTCGGTCAGATCCGCGCGCGCCAGCTGGCGCGTGGCCAGCATCGCGCCCGCCGGCAGCGCCAGCAGTTCGTTGAGCCAGTGCAGGGCGCGCGTGGTGACCTGGTCCACGCCGGTCAGCTCGTCGACGAAGCCGAACGACAGCGCCTGCTGCGCATCGATCATCGCGCCGGCCACCAGCAGCCGCTCCGCGCGATACGGGCCGACCACGCGGCGCAGCGCGAGCTGGATGCAGTCCGGCACGATCAGGCCGACCTGCACTTCGTTCAAGCCGATGCGGTACGGGCCTTCGGCCATCACGCGGTAATCGCAGAACAGCGACAGCACCGCGCCGCCGGCGGGTGCGTGGCCGGTAATCGCGGCCACCACCGGCACCGGCGCCATGGCGATGGCCGAGCAGGTGGCGAAGAAGGTGCTCCAGAAGCGGCGCACGCCGTCGCGGTCCTGGCCGAGCAGGGCGGGCACGTCGACGCCCGCGGAGAACATGCCGGACGTACCCGACAGCACGATGCCCGCGGCGCCGTCCTGCACGGCGGTGGCGATGGCCGCCTGGATCGCCTGCAGCAGTTCGAGGTTCAGCGCATTGACCGGCGGGCGCGCGAGATTGATCTCGACGATGGCGTCGTGCTTGACGAGGTTGAGCATGGCGGCGTCCCCGGACGAAAGAAGTAAGGCCCGCGAGCGTAGCAAACTCGCGGGCCTCGCCGGCGCTTTAAACGCCGGGCTTACTGCTGCGGCTGGTCGGTCTCGGCCCAGCGGTAGCGCACCGCGTAGTCCAGCGTGGCCTTGCCGCCGGCCGGCACTTCGATGCGGAATTCCAGCAGGTCGGGCTTCTGCTCCGAAGGCTTGGTGCTGGACGACTGCAGCGTCCATTCGCGCCAGCGGCTGGGGTGTTCGCGCACCGTCACCGTGCGCGCGCTGTCGCCGGCATTGGTGAGGGTGATGCGGAAGGCTTCGTCCATCGAACGGCCGGCCTTGTCCAGCTTGAACTGCGTGCGTTCGCGCTCGGCGCGCAGGTCGAAGGCATTGCCCAGGGTGATGGTGGCGTCGCTGCCCTTGGGCGTGTCCTCGATGCGGCCTTCGCCGATGAATTGCGGCGTGCCGTTGCGGTCGGTGGTCATCACGCGCAGGTTGCCGGCCGGCAGGCTGTCGAAGGCGCGCAGCTTCAGCGTGCTGGTCACGGTATTGCTGCCGCCGGTGTTGAAGTCGCGGTTGGTCGCCGGTTGCGGCGGGGTCCAGTGGCCGCCCGTTTCATACAGCAGGGTGCGTTCGCAATCGAGCTGGCGCGTTTCGTACAGCGGCACCTGGCTGACGCTGCCGTCGGGCAGGTTCACCGCGCCGGGCAGGGTGTAGCTGCGGTAGTCGGCGACCGAGCCCTGCTGCGGCATGTCCGCCGCCTGCGCCTTGGCGTTGAAGGACATCATCCGCGGCGCGGCGGCCGGCATCGGGCCGGGCGTGCGGGTGATCTGCGGTTCGCCGGCGATCAGGGTCAGGTGCACGTCGTTCCAGTCGCGGCCGCTGCGGTTGGCGATGCTGGCGCGCGCCTCGAAGCGCAGCTTGCAGCCGGCGCCCGGCAGCACGGTGCCGATATACGCCGCGCGCCAGCCGAGGCCGGCGGTGGGATAGCTCAAGGTGGCGCGCGCATTGCCGGCCCTGGCCGCATCCACGCGCAGTTCCAGGCTGGAACCGGTATTGAAGTGGCCGCTGGCGCGCACCGCCGCGTAGTCGCGGACCAGGCTGGTGCGGCCGCTGGCATCGCTCACCAGCAGGCCGTTGCCGGCGCGCAGCAAGGTGCCGCTGGCCAGTGGCTGGCCGTTGCTGCCGAGCACTTCCACCGGCTGGCCGACCAGGCTGCCCAGCGCGGCGTCGCGGCCCTGGGCCAGCAGCAGGCGCTGCGACAGCACCTTGACGGCGTCGCCTTCGACGTCGAGCGAGAGCGCTTCGGTATCGAGAAAGGCGGGCAGGCCGCCGAGGCTTACGTCCTGCACACCCTGCTGCAGATCCAGCCGGCGCGGTTCGCGCGCCATGGCGTAGCCGCTGTCCACGCTGCTGCCATCGCCGCCGGTGAACAGGGAGGCGTCGTCGCTGCGGTACAGGGTCAGCTCGGTGCGTTCGGGCGTGGCCGCGGCGGCGGTGCCGGCCAGGGTGGTGGCGCAGGCCAGGGCGAGGGTGGTGAAGGGGAACTTGCTCACGGGCGAACTCCTTTCGTTGGGCGCCGCCGATCTTACGCAGCGCGCATGAAGATGCGGCATCCGTGGCCGCCAATGCGTTAACCCCGGATCGCGCCGGCTGCGTTGTGGCCGACCCGGAGGAATTCAGTGCGTGGCGAAGAAGCCGCGCAGCGCGGCCAGGTCGCGCGTGAGCGCAAGGCCCAGCGCCAGCAGGATGCGCGCCTTCTGCGGGCTGAAATCCTCGCCCGCGATAAAGCCCGTCTCCTGCAGGTAGCGCCGCTGCGCCACGCTGCCCAGCGGCGAGCGGGTGCACTGCACCACCGCGATGCCGCCGGCGATGGCCGCTTCCAGCGCGATGCGCTCGGCCTGGGTGACCAGGCCGGGCGCCAGGCCCGCGGAGACGATGCCTTGCGCACCCTTGGCCAGTGCGGCTTCGATCATGGTGTCGTCGGCGCCGACGTACGAATAGGCGATGTCCACGCGCGGCGGCCGCGCATCGTCGGGCAATGCCGCGAACGCCGCGCCGGGGGCATGGCGGCCTTCGGGACGGCGGCGGTAGCGGATGCGGTCCGGATCGACCGTGCCGAGCACGCCGTGATCCATCGAGCGGAACGTATCCAGCCGCAAGGTGGAAACCTTGATCACGTCGCGCGCCGGATAGATGCCGTCGTTGAACACCACCAGCACGCCGCGCCCGCGCGCATCCGCATCGCCGGCCACGCGGATCGCACCCAGCAGATTGGACGGCGCATCCGAACCCACCGCGCTCAATGGCCGCTGGGAACCGGTAAGCACCACGGTCTGTGGGATATCCAGCGTGAGGTTGAGGAAGAACGCGGTTTCTTCCAGCGTGGCCGTGCCGTGCAGGATCACGAAGCCGGCCAGCTCCGGCTGCTCGCGCGACAGGCGCCGCAGCGTGGCGCGCAGCTCGAACCAGTCGGCCATGGTGAGATTGTTGCTGCCCACCGAACGGAACGGCACCGGCACCGCTTCGGCCACGTCGGCGATTTCAGGCACGCGCGCAAGGATCTGCGCGACATCCAGCTTGCTGCCGTGCTCCGGGTAATCCATCAGGTCGGTGCTGGAAGTGCCCAGCGAGGCGATGGTGCCGCCGCAGCCGATGATGGCGACGCGGGGGAGGGCGAATGTCGTGGACATGACGGCGGGATTCCTTCGCAACTCAAGTCGGCGCCAGATGCGCGCCAGCCGCGAAGCTTAGCTAATGCGTCATCCCGGCGCAGGCCGGGATCCAGTAGCGATGCGCTGCATGGAGATACGGGCCCAAAAAGGCAGGGCCTTTGAAGCTTCCAGCGATGGTCGAACGGTGACGTTACTGGATCCCGGCCTGCGCCGGGATGACGCTGGTTGGCGGTGTGTTGCCTATCAGGCCTGCTCAGCCGCGTCGCGGATCGCCTGCGGCAGCGGCACCGGCTTGCCGGTGTGCGGGTTCATCCAGACCATCACCACGTGGCCGTCGCTGTACAGCTTGTCCGGCTGTTCCGCATCGACGATGCGATGCCCGATGGTCATCGAGCTGTTGCCCAGGCGCAGGCAGAACAGCTCCACCTGCAGCTGCGCCGGCCATTCGATCGGGAAGCGGTAGTTGATCTCGCTCGCCGCCAGCACCGGCATCGACTGCTCGTCGAACCACGGCCCGGGCACGTGCTTCAGCCACTGCAGCCGCGCTTCTTCCAGATACGTGAGGTAGTTGGAATTGTTGACGTGGTTGAAGGCGTCGAGATCGCGCCAGCGCACGCCGATGGAGGCGGTGAACAGCGGCTGGACTTCCGCCGCGGCATCCGCCGCGGGGCTCGATTCGGTGATGGTGAAACTCATGCGGTCTTCTTCCGTACGGCCTTGGTGTCGCGGCCATTGCTCTTCTGTGCACCGGTCTTCTGCGCACCGTTCTTCGGCGCATCGTTCTGCGCCTTCGCCGGCTTGATGCCCAGGTGCGGCGCAAGGAAGCGGCCGGTGTGCGAGGAGGCCGTCTCGGCCACCGCTTCCGGCGTGCCGGCGACCAGGATGCGTCCACCGCCGGCGCCGCCCTCGGGGCCGAGGTCGACGATCCAGTCGGCGGTCTTGATCACGTCGAGGTTGTGCTCGATCACCACCACGGTATTGCCCTGGTCCACCAGCTGGTGCAGCACGTCGAGCAGCTGCTCGATATCGTGGAAGTGCAGGCCGGTGGTGGGTTCGTCCAGGATGTACAGCGTGCGGCCGGTGTCGCGCTTGGACAGCTCCTTCGACAGCTTCACGCGCTGCGCTTCGCCGCCGGACAGCGTGGTCGCGCTCTGGCCCAGCTTGATGTAGTCCAGGCCGACCGCGCGCAGGGTTTCCAGCTTGCGCGCGATGGTGGGCACGTTCTCGAACAGCTTGAGCGCGTCTTCCACCGTCATGTCGAGCACGTCGGCGATCGTGTGGCCCTTGTAGGCGATCTCCAGCGTCTCGCGGTTGTAGCGCTTGCCGTGGCAGACGTCGCAGGGCACGTACACGTCCGGCAGGAAGTGCATCTCCACCTTGATCATGCCGTCGCCTTCGCAGGCCTCGCAGCGGCCGCCGCGCACGTTGAAGCTGAAGCGGCCGGCGGTGTAGCCGCGCGAGCGCGCTTCCGGCACCTGCGCGTACAGCTCGCGCAGCGGGGTGAACAGGCCGGTATACGTAGCCGGATTCGAACGCGGCGTGCGGCCGATCGGCGACTGGTCGATATCGACCACCTTGTCGAACAGCTCCAGCCCTTCGACCGACTTGTACGCCGCCGGCTGCTCGCTGGCGCCGTTGAGTTCGGCGGCGGCGAGGCGGAACAGCGTGTCGTTGATCAGGGTCGACTTGCCCGAGCCGGACACGCCGGTGATGCAGGTGAACAGGCCGGCTGGAATGGCCAGGTCCACGTTCTTCAGGTTGTTGCCGGTGGCGCCGCGCAGATGCAGCCAGGAGTCCTTGTCCTCCTGCTCGCGGCGCTCCTTCGGCACCTCGATCGCGCGGCGGCCCGAAAGATACTGGCCGGTGACCGAGCGCTTGGAGGCGAGGATGTCCTTCAGCGTGCCCTGCGCCACCACTTCGCCGCCGTGCACGCCGGCGCCCGGGCCGATGTCGAGCACGTGGTCGGCCAGGCGGATGGCGTCTTCGTCGTGCTCCACCACGATTACCGTATTGCCCAGGTCGCGCAGGCGGGTGAGCGTGCCGAGCAGGCGCTCGTTGTCGCGCTGGTGCAGGCCGATCGAAGGTTCGTCCAGCACGTACATCACGCCGACCAGGCCGGCGCCGATCTGCGAAGCCAGGCGGATGCGCTGCGCTTCGCCGCCGGACAGCGAGTCGGCCTGGCGGTCGAGCGTGAGGTAGTTCAGGCCCACGTCGTTGAGGAAGCTCAGGCGCTCGCGGATTTCCTTGACGATCTTCACCGCGATCTCGCCGCGCCAGCCGGTGAGGGTGAGCGTGTCGAAGAAGCCCAGCGCGTCGTCGATGGAACGCGAGGTGAGCGAGGGCAGGGCGTGGTCGGCGACGAACACGTTGCGCGCCGAACGGTTCAGGCGCTGGCCGTGGCAGTCGGGGCACGGATGGTCCGCGATGTACTTGGCCAGTTCCTCGCGCACCGCGGGCGATTCGGTTTCCTTATAGCGGCGCTCCAGGTTCGGCAGGATGCCTTCGAAGGAGTGCTCGCGGGTGACCTTGCCGCCGCGCTCGGTGAGGTAGCGGAACTGGATCTTGTCGTTGCCGCTGCCGTACAGCACGGCCTTCTGCACGCCGGCCGGCAGCTTCTGCCAGGGCGTGTCGACGTCGAAGCGGTAGTGGTTGGCCAGCGAGATGATCAGCTGGAAATAGTGCGCGTTGCGGCGGTCCCAGCCGCGGATCGCGCCGCCGGACAGCGGCAGCTCCGGATGGCCGACCACGCGCGCCGGATCGAACACCTGGGTCACACCCAGGCCGTCGCAGGTGGGGCAGGCGCCGATCGGCGAGTTGAACGAGAACAGGCGCGGTTCCAGCTCCGGCAGCGAGTAGTCGCACACGGGGCAGGAATAGCGCGAGGACAACAGCTGTTCCGGTGCCTTCGTATCGTCCATGTCGGCCAGGATCACCAGCCCGTCGCCCAGGCGCAGCGCGGTCTCGAAGGATTCGGCCAGGCGCTGCTTGATGTCGTCGCGCGGGCGGAAGCGGTCGATCACCACTTCGATGGTGTGCTTCTGGCGCAGGGTCAGCGGCGGCACGGCGTCGAGCTCGTACACCACGCCGTCGACGCGTGCGCGCACGAAGCCCTGCGCGCGCAGCTGGTCGAACACCTGCACGTGCTCGCCCTTGCGCTCGCGGATCACCGGGGCCAGCAGCATGAAGCGCTTGTCCGGATCCAGCGCCAGGGTGGCGTCCACCATCTGGCTCACCGTCTGCGCTTCCAGCGGGATGCCGTGGTCCGGGCAGCGCGGCGTGCCGACGCGGGCGTACAGCAGGCGCAGGTAGTCGTAGACCTCGGTGATGGTGCCCACGGTAGAGCGCGGGTTGTGCGAGGTGGATTTCTGCTCGATCGAGATGGCCGGCGACAGGCCTTCGATATGGTCGACGTCCGGCTTCTCCATCATCGAGAGGAACTGGCGGGCGTAGGCCGACAGCGACTCGACGTAGCGGCGCTGGCCTTCGGCATAGATGGTGTCGAAGGCCAGCGAGGATTTGCCGGAACCGGACAGGCCCGTGATCACGATCAACTGGTCGCGGGGGAGGTCCAGATCGATGTTCTTGAGGTTGTGCGTGCGCGCGCCGCGGATGCGGATGGTGTCCATTGAACGCCGGGGAGAAGTCAGTAGGAGGGGGAAAAACTGCACTATACCAAACTCGCCAGGTCAGTTATTGCCGCTGGCGGGGTCGGGGAGGAATCGGGGGAGAAGCCTGAAAATGGGGTTCCATCAAAGTGTTAACAAGTGGCTTGGCTTAATACGCGTTTTGGCCGCAAGGCCGATGCAGCGAGACCAGTACACATGCGCAAGTGGAAAGGATGGGGGCTCTCCCTGGCGCTGGTGGCATCCATGGGCACGGCCTCGGCCGCGACCCAGCCCAGCGAAGAGCAGGTGCGCCAGCTGATGGAAGTGGTGGGGGTGGGCAAGATGCTCAGCCAGATGAACAGCCAGGCCGTGACGGTGATGCAGCAGTCGCTGCCGTGCATCCCGGCCAGCTACTGGCAGGGCTACATGGACAGCAACGGCACCCAGCAATTCATCGGGCGGCTGGTGCCGATCTACCAGCGCCATTTCAGCGCCGACGAGATCGACGGCATGCTGAAGTTCTACCGGTCGCCACTTGGCCAGAAAGTGATCACCGAGATGCCGACCACCATGGGCGAGGCCAACCAGGCCGGCCTGCAGTGGAGCAAGGAGCGCAGCGACCAGATGATCGCCGAGCTCAAGCAGAAGGGCAGCCTCGACGCGGGCGGCCGCTGCCCGGCCGAACATGCGGCGGCGGCCACCGGCGTGGCGGCAGGCGCCGCGGCGGCGAATGCCGCCGGCGCCGATGACGACGACGAGGCCGCGGCCGAGGCGGCTCCGGCCAAGAAGGCGGCGCCGGCGAGCAAGGCGAAGGGGAAGGCGACGACCAAATCGAAGTCGACCAGGAAGGCCCCGGCCAAGAAGACGCCCGCCAAGACCACCACCAAGGCGCCGGCCAAGCCCGCCGCGGCGCCGGCCAAGCCGGCGGCCGATACCGGCAAGGCCAGCACGCCCGCGCAATAGCCGGGCTCCCGCCAGGGCCGGCGGACCGCTGGCGACACCCGCCTGGAGCGCGCCGAGGCCCGCCGGTTGGGGGTAACCGCGGAGCCGGAACGGGCCTGGCACCACCGCCGCGAGCCAGGGTCGCCGGCGGCCGGGGCTATCGGATTGATCCTTGGGATTTTTTTGGTTATGATCGCCGGCTCGCGCAAGCGAGAACACCCAAGAGAATAACGACAGAAGGGATATTCCCATGAGTTATGCAGTCATCAAGACCGGCGGCAAGCAGTACCGCGTCCAGCAGGGCGACGTCCTGCGCGTGGAGCTGCTGAACGCCGAAGAAGGCGCCAGCGTGAAGTTCGACGAAGTGCTGCTGGTGGGTTCGGGCGAGACCATCACCGTCGGCGCGCCGACCGTGACCGGCGCCACCGTCTCCGCCACCGTGCGCAAGCATGGCCGCGCCGACAAGGTCCGCATCATCAAGTTCCGCCGCCGCAAGCACCACAAGAAGCAGCAGGGACACCGTCAGCATTTCACCGAAGTCGAGATCACGGGCATCAACGCCTGATCCGCCAATCTGGAGTAATCAGTCATGGCACATAAGAAAGGCGTAGGTTCGTCGCGCAACGGCCGCGATTCGAACCCGAAGTATCTCGGCGTCAAGATCTACGGTGGCCAGGCCATCGAAGCCGGCAACATCATCGTGCGTCAGCGCGGCACCAAGTTCCATCCCGGTACCGGCGTGGGCCTCGGCCGCGACCACACCCTGTTCGCGCTGGTCGACGGCACGGTCGAGTTCAAGACCCGTGGCGAGAAGAACCGCAAGTACGTGAACGTCGTCCAGGGCTAAGCCCGGCCGGCGCAGCGCAAGAGCCCCGCTTCGGCGGGGCTTTTGTTTTTGGGCGGGAATAGGGAATTGGGAATAGGGAATAGCTTAAGAGCCCCCGCACCCAGCCTCCTCTACAATTCCCGAGATCGCGTGGTTTTGCGATTCCCCATTCCCTATTCCCTATTCCCTATTCCCTATTCCCGGCACCCAAGCCATGAAATTTGTCGACGAAGCCATCATCAAGGTCCTGGCCGGTGACGGCGGCAACGGATGCATCAGCTTCCGTCGCGAAAAATTCATTCCCTTCGGCGGTCCCGACGGCGGCGACGGCGGCAGCGGCGGCTCGATCTGGCTGGTGGCCGACGAAGGCCTCAACACCCTGGTCGACTTCCGCCACCAGCGCGCGTTCAAGGCGCAGCGCGGCGAGAACGGCATGGGCAGCGACATGTACGGCAAGGGCGGCGACGACACCGAAGTCCGCGTGCCGGTCGGCACCGTGGTCACCAATGTCGACACCGACGAAATCATCGGCGACCTCACCGCCCACGGCCAGCGCCTGCTGGTGGCGCAGGGCGGCAAGGGCGGCCTGGGCAACATCCATTTCAAGAGCTCGGTGAACCGCGCGCCGCGCAAGTCCACGCCCGGCACCCCGGGCGAGGTGCGCGAGCTGAAGCTGGAGCTGAAGCTGCTGGCCGACGTCGGCCTGCTCGGCTTCCCCAACGCCGGCAAGTCCACCTTCATCCGCGCCGTGTCGGCGGCCACGCCGCGCGTGGCCGACTACCCGTTCACCACCCTGCACCCGAACCTGGGCGTGGTCAGCCTGGGGCCGGACCAGAGCTTCGTGATCGCCGACATCCCCGGCCTGATCGAAGGCGCCGCCGAGGGCGTCGGCCTGGGCATCCAGTTCCTGCGCCACGTGGCGCGCACGCGCCTGCTGCTGCACCTGGTAGACATCGCGCCGATCGACGGCTCCGACGTGGTGGAACAGGTGCACGCCATCGAGCACGAGCTGCAGAAGTTCGACCCCGAACTGCTGCAGCGCCCGCGCTGGCTGGTGCTGAACAAGGCCGACGTGCTGCCGGAAGACGAGCGCCAGGCCGTGGCCGAGGACATCGTGCAGCGCCTGGGCTGGACCCAGCCGTGGTTCCTGGTCTCGGCCATCGCGCGCGACAACACCCTGGCGGTGTGCCAGCAGATCCAGCGGTTCTTCGAGGCGCAGCGCGAAGTGCAGGAAGGCCGCACCGACATGCTGCCGGGCGACGTGCGCCTGCGCGGGGACGCGCCGCGCGACTGAGCGCGCGCGCCACGCCGTCTCCCGCGCCGTCCCGCGCCCCGCCCGGAGCACCCCGCACGCATGAAGCTGCAAGCCCGCATCGCCGGCTACCGCCGGCTGCGCGAACAAGCCCTGTGGCGGCTGCTGGCCGCCGACCACGCGCCGGAACTGATCGGCCTGCTGCAGTCCCTGTTGCAGGACGGCGAGCGCCGGCTGCCCGCCTCGGCCCTGCATGAGCGCCTGCAGGACCACCTCGACACCATCAATGCCTCCGAGCTGCCCACCGAGCTGCCGCGCACCGCGCAGGCCTACGTGGCGCACTGGCTGGCGCAGGGTTATCTCGAACGCCGCCTGCCGGAAGGTTCGAGCGAAGAGGAATACGAGCTGTCGGCGCAGGCCGTGCAGGCCGTGCGCTTTATCGCCGGGCTGCACTCGCCGCGCCACGCCGCCACCGAAAGCCGCCTGTCGCTGGTGATCCAGCAGCTGGTGCAGCTGGCCGAGCAGACCGAGACCGATCCCGCCACGCGCCTGGACAGCCTGCTGGCCGAACGCGCGCGCCTGGACGCCGAGATCGAACGCGTGCGCAGCGGCAAGCTCGACGCCGTCGGCGGCCAGCGCGCGCTCGAACGCACGCGCGAGGTGATCCAGCTCGCCGACGAACTGGCCGAGGATTTCCGCCGCGTGCGCGAGGATTTCGAACGCCTCAACCGCGAATTCCGCGAACGCATCATCGACGACGAAGGCCAGCGCGGCGACCTGCTCGACCGCCTGTTCGAAGGCGTCGACGTCATCGCCGGCAGCGAGGCCGGCCGCAGCTTCGGCGCGTTCTGGAAACTGCTCAACAATGTGGAGCAGAGCAACCAGCTCGACGCCGCCATGGAAACCGTGCTGTCGCGCGGCTTCGCCCGCCGCCTGCAGCGCGAGGAGCGCCAGCTGCTGCGCGGCTTCACCCGCGTGATGCTGGAGCGCGGCGGCCAGGTGCACGACGTGATGCAGCACTTCGCGCGCAGCTTGCGCGGCTTCGTGCAGAGCCGCGGCTACCTGGAGCAGCGCCGCCTCAATCAACTGCTGAAGCAGGCCCAGGCCGAAGCGCTGCAGCTGCGCGACGAACTCGGCGCGCATCGCCGCCTGCCGCTCGAACTGCCGCTGACCGGCGCGCGCCTGCGTTCGCTCTCGCAGTGGCGCCTGCACGATCCGCGGCATGCGCGCATCGACGGGCGCATCGATCTCTCCGGCGCGGCCGCCATTTCGCTGGACAGCGTCGGTGCGCTGGTGGCGCAGTCCGAAATCAATTACCGCGGCCTGCGCCGCGACCTGCACGAACTGCTGCAGGACACCCCCCAGCTGTCGATCGGCGCAGTGCTCGCCGCGCGTCCGGCCGAGCAGGGCCTGGGCAGCATCATCGGTTATCTCTCGCTGGCCACGCGCCATGGCGTGGTGGCCGAAGGCGAGTTGGAAGAAGTGTCGTGGCAGGGCGGCGACGGGCAGTGGCGCCGCGCGCGCGTGCCCCTGGTGTGGTTCCTCAAAGAGAAACGCCATGAATTTGCATGAAGAAGCCGAGCTGGCCGTGACAGCGCCGGCGCTGCCGGACGCGACCGCCAAGGGCGCGCTGTTCGATGGCGACACCGGCGTGCTGCCGCTGGAAGTGCGCCGCGTGCTGTGCCAGCTGCTGGCCGGCCCCAGCATCGACGCCGGCCGCCACACCGCGCTGTGGCCGGTGCTGCTGCGCTACGAGGCCACCCTGCATTCGCAGCTGTGCGAGCTGTTCCTGGAGCTGGTGATCGACCGCGAAGCCGGCGTCGCCTTCGCGCGCCAGGCCGACACCGGCGAACTCGACACGCCCGTGCTGCTGCGCTCGCTGCCGCTCACGTTCATCGACACCGTGCTGCTGCTGCACCTGCGCCAGCAATTGCTGGAAGGCGAGGCGCAGGGGCGCCGCGCGGTGGTGGAGGAGGGCGCGCTGGTGGATGCGTTGTCGGTCTACGAAAGGAATTTCTCCACCGACCGCGCCGGCTTTGCCAAGCGCGTCGCCGCGGCGATCGCGAAGATGCGCGAGAGCCACGTGCTGGAACGCCTGCGCGGCAGCGAGGACCGCTACGAGGTCTCGCCCACGCTGAAGCTGCTGTTCTCGGCCGAGGACGTGCAGGCGCTGACCCAGGTGTACCGCGAGCTGCGCGGCGCGGACGTGGTGCTGCAGGAGGCTGCGGATGAGCAGTAAAAGCAAGGCGCCGGCGAAGACGGCCGCCGCCAAGAAAACGGCAAGTAAGGCCGTGGCGAAGCAGCCGAAGGCAAAGAGCGCGAGCGTCAGCGACAGGGCCGCGCCGAAGAAAGCGAAGGCAGCGAAGCCGGTTGAACCGATCCAGCCGCCTGTGGCGGTTGCCGCACCGGAACCTGATTCCGGCGCGGCATCTCCCGTGCGCCCGTCGAAAACCAAGACGGCACGCCCCGCCGCGCCGTCGCTGTTCCTCTCCGACCTGCCCGACCCGCGCGATGAGCAGTTCCGCATGCGCCGGCTGCAGGTGTTCAACTGGGGCACCTTCAGCGGCCTGGTCGATATTCCGATCGCCGAGAAGGGTTTCCTGTTCGTCGGCCGCTCCGGCTCCGGCAAGTCGACCCTGCTCGATGCGATGTCCGCGCTGCTGGTGCCGCCCAGCCTGGTCGACTTCAACGCCGCCGCGCGCGAAGCGGACCGCAGTGGCCGCGACCGCAGCCTCGCTTCGTACGTGCGCGGCGCCTGGGCCGACCAGCACGACAGCGACTCCGGCGAGATCGCCACCCAGTACCTGCGCAAGGGCAGCACCTGGTCGGCGCTGGCACTGGAATACCGCAATGCGCTGGGCGAGACGGTCTCGCTGATCCGCCTGTTCTGGATCGCCGGCAACGGCTCGGCCGCGGCCGACGTACGTAAGCACTACATGGTCACCGAGCGCGCGTTCGACGTGGCCAAGGAGATGGACGGCTTCGACCTGGACCTGCGCCGGCTCAAGGCCAGACTGGGCGACGAGGTGCATCATTTCGACGCCTTCGCCGGCTACGCGGAACGCTTCCGCCGCCTGCTCGGCATCCAGAACGACATGGCGCTGAAGCTGCTGCACAAGACGCAGTCGGCCAAGAACCTGGGCGACCTCAATCATTTCCTGCGCGGCTTCATGCTGGAGGAGCCGGAAACCTTCGCCGCGGCCGACCGCCTCGTCGCCGATTTCGCCGAGCTCGATGCCGCGCACAAGGCCGTGGTGATCGCGCGGGAGCAGGTGCAGACGCTGGCACCGGCGCGCCAGGCCTACGACGAACTGCAGGCGCTGCGCCGCGAGACTTCCGCGCTGCGCGAGCAGCAGCAGGGCGTGGACCTGTTCCGCGAACAGCGCCGCCTGCGCCTGCTGGACGACCGCCGCGCCGAACTCGATGTGCTGGCGCAAGGCCTGGAAGGCGAGCAGGCGCAGCGCAAGCAGGCGCTGGAGAACCACGACCAGCGCCTGGCCGATATGGAGCGCCAGCGCCGCGAGCAGGGCGGCGACGCGGTCGACCAGCTCGAACGCGAGCGCGCCCAGGTGCAGCGCGAACGCGACGAGCGCCTGCGCCGCCGCGACAAGCTCGAAAGCGCTTGCCGCGAACTGGGCTGGACCCTGCCGGGCACGGCGCGCGCGCTGGCCGAACTGGCCGGGCAGGCGCGCGAATTGGCCAGCGGCGTGCGCAGCCAGGGCGGCGCGCTGGAAGAACAGATGGACGCGATCAAGCGCGACAGCGGCCAGGCCGCGCAGCGCTTCGCTGCGGTGCGCGCGGAAATCGACGCGCTGAAAAAACACCCTTCGAATATCCCCGCGCCGATCCAGGCCATGCGCGCGCGGCTGTGCGAGGAACTCGGCTGGTCCGGGAACACCGTGCCGTTTGCCGGCGAGTTGCTGCAGGTAAAGGACGAATTCGCCGCCTGGCGCGGCGCGATCGAGCGCGTGCTGCACGGCTTCGCGCTGTCGCTGCTGGTGGACGAGCAGCAGTACGCGGCGGTGGCGGCCTGGGTCAACAAGACCCATCTGGGCGGCAAGCTGGTGTACTACCGCGTCGGCCGCGTGGAAGCCTTCGGCCAGCGCAAGCCGGACGGCCGTTCGCTGGTGCATCGGCTGGAACTGCGCGACCACGCGCATCGCGCCTGGCTGCAGGCCGAGCTGGCGCGCCGCTTCGACTACGCCTGCGTCGACAACGCCGCGGCGCTGCGCCAGGCCGACCGCGCGATCACGCGCGAAGGCCAGGTCAAGCATCCCGGCGACCGCTACGAGAAGGACGATCGCCGCGCCGCCGACGACCGCCGGCACTGGGTGCTGGGTTTCGACAACCGCGACAAGCTGGTGCTGTTCGAGAAGGAAGGCCAGGAACTGGCGCAGTCCATCGCGCGCACCGGCGACGCGCTGGCCCAGCTGAAGGCGCAGCGCGACCGCGACGGCGACCGCCGCGTCGCCGCCGCCGCGTTCGCCGGCATCGAATGGGAAGAGATCGACATCGCGCCCAAGCTGCAGCGCCTGGCCGATATCGAGGACCAGCTGCGGCAATTGAACGAAGGCGACGCAGGACTCAACGAGCTCGGCCGCCGCCTCGATGCCGAACGCGCGGCGCGGCAGCAAGCCGCCAAGTCCTACGAGGAAAGCGCGGCCGAACGCATCGCGGTGGAGCGCGAGCGCCGCGGCGTGGAAAACCAGCGCGAAGCTTGCGCCATGCGCGCCAGCGCCGCCGCGCTGACGCCGCTGCAGCAGGAAGGCCTGCAGGCCCGCCTGCCGGCGCAGCCGCTGCTGTCGCTGGAGAACATCGATCACCAGTTCCGCGCGCTGGAGCGCGCGCTGCACGAGGTGCTGGACGGCCAGGCCGAACGCGACCACCGGCTGGTGCAGTCGGTGGAGGAATGCTTCCGCGCGTTCTGCCGCCGCTGGCCGCAGGACAGCGCCGATTTCACTCCGCGCCTGGATTCCGCCGAAGGCTTCCTGGCCCGCCTGCGCCGGCTGGAGCTGGACGGCCTGCCCAAGCACGAGGCGCGCTTCTTCGAGCTGCTGCAGAGCCAGAGCAAGCAGGACCTGCTGGTGCTGCAGAAACATATGACCGAGGCGCGCAAGTCGATCGGCCAGCGCATGGAAGAGGTCAACGAAAGCCTGGAGCGCGTGCCGTTCAACCGCGGCACCTTGCTGCAGATCGAAGTGAGCGACCGCGGCCTGCAGGAAGTGCGCGATTTCCAGGCCCAGCTGCGCGACGTGCTGATGCAGCACCCCACCGAGGACCGCGAACGCGCCGAGGCGCAGTTCGCCGTGCTGCGCGGGCTGGTCGAGCGGCTGGGCGCACCGGATCCGGAACTGCGCCGCTGGCGCGAGCAGGTGCTGGACGTGCGCCTGCATGTGGAATTCATCGGCGTGGAGATCGAGGCGGAAACGCGGCGCCAGGTTGAGGTCTACCGCAGCGGCGCCGGCAAATCCGGCGGCCAGCGCCAGAAGCTGGCCACCACCTGCCTGGCCGCGGCGCTGCGCTATCAGCTCGGCGGCGACGACGGCCATCTGCCGCGCTACGCGCCAGTGGTGCTGGACGAGGCCTTCGACAAGGCCGACAACGAATTCACCGCACTGGCAATGAATATCTTCGAGAACTTCGGCTTCCAGATGGTGGTGGCGACGCCGCTGAAGTCGGTGATGACGCTGGAGCCGTTTATCGGGGGCGCGTGCTTCGTGGATATCAACGGACGGCACGATTCGGGCGTGCTGTTGATCGAGTACGACGCGGAGGAGAGGCGGCTGGCGTTGCCGGAGAAGGCGCGCGAGGCGGTGGCGTAGGTAAGGGGCCGGGAACGCCACGGCTCGCCCGTCATTCCGGCGTAGCGCCACGGCTCGTCATTCCGGCGCAGGCCGGAATCCAGTGGCGTCAGGGTTGGCTTGTCGCGAAGAACACAAGACCTAGCCTTTTGGCGCTCTCGCCTGCGTGCAGCGCCTCGTTACTGGATTCCGGCCTGCGCCGGAATGACGAGCAGGGTGCGCCGGCTGGTTTTCCAAATAACGAAAGGGCCGGCTTTCGCCGGCCCTTTGCGCCAACCCGATTCGCTTGATAAAGCCGGCTTACGCCAGCTCGCGGATCTTCGCGTTGAGGCGGCTCTTGTGGCGAGCGGCCTTGTTCTTGTGGATCAGGCCACGCGAAGCGTAGCGATCCATGACCGGCTGGGCGGCGGCGAACGCCTCGACAGCGGCAGCCTTGTCCTTGTTCTCGATGGCCTTGACGACCTTCTTGAGGGCGGTGCGCACCATGGAACGGGCGCTGACGTTGCGCAGGCGGCGCTGCTCGGACTGGCGCGCGCGCTTCTTCGCGGACTTGATGTTGGCCAAGGTAGAACTCCGAAATAGCTTGGGTTGGTTGGAAAAAGGGGGCAATTATGACGGTAATGGGTCGTTGCGTCAACAGCTTAGCGACACCTGGACCGTGCGGATGGGGCCTGCGGGCGGGGGGGCGGGCCGGTCCCATGAACAGAAGCGGGATTTTGCCACAAACGCGCTGTGTTCCCGCCCGCGGCCGCTGTCAGACTACGCGCTTTGCCGGCGCCGCCAGGGGGCGGAGCGGGCCAGATTCCATCGATGACCATCACAACAAGAAAGGTACCGGCGCGCGCATGAAGTCACCCAGCATGTTCCGAGGGCTGCTGTCGTTCAGCGGCATGACCATGATTTCGCGCGTGCTCGGGCTGGTCCGGGATATGTCGATCAACGCGGCTTTCGGCGCCAATGCGGCCACCGACGCATTCTGGGTGGCGTTCCGCATCCCCAATTTCATGCGCCGGCTGTTCGCCGAGGGCTCGTTCTCCACCGCCTTCGTGCCGGTGTTCACCGAGGTGAAGGAAAAACGCAGCCACCAGGAGCTGAAGACGCTGATGTCGCGCGTCTCCGGCACCCTGGGCGGGGTGCTGATGCTGATCACGGCGCTGGGCGTGATCTTCGCGCCGCAGGTCACCACGCTGTTCTCGCCGGGCGCGATCGAGACGCCGGAGAAGTTCGAGCTCACGGTCAACCTGCTGCGCCTGACCTTTCCGTTCCTGCTGTTCGTCTCGCTGACCGCGCTGTCCGGCGGCGCGCTCAACAGCTTCCACCGCTTCGGCCTGCCGGCGCTGACGCCGGTGATCCTCAACCTGTGCATGATCGCCGGCGCGCTGTGGCTGGCGCCGCGGCTGCATACGCCGATCATGGCGATGGGCTGGGCGATCCTGGCGGCGGGCATGCTGCAGCTGCTGTTCCAGCTGCCGGCGCTGCGCCAGCTGGACCTGCTCACCCTGCCGCGCTGGGGCTGGAGCCACCCGGAGGTGCGGCGCATCCTCAAGCTGATGGTGCCGACCCTGTTCGGCTCCTCGGTGGCGCAGATCAACCTGCTGCTGGATACGGTGATCGCCTCGCTGCTGTTCATCGGCTCGCAGAGCTGGCTGTCGCAGGCCGACCGTTTCCTGGAGCTGCCGCTGGGCGTGTTCGGCGTGGCGCTGGGCACGGTGATCCTGCCGTCGCTGTCGCGCCACCACGTGGCCACCGATGGCGAGGGATTTTCCAAGGCGCTGGACTGGGGGCTGCGCATCACCCTGCTGATCGCGGTGCCGGCGATGTTCGCGCTGATGCTGCTGGCCGAACCGCTGGTCGCCACGCTGTTCCAGCATGGGCGCTTCACCCCGTTCGATACGCGCATGGCCACGCTGTCGATCTCCGCGCTGAGCTTCGGCCTGCCGGCCTTCGCCCTGGTCAAGGTGGTGCTGCCGGCCTTCTATGCCCGCCAGGACACGCGAACCCCGGTGCGCGCCGGCGTGGCCTCGCTGATCGCCAACATGGTGCTGAACGTGCTGTTCCTGGCCGTGCTGTACGCGCTGTGGGCGCCGGCCGAGGTGAAGCAGGGCGCGCTGTTCGAAGGCCTGGCCAAGGTGCCGGGCCTGCACATGGCGCTGGGCGTGGCCAGCGCGGCGGCCAGCTATATCAACCTGGCCCTGCTGTGGCACTGGCTGCGCAAGGCCGGGGTGTACCAGCGGCAGCCGGGCTGGATGCGCCATCTGGGCCGGCTGGCGCTGGCCTGCGCGGTGATGATCGGCGTGCTGCTGGCGGGGCTGTGGCTGTGGCCGGATTGGACCGCGGCGGACAAGTGGACCCGCGTGTGGCATCTCGCCGCGCTGGTCGGCGCCGGCGGTGGCGCCTATCTCGCCACGCTGTTCGCCGCGGGCTTCCGGCTGCGTGAACTGCGCGGCGTTTGATGCGCCGCCGCAGGCTGCGGTCCTACGGCTATACTCGCGCGATGACCAGACTTTCCAGGGATATCGCCGGTCCGTGCCTGGCGCCCGGCGGTAGCGTAGTCGCCGTCGGCGCGTTCGACGGACTGCATCGCGGGCACCAGGCGCTGCTGACCGAGGTGCACGAGCGCGCGCAGGCGACCGGCCTGACGCCGATCGTGGTGAGTTTCGAGCCGCTGCCGCGCGCCTTCTTTTCGAAGGAGCCGGTGCCGCGCCTGTCCAGCGTGCGCGAGAAGCTGCTGGGTTTCGAGGCGGCCGGGGTGAAGAAGGCGCTGATCCTGCGCTTCAACCATGAGCTCACCTCCATGCCGGCGGAAGACTTCGTGCGCCGCGTGCTGGTCCAGCGCCTGGGCACCCGCGAGGTGTGGGTCGGCGGCGATTTCCGCTTCGGCCACAAGCGCGGCGGCGACGTCGCCCTGCTAGAAAAAATGGGCGCGGAACTGGGCTTCGCCGCCCGCGTGATGCCGCCGGTGCTGCTCGACGGCGCCCGCGTCTCCGCCACCCGCGTGCGCATGCTGCTGGCCGCCGGCGAGTTCTCCGGCGCCGCGCCGCTGCTGGGCCGGCCCTTCGTGATCGAGGGCAAGGTGGAATACGGCAACCAGCTCGGCCGCGAACTGGGCTATCCCACCGCCAATATCCACCTGCGCGACCGCGTGCCGCCGGTGCAGGGCATCTTCGCCGTGCGCGTGGGCCTGGGCGAGGGCGAATGCGCGTGGCCGGGCGTGGCCAGCCTCGGCGTCCGCCCCACCGTCAACGAAGTGGCCCAGCCGCTGCTGGAAGTGCACCTGTTCGATTTCGAAGGCGACCTCTACGGCCAGCGCATGGCGGTGGAGTTCGTGGCCAAGCTGCGCGACGAGCTGAAATTCGACGGCCTGGACGCGCTCACCGAGCAGATCCGCCGCGACGCCCGCATGGCGCGCGAGGTGCTCGGCATGAATCCGCGCCTGACCGAGGCATGGACTTGAGCTTTCCGCTTCAAGCCGGCGCTTCCACGCCGGCCGCACACCCCACGGCGACGGCACGAGGGCCGCGCCCGACAACCCCGATGGCATCCGAGCAATGACCCAGGATTACAAGAACACCATCAACCTGCCGCAGACGGACTTCCCGATGCGCGGCGACCTGCCCAAGCGCGAGCCGCAGTGGCTGGCGGAATGGGAAACGGTCGGCCGCTACGCGCAGATCCAGCAGCGCACCGCCGGCCGCGACAAGGTGTTCGTGCTGCACGACGGCCCGCCGTACGCCAACGGCGTGATCCACCTGGGCCATGCGGTGAACAAGGTGCTCAAGGACGTGGTGGTGAAGTCGCGCCTGCTGGCCGGCTACCGCTCGCCCTACGTGCCGGGCTGGGACTGCCACGGCCTGCCGATCGAAATCGCGGTGGAAAAGAAGCACGGCAAGGCCGGCGACAAGCTCGACGCGGTGGCCTTCCGCCAGAAGTGCCGCGAGTACGCGCAGGCGCAGATCGACCTGCAGCGCACCGACTTCAAGCGCCTGGGCGTGCTCGGCGACTGGCAGAACCCGTACCGCACCATGGACTTCAAGTTCGAGGCCGACATGCTGCGCGCGCTGGCGCGCATCGTCGACAACGGCCATGTGATGCGCGGCTTCAAGCCGGTGTACTGGTGCTTCGACTGCGGCTCGGCCCTGGCCGAGGCGGAGATCGAATACGCCGACAAGGTCTCGCCGGCGATCGACGTGGCCTACGACGCGCTCGACCCGAAGGCGCTCGCCGCCAGGTTCGGCGTGGACGCGGGCGACGCCATCGTGGCCATCCCGATCTGGACCACCACGCCGTGGACGCTGCCGGAAAGCCAGGCGGTGTCGATGGGTGCGGAACTGGAATACGCCCTGGTCGAAGGCCCCGCGCGCGACGGCCGCCGCGTGCTGCTGGTGCTGGCCTGCGCGCTGGTGGAGAAGGCTTCGCATCGCTATGGCGTGGAGCATCCGGCGGTGCTCGGCCACGTCGCCGGCCAGGCGCTGGAAGGCGTGCTGCTGCAGCACCCGTTCTACGAGCGCACGATTCCCGTGCTGCTCGGCGAGCACGTGTCGGCCGAAGACGGCACCGGCGCGGTGCACACCTCGCCCGACCACGGCGTGGAAGACTTCGTGGTTTCGCGCAAGTACGGCATCGAGACGCTCAACTACGTCGAGCCGCGCGGCACCTATCGCGCGGACACGCCGCCGGCCGGCGAGCTGGCGCTGGCCGGCACCCATCTGTGGAAGTCCAACAACGCCATCGTCGAGATGCTGCGCGGCCGCGGCGTGCTGCTGGCCCACCACAAGATCGAGCACAGCTATCCGCATTGCTGGCGCCACAAGACGCCAGTGATCTTCCGCGCCACCCCGCAGTGGTTCATCAGCATGGAGCAGGCCGGCCTGCGCAAGGCGGCGATGGATTCCATCCGCCAGGTGCGCTGGGTGCCGGGCTGGGGCGAGGAGCGCATCGCCGGCATGGTCGGCGACCGCCCGGACTGGTGCATCTCGCGCCAGCGCACCTGGGGCGTGCCGATCGCGCTGTTCGTGCACAAGGGCACGCAGGAGCCGCATCCGCGCTCGGTCGAGCTGCTGGAGCAGGTGGCGAAGCGCGTGGAGCAGGGCAGCATCGACGCCTGGTACGCGCTCGATCCGGCCGAGCTGCTCGGCGACGAGGCGGCGGACTACGAGAAGGTCAACGACGTGCTCGACGTCTGGTTCGATTCCGGCGTCACGCATTTCGCCGTGCTCGGCCAGCGCCCGGAGCTGCAGCAGGGCGATGCCGATTCGTACAAGGTGATGTACCTGGAAGGCTCGGACCAGCACCGCGGCTGGTTCCAGTCCTCGCTGCTCACCTCGGCCGCCATCCACGGCCGCGCGCCCTACGACGACGTGCTCACCCACGGCTTCACCGTGGATGCGCAGGGCCGCAAGATGTCCAAGTCGCTGGGCAACGGCATCGAGCCGCAGGACATCATGAAAAACCTGGGCGCGGACATCCTGCGCCTGTGGATCTGCTCCACCGACTACCGCAACGAGATGTCGCTGTCGGACGAGATCCTCAAGCGCGTCTCCGACATGTACCGCCGCATCCGCAACACGGCGCGCTTCCTGCTGGGCAACCTGGACGGCTTCGATCCCGCGCGGCACCTGCTGCCGGTGGAAGACTGCCTGCTGCTGGACCAGTGGGCGGTGCAGCAGGCCTACGACACCCAGCAGGCGGTGGCGGCGGCCTACGACCGCTACGATTTCCCGGAGATCGTCCAGCGCGTGCAGAACTTCTGCACCAACGAGCTGGGCGCGCTGTACCTGGACATCACCAAGGACCGCCTCTACACCATGCCGACCGACAGCCGCGGCCGGCGCAGCGCACAGAGCGCGATGTACCGCATCGCCGAGGCGCTGGTGCGCTGGCTGGCGCCGGTGCTGAGCTTCACCGCCGAGGAAATCTGGAAGGCCATGCCGGGCCAGCGCAGCGACAGCGTGCTGTTCGAAACCTGGTACGACGGCCTGTCCGCCGCGCAAGGGTCGCCGGAGCAGCGCCGCTACTGGTCCGACCTGCTGGCCATCCGCGACACCGCCTCGCGCGTGCTCGAAGGCATGCGCAAGGCCGAGCAGATCGGCGCCTCGCTGGAAGCGAAGCTGGCCATCCACGCCGACTCCGCGCTGGTGAGCCGCTATGCGCCGGCAGCCGATGAGCTGCGCTTCTTCTTCATCACTTCCGACGTGCGCCTGGACGTGGCCGGCGGCCAGCCGGACACCGCCGTGCTGTCGGAGCTGGAAGGCGCGGACGTGTGGGTGTCGGCCACGGTCAGCGACGCGGCCAAGTGCGTGCGCTGCTGGCACCGCCGCGACGACGTCGGCCAGCATGCGCAGCATCCGGAACTCTGCGGACGCTGCGTGAGCAATGTCGACGGCCCGGGCGAAGACCGCCGCTGGTTCTGAAGACGCGGGCGGCCGGCGCGAGCCGGCCGCTTTCTTTGAGTCCCTTGCATGGACGACGCATGAGCAAGCAACCCAACGCCCTGTCCTGGCTGTGGCTGTCCGCCCTGGTGATCGCGCTGGACCAGGCGAGCAAGTGGTGGGCGCTGTCCGCGCTGCAACCGGCCGGCGTGCAGCACGCCGTCATCCCGGGCTTCCTCAACTGGACCCTTGCCTTCAATACCGGCGCCGCCTTCAGCTTCCTGGCCGACAGCGCCGGCTGGCAGCGCTGGTTCTTCGTCGGCCTGGCCGTGCTGATCAGCGGCGCCCTGCTGGTGTGGCTCAAGCGCACCGCGCGCGCCGACTGGCGCACCGCGCTGCCGCTGGGCCTGATCATCGGCGGCGCCCTGGGCAACCTGATCGATCGCCTGCACGCGGCCCAGGTCACCGACTTCATCCAGGTCCATTACCAGGACTGGTACTACCCGGTGTTCAACATCGCGGACTGCGGGATTACCGTCGGCGCCGTGCTGCTGATCGCTTTCGGCCTGTTCACCGGCAAGCAGGCCGGGGGCGTGGGATAATTCCGGTCTCGGCGCTCCGCGCGCCGGCCAGCGACAGTCGAGGCTTCACGTGGACATTCTTCTCGCCAACCCCCGCGGCTTCTGCGCCGGCGTCGATCGCGCCATCGCCATCGTCGAGCGCGCGCTCGAGTCGTACGGCGCGCCCATCTATGTGCGCCACGAGGTAGTGCACAACCGCTACGTGGTGGACAAGCTGCGCGCCAGCGGCGCCGTATTCGTCGAGGAACTGCACGAAGTACCCGACGGCGCCACCGTGATCTTCAGCGCGCACGGCGTGTCCAAGGCGGTGCGCGAAGAGGCCGACAGCCGCAAGCTCAACGTGTTCGACGCCACCTGTCCGCTGGTGACCAAGGTGCACATGGAAGTGGCGCGCCTGGGCCGCACCGGCCGCAGCGTGGTGCTGATCGGCCACGCCGGCCATCCGGAAGTGGAAGGCACCATGGGCCAGTGGAACCCGGCCAATGCCGGCGAGATCCTGCTGGTCGAATCGGTGGAATGCGTGGCGAAGCTGGAGCCGCGCTTCCCGCACGAGCTGTCCTACGTCACCCAGACCACGCTGTCGGTGGACGACACCAAGGCGATCATCACGGCCCTGCGCGAAAAGTTTTCGGACATCGAAGGCCCACGCAAGGACGACATCTGCTACGCCACGCAGAACCGCCAGGACGCCGTGCGCCGCCTTGCCGACGCGGTGGACCTGATGCTGGTGGTCGGCTCGGTCAACAGCTCCAACTCCAACCGCCTGCGCGAACTGGCCGAGAAGCAGGGCGTGCGCTCCTTCCTGATCGACGGCGCCGAACATATCCAGCGCGAATGGCTGGACGGCGTGCAGCACATCGGCCTTACCGCCGGCGCCTCCGCCCCGGAGAAGCTGGTGCGCGACGTGATCGCGCGCCTGCAGTCCTGGGGCGCGGGCGAGGTGCGCGAGCTGGACGGCGAAGCGGAGACCATCACCTTCGCGCTGCCGAAGGAGCTGCGGCTGGCGGAGGGCGGGACGTCGGCCAGGCTCTGAGGCCGCTCGACGTTTAAGAAAAAGGCCCGCTTGATGCGGGCCTTTTTGCATGCGGGTGCCGGAAACGGGTGCCCGATCGGTGCGGGCCGGGATGCCCTCGGATAAGCCGTGGCTCGGCGTTTCCGTCCAGATAAAGTATGTCCATGGATACCTTAAATTAAGGTATTCATGGACATACTTTAAGTGGCGATGTATGCTAAGTGCATGAAAAGCCTGAATGAACTCGTCCCAGCGCCGCGGCGCAAGCCTCCCTCCCTATCTGCTTTCCCCAGCGAGGTCGGCGCAAGGCTACGCCGCCAGCGCATGGCGTTTGGCTGGCGCCAGGCCGATCTCGCCGAACGGGCCGGTGTGTCCGTGCAAACCGTCAAGGCGATGGAGAAAGGGGAGTCCATCGCTTACGAAAGCCTGCTTCGACTGCTGCTTGCCCTCGGCCATGGCGCGGACTTCCTGCGCATGCTGGAGTCCCCCCACTTTCCGACGCTGCGCGCGCAGGAGCTTTATCTGGAGCTGTCGGCGACGGATACGCTGAAGGCCAGGCGCGTGCGGCCCGTGGCGGAGGCACCGCGGTGAACTTCACCGAGGCCTGGCTCCAGGCCAAGAACCACCAGCTCGAAGTCTGGACCGAGCATCTTCCGGAGCCCGTCCTGGTCGGTCGTCTCAACTACGAGACGGAAACCAAGGCCGGATATTTCGAGTGGAGCGACGAGGCGCGCGAGCGCCAGCTGCAGCTTTCTCCCTTCACGCTGCCGCTCCACGAAGCTGTCTGGTCCAGCCGGAACGCCGGCGACCTGCCCACGGAATATCGCGGCCTGCCGGGCATGCTCAACGACGCGCTGCCGGACGGCTGGGGCCTGTATCTGCTGGACAAGGCGCTGGCCCGGCTGGCGATCAAGCCGGAATACATTTCTCCCGCCGTCCGCCTGGCTTATCTGGGCCATCGCGCCTGGGGTTCGCTGAGTTTTCGCCCGGCCATCGATGACGATCACGGCGAGGAGATGTCGCTCGAAGTGCTCGGCCGAGGCGTCGAGGCGACCATCGAGGGCCATCTCGACGAGGTTTCCGACGAACTTCTGCGCGCGGGAAGTTCTCCTCAAGGCGCTCGTCCCAAGGTGATGGTGGACCTGTCGGACGACCATCGGCGCGCACGCGTCACCGCCGGTGTGCCGGAGCAGGGATACAGCGCATGGCTGATCAAGTTCGCCGCACGCAACGAACCGGCGGATGCTCCAATACTCGAACTCGCCTATATGCAGTGCGCCCGCGAAGCAGGCGTGGACGTGATGGAAAGCCTGCTGCTGGAGGTCAATGGCAAGCCGGCTTTCGCTACCCGCCGCTTCGATCGCGCGGCAGGCGCGCGGGTTTTCTGCCAGTCGCTGGGCGGACTGATTCATTTCTCGCATCGCGATCTCGGCCTCGATTATGCGAACGTGGCCGAGATCATGCAGGCGCTTTCGATACCGGAAGCGGCTTATCCGCAGGCTTATCGGCGTGCCGTATTCAATGCCGCGATGAGCGTGCGCGACGACCACGCCAAGAACTTCGCCTTCATGCTGGACCGCCACGGCCAGTGGCAGCTGTCGCCGGCTTTCGATCTGACTTACATGGAAGGCCCCGGCGGACATCACACCACGACTTTCGCCGGCGGCACGTCGGCGGATCCCACGCGCGAGGATCTGCTTCGCCTGGCGGATCACTACCGCATCGATCGCGGCGAGGCTGCGCGGATCGTCGACGACATCGTGGCGGTCGCATCGGAGGCCGGTGCGGCAGCGCTCAAGCTCGGTGCGAACAAGCAGACGGTTGCCCCCGTCGCTCGCCGCCTGCAGGCCGTGGCGCGTTCGCTGTCCAGCGTTTGAGATAAGCATGGGTGAATAAGAAAGCCCCGGAAAGCACGCCTTCCGGGGCTTCCGTTTTTCAGCCGGCTTACTTGCCCGCAAACGCCTGCGTCGTCGCCTTCAGGTCGGCGATGGTCTGCGCCAGCTCGTTATTGGTCAGCACCTCGGCTGCCGAGCGCGCTTCCAGCGGGCCCAGGTTGCTGATCAGGTTGGCGGCCTTGGCCAGGATGGAGATGCTCAGCTCGTTCATCGCCTGCTGGTGGGCCACGGCGTTCTGCTGCGACAGGTTGGTGGTGGCCACCGCGTTCGAATAGGCCAGGTTGGACAGCATGGCGGGCTGTTCGGCAATCGACTTGAGGTTGGCGATGGCGACGGCGCCGATGATGTCGTCGGGAAGATTGGCCATGGTGATGCTCCTTCGAATGATGGTGATGGGGTACGGATGGCTTTGCGGTGCCCGCGGCCGGCAACCGTCAGGGCGCGTGCGGCGACGGTTCTTCGCCGGCGATGCTGCGGCCCAGGTCCTGGAACAGTTTTTCCGCGTTCCTGCCGATCTTCTCGATGGCCGAATCGTCGTTGCCGTCGGCGCTTTCGATCATCGACACGCACTTGGCCACCACGGCGAGGCGGATCAGGTTCATCGCCTGCTGCTGGGCCACCGCGTTCTGCTGGCGCAGGTTCTGGTTGAACACCTGCTGGGCCAGTTCGAGATTGGCCAGGATGGCCGGTTGCGCTTCGAGCGACTTCGCATTGGAGATGGCGATGGACTGCACGATGTCGTCTGGCAGCGAATCGCCCGAAGCCAGGTTCGGGGATGCCGGCCCGGCTTGCTCGTCCACTTCGTTGAGCCTGGCGCAGGCGCGCGCGACGGTGCCGATGTCGTCGCCTTCGGCAGGCACGATGCGCTGCGTCCTGGTATCGACGATCCGGTAGGCGGCGCCGGTGCCATGCCCGGTTTCCGCACCTGGTTCGTGCGCCGGCAGGAACGTGGGCTCGATGAGATATCGCTTCACTTCAAGGACTCCTTTCTTGAGGGGATGATCGTTGTCGGCTGGAAAAAGGCGCTGATCCTGCGACCGGATGCACAAGCAGGCCGCCGGCGGGAAGGGCGCGGCAGGGCTTTCGTGGTCAGGCGAATGGGAATGGCGCGGGGGTGTCCGAACGGAAGCCGCATCGGCGGCGGCCGGCCGCGCGTGTTCCATGCTGAGCGTGCGCAAGACGCGCCGCGATTCGACGATCCATGGTCCTGCCCCCTGTGTCGTGCCCCTGCCACGCAGCCCGCGGCGTAGCGCTGGCCGGGGCATCACAGCAGGCGGAGGAGCGGGCCGTCAAGGCAGCGGCGCGGGCATGGCAAGCGATGGCGGCGCCTGCCCGAACAGCACAAAAAAAGCCCTGGAAAGCTTGGTTTCCAGGGCTTTTCTTGTTTTCGAGCTGGTGCCGGAAATAGGACCGTCAAAGTTGCGAGAAATGGCTTTGTGGCGCGGTCTGTGGCCTTCCATTGCCGAATCGTACTCACAACCGTACTCACAACCTGGTGCGGTTCCCTATGCAGCCGCTGGGTGATCCTCCCGCTGGTTTCGCGCCGCCACTTTCTGGTCAATCCAGGCCTCGACCTCCGAAAGAAGCCAGCGGGAGGTGCTGCCCAGCTTGATCACCGGAGGAAACTCCTTCCGGGCGATCCGTTCATAAATGGCGGTCCGCTTCAGCCCGGTGAGCCGGGTGACTTCGGGCAGGGGGATGAGGCGCTTCTCGGTCATGCTGCTTTACTCCTATCGTTCGCCCGCATCACCCGGGCGTTGTTGCGTAGCCGGCGCAGCTCGCTGGCGATCTCGCGCCGCGGCGTGCCGGTGGGGAAGGTCCAGGCCAGCATGCGCAGCCGGCCGTTGTGGGCGCGCCAGAACAGGCGGTAGGTGCTGCCACCGAAGACATTCGGCGCCACGCGGCCCCAGGTGAAGTCGGCGACCTTGCGGGGTGGGCGGTTCGTGGCGGCGATCATGCGGCCACCACCTCAGCAGGATCGGCCACGCTCAGCCCTCGCGCTTCGGCGTAGGCGCGGATGAACTCCGCCGCTTGCCACGGGTTGATGGCATTGCCGTAGGCGCGCAGTCGTCCCACACGGTTGGATATCCCATGAGCCAGCGGGAATGTGCCGGGTTCAACAGGCCGCCACTTCCCATCCCTGCATCGGAGCCAGTCAGCAGTTCGCCAGAAGCCGTTAGTCGCGCCGGCGAATCCAAATCCAGCATCGCTACTCTCTGCGGCAGTGGAATGCCCGTGTCCTGCGGCCGATATGTTCCCGTGCCCCTGGATGCGTCCTGCGCGGTCGGGGTTGGCCAGCCGGCTAAGTTTGCCGCGATCGGCAAGTCCATTCCGTATCCCGGCCGAGGGCGAGCTCGCCCCGCTGTCGCATCTGAATCGTGCGGCGCAGGACAGGTCGGAGTCGGCCATCCCGCAAGTAGCACTACCGCTGACAGTGGCTTGCCACGCGGATGGCTCCAACGCTTCTCGTTGAACTCGTCCGTTGCCTGCTCGCTCCGGTAATCCCTCGCCGCGCAAGTCGGCCACCCAGATATTGCGATCTCGAATGTGCGCTGAGCCGATGCCCGCAGACGGAAACGGCTCACACCCAAAGGCGTAATCCATTCCCTCCATGTCAGCGTGTACAAGGTCGATCCAAGGGTCTGCGTCCTTGCTCGCAACCTGCTCTCCAAAGATGACTGCAGGTCGGCACTGCGCGATGAGGTGCTGCCAGGCGGGCCATAGATGCCGCTCGTCTTTAAACCCAAGGCCTTTACCTGCCGCGCTGAAAGGCTGGCAAGGGCAGGAACCGGTCCATAACTCCCGATCGGACCAGCCTGCAAGTTGGACGGCGTAGGCCCAGCCACCGAGACCTGCGAAGAAATGGCACTGCCGGTATCCGCGCAGCTCGTCGGGTATGACATCCTCGATGCTCCTGGTGTCGATGTCGCCGGCGGGGATGTGGCCGGCGTCCATGAGGTTGCGCAGCCAGGCCGCGCAGTACGGGTCGATTTCGTTGTAGTAGTGAAGGCCGCCCATCACCCACCCCTCTTGGCCGCGATGGCTTGGTCTCTCGCACACTGACTGCATAGCGCCGGTCCGCCGCAGCGTGCTTTCATACCGTCAGGTCTCGCCCACGCATGTCCATGGCCGGAGTTGGTGCCTACGCGGAGTGTGTCGAACCATCCGAGTGGCTTAGTGGCGGCCGCTTGGTTGCCAGTCTTCGCCGCCATGGACTCGATTCGACGAGTTGCCGCGACTACTTCGTCCGTCAGGTGATGCGACATCGACACGTCGCCGAAGTGCGAGAAGATGAAGCGCATCAGCGTGAATGCGTCGTTCGCATCTACCGAGCATTCCTCGGCAGTTGCGCTGGCGTGGGATAGGTCGTCCCGTGCTTTCCATCCGGTCCATAGGTCATTGACCCAATCACGCACATATTTGCCTTCGCGATCCATGCCGATGGCAATTCGCCCGTAGCAACTTTCAAGCCACGCCTCGAACGCCTCTCGCACCTTCTTCTCGTCGGTCATGGCTGCACCTCCGGCTTGACTACGCCAATGCGACGCTTGCCGCACTTTTCGCATTCATAGCGTCCGCGTTTCATGATATGGACCATGAACCCGCGCTCGGTTCTAACGATGACGTTCTTTAACCACTTCCACTTGTGGCGTTTGCAGGCAGCGATCATCACCCCTTCTCCTTCCCGGCGAGCGTCGGGGCGGCGGATAGCATCGACACATAGGCATTGCGTGCTGCGCGCTGACGAGTCGGCATCTGTGGTCGGCGCGTGTAGTCCACATCGCATTTAAGCGATGCCGATCCAGCCATAATCATCTTCTGTGTCGGCTCACGGGGCACCAGCACCATCCCCTCCGGCACGGCCGCGCGCTCGGCGCTGTGCATCGCGATGATGGGCGGCGCACATCCTCCGCACTCCACCACCTTCCCCTGCGCCTCACCGCCTTGCGCGGCTTGCGAGTGGGGTTGGGATTCGTTCATGTGAGACAGCATCACTTCGCGGCAGTCATTCCAGCCGGCGTTGTATTCATGCTCACGAACAGTCACCCCGTTGCGTGGCAGTTCCTCCGGCACCTTCGCCGCCATAGGCTGCGCCATACGCGCGGAGAGGGATTCGCCGAATGACTCTTCGATCCAGAGATGGATGTTCGACAGTTCCCAGCCCTGATGCACGAATACGAAGTCTGCTACCTGTCGAAGTGCGGCCATGACATCGGAGGCGTAGACCATGCCATCCGTCATCTGCACCGGAGCGCTGGTCAGGTGCGCGTCGATGGCATCGGCGAGTTCGTCAAGCCTAGAAAACGACGGCTTATGGACCAGGGAAACCGAATTACGCAACTCGTCGCGAATCTGCTCAAGCGTCATCTCACTCATGGCTGTTGTCCTTCTTGTTTGCTCTGCGGCTGCATTCGTCGACGTATGCGATAAATCCAAACACCGCAATGTAGAGAATCGCAATACCCATCGTGAGCAGAAGCCAAGCCAGATCAACGCTCATGGCTGTCTCCGATGGATGCGCGGGCGGCGAGAAGCTTTCGCGCTTCGCCTATGTAGTGATCATCGCCTTCATCGCGTAAGCCGCAATACGCTCCACCATGTTGATCAAGGCATTCCGTTACATCGCTTAGACACGCCCTAAGCGCCTCGTTCTCCTTACGTAGCGCGGCGAGTTCGTCAAGCATGGCTATGGCTGTGGCGGGGTTGAAGGCGGCGATGAACTTCGCATTTGCGTCTGCTTGACGCTTGTTTGTGTCAATGCCATCGAAGCCATTCCATCGAATTAGACATTCATGGTCGGGTCCATGGATTTCGTTTATGCGAAGCGAGAACTGAGGGCGAAGCTTGCCGCTAAGTCGCGACCACGGACCGGGCGTCGCCTTCTCCGCCACGTCGCGCAGATGTTCGTGGCTGGTGGTCATGCGTCCCCCTTCTTGGCTCGGGCGGAGTCGATGGATTCGCTCTTGAGCGCAGCGTCACCGCACATATCGGGGTCGCGCAAGTCTCGATCCAAGCCTTCCACCGGATTCACGACGTGATGCCACGTCAGATACTTGATGGCGCACAGGCGCAACGCCCCCACCTCCGCTTGCAGGCGGGCGCGGTCGTTGTGAACTGATGCGAGGATGTGAGCGAATCCGCACATCGTTTCGTAGCTGCCGAGCGCTTCGATAGCGCTAAGCACCTGCTCATCCGTGTAACTCGTCATAGGGAGTGGCCTTTGGCTTAACCGCGCGATTCTTCGTTAAATCCCCACTCGGCCATATTCCACATGGCATCCGAGCAACATTCGGTTCGCTCGTCCTCGGACATGGCATCCCATTCCTCGGCAGGAATCTCAAGGTGCGCTTCGCACTTCGATCCGACCTTGTTGGTTTGCACATGAATCCTGATCTTGACCATCTCACTCATCACGCTCTCCTTTGTAGGCGGCAGTGGCCGGAGGCGATCCCGGCTTTGTGATGCAGGATGTCCGGACATCTCGCCTACATGCATCTCGTTGTCCAGGCGATAGACCTACGCATCGCCACTGCGCATTCACTGCCATAAATTTTGTGGCCAACCCACTCGGAAGGCGCCTTCAGCGAAGGCGCCGGCCGTGGGGGTCAGGCGGCGTCCTGCATGGGCTGCTCGCCCTCGCCGAAGCCGCTGAGCGTGGTCTGGTCGGGATCGGGCTTGACGTTTTCCGTGCCGCCGTAGAACTCGCTGGCGCCGGCAACGATCAGCAGCACGGACTGCCCGGCGGCGTCGATCAGCTCATGGCGGTGCGCGTCGTGCTTCTGCAGGGTGAGCACGGCCTTGATGCCGTCCTTGACCGTGACGCTTTCGACGGTGGCGACGATGGTTGGCCGGTTGCCACTGGCGATGATCTCGACGGCCTGGCGCACGTTGTCGGTGATGCGGCTGGAGAGGCGGTAGATCGCCTCCTGCTGATCCTGCTCGTTGAGCTTGGCCCATACGTCGCGCTGGATCTTCAGCTCATCGACGCACGCGGCCAGAAGGTCGCCGGTCATGGTCTCGGCGGCCATCTCGACCGCGGCGGACTTCGCGGCGGCTTGGATTTCTTCGTGGTGCTTGGTCATGATCTTCCTCTCGTCATTGAAGGTCAGTGCTTCTGGTGCTCGCGCCACAGCGGATCAGGGTCCGGCACGTCGATGCCGTACTCCGCAGCGCGGCGCTGGATGAAGTCGTAGAAATCGGCCATGGTGACCGTGTCGATTCGGTCCTCTTCGCCCCGCTCATCGGTCGTGGTGGTGCGGCGCGGGCGTGGCTTGCCCAGCGGACCATCCACCCAGCCGAAGAAGTCGCCGCAGAAGTCCCGGTGCAGCTTCCGCTTCTCGAAATCGCCTTGCAGGCCAGTGGCGGCCATGATCCGGTCGTAGGCCACGCCGAACAGGGCGCCGAGCTGCTTGTCGGTGCGCTCGCGATGTGCAATGCGGATCTCGACGCGCCAGGACTTCGACTCCGGCAGGCGGTCGATCATCGCGTGCAGGTTGGCCTTGACCTGGTCGCGCCCCGGATGGCCCTTGTTGAGGACGTAGGTCTCGGCCATGGCTACGCCGCAGCCTTCATCGTCGAATCGGCCGCCAGATTTATTACTCGCACCAAGCCCCGGTAGATGGCGGCCAGGTCGTCCTCGGCGTAGAGCTTTGCGGCGCGGTCGGTGCCGACAGGATGGAAGCCGAGTTGCGCAAGGCCGTCGGCGGTGATCGACAGCGGTGAGATGCGATGGTTGATGTCGCCGAGCTTCACTGTGCGGCGCGGGCCGACGTCGGGCATCGAATCGAATGGTAGGCTTTCCAAGGCCTTCAGGTCGGCTCCGATGGACTGGGTGTTGGATGGCGCTGCGGCCGGCTCGACCTGAAGCCGCTCGGCGATGCGCGCAGCGACCAGGTTGCGTAGGTCCTCCACGGTCTTTGTGGCGCAGAGCGTCACGCGATCGGCGAACAGATGGGCGTGATCCGGGTAATCGGCGAGCACGGCGACGTTGGCGCGCACGCGATCGGCCTGTTGGCTAGCCTCGATCTTGATGGTTGCCGCGCGGCCGTTGGCCGCCTCGCGGATGCTGGCGATGGTCTTCTTGCCCTTGATCGCCTCGCCGATATGTGCAGACAGGGATGCCCAGATCGGAATGGCGTGCTCGCCCATGGAGGCGTTGATCGCCTCGTAGTGCGCCCGAACGCTGGCCGCCGCCTCGGCGACGATCTCGCCGCGCCTCCGCTCCTTCTCGGCCTTGACGAGCCTGTCCAGGTCCAGGCGTACGCGGCGGGTCTCTTCGGCCACCTCGTCCATGGTGCGGAACACGGCGGCTATGTCGGCCGTCTGGCTCAAGACCTGCTCTTTGGTCAGCTCCAGGCGTTCTTCAACGTCCTTACACCACTTCACCGTCTTATCGGCGTCGGCGAAGTCCTCGTCGGTCTGCAGGTCGCGATTGATCGCGCCAAGCACTGCCAGGGCGTTTTCCTTGAACTCGGCGAGGTTGCTGGCGGTGACCATCCCGGTGACTTCGACGCGGAGTGCCGGAAGCTGGTCAGGCGCGCGGCCGGTGACGACGATCGCAGGAGCTTCGTCGGGCTGATAGGCGGCAACATCGGCCTCGAATTGCGCCCAGCCGGCTATGATCCGGGAGCGCAGGGCCTGATCCGGCACGTACCAGCAGTGGCGCTCCTCGACCAGTTCGTTGCCGTTCCATTTCGACGCCATGAACAGCACGCGGCCGGCTCCGGACACGAGGCACTGGTGTTCCATCTGAATGCGGAACATTTCGGGCAGGGCCACATCGCTGCTCAGGCCCGTTGCCGGCATGGCCGCACGCAGCGCATCGTTCAGCGTCTTATGCTCGAACGCGATGTCGCCGAGCATCGTCAGGCCGTCAAAGCTGGCCGAAAACTTGCCGTCTTCGCCGACACATGGAAACAGCTCCTCCCCGACGATCTCTTCGGCAAGCGGCCGGGCAAGGGCCTCGTAGCGATGGCCATCATCGAAGCGACGCTGAGTGGCCTCGTCTATCTCGGCCGAAACGCCAGTCGTCGCCTCGCGGATCAACTGAGCGCGGCTCTTGTAAGGCGACGCGCCGAGCATCGCCGGGGCGTCACTGGCATTGAAGTGCGTGGCGCGGTGGGCGTGCCATTCGGGCGATCCCTGGACGAGATCGAGAATCTTCATGGCTGCTTCTCCCCGCCGTTGGCCCACGATGCGATCTCGATCTTCTGATCGCTGGTGAGGAGTTCCTTGGTCTGGATCATGGCGATCAGGTCGTTGACCGGCTTTCCGCCCTCGACCGCCTTACGCCATACGGCCTTCTTCTTGTCGAACGATTCGTCGCTGCAGGTCGGTAGCGCCTTGGATTCGGAGCCACCCTTGCCAGCCTGCTCGGCCTTGTTTTCCATGACGCTCTTCCAGGACGACTCGCCGTCACGGATGGCGCCGTAAATGCCGCGCAAGTCGACCAGCTCAGCCGGCGAACAGGTGTCGAGAGCGTGCCCGAGGTAGGCGGACAGGTCGGCCGCCTTCACGCCGATCTCGCCGAAGGCATCGGCGATGCGCTTGCGCTCGGCATCGGGGTCGCGTGCCGCTTCGTTCAGGCGGACTGACTTGATGATTTCCTCGGCCTCGTCTTGCAGGTCGCCGGGGATGATGCGCAGGCCAAGGGTACGGATCGCCTTGGATACCTGGGCCGCACGCTTGTTGAGGATGTCGTCCTCGGTGCCGGGCACGGTGTAGGTGTTCTTGCCCCAGCTGTTCTTGCGGACGCTGATATAGCTGCCGTCGTCGCTCGGGCTGGAGCGCTCGACGGTCTTCGTGACGCGCACATCCAGCGGATAGGTGACGTTCGATTCGAGGTCCGTCACCGATACACGGTGAACCTCTTTCGTCTCGTCCTCGAAGATCATGGTGGTCTCCACGAGGACGTTGGTCATGCACCGGAGTGCCACCTCCACGAAGCGGATGCCCAAGCCTTCGACGCCCTTGCCGATGGGCTTCCGGTAGTACGCGGACTTGTTGTTGGCGAAGCTCGGGCGACGGCACTCCTTAAGGAGGTCCTGGCGCACCTGGTCCCACTGGCGCGGGCGACGCATGGCCATCACATAGCGCGCCTCCACCATGGCCTTCGCTTGGGCTGCGACAGCCGAGGACGCGGTTTCCTGTACTGCAAGGGTGGTGCTGGTGCCGCCGAAATCTTCGCGGACGGCTACTGCCTGAGCGATGGCATTCATTGAGATTCCTTGCCGGTATCCGCCGGCGCGGTCTTGGAATGGGGTGATGGCGCTACTGTTTGGCCGGTTCTTCGGCCTGGTCCTTGGGAAGAAGATTTGGGCGGCCGGGCAGGGCGACCAGCACGGGGCGCCCTTCGACGATGCGCACGCGCGGCGGCGCGGCTCCCGTGTTCTCGCGGTCCTGCATTTCGGCGGCGTACCGCGGCGAGTAGCGAGCCATGCGTTCGGCAGCGCTCATCGGCATGCAACCGGACCAGTCCTTTGGCTTGGTATGGAAGATGGAGAGGAGCGGCTTCATGCGACCTCCCTCGCCTCGGCGCGGCAGTCCGCGCACTCGCTGTCGAAGGGAGCCGTCACGGTCAGCACCTGGCCGCCGAGCAGCGACATGGCGCCGCGCACCTCGGCCGCGTGCTTGTCGCAATAAGGCTGCTCGCCCTTCGGCGTGTGTAGAACCAGGGTGGCGGGGAAGGGCATGCTCACGGCGCGACCTCGACGAACTCGCGCTTCTCGTTGAGCCGGTAGGCCACGTTCGGCTTGATGCCGTTCTCGCCAACGTAGGCAATCTGGGTGCGGTAGCGTTCCGCTTTGGCATCCCACCAGTGGATCCGTAGCTCTCCGCTGTCGCCAGCCGTCGCCGTGCCGCTGTCGCCAGCCGTCGCCGTGCCGCTGTCGCCAGCCGTCGCCGTGCCGCTGTCGCCAGCCGTCGCCGTGCCGCGGTAGCCAGCCGTCGCCGTGCCGCGGTAGCCAGCCGTCGCCGTGCCGCTGTCGCCAGCCGTCGCCGTGCCGCTGTCGCCAGCCGTCGCCGTGCCGAGGGAGCCAACGGCGGCGACCTGGCCGTCACCGACATGCACCGCATGCCCGATCAGGTTCTCGGCCTTGGCGCGAGACTCATGCTCCAGCACGAAGGCCGCAGCGCCCTGGCGATCGCCGACGAAGCGCACTACGGCGCGCGGGAACTTCACCTTGCCGCCGAGCATGACGATGGTCGCGCTCTCGACCTCGAGCACCAGCCACTTCGCGCCGGCGCGCTCCCAATGATCGACGCAGGTGACATCGCCCTGGCCGTAAAGCCAGCCGTGCAGACCGTTGCCGCAGTTGTTGTTTTCCTTCCAATCCGGAGCCAAGACTTCGGCGCCGACCTCGGAGGGCCAGACAAATCCGCTATGGCTGGTGAAGTCCTCGCGGCAGACGCGCAGGACGAGAGACGTTTCCACCTTCGGCGCCGCCTTCTTGGCAGCAGTCTTCGAGGTCATGCGATGGTCTCCATGGAGAAAGCGGCGCCGGCCGCAGCGGGTTCCGCGCAGAGGGACGCATTCCCCGCGTTGGCCGGCATGGAAAGGTCAGCGCGGATGGCATTGCGTACGCCTTGGACGTAGGAGCGCATCGCGCGGAGGTGTTCGAGGCGCGCAATAGCGATACGCTGCTCGGGCGTGAAGTCGTACAGGTCGGAGAGGCACATCAGCGGTCACCCCGGCGCTGATCGCGGATCATCCGCACGATCACGTCGTCCATCTCACGCGGGTGGTTCTGCAGCACCTCGGCCGCAGCAGCCTTCACGATGTCCAGCGAAGGCGTGACAAAGGTCGGCTCAGCGTGGTGGCTCGGGCTGATGTCGACCTCGTATGGCTTCAGCACGTCGTCGAGAGTCGGTGGCTGCGGCTTCGGGGCGAACGGGGCCAGGGCTTCCTTGAAGATCGGGTGCACGTTGTTCATGGCGTGCTCCCGATGCGGGCGAGGGCCTCACGCAGACGATCCCCCGCTTTGGATGCGCGCCAGCCGGCCGCGCACATCGCGTCGTGCCCGCCGGAACGCGTCGCATCGACGCATGCCTGTGTGGCGGCGAATTGTTCGATATTCGCCGCGATCAGCTCGGCAGCGACTTCGTGCACATCGCGCATCGATTCACCGCAGTTGAGGATGCGTGCCAGCACATCGACCTTCTCGCCAGCCGCCTGCTTCGCCAGCGTCTCGTAGTGGGTGCGGGTCTTGTCGGCGTTCATGCCACCACCTCCGCGTTCAACTCGGCCTGCTTGGCGTCGGTGATGTCGGCGTGGCGGATCAGTTCGGCAGCGAAGGCACGCATTTCAGCGGTGGTGCCATGGAAGCCCGCAGAGAGACCGCAGGAGGCCGTCATGAAGCTCAGCGCCAGAGACGCCTTCTCGCCGGCCATTCCATGGATTCCCGTGGTGACATAGCCGATCTTCACGGCGAACGGGGAGTGGATTGCGGTGATGACTTCCATCACAGCACCCCCGCGGCGCTCAGACCGGCCAGGAAGCCGATGTAGAGCGACAGCACGCAGAGGAAAGGGGCGGCATCGGCCCAGCTGGCCGGCTGCTGCTCCAGCTCAGGCTCCGGTACCGCCGGCGTATAACCGACGCCCTCGCCATGCCAGGGCTGCGTGCGCTCCTCGCGCTGGACAGCGCAGTACGCCTGCTGGGCGTGGCGCTGGTTGTAGGTCTGGGCGCTCATGCCGCACCCCCGAGGCGAGCCAGGAGTGCACGGGCAACCATCAGCGCCGGATCGTTCTGCTCCAGCACCTCGACCGGATGGCAGCTGCCGCCCAGATCGATGATCCGCTGCGCGGAATCTTCCAGCTGCGCCACGTAGGCGTGGTACAGCGCATGGAAGCCGGAACGCAGCGCGAGATATTCGTCGCCCAGCTTGACCAGCTCGCCGGCCGTGTTCGGGAAGTCGGCGTCGAACAGGGCGCGGACCGCGTCGTCGATCGCCGGAAGGCGGCTGGTGTTGTCCTGGTGGGCTTGGTCCTGGAGGACGCTGGCAGCGGGCTGCTGCTGGGTCTTGCTGGCGTCGGTCTGCATGGGTTCCCTCTCCGCAGGTGGGTGGCGGGTCGGGACTTAAGGTAAGTCAGGCTTACCTTGAATGCAAGCATTACTTACGCTGCGGGTAAGTTGAGCTTACGCTCATTTATGGTTCGTTTAGGAAAATTTGGACGTCGGCCACAAAAAAGCCCGCCGGAGCGGGCTTTGAACTTTCGGTTTGCGGGCGCTAGTCAGAGCATTACGCACTTCCGCAGCATGGGGGAGGACATGACCCGCATGGCCTTCTCGCAATGAACCGTGACGTTCTGGCCGATCTGGAGAGCGGACGCTCGTGGTTTCTCGCTATCCTTCAGCTCGGCCTGTGCGTCCGAAAAGGGCGCGCCGGTGTCGAACACAAGAACCGCTGAGTCGGTGAAGTCCTTGCGGATCTCCTTAACTTTTCCGGTCATGCTGATGGTGTGGCCTGCGATCTGGTTATCCGCCGCCACCTCGTTTTGCTCATACATGCGATAGAGCTGCGATGGCGTGGTTTCGAACAGTGGTAGATCAGCGGCATGGCCGACAGGATTGGCAGAAGTGTCGGCTTGCTGTTTCGGACTTCCATCATCGTTTCGGCTGGCCAGGAAGACGATCGCGCCGATGCCGAAAAGCAGTCCCAAAAATACTTGTCCGACCGAAAGGCTCTTCTTTTCAGGCCTTTTGTCGACTTTCTTTGCTGCTGCCGGCGGCGGTTGAACGGGCTTGATCGGCCTAGCGCAAGTAGGGCAGGCCGCTGCCTCCGAACTCACCTTGGATCCGCAATCTTGGCATTGAATAAGAGCCATCGCATTTCCCCCCGTCCTTGTTGAAGCTGTGTTTTCGAAATTCTAGTCAATCGGTCCATGACACCGACATGATCCGCTCGACCTTCAAAACTTCGTCATCCGCCAGGTCCAGGTAAGCGGATCGATCATTCACCGCGGCGAAGTGCCAGACCCCATAGTCGTGGCCACGGTAGGTGCGGAAGGTCTGGCGACCATCCTGCAGCGTCACCAGCACCCACCGGCCGAGCTTCAGTTCCTGGCTGGGCGACACCAGTAGGCACTGACCAGGCGCGGCCACGTCCTGGAAGTGCTGCGTCAGCATGCGGATGGCGTAGGCCTTAGGATCATCGGTATTGACCTCCCATAGGTCCGCCTCGTCCGAGCCAGGTTTCCAGAAGCCATGCTCATCCATCGCCACCATCCCCTCTACGCGAACCTTCTGTCGTTGGTTCGTGAAAGGTTGGTATAGCGTCGCTTCATGGTTTGAGATTGGCTCTATATCAAGGTTTTCAGCATCGGTCATCAGCCAGATGAGCGGCACGCCGGTCTCTTTCGAGACAACGCGTAGCTGATCCAGGCTAGGAGTCGTCCTGGTCTCAGGATTTGCGGATTCCCACAACGAAACTGCATTACGCGTGATGGGGCGGCCCAATTCAGCCGTGATCGCCGCTGCGATGTCCGCCTGGGTCTTGGTTTTCCCCCCATGGCGCCGCGCTGCTGCAAGTCGTTGCCACAGTTCTGTCGTCATGCCCGAATTGTAAGAAGTCCTTACGCGGCGCGAGTAAGTGATACTTGCGCTCATGGGTAAGCCATGCTTACTATTCGCACATGGACATCAAAGCCATCATTGAGATAGCCGGCGGTCCTACCGCCGTAGCGGCCCTGTTTGGCATCAGCAGCCAGGCAGTTTCCCAGTGGAAGCAGGTGCCCGTTGAGCGCTGCCTTGCGCTCGAGGAGGCCACTGGCGGCAAGGTCACCCGATACGACATGTGCCCGCGCATCTTCGGCAAGGCCCCGGCCAAGCCGCGGAAGAGGGTGGCTTGAGCCATGAGCTACCTCGTCAAGGAATTCCTCAAAGGAATGCTGGTTTACGCATTCCTCCTTTCCTGTGTCGGCATCGTGGCAGCGTTCTTCTGGCTGCTGCCAATCTGGGCGATCCCGCTCGCGTGCATCGTGTTCGGCGGCGTCCTCAATGCTGGCATGGCCTATGTCCAGCGGAAGAGGGAGGCTTGAGATGGACAGCCAAGCATTGATCGATGCAGTCGGACGCGGCATCAGTCCGATGGATCTGGCGATCTGCCTCGCGCCTCGAACTGACCAGTCAGCACCTCCAGTACCTGCTGAATCCCAGCCTGATACATCAACACGTCTGGGATGGCTGGTGAAGCTTTCCAGTGCTCTTCGGCGATCACCGCAAGCAGCTGTTGCCACGCTCTCGCGACTTCTTCCCTGGCGGGATGCGTCGCGATGAACAACCGTAGGCCGTATTCCAGTGCTTTCGTTCGGCCTGCTGCTAAGCAGGCCATTGCATCGGCTCGATTGAGCCGCGCAATAAGTTCCGCCTCTTCCATGGATTCCTCCCGCGTGGTGGTTGGACTGGTCGCACAGCCAGCCTATCACCGGGGGGAGTCCTCCTTTTCGGGCGCCGCCGGCAACGGCAGCGGCACCACGTCCGCCTCCCATAGCGGGTCGTTCGCCGGCACCGACTCCCACACCAGTGGCTCCGGCAGCTTCGGCTTGTCGGGCATCGGTTCGTCTTTTTCGCTCACGTTTCATACCCCCTTTTTTGCCCCGACAAGGACCGTCCAATGAAGTCAAACGTCAAGACGACGCTTGCCGACCCCCAGTTGCCCCTGCGTCTCGTGCGCACGGCACAGGCCGTCGATCCGGCCCTGGTAGTCGCGCAGCCCAGCATGCTCGCCGCGATCAAGCTCTGCATCTCCCTCGGCGGCTTTGAGGCCGACAAGCAGGTCTACGGCGCTCTGGATATCGACGCCGGCCACTGGACGCGCATCCACCGCGGCGAAGCCCATTTCCCGGTCGACAAGCTGCCGGCGCTGATGGACCTGTGTGGCAACGAAGCGCCACTGATCTGGCTTACGCATTCCCGCGGCTACGAAGCCGCCAGCCTGCGGAAGCGGGAAACCGAAACCGAACGTGCACTGCGCCACGCCCAGGAAGCGCTGGACGCCGAGCGCATGAAGGTGCGCGTCCTCACTGATGCCCTACATGGGAGAGCTGCATGAGCGACAACAGCAAGAGTTCGTCCGGCGGCATTGGCTTCTGCGGCCTGCTGACCATCGTCTTCATCGTCTTGAAGCTGCTGGGCAAGATCACCTGGTCCTGGTGGTGGGTGCTGGCACCAAGCTGGATTCCGCTAGCGATCGTGCTGGCTGTGCTGCTGGTGGTGCTGATCGTTACTGGCATCGTCGCCGTCTGCGCGGTGTACGCAGACAAGTGACCACCATCCACGACCACTCGCTACCGCCGCTCGAGCCCGACCTGGTCGGCTGGGAGCCAGTGGTCGGCGCCATCCGCAAGCAGATCGCGCAGAGGCGCGAGGAGCTGAATATGCAGCAGTCCGTCCTGGACTTCACCGCCGCGCGCGCTGACCGCGATGCCGGCATGAGCCGCGCCCACGACGCCGCGGCACGGCGCGACGAAGACTGGCCCGATGCGGCCTACGGCTTCCTGGTCCGCTATGCGAGAACGCACGAACAGTTCATCAGCGAGGAGCTGACGGCGATGGCGGACCGCATGGGCTACAGCTCACCGGCCGATCCGCGGGCATGGGGCGCCATCTTCCAGCGCGCCGCCCGCAACAACATCATCCAGCGCATCGGCTACGGCGTCAGCCAGCGCAGGCACCTGTCGCCCACGCCGCTGTGGCGGTCGCTGGTGTTCGGGGGGAGTGCGGCGTGAAAGCAGCCGAGATCAAAGCCCACTTCCCGGATGAGGCATCGCTCTGCGACATGTTCATCCGGGACATGCGTGCCATGGGTGGGTGGACGATCTATCCGGAGACCGCTGACTTCGACATCCTGCTGGTGCGTGACGCCACCGGTCATCAGCTCGGCGTAGAAGCCAAGCTGCAGCTCAACGCCAAGGTGGCCAGTCAGATTATCCCAGGCGGCTATATGGGCTGTGAGATCTATCGTCCCGGCCCAGATTTCCGCGCCGTCATCGTCCCCTGCATAACCGAGTCCAATGCTGGCATCGCTGAGATGCTGCGCATCCTCGGCGTGCAGGTCTTCGCCCCGGAGAACTATGGGCATCTGAAGTTCCGTCTGGGCCGATATGGTGAAACGGATGCGCGTCCATTCGATAGCACCTCCGGCTCGCTGATGGAGTGGGACTTGGCGTGGCACGACTGGAATCCACCGCGCCGCTGTGAGTTGCCCAGCATCGTTCCCGACGTCCGCGCTGGCGTTCCGGCGCCCATTCGACTGACGCCATGGAAGATCGGCGCGCTGCGTGTCCTGGCTGATCTTGAGCTTGACGGCTTCGTGACGGCAAAGAGCGTTCGCGAGCACAACGTGGATGCGCGCCGCTTCTGTGCCTCCGATGGCTGGCTCGTCCAGCTCGGTGACGGACGCTGGGGCCGCGGCACCGTTCCTGCCTTCGACCAGCAGCACCCGGAGGCCTATGCACAGGTTCTGGCGGAAGCGAAGGCAAGAAGGGCGGTTGCCAGGTCGGCCGCATGAACTACTTCGAGCTCTACCCTGGCGACTACCTCCGCGATACGACGCGCCTCAGCCTCGTCGAGCATGGCGCCTATTTGCGCCTGATGCTCACCTACTACGCCGAGGAGTCGCCGCTGCCCGCCGAGCCGGCAGAGCTCTATGTCATCGCCGGTGCCATCAGCGCGGCAGATAAGGCGGCTGTACGAAAGGTCGCTGATCGCTTCTTTCCGATTGGCCCCGACGGCAAGCGCCACAACGCGCGCGCCGATGCGGAGATAGCCAAGTTCGGGGAGCGGGCAATCGGTGCCGACGAGAAGCGCAGCAACGAGGCAGAGCGCCAGCGCCGTACCCGCGAGCGCCGGATGCAGATGTTCGCGGAGCTGCGGGAGGTGGGAATCGTGCCTGACGCGATGGTCACGATGGCCGAGCTTCGCGACCTCCACACCGCACATGTCACGCGTGACCATTACGTGATGTCACGCGTGACTGACCGTGACATGTCACGCCATGTCACGGGTGTGAACACGGCTACCACTAGCCACAAGCCACAAGCCAATAACTACGTAGGTAGTACTGAGGCAAGCACACAGGGGACTACAGGCTCGCCGACCGAGGAGGGGCGAGCGTGCCTGCTGATGCGAAAGGCGGGGTGCGTCCAGACCAACCCCAGCCACCCCGACCTGCGCGCCGCCATCCGGGAAGGCGTCACGCCCGAGGAGCTGGCCGATACCGCGGCGGAAGCGATCACCGCCGGCAAGACGAAGCCCTTCGCCTGGGCCATCACCACCGCACGCAGCCGCCACGCCGAGGGCGCGATGCCGATCAGCACCGGGCCGCCGCGCCAGGTCAACGGCCACACCGCGCCCCCCATGAGCAAAACCCTGCAAGCCCTTCACGAACTCGAGGCAGCGAAACATGGCAGCACAGGACTGGATCACCCGGGAGATCAGCTCCGGATTGCAGAAGCTGATCCTGCTGAGCCTTGATCGGGCACCGGCGCTCGACGTGCTGACGCGCGGCACGCTCCCAGCCTGGGTCGAAGCGATCACGGAGGGCAGGGTGTTCGAGGAGCAGCGGGACGCGCCGAGGTTCAAGGCCGCGTTCCGTGCGCTGCAGGGCCGCTGCAAGAGCTGGCCGGCGCCGCGCGACCTGCTCGATGCCATGCCGCCGCTACCAGGCGAGCCGCGCCACCGGCGCCTCACCAGCGACGAATCCCGGGCCTGCGGCATACGCGCCATCGCCGAGATCAACGCGATGCTGGGCATCAACCACGACGACGAGGAGCAGGGCCATGACGCCGCTCCGTGATCGCATCCCTGCTGCGCTCGCCCTGCAGCCCATGACGGTCGACCAGCTCGCGCTGTGTCTGGCCAGCACCCGCAATTCCGTCAGCCGTGTCATTCATGCGCTCCGCGACGGCGGGGTGATTCGCCGCACCGGAAGTGTTTCGACGAAGGGCAAGGCGTGGCCGCAGTACAGCCTGCAGATGATGCGCGACATAGCGGCGGGCAAAACTACGAGGAGGATTCGATGAGCGAGCAGGGCGACTACTGCCTGATCTGTAGCGTATGGGTCGAGCAATACGTGCCGATCTATTGCTGCGGCGGCGGATTCGATTGCGGGTGCATGGGCCAGCCGACCAATCCGTGTGTGTGTTCAGAGGAATGCGGGGAGGCCCTGTTCGATATCAATGGCAGCTACGAGGATCGCCGCATTCGATATGGCATTCCGGATAGGAGCGAACGATGAGCGATATCAACGACATCTTGCACAGGAATCCGACCATCGTTCTCACGCCAGAAATCGCGGCGTTTGCGCGCGACTGCTACGAGGCCGGGTATTCGCAGGGCATGTGGGACTTCGATCGGTATGCCGAAGGCAATACCACGGACGTCAAGGATTCGGGCGCCTACTTCATGGGCACCGAACCGGAGGTTGACGCATGACGGCCCAGATCGCGCGCGCGCGCAAGCCGAAGGCGGTGGTGCCGACGGAGCATTCGGAGCAGGTTTGCCTGATGCAGTGGGCTCGGCTGGCGACATGCGAGTACCCCGACTTGCGGCTGCTGTACGCCATCCCGAATGCAGCGAAGCGATCGCCTCGGCTGGCAGCGCACATGAAGGCGGAGGGCCTGCGCTGCGGCGTTCCTGATCTTTGCCTTCCGGTCGCGCGCGGCGGCTACCACGGCCTCTATATCGAGCTGAAGCGGCGCAAGGGCGGCAGCGTGTCGGCCGAGCAGAAGGTCTGGATCGACCTGCTCAACAAGCAGAAGTACAAGGCCGTCGTCTGCCATGGATGGGAGATGGCTCGTGTGGTGCTGCGGGCTTATCTGGGAGCGACGGCATGAGCGGACTTCGATTCAAAGAGGGTGACCTTGCGATCATCGCTGTGGTCAGCGAGATGCATGAGTTGCGCGGACGACTTTGCGAAGTCATCGCGGTTGGCCCATGGAAGCACGACGAGATCGCTTTTGGCCGACCAGTTAACGGTGGGGCTGATTATGTTGTCGCCGTCGTCGGCGGGTTCGAGGGCTGTATCCACGATTGGCAGTTACGCAAGCTCGACCCGCCCGCCGAGCCGGAGTCGATCACGCGGCGCGAGGAGGTGGAGGCGTGATCCAGCGCAAGCCGACGAAGTGGCGCATTGACTGGCGCGGCGCAGGATCGCCAGCTCCTGGCCAGCTGGTGCGGCACGTCACCCCGACTGGCAAGTGCAGCTTTGCACGCGTTCTGACCGTACGGGTGATCAGGAACATTCGGCCGCTGCCTGATGATGTCCAGTGCCGCTACCTCGTCACGGTGGATCGTTCGATCCCGGTTGCCGCCGGAGCAAGCGCCGACTGGACATGCCATGCGTATCCGCGCAGGCCATCCATTGATCCGGAAACGTCGCGCTGGAGTCCACTGCGATGATCACCTGCGAAACCTGCCGCCACTACCGCCGCGATCCGGTTAATCCGCCGGCCGGGCTGGGCAGCTGCGCGAAGCAGCACCTGCCGCGGTATCCGGCGCAGAAGCACCACTGCAGGGACCATGAGAAGCCGTAGGAGGCGCGCCGGAGTGAGTGAGGCGCTGACCCGACCGGAACGATCAGCGGAACGCGAACTCGCGAAGCGCATCCGCAGCGACATGGTCAACATCTGCGACCACTGCATCCATCGGCAGACTCATTGGGGTGTCAGCCACTGCCCACGGGAAGGACGCCAGTTCCCGGCCTGCGTAGAAACACCTGGCATTACATTCGAATTCGACGCGACGACCATCAAGGGGTGAATCCATGAACATCGATACCTTCAACCATGCGGATCGGTCTGGCTTCCTTGAGCGGCTAGGTCGACTGGCGGGATGCACGACATGGCGCGAGCCGGGTGGCGGCAATGGCACGTCTTACGTGACGCGCAAGATCCCGATGGAGCACGCCATGGCGCTCGCCCTGGCCATGTCACGCGCTAATCCCCGCGATGTCGGCCCCGATGTCGCATACAGCGTCGGAACCGGGATTCCGCACCACCGTACCGAAGTCATGGAATGGTTGGCCGATAAGCTGCTGCGCGGAACAGGATCGGTCGGTAGAAAGGCGCAACCCAGACTTGGCCTGATCGCCGGCCAGTCCTATGACCTCGTCATCGGTCTGCGGCGCCACATCAGCCCGCCTCGGCAACACGCCAAGGAGTTCGAGCTTCTGGTGAACATCGGTGCCGGCTGGCTATGGATCACCATGGAGATGGCTGTAGAGCGGGCCGAGCGGGCCATGAGTGGCCGGGTATCGGAACCCAGGAAGAGGCAGGCGCTTCCAGCCTCTTGACTGTCAAGAGGGTAATCCGATAGTTTTCGCTACATCGCGAAGAAGCCACAACGCGAACCGCATACCCAAACCCGCCCATCCAGGCGGGTTTTTTCTTGCCCGGAATTCGCATGCTTCCCAGCCAGCAGGCCGTCAATCTGGTCAAGTCCTTCGAGGGCTGCAGCCTGACCGCGTACACTGATTCGGTCGGCGTGCTGACCATTGGCTACGGCCATACCGGTGGCGTGCGCCCCGGGCAGACCATCAGCCAGGACCAGGCTGACGCCTTCCTGGTGAATGACCTCGCCACGGCATCCGCTGCAGTGGCTCAACGCGTCGAGGTTCCGCTCAATCAGAACCAGTTTGATGCGCTTACCAGCTTCGTTTTCAACGTCGGCGGCGGCGCCTTCCACGATTCGACCATGTTGCGGCTGATCAACCAGCGCAACTTCGAAGGCGCCGCCGCAGAGTTCGAGCGGTGGCGCTACGCCGGCGGCCGCGTGCTGCCGGGGCTGCTGCGCCGGCGCATCGCCGAGCGAACCCTTTTCCTGAGGCAGGCATGACGACCGAGCAACGGCCGGACGGCAAGAATTGGCAGAGCGTCCGGACGATCCTTGAGGGCCTGATCCTCGCTGCGCTGCTCTGGTCGTTGAACAACCAGTCTGACCAGATGAAGGCCACGGTCCGCCTGCAGACCCAGGTTGAGGCGCTGCAGCAGAGCAACGCCACCATGAGCAACGCCCTCACCAATGCGCTGCCGCAGGTGAACAGCGACATCTCGACACTGAAGGTCAGGATGGACGACAACACGCGGCGCATCAGTGATCTCGAACAGGTCAGGAGGCTGAAGTGAAGCTGATCCCGCAAGCCAGCCAGTGGCATCGCCTCTGGTCGATCCGCTTCGCCATCGCCTCTTCGATCACGGGTGCCGTGACGACCGCCTATGCGGCGCTGCCGGCGGATTGGCTACCGGCCATTCCCAACGGCGTGAAGCTGGCGCTGGCCGGTGCCACGGTGCTGACGTCGGTGTCGGCCGCTGTCGCGCGCGTGGTGCAGCAGCAGAGCCTGCAGGCGCCCGCGCAGACCGTGACCACGCCGCCCAACCAGGATTCCAAGCCGTGATCAGCCTGCGCCTATACGCCTACGGCGCCGTGCTGGTAGTGCTGGCCGGTCTGCTTCTGGGCGGCGGCTGGTGGGCCTACGGCAAGGGCGAATCGCACCAGCAGGCCAAAGACCAGGCGCTGATCACCCAGGCCATGGAGAACCGCGCCGCGGCCATCGCCCAGGTGGACGAATCTGCCGCCGCGCTCAAGCAGGTCAACGCCACCGCGCACATCGAGGCGATGAATGCGGCCATCCAGCAGGGGCGGGTCGAAGCCGCTGTGGAGCTGATCCAGAAGCAGGCCGCGCAGGCCAAGCAGGACGCCGCGAACTGGCAGGCCCGATATCAGGCCGCACTCGCGACGCCAGCGTGCCATGCGGCCCAGGAGGAGCTATGCCCCGCGCTCAGCAACTACTGATCCTCGCGGTGCTGCTGGTGCTGCCGGCATGCGCCACGAAGCCGACCGTGGTCACGCCCAAGGTGGTGACCCAGACCGTCACGAAGTACGTGGCCGTGCCCGCCGAACTCACCGCTGCCTGCCCGATCGAGCAGCCGAAGCTGCGCACCGTGGCCGAAGCCGTCCGTGTCGCCGCAGCGCGCAGGGAGTCGCTGGAGCAGTGCAACCGGCAGCTGGACCAGATCCGGAGCCTGGGGCAGTAGGCCATGGCCGGTAAGAAGGAGCACGACCGCGAGGCGATCCTGGCGAAGATTCTGCCGCGCCTGGCCGATGGCGAACCGCTATCGGTGATCTGTCGCGACATCGGCTTCGAGCGCCGCACGGTGAACAAGTGGCGCGAGGAAGACCCGGAGATCGACGCGCGGATGCAGGCGGCAAAGGACGACGGCTACGACGTCATCGCCCAGCGCACCCGCGCCACCGCGCGCGGCGAGCACCGTAAGGGCAAGGATTCGGCTACCAGCGTCATGCGCGACAAGCTGACGGTCGAGACAGACCTCAAGTTGCTGGCGAAATGGGATCCGAAGCGGTATGGCGACAAGATGGAGCATAGCGGCCCCAATGGCGGGCCAATCCCTCTTGCTTCTACCAGCGTGACGTTTGCAGCCAAGGATCCGACTGAGGCTGCTGCCATCTACCAGAAGGTCATGGCCGGAGAGGGCTGATGCCCATTCCGTTTCCGTTCGATTTCAAGAATCCCGACTACACATCGGTATTCCAGTGGCGCATTGAACGCCTGCAGAGGATAAGGAAGGAGCCTTCGGTTCTACCCGCGCTGAAAGCGTATTACCGGGATCATCCAGCCCAGTTCATCATCGACTGGGGCGTGACGTTCGATCCTCGCAATCCAGAGCGCGGATTGCCATCCACGATCCCGTTCCTGCTGTTCCCGAAGCAGGAGGAATGGGTCGAATGGTTTATGGAGCGATGGCGCAACCAGGAGGACGGTATCACCGAGAAGACTCGCGACATGGGTATGTCGTGGCTCACGATGGCGATGTCGTGCTCGGTGTGCCTGTTTCGTCCAGAGATCACGGTCGGATGCGGCTCAAGGAAAGAGGAATACGTCGACGTCATCGGTGACCCCGATTCACTGTTCGAGAAGGGACGATTGTTCCTTCAGGGGTTGCCTCATGAATTCCGTGGCGGATGGGATCGAAAGCAACATGCGTCGTACATGCGCCTGTCGTTCCCGGAAATGGGATCGATCATCACCGGCGAGGCCGGCGACGGCATTGGACGAGGTGGACGAGCCAGCTTCTATATCGTGGACGAGTCAGCATTCCTGGCCAGACCACAGCTCGTAGACGCATCGCTTTCAGCGACGACGAACTGCCGCCAGGACATCAGTACGCCGAACGGACGGGGAAACTCATTTGCCGTTCGGAGATTCAGCGGGAAGGTCAAGGTGTTTACCTTCCACTGGCGCGATGATCCGAGGAAAGACGACGCTTGGTATGCGGCGCAGAAGGAAAAGCGCGACCCCGTTACGATGGCGCAAGAAGTCGACATCGACTACTCCGCCTCGGTCGAAGGTGTGCTCATCCCATCGGCGTGGGTGCAGGCCGCCATCGACGCGCACGTCAAGCTGGGCATCACGCCCACGGGAACGCGACAGGCGGGCCAGGACGTAGCGGATGAGGGAATCGATCTGAATGCGTTCGCCGGCCGGCACGGCATCGTGCTGGATGTTCTGGATCAGTGGTCCGGTAAAGGATCGGACATCTACGGGACCGTGGTACGGGCGTTCGGGCTGTGTGATCAGCATGGCATTCGCCAGTTCGACTACGACGCCGACGGCCTTGGTGCCGGCGTGCGAGGCGATGCCAGGGTTCTGAACGAGACCCGGCGCAATGAAGGGCGCGAGATGCTACGCGTTGAGCCCTTCCGCGGCTCTGGTGGTGTGCACGATCCCGAAGGCGAGATGGTCAAGGGACGCAAGAACAAGGACTTTTTCGCCAATGCCAAGGCTCAAGCCTGGTGGGCATTGCGGCTTAGGTTCCAGGCCACCTACCGCGCCGTGGTCGAGGGCATGCCGTTCAATGAGGACGATCTGATATCGATCAGCAGCGGTCTTCCTCACCGAGAAGCGCTGGTGGCTGAGCTTTCGCAGCCGACATACACGATCAACGGGGTGGGCAAGGTCATCGTGGATAAGGCGCCGGAAGGGGCGAAATCCCCCAACTTGGCGGACTCCGTGATGATCGCCTACCAGCCCGGCGCGCATGCACTTTCGATTTGGGCCAAGTTGGCCGCCTGACGAGACGAATACATGGCACAGCATCGCCGGCAAAAGCAGAGGGCGCCGGCGGCTCCCATGCGGAACACCGGAAAGCGATTCACGATCGACAGCTTTGCCAACTTCGAAGCCCGTGTTGGCATTGGCACGAACAACCAGTCGAGCCAGAGCAGCTACCAGTTCGACTACATCAGCCGCAATCGCGTCCAGATTGAGGCGATGTATCGCTCCAGCTGGATCTGCGGTGCGGTCGTGGATTGCATCGCCGAGGACATGACTCGGGCTGGCATCGACCTGAACACGTCGCTGAGCCCGGAGGAGCAGACCAAGATCCACGCCGCGTTCGAACGAATGCAGCTGTGGGATCGGCTCTGCGACAACCTGAAGTGGGGTCGCCTGTACGGCGGCTCGATCGCGGTGATGCTGATCGACGGGCAGAAGCTGGACACGCCTCTGAACCTCGACTCCATCGGCGAAGGGCAGTTTAAGGGCCTGCTGGTGCTGGACCGCTGGCTCGTACAGCCAACGCTGCAGATGCTGGTGAAGGACTTCGGACCCGACTTCGGCCTGCCGGAGTATTACGACGTGGTGGCGGATGCCATGGCGCTGAAACGCCAGCGAATCCACCATAGCCGAGTGATCCGCGTGGACGGCGTCGACCTGCCGTACTGGCAAAAGATCGCCGAGAATCTGTGGGGTCAGTCGGTGCTGGAGCGCCTGTTCGACCGCCTGGTGGCGTTCGACAGCACGACCCAGGGCGCGGCCCAGCTGGTCTATAAGGCGCACCTGCGCACGATCCAGGTTGAAGGGCTACGCGAGATCATTGCCACCGGTGGCCCTGCGCTGGATGCGCTGGCCAAGAACGTCGAGATGATCCGCCGGTTCCAGAGCAATGAGGGACTGACCCTCATTGACGCCAAGGACAAGTTCGACGCCAGCCAGTACACGTTTGCCGGCCTGTCGGACATGTTGACCCAGTTTGGCCAGCAGCTCTCCGGCGCCGCGGAAACGCCGCTTACGCGTCTGTTCGGTCAGTCGCCGTCCGGGCTGAACGCTACTGGCAACGGCGAAATGAAGCAGTACCACGAGGGCATCGGTGCGAAGCAGGAACGGCGCCTCCGCCCGGGTGTGACCAAGCTGCTAGACGTGGTGTGCCGGTCAGAGCTCGGGCATGCGCCGCCGGCCGACTTCGGGTTCGAGTTCAACTCGCTCGAGCAGAACTCCGACGGCGACAAGGCCGAGATCGCCCAGAAGACCACCACCACGGTGCTGGAAGCCTTCGACGCTGGCCTGATCAGCGCGAAGACGGCGCTGCAGGAGCTGAAGCAGTCCAGCGAGGTGACTGGCGTCTGGTCCAACATCACCGACAAACTGATCAATGCAGCGGAAGAAGAGCTGCCGGACATGAGTGAGGACCTTCCCGATGCGAACGCAAACCCGGGACAGGTTGAAGAACCGAAGCCACATCCGGGCCAGGAAGGCGGAAATCCAGTACGCCGCGCAGCTTAGGCGCGTCGCCAGGCAGGTAGGCCAGATCGTCAATCTGTTCCCGCCCGGCGATCCCGCCGCAGTGCCACCGATGACTGACCTGCTCCGAAACTACTCGGAAGCACTGACGGGTTGGGCGACCAGGACGGCCGCCACGATGTTGGAGGACGTGAATCGGCGCGACCGGCAGGCCTGGCAGGAGTTGGCCGCCGAGATGTCGCACGAGCTTCAGCAGGAAATACGCCACGCGCCGACAGGAGTTGCGATGCGTGGCCTGTTGGACGAGCAGGTGACGCTGATCAAGTCCATGCCGCTGGATGCGGCGAAGCGAGTGCACGAACTCACGTTGAAGGGATTGGAGGATTCGACCCGGGCCAGCGAAATCGCGAAGGAGATCGCGGCGTCCGGCCAGGTGACGGCCAGTAGGGCCAACCTGATCGCCAGGACGGAAGTTGCACGCAGTGCTTCAGTGCTGACGCAGGCCCGCGCGGAGCATGTCGGATCGGATGGCTACATCTGGCGAACAGCCGGTGACGGCGATGTGCGCCACAGCCACAAGCAGATGAATGGGAAGTTCGTCAGGTGGGATTCGCCGCCGAAGCTCTCCGACGGGACCACCACGCACGCCGGTCAGATCTACAACTGCCGGTGCTACCCCGAGCCGGTACTACCGGAGTAAGGCAATGCCACTGAAGAAAGGCAGCTCCCGCGAGGTCATCTCGGCCAACATCAAGGAGCTGATCGAGGCCGGGCATGATCCTGACCAGGCGGAGGCCATCGCCTACAAGGAAGCCCGCAAGACTACGGACTTCGACGGCGCTGGTCATTCGCGCTATTACACGGTGTCCAAGCTCGGTCCGAAGCGTTCGCTGACGCCGGAAGGCTATCTGCTCTGCCTGGACGTGCCAGTGGCGCGCACTGGCGAGATGGTCTACGCCGAGGGAGAGATCGCTGGCGAGGATGGCGAGGCGATCCTGGGTGGCCCGGACAAGCTGATCCGCGTATCGCGCGGTCCGGAAGAGCTTTTTCGTCCTGAGACCATCGCGAGTTTCGAGGGAAAGCCGATCACGTTAGGCCACCCGGAAGAGTTCGTCACTCCGGACAACATTAAGCAGTACTCGGTTGGCACGATGTTTAACGTGCGCCGCGGCACTGGCATGCAGGATGACCTCATGCTCGCCGACTTTCTGATCACCGATCGGAAGGCGATCGATGCGGTTCAGAAGGGTGGCATCGAAGAAGTGAGCAACGGCTACGAAGCCGACTACGAACAGCAGCAACCGGGGCGCGCGGCTCAGCGCAACATCATTGGTAACCACAACGCACTGGTTCCGAATGGCCGTTGCGGCCCGCGGTGCGCAATCGGAGACGAAGACATGCCCGTACTGAAAAAGAAGTCGTGGAAGGACCGCATGATGGCGGCGTTCAAGACCGGCGACGAGAAGGAGGTCGAAAAGATCGCCTCCGAGGTTAAGGACGAGGAAGAGTCCGAAGAAGACCGCGTGAAGCGCGAGAAGGAAGGCAAGACCGCAGACGGCCTGCAGAAGGTACTCGACAAGCTCGCCGCCATGGATGCGGACATCCAGGAGCTGAAGAAGAAGGTCGAGGACGAGGAAGAAGAGGAAGGCCCGGATGGCACCATGGACACCGTTATCGGCGCCGAGACCGCGGGCAAGCTCAGCGACGCCGGCGTGAAGCTGTACACCGGCGACAGCGCCAAGCATATCCCGGCCCTGGCCGAGATCCTGGCGCCGGGCACCAAGCTTCCCACCTTCGACGGCAAGACCACGGACGCGCAGCGGGCGCTGCAGCTCTGCAAATGCCAGCGCAAGGCCCTGGACGCGGCCTACCAGACCGACGCCGGCAAGTCCGCGATTGACCCCTTCCTTGGCGGCCAGAAGGCCGACTTCGGCCGCATGCCGCTGCCCGCCCTGAACGCCGCGTTCGTCGGCGCCGCCAACCTGATGCGCGCCAAGAACAACGACGGCAACCATCGGGCCAGCCTCACCACCCGCGACTTCGGCCGCACCACCACCGTCTCCGACATCAACGCGAAGAACCGCGAGTTCTACGCCAAGCGCTGAGGAACCACCGACTATGACCGCTTTCCTGTATCGCATGCCGTCGGGCATTCCCGGCATGGTGTCCCGCGAAGAGAACAAGACCATCGAAACGGTCCCGTTCGATTCGACGGCTCCGTTCTCCGCCTTCGGCCTGTTCGGCAAGATCGTCAGCGGCAAGCTGCAGCCGGTGGGCGCCGGCGACGCTGCCACCGCCGTCTACGGCCTGCTGGTCAAGCCGTACCCGGCCAACTCCAGCCAGGAAGGCCTGGGCACGGCCGTACCGCCGACCACCGGGCCGGCCAATGTGCTGCGCCGTGGCTATGCCACCGTGCTGCTCAATGCCGGCACGGCCGCGCTGAACGGCACTGTCTACGTCCGCGTGGCGAACGCCTCCGCCGGCAAGCCGATCGGTGGTATCGAAGCCGCCGCGGACAGCACCAACACCATCGTCGTCGCGAACTGCACCTTCATGGGTCCGGCCGACGCCTCGGGCAACGTCGAGATCGCCTTCAACATCTGATCCCACCCACAAGCTGCCACGCACTGAAACCGCCTTCGGGCGGTTTTTTTGTGGGCGCGTTTCGGAGCCAAACACATGAAAGAACTGATCCTCCCGCGCTCGGTGAAGCGCGCCTACACGCGTGATGGTCTGATGACCTTCGACGCGGCCACCATCGACAGCTCCGGCTCGTTCCTCATCGGCGAGCTGGAACGCCTGGACCAGACCCTGCACATGCCGCTGGCGGCGGTTACCTGGGGGCGCGATATCCAGCTGCGTGAAGACGTCTCGATCGCCGACGAGGTGTCGAGCTTCACGAACTCCACCTTCGCCGCGGCCGGCGGCCCGTCGCCCAATGGCAAGAGCTGGATCGGCAAGGACGCCAACGTCATCGCCGGCATCCAGCTGGACATCGGCAAGACCGCCAATCCGCTGACCCTGTGGGGCCAGCAGATCGGCTGGACGATCCCGGAACTGGAGTCCGCCCAGAAGCTCGGCCGCCCGGTCGACCAGCAGAAGTACGAAGGCATGCAGCTGAAGTACAACATGGACGTCGATGAGCAGGTCTACATCGGCGACGGCCCGCTGGGCTTCACCGGCCTGGTCAACAACGCCAGCGTCGCCGTGACCAATGCCGTCAATGGCAACTGGAACAACGGCACCACCACGCCCGCGCAGATCCTGGCCGATGTGAACACGTTCCTGGAATCGGTGTGGCAGACCTCGGCCTTCGCCCGCTGCCCGGACAAGCTGCTGCTGCCGCCGATCCAGTTCAGCTACCTGGTCAGCGCCCTGATCAGCACCGCCGGCAACATCAGCATCCTGGAGTTCATCAAGAAGAACTCCATCTGCAATAGCATCAACGGCCGCGAGCTGGACATCCAGCCGCTGAAGTGGCTGACCAACCGTGGTGCCTCCAACAAGCAGCGCATGGTGGCCTACACCAACGACCGCAACCTGGTCCGCTTCCCGCTGGTGCCCCTGCAGCGCACCCCGCTGGAATACCGTGGTATCCACCAGCTCACCACCTACTTCGGCCGCCTGGGCGTCGTGGAAGTGGTGTATCCGGAAACCCTCGGCTACGTGGACGGCATCTGATGGCCACGAAACTCGTCAACATCGTAAAGGGCTTCACCCTGACCATCGTTCGCGATGGTCAGCTGGTGAAGGAAGCCATCAAGGCTGGCATTCAGCGCCTGGAGCAGGACATTGCCGAGCACTGGTATACGCAGGCACACTCGGCGGACGTCCCCGAAGGCGTGACCCAGTCGGACGAGGAAGCCGAAGCGGCCGCCAAGGCCAAGGCTGAGGCCGAGGCGGCGAAAGCGGCCGCCAAGGCCAAGGCTGAGGCCGAGGCGGCGAAAGCGGCCGCCAAGGCCAATCCCAAGAGCTGATCATGACCGTACCCGCCAGCCAGCTGCGCGAAGACTTTCCCGAGTTCTCGGATACCGCCGTGTATCCGGACTCGGCGGTCAACCTGTGGCTGGGCGTGGCGGCGGTCAGTCTGCCGGAGAGCCGGTGGGGCGCATGGTGGGTGCTTGGCCAGGAGCTATTCGCCGCTCACCACCTGGTCCTGGCCGCCCAGGCTATGGAAGACGTGGCCGATGGAGCCACGCCAGGCGAAGTCACCGGTCCGACCAATTCCAAGGCCGTGGACAAGGTGTCTGTCGGCTATGACTCCGGCGCGGTGTCGTTGACCGACGGCGGCTTCTGGAACATGAGCCGGTATGGCATCCAGTTCCTGCAGTTCGCGCGGATGGTCGGGTCCGGAGGTCTCCAGTTCGGGGGCTGCTGAGATGAACGTCAAGGTCACGAAGGACGAGCTCAAGAAAGTCCTTCGGTCGATTCAGCAGCTGGCGGCGCAGCAGGTACTGGTGGGAATTCCGGCCACCACCACCGAGCGGAAGGGCACGGAGCCCATCAACAACGCCACCATCGGGTACATCCAGGAGGCTGGCTCGCCGGCCAACAACCTACCGGCGCGCCCCTTCCTGGTCCCTGGCGTGCAGGACGCGCTGCCAGGCGCCACGGAGCAGCTGAAGAAGGGGGCGCAGGCGGCGCTGGGCGGCAATATGGATGGCGCCGACAAGCGCGTGCATGACGCTGGGATCGTCGCCCAGAACGCGGTTCGGGCCAGGATCAACGAAGGCGTGCCGCCGCCGCTGGCCGAGGCCACACTGGAAGCACGCGCGCGCCGCGGCAGGAAGGGGGCTCAGGAAGAGCTGGACCGCCGCGCCGAAGGGAAGCAGGCTGGTGTCGACCTGGCCAAGCCGCTGATCGATACCGGGCAACTCCGAAACTCCATCACCTACGTCATCCGGAAGAAGTAGCCCATGGCGCGTCTGAACGTCACTCGCGTGTTGTTCTCGCGCGAGTTCGTCGACCGTACGCTCGTGTGCCGTCGAAACACGCAGACGGTTGGCCAGGACGGCCGGGCCGTCGATACGCCAGCGGACACGCCTTTCTCCGGGGTAGTCACCAACGACCAGGGCGACATCATGAAGCGCATGCCGGAGGGGTCATACGTGACCGGCTCGATCATGGTGCATTCGAAATTCCCGCTGATCGAAAGCGATGACACTCACGATGCGGACCTCGTGAACTGGAAAGGACGCTGGTACACGGTGTTCAACGTGTCCGACTGGACGACCTACGGCGCCGGCTTCACCGCGGCGATCTGCACCCCGACCAACCTATCCGGCGGCTGATCCATGGCGAACGATTCCTCCACCGGCGGCTATCTGTCGCCGGCGAGCAGCCCTGCGCCGCTGGAAGATGTAGCGCTGGAAAACCTGCTCCAGCTGGTCGTGGTCGGCATCACGGGACTGCCTGGTCCCATGGTTCGCCCGCGCTGGCAACCCACCGTGCCGAAGCAGCCGGAACCCAGTGTCGACTGGTGTGCCATCGGCGTCGTGAGCGAGGACTCGGACGACTACCCGGTGCAGCAGCACGACGGCACCGGCGACGGCCACGACAATTTCTCAGTCCACGAAACGCTGCCGGTGCTGGCGACGTTCTATGGCCCGAACGCTGGCGCCAACGCCAAGCTGCTGAAGAACGGCCTTTACGTCGCCCAGAATCGCGACCAGCTCACCGCCAACAACATGGCGCTGCTAGAAGTCGGCCGGATCGTTGCCGTGCCGGAACAGCTCAATCTGCAATGGATCCGTCGTTACGACGTGCCTATCCGCATCCGCCGCAAGGTGGAACGCATCTACCCCGTGCTCAACCTTCTGTCGGCTCCGACGCAGCTCGTCACCGACACTCCCTGAGGAACGACTACATGACTCTCGGTCTCTCTGTCGGCGACGTGGTCAACGTCTCGGTCAACCTTTCCCCCACTGCGGTCACGGGTCGAAACTTCGGCGCGCTGCTGGTGCTGGGATCGTCGAATGTCATCGACACGCAGGAGCGCATCCGGCAGTACGCGACGATCGACCAGGTCGCTGCCGACTTCGGCAGTTCCGCGCCGGAATACCTCGCGGCGAACCTGTACTTCTCCCAGTCGCCCCAGCCGTCGATCCTGTACATCGGCCGGTTCGCCCAGGTGGCGACGGCCGGGCGCCTGCTGGGTGCGGCGCTGACGGCCACCCAGCAGCTGATCTCCAACTTCACCGCGGTGACCAGCGGGTCGCTATCGGTGTCGATCGATGGCACGGAGCACGACCTGACTGGCATCGACTTGCACTTGGTGACCAATCTGAACGGCGTGGCGTCCGCGGTCACCACTGCGCTGGGTGGCGCTGGCACGGTGGTCTGGGACAGCGTCTATAGCCGCTTCGTCGTCACCAGCTCCACCACCGGCGGCAGCTCGGCGGTGTCCTTCCCGACGACGCCGGCCAGCGGCACCGACCTGGCGCCACTGCTGGGCCTGCAGTCGTCGGAGGGCGCGCGGTCGGCGCCTGGCTCGGCCGTGGAGACCTTCCTGGCCGGTGTGCAGGCCTGCGCCCAGAAGTCGAGCGACTGGTATGGGCTGGCCCTGGCCCCGGTGACGGCGGTCTCCGACTCGGACGTGCTGGCGATTGCCGCCTACATCGAGTCGGCGAATCCCTCGCGCGTCTTCGGCCATACCACCCAGGCCGCCGCGGTGCTGGATGGCACGCAGACCACCGACATCGCCAGCGAACTCAAGGCCGGCAACTACAGTCGAACCTTCACCCAGTATTCCAGCAGCTCGCCGTATGCCGTCGCCAGCATGTTCGGCCGAGCCTTCACGGTCGACTTCACCGGCAACAACACGACCATCACGCTGAAGTTCAAGACCGAGCCGGGCGTGTCGGCGGAGACACTGACCGAAACGCAGGCGGCCACGCTGAAGGCGAAGAGCTGCAACGTCTTCGTCAACTACAACAACGCCACCGCCATCATCCAGGAAGGCGTGATGGCCAACGGTTCCTTCTTCGACGAGCGGCAGGGCCTGGACTGGCTGCAGAACGCCATGCAGACCGCGGCCTACAACCTGCTCTACACCAGCCCCACGAAGATTCCGCAGACCGATGCCGGCGTGAACCAGATCCTCACCACGCTGGAGCAGGTGCTCGCGCAGTCGGTCACCAACGGCCTGGTAGCTCCGGGCACCTGGACTGGACCTGGGATCGGTGCCATCCAGACCGGCCAGTACCTCTCCAAGGGCTACTACCTCTATGCCGCGCCCGTATCCAGCCAATCGTCGGCGGATCGGCAGGCGCGCAAGGCTCCGACCATCCAGGCCGCGATCAAGCTGGCCGGCGCCGTCCATTTCGTCAACGTGATCGTTTCGGTCAACCGCTAAGGGGCGCCCATGTCTACCTACAGCTTCCTCAATGTCCAAGCCAGCCTGGTCGGTCCCGGTGGCGTGGTGGACCTTTCCTCGGGCGCTGGCGTGGCCGAGGAGGGCATCACCATCGAGATGAACGGCGACAAGGACACCATGACCATCGGCGCCGACGGAACTGGCATGCACAGCCTGCATGCCGACAAGTCCGGTACGGTGACGGTGCGCCTGCTGAAGACCTCGCCGACCAATGCCAAGTTGATGGCGATGTATGACTTCCAGACCGCCAATTCGCGTCTGCACGGCCAGAACGTCATTGCCATCGTGGACAGCGGCAGCAACGACAACACGGGTTGCCGCGGCGTGGCGTTCAAGAAGAAGCCCACTGTCGTCTATGCGAAGGAGGGCCAGTTCAACGAATGGTCCTTCAACGCCGTCTACATCGACACCGTGCTGGGGACCTACTGATGGCCGAGTTCGAAGTGAAGGGCCAGCAGTACCGCAGCGGCAAGCTGGACGCCTTCAAGCAGTTCCATGTTTCCCGCCGCCTCGTGCCGGTCATGAGCTCCATGGCCGGCCAGTCGTCGATGGACGGCTTCGTCAAATCGATCTCCAATGCCATCGCAGGTATGAGCGATGGCGACTGCGACTACATCCTCAACACCGCTCTTTCGGTCGTACAGCGTCAACAAGGTCAGTCGTGGGCCAAGGTGTTCGACGATCGAAGCAGGTCGCTGATGTTCGATGACATCGATATGGGGGCCATGATTGCCATCGCGCAGAACGTGCTCCAGGACAACCTCACCGATTTTTTTCGCGGCGGCCTCGCCCCTCAGGCGGAAGCGCAGGCAGCGCCGTAAAGTGGGAATCCCTGCCCGGCGGAGAGGACTGGTTACTCCGCCCTGTGGTTCGCGGGATGTGCCGCTACGAAAGCCTGAAGAACGGCGACGTAGATCTCGCTGACATTGCCCTTATGAACGATTGCCTTGATGTGGTCGCCGAGAACGAGCGACTCGCGGTGGAGCGGAAATGACCGACGTCATCAAGGAGTTCCTGGTCTCGCTCGGCTACAAGATCGACGTCAGCACCGAACGCAAGTTCAATGACTCGATCAAGGGCGCGACAAAGGCCGTCGAAGGTCTTGGCATCGCTCTGGGAGCGTTGAGCGCGGCGGGTGCTGTGGCGTGGATCAACAACCTCGCCAACTCAATGGAGCAGCTGTATTTCGTCAGCCAGCGCTCCAGGGCATCCGCCGAGAACATCAAGGCGACGCAGTACGCGATCACTCAGTTGGGCGGAACCGCGGAAGGTGCCGTCAGCTCGATCGAGAATCTGGCGAGGTTCCTGCGCACCAATCCAGCCGGCGAGTCGCTGATCCGTGCCATTGGCGTTCAGACGCGCGATGGCCAGGGCAATCTGCGGGATACCTCCGACCTCCTGGAGGACATCGGCGAGCATCTGCGAAAGATGCAGCCGTACATGCAGTACCGATACGCCAACCTGCTCGGCATCGACGAAAAGACCCTGCTGGCGCTGGATCAAGGCGTCGGCCAGTTCTCGCGGCACTACCACGAGATGCTGGCCAAGATGGGCATCGACTACGACAAGGTGACCAAGCAGGGTCGCAACTTCATGTTGCGCATGCGCGACGCGAAGGTGGTCTTGGAGTCGGTCGGGATCACGATCGGCACCCGCGTGCTCGGTGTGCTGGACGAGCTGATTCACCGCTGGGATTCGCTGGACGAGACCACGAAGGACAACATCGAAACCTTCGGCAAGTGGGTAGCCGGCATCGTGGCCGGCCTGACCATCCTCAATTCCGGACCTATCGGCATCATCGCCGCCCTGGCCGCGGGCATTGTCGCCCTGTGGGACGACTACAAGGTCTGGAAGGAGGGCGGACAGCACCTCATCGACTGGGACAAGTGGGCTCCTGGAGTGGAGGCCGCCATCGAGGGATTGAAGAAGCTGATCGGCTTTCTGGAGAAGACCTACCAGTGGATGGAAAAGGTCTCGGACAAGATCCTCGGCGGCACCAAGGCGGGGGACACGATCGGCAATGCCGCGGCGCATGTGGCGGCGTTCTTCGGTAGCCAGGAGGCCCAGGACGCCATCGATCGCTCGAACTGGGCCTCGCTCACGACCGAGCAGCGCAACCAGCGCATCGCGGCCTGGAAGGCGCTGACGCCCGCCGAACGGGCTTCCACCCACCTGTCGGCGGAGCAGATTCGTCTGCTCGGTAGCGATCCAGGCGCAACCGGCGCTGCTTCTTCGGCGGCTGGATCGCCGATCGGTATCCGAAACAACAACCCGGGCAACCTTCGCACTGGGCCAGGCGGCAGCTTTGGCACCTATGGATCGCCGGCCGAAGGCCTGTCTGCTCTGTATCGGCAGCTCAACCTCTACTACACCGGCCAGTCTGCCGCGGCGGGCCACAAGCCCTTGCAGTCCGTCCGCGACATCATCAGCACCTACGCCCCGAAGAACGAGAACAACACTGCGGCATACATCCGCGCCGTCTCCGATCAGATGGGGGTCAGCCCCGACGCTCAGTTGAACCTCAACGATCCGACGCAGATGACCGCGCTGATGAAGGGCATCGTGCAGCACGAAAACGGCCAGAACCCGTATTCGGCGGAGATGTTCAACCGGGCGGTGGGCGCCGGCGGAACGACATCGCGTGCTCCAGGCACGCTCAATGCCAACACCACCATTGTGGTGCAGGGTGCCAATGACCCAATGCGGACGGCGCAACTGGTAGCGGACGCCCAGGGCGAGACCAGCCAGCGGCAGCTGCGCAATTACGAAGCGGCGTCGACGCAATGAGCATCCTTTCCGCGACCGGTGTAGTCCTTGCCGGGCAGCTCGAAGACATCCTTCTGAAGGTGAACCGGAGCATCGGCGCCATCATCCCTCAGTGCACAATCGAGGAACAGCACCGGCACGACCTGGAAATCACGCAGCACCCGATCAGCGCCGGCGCGTCGATCACGGATCACGCCTACACGATCCCGCCGGAAGTCGTGGCCCGTTACGCATGGAGCAATAGCGGGGCGATCTTTAACTTCAACCGGTTCCAGATCATCTCGTCGGACCCGCAGGACATCTTTCAGCAGCTGGTCGACCTGCAGGCGTCACGCCAGCCTTTCCGTCTAGTCACGGGAAAGATGTCTTACGACAACATGCTCCTGAAGAGCATCGAAGTCGTAACGGATGCGCAGAGCGAGAACGCGCTTCTGGTGACGCTGATTTTCAAGCAGATCATCATCGTGACGGAAAAGACAGCGCAGCTCGCCTATTCGACCCAGGCTGATCCGGCCGCCACCTCGTCACCGGTGGACCGCGGCCTGGTCCAGCCGAAGCCGGTTCCACGCAGCGTACTCAGCACGATCTCCGGTGGGTGATGGCCATCAACTCGGTCTATGAAATCCCGCTGATCCCCCAGTCGCAGACGCTGGAGGTCACGATCCTAGGTGTGAGCTACGTCTTTGCGGTGAGCTGGCGCAACGCTGCGGGGATTTGGTTTCTGGACATTATGGATGTCAGCCAGGCACCCATTGTGCTCGGAATCCCGCTGGTGACCGGGGCTGATCTGCTGGCGCAATACGCATACCTTGGCCTCGGCTTCGCCGTCTATGTGGTTTCAGACGGTGATCCCATGGCGCTCCCTACGTTCGACAACCTTGGCCTGACATCCCACCTCTACGTAGGTACGCCATGACGGACCAGTACATTCGATCCTGCCGTCTGGTGATCGGCCAGGGCGATGAGGCGGTGGATTTGTCAGATTTCCGCATCCAGTTCGAGGTAAGGAACGCCACGACGCAGACGCTGAAGTCGGCTGTCATTCGCATCTTCAATGTGTCGCCGCAGCTGGCGACCAAGGCGCGAAAGGAGTTCCAGCGGGTCGAACTGTCGGCCGGGTACGGCGACAGCCCGGGATTGATCTTCAGTGGCGAGATCTACATGGTCCGCTACGGCCGCGTGAACGCCACGGACACGATCCTCGAATTGGATTGCCAGGACGGTGACCACGTCTACAACTGGGCAGTGACGAACCAGACGCTGGCGAAGGGGCATACGCCTCAGGACGTGCATAAGGCTCTGCTCAACGACTTGGCGCCATATGGCATCACCGCCGGCTACTCGCCGCAGTTCACCACGACGCCGTCGGTGAATGCGTGGCCAATGTTCGGTCAGACGAGAGAGATTCTTCGGGACTTCGCCGATGACCAGAAGTGCTACTGGAACCTCGAAGATGGAAAGCTCAACTTCGTTCCGAAGCGTAATGGGTACATCCAGGCGCCGGTGCCAAAGCTAAATGCCGAAAGTGGTCTCATCGGCATTCCTGTCCAGACAATTGGTGGCATCAATGTTCGATGCTTGATCCGTTCGGATATCAAGTGCGGTCGTATTTTCAATCTGAGCAACAAAAGCATTTCTACCTTCGACATCAAGAAGGCCTCGCCTGGCAATGAGTTGCCGGTGCCGAAGCTAAACGATGATGGTTTCTACGTCGCCTTTCAGGTGAAGCACACCGGAGACACGCGCGGTGACCAGTGGTACACGGACATCGTGTCCGTATCGATCGACCCAAAGGATGGCGTTCCCGCTACGCAGGACTTCATAAACTCGGTGCCGTCCAGTGATTGAAAACACCCAGCGAACGGATGACAGCGAGGAGGTTTATCGCCTCTCCTTCAAGTCATTCATGGTCAAGGCATGGACAGGCATGCCTGGCTACATCGTGGATTTCAATCCGTCTACAGTTACCGCTACGGTACAGATTGGCGTACGTGGCGTTGTTGCCACCTCGGATGGAAGTTCGAATACTGTGCCGTACCCCTTGCTCAAGGATGTGCCAGTCCAGTTCCCCGGGACGGCTGATTCGGTCCTCACCTTTCCGGTGCAGCCCGGTGACGAGTGCTGGGTGGCCTTCTCCAATCGGGCGATAGGGGCATGGATCCAATCCGGTGGCTTGCAAGATCCTTCAGACGCCAGAGGTTTGGACCTTCGCAATGCGATCTGCGTGCTTGGTGGTTTGAGCCAGCCGAAGGTGATTCCTGAGTTCAACAACGACCATACGCAACTACGTAGTCGAGATGGCTCGACCTATGTGGAACTGGACAGCGCCGGCGGCATCCTGAAGTTCGTAGCCCCTGGCGGTTTCCAGTTTCAAGGACCTTCGGCCAACTTCAGTGGGACGGTAACGGCCGCCGAGACAATCACTTCTACCGGCGGTGACGTCCTGGCGGGCTCGATCTCCCTGCAGCATCACGTCCATCCGGACGTACAATCCGGCTCCAGTACGACTGGACAGCCGGAGTAAGGGATATGCGAATCATCGTCTTAGCGCTTGCATTGGTTTCGATTGCTGCGATTGCACAAGAACAGGTTGACCCTCAGGTGGCCGAGAACCGCGCCCTGGCGGCAAAGGATGCGCAGTACGACAAGGACCACGCAGCAAGCATCGCCGCGGACAAGGCGTACTACGCCAAGCGGGCGGCTGAAGAGCAGGCGAGGTTCAACAAGCTGACGCCGGAGCAGAAGCACGACTACATCTGCGCCAACGATCGGCAGACCATGGAAATGCACCGCAACAGCCAGGACTTCACGGCCTGGTACGACAAGTGGGTGCAGGATGGTTGCCGATAGGGTAATTGCAGAAAGCACGATTCACGACCCCGCTTCGGCGGGGTTTTTTATTGGACGACTCCATGCGCTATCGCAAGCTTGACGCCAACGGTGACTACACCTTCGGCCATAGCCAAGCTGATTTCTATGTCGACCAGCCTGAGGCGGTGGCCCAGGCCGTCGAGACGCGGCTGGCGCTGTGGACTGGCCAATGGTTTCTAGACATCACCGAAGGCACCGATTGGCAGAGCGGCGTCCTTGGAAAGTACACCTCGAACCTGTACGACTCGATCATCAAGGATCGCATCGTCTCTACGCCTGGCGTTGATTCGATCGACTCCTACAGCAGCACTCTCGACCCTTCGTCTCGAACCCTTTCCGTCAGCGCGGTGATCAACACCGCATTCGGAGCCGCGACCGTGCAGGCTACTCTGTGACCATTACGACCGTTGCCCCCACGATCAGCGACGCAGGCTTCAGCGCCCCGAGCCTGGCGGACATCCTGGATTTCCTGCAGACCGGCTACCGAGGCATCTACGGAAGCGACGTCTACTTGGGAGCGGATTCGCAGGATGGCCAGTTTCTAGCGATCATCGCCCAGGCCATCTTTGACGTGAATTCGGTGACGGCGCAGGTCTATCGAAGCTTCAGCCCTGCCACGGCGATCGGCGACGCGCTCAGCAGCAACGTGAAGATCAACGGCATCGCTCGGGACGTCGCCTCGTTCTCCACGGTGGACCTGACACTCACCGGCCAGGCGGGGACGACGATCACCAACGGCGTCGTCACGGACATCGCCAAGAACCGCTGGAGCCTGCCGGCGACGGTGACCATCCCTTCGGGTGGCACCATCACGGTGACCGCGACCTGCCAGACCCTGGGCGCGGTCACGGCGGCGACCAATACGGTCAATCAGATCGCCACCCCGACGCTGGGCTGGCAGGCCGCCACCAACCCCACCGCGGCCTCTCCTGGCGTTCCCGTGGAGAACGACGCCGCCCTCCGGTCGCGGCAAGCGGTGTCCACTGCGCTGCCTTCGCAGTCGATCCTGGACGGCATCGTCGGCGCCATCGCCACGCTGCCCAACGTCACCCGCTACGCCGCCTTCGAGAACCCCACCGGGACGACGGACGCCAATGGCATTCCGGCACACAGCATCAGCCTGGTGGTGGAGGGCGGCGACGTGGCGGCGATTGCCCAGCAGATCGCCCTGAAGAAGACGCCGGGCACGGGCACCTACGGCACGACCCCCCAGGTGGTCACCGACCCGTACGGCGGCGCCATCACCATCAACTTCTACCGGCCGACCAACCAGGCGATCACCGCGGCGGTCACGCTGAAGGCGCTTCCCGGTTATTCCTCGGACATCGGTGCTGCGATCCAGCAAGCCGTGGCGGACTACGTCAACAGCGTGCCGATCGGTGGCGGCGAAGCGGCGGCGGTGGAGTGGGACCAGTGCATTACTGCGGCCAAGAGCATTCCGCAAGCGGGCACCTTCAAGATTTCCAGCTTTGTCATCTCCGGCTCTGGCGGCGCCGGCACCCCGGACGTCCCGCTTACCTTCAACCAGGCGGCGACCTGCGTTCCCTCGGCCATCGTGCTGACGGTGACCTGATATGGCCGAGGTGAGCGATTACCTGGCACTGGTCACCCCGCAGCACGCGGACAAGTCGAAGTTCATGGCGACGCTGGGCCTGGTCGCTGGATGCTTCGTCAACCAGTTCAATGCCACATCGGACATGGTCAAGGCTTTCGACCTTGACCAAGCCTCTGGTGTACAGCTGGATGCTGTCGGGCTGTGGGCAGGCCTGTCGCGCGCCATCCGGGTGCCGATCGGCAACGTCTACTTCGCCTGGGACACGCTGGGCGTGGGATGGGATCAGGGTGTGTGGAAGAGGGCCAGCGATCCCGCCACGGGGATCACGCTGCTGGACGATCACTCCTACCGTCTGTTGATCCGGGCCAAGATCGGCGCCAACCACTGGGACGGCTCCAATGAGGACTCGGTCGCCATCCTCAACGGCATCTTCGCGCCGGAGGGACTGACGCCGACGCTGACGGACAACCAGGACATGACCATGACGATCAGCCTGGCCGGCGGCCAGCTCTCCGCGCTCTCGAAGGCGCTGATCGATGGCGGCTACATCCCCGTGCGCCCCTGCGGCGTGCTGGTGAACTACGAATACAACATCTACACCCTGTTGCTCGACGGTTCGTTTGCTCTGGACGGCTCGGAGACGCTGGACGGCTATCGGTAGGACACGACATCCCTGTTGACACTCAAGGCGCCCTGGTGGCGCCTTTCTTTTTGGGCAGACCATGGCAACGAATGATTTCCTGACCTTCGCCGCTGCATCCGGCGCGAACGTGCTGACGCAGTCGGCGTATGCCGACCCATCGAACACCGATCGGCAGACGGGCTATGTCACTGGCACGGCATCGTCGCTGGCGGTGAACAAGACGCTACGCCAGACCTCGATCATGTCCAGCATGATAGGCCAGTTCATCGTCGATCACGCGGCGGCCAACGTTGTCGACGACGGCACCATAGCGACGATCGAGACCAACTTCGCGCAGGCCATCCTCAACGTGGCTGCCGGACGAGTGATCCAGATTTCCGATGTGGTCGGCCTGACCACGGCGCTCAACGGAAAGCTGAGCACCACCGGCAATGCGGCGAGCTCGTCTAAGTGGGCGGCGCCGATCACGCTGACGCTGACTGGTACCGTCAGCGGTGCGGTGTCCTTCGATGGATCGGGAAATATCAGTCTGCCCACGTCGATCGCGGATGGCGCGCTGACAATCGCCAAGACCGCAGGCCTTCAGGCCACGCTGAACCTCCTGGCGCCCATCAACAACGCCAACCTCACAGGCGCGACCACGGCCCAAAATTTGAGCGTCGCCGGATCTCCGGTGGTCACGCGATCGCAGTTCACGACGGTTGCCGATTCGAATGGATCGACGACGAAGTTTCCCGACGGAACGATCATCGCTCGCGGAGCGCTTCTGCAGACCGGAAGCACGACGATGCTGACCTTCCCGGCGGGAAGCGGCTTCACATCGCCACCGGTCGTGACGCTCACGCCGGTCAACGGCGGAATCATCCCCACGGGCTACACCTTTGCGGTGGATGTTCCCACGACCACGGGCGTGGCCGTGCATCAGTCCGGGCCGACTTTCATCAACTTCTACTGGATCGCCATCGGCCGATAGGGGAATCGCATGTCCAATCTCACTCCGTCGGCCACTTTCGACAACGTCGTCCAGCTTGAGACGACGACCGTTGCGCTGGGTGGTACCGGTGCGCCTATGAACGCGCAGGCTCAGGCGCTGCTCAACCGCACGCAGTATCTGTTCGTCCAGATCTCGAATCTGGCTCCGGTGGCGTCGACCGGCGATTACAACAGCCTGATCAACCGGCCGGCGCTCGGCTCGGCGGCGTTCCAGAACTCGGCAGCATTCGCGACTGCGGCGCAGGGCGCCAAGGCTGACGGCGCCGCGCAGGTGAGCAGCCTGGCGACGGTGGCGTTCAGCGGCTCCTACAATGACCTGCTGAACAAGCCGCCCTTCATCTCCGACGCTCCGTCGGACGGCAACGTCTATGGTCGCCGGAATGGGGGCTGGGTGGTCGTATCGGGCGCTGGTGCTGGTACGGTGACCTCGGTTGCCATCAGCGCGCCGGCGCAGTTCAACGTGACGGGCTCGCCGATCACCAACGCCGGCACCATCACCCTGGCCTGGGTCAATCAGTCGGCCAATCGTGTGTTCGCCGGTCCGGCATCGGGTAGTGCGGGCGCTCCGTCGTTTCGCGCGCTGGTGGCCGCCGATCTGCCGGTCTTCGGACCCTCCGGCTCTTCCCATGCGGCAGGCGCTGTGCCAGACCCCGGAGCGACCGCTGGCACTACGCGTTTCCTGCGTGAGGATGGCACCTGGGCTGTTGCCGCGGCCGCCGCGCCGATGTCTCTTCCACTGACGACTGTGGCTTCCGGATCCGGTGCCACGCTGCAGTACAAGTCCGAGCCCAACCTGGTCTACATGGCCAACGGCAACCTGCTCTGCGTCTACCGCAAGGGCTCGGCGCATCAGAACAATGGCGGCCTGATCGTCGGCAAGATCAGTACCGACAATGGAGCGACCTGGGGAGCCGAGTTCACCATCTACAACCAGGGCACATACGACACGCGGAACCCTGGTGTGGGCGTCGATGCCACGAGCGGGCGGATCGTCGTCTTCGGCCGCGTCTACAATGTGACGTCCAATGCCAACGTCGACGTCTTCTTCGTGTCCAGTACGGACAACGGCGCAACCTGGTCGTCTCCAACGTCTCTGGTGAGCACGCTGCCGGCCAGCGTCGACTGGTGCCCGTTCGGCCGGCCACAGGTCACCTCGCTGGGCTGGTTGATGACCTTCTACCAGGCCAACAAGTGTTACCTGCTCAAGAGCACGGATGGCGGTGTGACCTGGACGGCGCAGGGTTACATCTACAACTTGAGCCAGTCGGCGGTGTTCAATGAGCCGAACCTGATCGCGCTGGACAGCAGTCGCGTGATCCTCATCCTTCGCGACGATGGCGCCACGCCGGACTATGCTCGATTCCGCTACTACAAGTCGGCCGATGGTGGCGCTACTTGGGCATACTTCGGCGGCCAGCTCTATACCAGCGACTCGATCAGCCTGGCGTGCCCCTGCTACGCCGTGAAGATCAGCGCCAAGAAGGTCGGCGTGGTCTTCGCGGCCCGTACGTCGACGAATCGAGTCTGCTACTCGGTCGTGGACCTTGACGCCTTCTTCCAGATTCCCTATGTCGGCTGGGACGGTGTCACCTCGCAGAGCCCGCCGCGGAATATCCTCGCGTGCGCCAAGAAGTCGTTCGACACGACGGTCACGTCGGTGACGGATTCGGAGTTCGGCTATGCCTTCCCGGTCCTCATCCCGAACACCGAGAATGTCCTGGTGGCATGGTATGACACCGGCGACGGCACGAACCTGAACTGCTCGATCTACATCACCAGCGCTCCCAGTCGGTGAGACCGCCCCGGCGTAGCCTGGGGCCATGGATGAAGCCCGCGCCACCCTGATCGCCGTCGTGTCCAGCCTTTCCAGGCTGCTGCTGCGCCTCCATAAGCTGGCCAACTCTGCGCGCCGATCGCCTGGCGGCCACGTCACCGCGGCCGCCGCCGCGCACTGGACCGTCTCCGACCTATCGCCGCCATCATCGTGGCTTGACGCTGCAGCTCCGAATACGGCGATCAGCGGTGTAATCGGCTCCGTCATGCTTGCCCAGGCGCACCTCCTGGCCATGATCGAGGCCCCTGGCGAGATCGACCGCGCGCTGGCCATCCGGGTCGTTGAACACGTCTGCCACGGCGCCTACTGGAGCTCTCGCGTCGAGGCGCTAGCAGCGCGCCTTGGAGTCGACCTGCCTGGATCGCCCAGCCAGTTCCACCATGGGGCCAGCCTGCACCAGGTTCCGCTGCCGCGGCGCGGCCAGCCGCCGGACGATCCGGTCCAGGTCGCCAATCGGCGTGCGCACCGGCCTCAATAGCGCATAAAAAAAGCCCGCCGGAGCGGGCTTCGTAATTCTGTGGGCGGGTTATTCAGGCGCTTTTGCGCAGGTCGCCAGCGAGCGGCTCATTGTTGTCCATCTCGGCGGCCTTCTTTTTGGCTTCGCGGGAGCGCTCTTCCAGGATCGTCGAGATTTCGCCCACCGCCCAGCGCTGCAGCAGGTCACGGATCATCGGCTGATAACCGATGCCGCGATACTTGGCGATCTCCTTGAGCACATTGATCAGGTCCGCCGGCATCCGCATCGAGATCAATTGCATGTTCAGGCCGGTCGCTTTTTCGATCGCCTGCGTCTCGCTTTCGTCGACGCGCACGGCACTGCTGGCATCCAGGCCAAGCGTGCCGTTCTCCCAGTTCTCCGCAGTTCCCGGGATCTTCTTGCTGCTCATTGTCTTACTCCTCGTTGGGCCAGCAGCTCGGCAGTCCGGCTTGCTGGCGGTACGTGTCCAAATGCTTGTCGCTGGTGGGTTCAAAGGCCGTCTTGATATCGACGTCATCGCCGCGACGGATGAAGCACACTTTCAGCATTCGGTTTCGGTTCGTGGGCGCCATGAACCAGAAGGTAGGGGGATCCGTCTGGTGGTCTTCATTGGGATCAAGGAAGTAGATCGCTTCGCCGTTCGCGAAGCATTCCATGACTTCTTTCTGCGTTACGTCATGGTCGTCTTGCAACTTCGTGATCACATGCGAAGAAAAGTTAAAGCCCATGTCCGCTGCCTCCTTGCTAGACGACTACTGTATATACATCCTGTTTCGGCATCAATACCAAAAGCTTTAAATGTATATACGCTATTCCTGGGGCCTATTTGACACCAGGACGGCTCCAGTTCAATAGGTCTTTTGGGCCATAAAGTGCGGCATGGTGACGCAGTTCAAGTACCTCGACCATTTCTGAACGGAATCAGCCGGCCGGCTGACGACCCCATCCATGGGACGCCGCAGCGCGGCGCTAGCCGCTAAGCCGCCCGGATCGCCACGACCTTGCCGCCGGCGCGCAGCTGGTCGAGCAGGTCCGCCCAGGCCTGCATCATCCGCCGCCGGTCCGGCAGGTACTCCGCGTAGTTGTAGGCGCCCCGGATCTTGTCGCGCTCGGCATGCGCGAGCTGGCGTTCGATCCAGTCCCGATTCCACCCTTCCTCGTTGAGCAGGGTGCTGGCCATGCTGCGGAAGCCATGGGCGGTCATGACGGTGTTGCTGTAGCCGAGCGTGCGCAGCGCAGCATTGATCGCGGTCTCCGACATCGGCCGGCCGGCGCCGCGGGCGCTCGGGAACAGGTACCGGCCGTCGCCGGTGAGCGGCCGCAGCTCCTCGATGACGGCCTGCGCCTGGCGCGACAGCGGCACGATGTGCGGGGTGCGCATCTTCATCTTGGGCGCCGGGATGCGCCACTCCGTACCATCGGCGTTGATCTCCGCCCATTCCCAGTGCCGCAGTTCTCCTGGCCGGACGAAGGTCAGCGCGGAGAGACGCAGCGCGCACAGCACCACGAAGGTGCCCCCATGCCCCTCGATCGCGCGGAGCAGGCCGCCCACCTTGGCGCGGTCGGTCACGCTGGCGTGGTGGCGCACGCGCACCGTCTTCAGCACGCCGCGCAGGTCCGCGGTGGGATCGCGGTCGCACCGGCCGGTCGGAATGGCGTAGCGGAAGATCTGGCCGCACCGCTGCTTCAGCCGCTGGGCGGTCTCAATCTTGTCCTGCGCCTCGGGCCGCTGGATCAGGGCCAGCATGTCGGCCGTGGTGATGGCGCGCAGCGGGCGGTGCCCGATCCACGGGTAGGCCCAGGTCTTGAGCATGGCCACGGACTTCTCCATTGTCGCCTCGCTCCAGTGCCCCTGCTTGGCCAGCCATTCCTGCGCCACAGCCTCGAAGCGGTTGTCCTTCTCCGCCGCCTCCCGCGCCTTGGCCAGCTTCCGGTGCGTCGACGGGTCTGCCCCGGCGCTGAGCAGGTCGCGCTGCCGGTCTCGCTCCCGCCGCGCTTCCTGCAGCGACATGGCCGGGTACTCGCCCAGGCCGATCATGTTCGCCTTCGCGCCGGCGCGGTACCGGTAGCGCCAGAGCTTCGCCCCGGTAGGGCGAACCTCCATGCAGAGGCCGCCGGCATCGGCGACGCGATAGACCTTGGGACGAGGCTTGAGGGAGCGCAGGCGCGCGTCGGTGAGGAGGGCCATGTGTGAGTACGGCAGGGTGCGGAAGCCGCGGTGGCCGCACTGTACTCACAATCGTACTCACCGGTTGAGACGGCTGGGTCAGGCACAAGGCGGATGGGTCAGGCACAAAAAACCCCGCAGTGATGCGGGGTTTCGGGCCTTCGGCGGCACCTTGCGGTGGCCTGCGGCGGTACTGATGGTGCCGGAAATAGGAATCGAACCTACGACCTACGCATTACGAATGCGCCGCTCTACCAACTGAGCTATTCCGGCAGCGAGCCGCGAATTCTACGTAACGGCCGATGGGGGCGCAAGCGGCGAGGGTGGCGGCTGTTTTGCCGGGCGATTCATGGGCTTGCGTTCTGCGCCTGATTTTTCGGACTACTCCCAATGCCTTAAGCACCGCCGTCCGTTCCAGAATGCCTGCAGCCGATTCAGGCCACATGTAGGCGCAGCGGTAGTGGGGAGTCCGATACGGACGACCACAAGGGGGCATGCGGGCAAGCGTCTGATCCGCGGTGATCCACGCGGCTTTGCGGGATGGAAGCGTCCCCGGCAGCAGGAGGAAGTCTGGCAATGCGTCTCACAAGTACCGAGATATGGGCGGGAGTCGCCAGGGACTGGTTAGGACGATTCGGCGAGCAAGTGTCGGATCAGGCGCGGGCGTCGATTCAGACGCCGGAGCACTGGTTTCTCCACGCCGCCGTGGGCGTGGTGCTGCTCGGCGCGGTCGCGGCGGCATGGCTGCTGCTCCGCCGCCGCCTGGCGCCGGCGCGCAGCGGCAGCGCAACGCCTGCGGCACCGGTGGACCAGGCCATGCTCGCGACGATCAGCCACGATGTGCGCACGCCGCTCACCGGCATCATCGGTACGCTCGAACTGCTCGGCTATTCCGAGCTCACGCCGCGCCAGCGCTCGCTGGTCGAAGGCGCCGAACACGCTTCGCGAACCTTGCAGCAACGCATCGAGAGCCTGCTTGCGCTGGTCTGGCTGGGCGCCGGTGCCGCACCGCGCGGCGGCTGTTCCTTCATGAATGACGCGCGCCACGGACCGTCCTCGGCAGAGGCGGACCTGTCCGGGCGGCCGGAACCCGATGCGTCGACCCGCGAAGACGCGCAGCGGGTCGTGCGGCGCCTGCTCGACGTGTTCGGCGAGGATGCGGCGGCCATGGACGATTACCTGCGGCTGATGTGCAACGAGGAGCAGCGCCTGCTGCTGCATCTCGACGGGCGCGATCTGCAGCGGTTGCGCGAAGTGGCGCATTACCTGTGCGGCATGGGTTCGTTCTTCGGCGCGCAGCGGCTGTCCGTGCTGGCCGGCGCCGTCGAGCCTGGCCGGGACGCGGAAGAGGTGCTCGGGCACGCCAAGGCCCTGCACGATTATCTGGCTGGCTTTATCGATGCGCTGCGTGCAAGCAGCGAGGAAGCTTCCGCAGCTGCAAATAATACGAATGCGATTTCGGATACATCGCATGGAAATGCATCGGGTGCCGCATTAGAACATTGAACGCTGCGCGCAGGACTTCCCAGCGCGAGTTTTCCGGGACATAGCATCAGCGGACCCGCCGTGGCAAGTCCCGGCATGTCCGCCATCCAGGCGCTACGAAGCCAAGGAGATTTCTTAAGTGAACACCACGAACGACGCGAACATCCGGATCATTCTGGCCGACGATCACCCGATCATTCGCAAAGGCGTCATGGCCGTGCTCGGCGGCAGCGACATATCCGTCGTCGGCGAGGCGTCCTGTCCGGTGGAATTGCTGTCCCTGCTCAGCCGGGTCGAATGCGATGCCGTGGTCACCGACTACATCATGCCCAGCGACAGCTCGCCGGACGGCATCCGCCTGATCGAACGGCTGCGCGAGCTGCGGCCGGAGCTGCCCATCGTGGTGCTGACCATGCTGCGCAACGTCGCCTTGCTGCAGGCCCTGCTGACGGCGGGCGTGAAGGCGATCGTGGACAAATCCACCGCCATGGCCGAGATCCATACCGCGGTGCGGCTTGCGGCCACGGGCCACGTCTTCGTCAGCGCCACGTTCGAAGGCCGGCTGTCGCGCTTCGGCGCGCACTCGATCAACCGCCTGACCGATCGCGAGGGCGAAATCATCCGCCTGCTGGTCGCCGGCATGAGCGTCACCGAGATCGCGCGCAAGCTGGACCGCAGCGTCAAGACGGTGAGCAAGCAGAAGACCGACGCGATGAAGAAGCTGGGCCTGCGCTCGGACATGGAGATCTACGCCTACGCCACCGAAGTGGGCTACTGAGTCCGCCGCGGCGCCATGCGCGGCACGAGCCATGGCGATTCATCACAGGGAGGCCGCGGCATGTTCACCGCCGTCATCGTCGACGATCACCCCATGATCAATGGGGCGATCCGCAACATGCTGGAGCGGACCGGGGAGTTCAAGGTGCTGGCCGAATGCACCAGCGGCCAGCTGGCGCTCTCCGTCGCCATGGAGCTGCAGCCGGACCTGCTGGTCATCGACCTGGACATTCCCCAGCCGGACGGCATCGAAGTGATCTGCCGCCTGCGCGAGGGCGGCGGGCCGATGGCGATCCTGATGATTTCCGCCAGCGAGGAAACCGTCAGCGGCGTGCGCGCGTTCCGCGCCGGCGCCGACGGCTTCGTGCACAAGTGCGCGCCGATGGAGGACGTGGTCGCCGCGGCGCAGCTGATCGTGCGCGGCAAGATCTATTTCAGCCGCGGCATCATGGATGCGGCGTCCAGCCTGGCGGCGAAGGGCACGCGCAGCCCGCTGCACGAGCTGGGGCGGCGCGAGTTCGAGGTGTTCCGCTGCCTGGCGCTGGGCATGGCCAATATCGACATCGCACGGCACATGTCGATCAGCAACAAGACCGTCAGCGCGCACAAGCGCAACCTGATGGACAAGCTGGGGCTGGCGAACATCCGCGAGGTGATCGAGCTGGCGCGCCAGCACCGGATCATCGAATGAAAGCTCAGGCGCGCCGCCGCGCACCCTGCAGCAGCCGCAGCACGCCGGCGCAGGCCAGGATCACCACCGCGCAGCCGGTCGGCGGCCACCAGCAGCGCGCTTCGCGCAGCAGGCCCGCGCTGACGAGGAAGCACGCAGCGAGGGCTATCAGCGCGACTATCCACACCGAGCGCAGGCCGGGCAGTCCGTACAGCAGGAACGGAAACGCCAGCAGCGCCGCGCCGATCGCCAGCTGCCCGCTGAAATTCAGCGGCGCCAGCGTGCTGCCGTCGTGCATCGATTCCAGCAGGTTGGCCTGGTATTCCACGCCGGGCATGCGCTCGCTGCCGCCGGAAGCGGAGGTGTCGAGCAGGTCGCCCAGGCCCGCGGCGGTGGCGCCGACCAGCACCCAGCGGTCCTTGAGCAGGGCAGGCGGCACGCGGCCTTCGAGCACGTCCACATAGGACACCTGGTCGAAGCTGCCGGCGGGGCCGGCGAAATGCAGCATGACGTAGTCGTCGCGCAGCCATTGATAAGGCGAGGCGCTGTCCAGCGTCGAACGATGCAGGCTCGGCGGCTGGCCTTGCGCCGCGGAGGCCTGGCCGAAGTCGCGCACCGCGAGCGCCAGCGCGGGCCAGTAGGGACTGCCCAGCCCGGCGTGCAGATACGCACCGCGCACCACGCCGTCCTCGTCCTTTGCCGCGTCCACGTGGCCGAACGCCGCCGCGGCGCTGGCGATCTGCGGCGGCGGCAGCATTTCTTCGAGCGTGCCGCCGAGATCCGCCGCTTCCGGAAACACCGGCATCACCACGCGGCCGTTGCGCCGCATGGCCTGCGCCAGCGCCTGGTCGTTTTCCGGATGGCGCAGGTCCGGCTCGGCCATGGTGATGTCCATGCCCACCGCGCGCACGCCGGCTTCGCTCAGGCGGTCGAGCAGGCGGGCGTGGGTGGCGCGCGGCCACGGCCAGTTGCCGAGTGCGGACAGGCTCTTCGGATCGATCGCGACGATCGCCACCGCGTCGCCGGGGCCGTAGCTCCAGTGGCGCATGTGCAGGTCGTAGAACGCGTTGTCCAGGCGCATGGGCAGGCCGCTGGCCAGCACCAGGGTGAGCGCCGCCACGCCGATCATCCAGCCCAGCGCGCGCGCCAGCAGCGCCATCGGATGGAAGCGCTTCATGCGCGGACGCGCCGCCGCTGCAGCTTGGCGACGGCGCGTTCGCTCATCGCGTCACAGCGCCAGCCACAGCAGCGCCGCGCCGCCGCCGGCGATGGCCCAGCGGCAGGAGACGCAGCTGATGCGCGTCTTCTGCGCGGGACTCCACGGGCCGGCGTAGCCGTCGATGTCGATGGTCTGCACGCGCACGTACCACTTGCCGGACTTGAGCTTCTTCAGGTCCAGCTCCGGCTTGTCGACCGTGGCGTCCACCTCGGGCTTGGCGAACTGCGGATCGCGCGCCAGCTGCACGTGGTAGTGCTGGCCGGGCGTGCCGCCGGGCCAGCTCAGCACCAGGTCGCCGTTGGAGCGTTTCGGCTCGCCCGGCACCGGCACCGGCGGTTCTTCCACCAGGTCGAACGGCAGCGCATGCGTATACGGACCGACCTTGCCGTTGCTGTCGCGGCTGGCCACGCGCCAGTAGTAGCGGCCCAGCGGCAACGCCTGCGGCGCGCGCGTGCCGTCGCCGCGGGCGTTGTCCTGTTCGGCCAGCACCTGGCCGAAAGCGGCGTCGGCGGAAAGCTGCCACCGGTAGGAAACGGCCTGCACGCTCTCGGTCCAGCGGAACTCCGGGCGCTTGTCGCGCACCTTGCTGTCCGGCTGCGGCGACACGATCAGCGGTGGCTGCGGCGTGCCGTCGATGGTGACGTTCGGGCAGACGCCGTCCAGTCCTTCCAGCGCACCCGCGCCGATGCCGCGCACGCGCACGGCGTAGCTGCCGTCCGGCAGGTCGGGCAGGGTGGCGGTGCTGGTGCTGACCACGCGGTCCAGCAGCAGCGCTTCGAACTTGTCGTTCGGCGCCAGCTGCAGCCGGTAATGCTCGGCGCCGGCCAGGGCCGGCCAATGCAGTTCGACCGGGAACTGATTGACCGGGCCGCTCGGGCAGGCGATCGCCGGCGCCGGCAGCAGCTCCTGCGGCTGGCCCGGCGCGGCGCCGTCGGCGGTGGCCACGCCGCGGCCGGACTTCACCAGCACGTGGCGCTTCTCGCCGCCCACGTCCACCTTGCCGCCCACCACTTCGGTGCGTGCGGCGCCGTCACCGGCGACCACGCGGAAGTGCGTGCCGCGCACGCTGGAAATGGTGCCCGGCGTGGACACGCTGAAACGCGCCGCGCTGCCGGTCAGCGGATGCACGTCGCTGTTGACGCGCCCGCGCTGCAGGCGCAGCCGCGTGTCGACCATGCCGGTATCGCCATAGGCGCTGAGCCGGTCCAGCGCCAGCTCGCTGTTGGCCTGCACCAGCACGCGCGAGCCGTCGGCGAATTCCAAGGTGAGGCTGGTGTCGTTGCCGGTGCTCAGGCTGGCGCCGTAGCCGAAGCTCATGCCGGCCTTCACCGGCACCGGCGCGGCGCTGTCGGGCAGCTTGGCCGTGGCCTCGCCGATCACCGCCACCACCTTGGCCTTGGCCGGCTCCAGGCGCAGCCAGGCGACCGGGATATGGAGGGTCATGCCCGGCGGCAGATGCAGGGGATCGGCGACGTGGTTGTAGTCCTGCAGCTTCTGCCACGGGACATCGGACTTCAGATAACGGGCGGCCAGGTCCCAGATGTTGTCCTTGGGACGTACGCGGTACGTCCAGTCGGACGACGGCGCGGCCTGCGCGACGGTGGCCGCAGCCAGCGCGATGGCGAAAACGATGCGTTGAACGATCGGGGCGGTGCACGTACGGCGCTCGAGCCTGGGCCGCCCCCAAACCCTGTATGTCATGGGAAAACCTCTTTCCTGTTGCGCCCCCTGACGCTCACCGCGCGGTCCCTCCGGGTCGATGGATCGTCCAATCCATCCAACGCCCGTGCGGATTCAGACAAATCCTATTGTCGCGGACGCCCGGAAAAATAGCTAACCAAGCCCCTGCTCGGCGGTCAGCCGGTTCAGCTTGGTGAGCAGCGCCTCCACCTCGGCCGCGTAGCCGGGCAGGCGGGGCAGGGTTTCCGGGGCCGCCGCGCCGTGCAGCGCTTCGAGCAATTGCCGGCCCCGGTTCAGCAGCGGACCGTCGTCGAACAGCTGCAGCGCGCCCAGCAGCCGGTGCAGGCTGAGCGCGGCGGCGGCCGGGTCGGCGTGCTCGACACTGCGGCGCAATTCGCCCAGGTCGTCGTGGCTGGCGCTGGTGAAGGCGCGCAGCATGTCCGAATACAGCGCGGGGCCGTCTTCGGCTTCGGCCATGCCGGCCAGCGGCGTGGCGCGGCCGGGGAGGCCGGCACCGGCGCCCGCCACGGCAGCGTTCTCCGGCAGCCAGCGTTGCAACGCCAGGCTCAGCGGCAGCAGTTGCAGCGGCTTGGCCAGCACGTCGTCCATGCCGGCCTCGCGCACGCGCACCGCTTCGCCGGCCAGGGCGTTGGCGGTCATGGCGATGATCGGCAGGCGCCGCGCGGCGCCGCTCTGCGCCTCGTGCCGGCGCCATGCCGTGGCGAGTTCGTAGCCGCTGAGGCCCGGCATGTTGCAATCGGTGAGCAGCAGCGCGTAATCGTGGCCGGACAGCGCGTCGAACGCGTCCGCGCCGTTGTCGACCACCTCGCAGGCCAGACCCAGCAGGGCGAGCTGGCGCTGGATCAGCTGCTGGCTGACCGGATGGTCTTCCGCGACCAGGATGCCGCCGCGATGGGTGGACAGGCCGGCGAAGGAGGCCGGCGCCGGTGCGGCCGCTTCCGGTGTGGCGGGCAGTTCCGCATAGGCCTCGTCGCGCAGCTCCAGCGCCCCCAGGCACGCACGCAGCAGCGCCTGCCAGCGCAGCGGATTGGCGCTGAGCCACCAGCGTTCGTCGCGCTGCTCGGTGCCGCCGGAGGGCAGCGCCTCCCCGGTCACCGCCACCACGTGCGAGCTGATGCGCGTCTCGCTGTCGCGGTCGGCCGGCTCGACGAACAGCAGGCTCGCCGCCATGCCTTCGCGCAGCGGCTGCTCCGGCGGCGCCAGCTCCACCGTCAGGCCCAGCGACTTCAGGTGTTCGCCCACCGCCGCGGCGATGTCCGGTGTGGCCAGCCGCACCACCGCATGGCGGCCGCGCAGCGAGGCCGGTGCGGCCGCTTCGCGTTTTTCGACCGGCAGCCACACGTCGAAAGCGACGGTGGTGCCGGCGCCCGGCGTGCTGTCCAGTTCCACCGTGCCGTCCATCAGCGTGGCCAGGTGCCGGCAGATCGCCAGGCCCAGGCCGGTGCCGCCGTAGCGCCGGCTGGTGGAGGCTTCGGCCTGGGTGAAGGGATTGAACAAATGGGCCTGCTTGTCCTTCGCAATGCCGATGCCGGTGTCGCTCACGCTGATGCGCAGCTGCTGCCGCGCGCCATCGTCGCCCAGCACCACCAGCCGCACCGCCACGCTGCCGCGCTCGGTGAACTTGGTGGCATTGCTCAGCAGGTTCAGCAGGATCTGCCGCAGGCGCACGCTGTCGCCGCGCAGCGTGCCGGCGACGGTGGCATCCACCGCCAACCGGATCGCCAACCCTTTGGTTTGCGCGCGCGCCGCCATCACGCTCACCACATTGTCGGCCAGCACGCGCGGATCGAAGGCGCTGTCGTCCAGGCGCAGGTCGCCGGCTTCGAGCTTGGAGAAATCCAGGATGTCGTTGAGCACCTGCAGCAGCACGCCGGCGGAGTCCTCCACCGCGCGCAGCAGTTCGCGCTGCTCGGCATTGATCGGCGTGCGGCCGAGCAGTTCGAGCATGCCGATCACGCCGTTCATCGGCGTGCGGATCTCGTGGCTCATGGTGGCGAGGAAATCGGCCTTGGCCTTGGAAGCGCGCTCGGCCACGTCGCGGGCGATGCGCAGCGCTTCGTTGCGCGCATTCAACTCGGTGGTGTCGATGAAATAGCCGGCCAGGCTGAGCCGGCCTTCCGGCAGCGCGCGCGGCGCGAGCATGGCGTGGATCCAGCGCAGGCCTTCGGCGCCGAACGCGCGGAAGTCGAGCGAGCGCGGCGCCAGGTCGTCGCCGAGCGGCGAGATCAGGGCGAGGAAGGCGTCGGCGTCGTCCGGATGCACGCGTTCTTTCAGCGGCCGCTCCTGCAGCACGTCGCCGTCGCGCAGCAGCTCGCGCGTGTCCAGGCCGAACAGGGCCTGCACGTCGCCGGCGGAAAACGTCACGTGGCGCGTGCCATCCGCATCGCGCTGCAGGGTGAACACCACCACCGGGATGTGCTGCACCACTTCGCGCAGGCCCCGGTCGGCACTGCGCGCGGCGCGCTCGGCGGCGAGTTCGTCTTCGCTCTGCCGCAAGCGCTCGTTCTGTCCGTGCAGCCGCCAGGCCAGCGCCATGGCAGCCACCGCCACCAGGATCAGCAGGCCCGCCAGCATCAGGGTGGCGCCGGTGACCGGCACCGCCTGGTTATCCACCAGGGAGTTGTCGATCCAGGCGGAGGCCAGCGCGGCGGCGGCCGGCCGGGAGAACGCAAGCCTGGGGCAAGGACGGCGTAGCGTGGTTGGCATGGCGTTCCTGGACGTCACGGTTCCGATCGGGTGCGCGGCAAGCGCGCCGGCGACCGGCGGCCTGCTGTGGTTGGCGATGCTCCCCGTGGCGCAGGCGGCCGGTGTCCATGTCCCGCTGCGCGTTCATGCTACTGTTGCCGCCGTTCCGGTACAAACCGGACGGACCGGCCGGGGGGACCCCGCCGGGGCAGTTGGCAAGGGGGTTACCCAGGCAAGGCAGGGCACGTTGCGGGTCATCATTTCCGACGATCATCCCGTCGTACTGATGGGATTGAAGGCAGCCCTGCAGGGCTACGGCGAGCGCTTCCGCATCGTGGGCGAGGCGCGTAGCGGTAAGGAGCTGTTCGCGCTGCTCGAACGCGAGCCCTGCGACCTGCTCATCACCGACTTCGCCATGCCCGGCGACAACCCCGACGAAGACGGCCTGGCCATGCTCGCCCGCGTGCGCGAACACTGGCCGCAGCTGCCCATCCTCGTGCTCACCATGCTCAGCAACCCGGCCCTGGTGCAGGGCATGCTCGCCGCCGGCGTGCGCGGCGTGGTGGACAAGATGGCGATGACCCGCGAGCTGATGCTGGCCATCGACATGATCAAGGCCGGCCGCGTGTACCTGAGCGAACGCACCCGCCGGCAGATCGAGGGCGGCGACGAAACCAGCGCGCTGTCGCCGCGCGAGGCCGAGGTGGTGCGCTTCCTCGCCCAGGGCGTCACGGTTTCCGAGATCGCCCGCCGCACCGGCCGCAGCGTCAAGACCATCAGCCAGCAGAAGCGCGACGCCATGCGCAAGCTCGGCCTGGACGGCGACAAGCAGCTGTTCGACTACGCGCGGTCCAACGGGCTGTTGTAGCCCTTCCCTCAACCGGATTCCTTCCCGGCCGGCCCCGCTGGCCGGCCGCTTCGCGTGCCTGAATGCGGGGTTCAGCCGCTTATCACGCCATTTCGGTCAATTGCGTGACTTAAAGCACATTCTGTGCGCACTAGGACTTTTCTGATTCAAAGCGTGCTACCCGTCACCAAAATGTGCCATGCCAAGTGCGACGGGGCACGTCCGCTCTTTCGGGGCTCAGCGCCCACCCCGTGCCGCACCCGGTTTCCCGCATACCAAGGATGCGTATGTGTCGGCGAGCTAACGCTGGCGGTACCCAGGCACTAGCCCCCTGGCGCCTGGGTGCCGGGATCCTCATTCCATGCGGGATCCACATGCAACGGATGGCATCGGCAGTCGGAGCAACGGTCATTCGGGAAAGACGATGAGCAGGAATCGCAACGGGTCATGCACGCAGGTCGCCGCCACGGCAGGGCTGTACGCCAAAGCGGGACGGGCATGAACGCTGCCATGGCCTGGCCGATCCGGCGCCGCTCGCTGCTCGATGTGCTCCGCCTGGTCGGGGATGCGCGCACGCGGCCTTATCACAGCCCGCGCGACATGCAGCTGTGGCGCGAACTGGCCGAGCTGGTCGCGCATACCAGGCAGGACGAACCGGCGTCGCTCGCGCGCATCCGCCAGCCCTTGCTCCGCCGCATCCTGGAAGCCGAATGGGGCGCGCCCGCCCTGCACGACGAAATCGCCCTGGCCATGCTGCGTACCGAAGAGAGCCTGCTGGCGGTCGATCCGGACATGTGCGACGTGCTGCGCCGCGCGGTGGCGACGCTCAAGCGCCTTTATTGAGTGCCGCTCAGCAGCGGTCGATCGCGATGGTGTGGCCGCAGCTCACCAGTTCGATGCGCGCGTCGTCGTCGCTGCGTTCGCGCGCGAGCATGCGCGCCAGCTTGATCGCCGGACCCAGGCGCAGGCCGCCGGAAACCGGCAGGTCGCCGGTCCACAGGGTCCAGCGTCCGTTCTGGTCTTCCTGGATGCGGTAAACGATGGTCTGCATGATGTCGCCCCCCGGCTGGCGCGCGCGGCGGCATGCCACCGTCGCGCGCGCTGCCTTGCTGTGGAACGGCGCCGTGCTCAGGCGCGCTTGAACAGGCGCACCACGAACAGCAGCACGATCGCGCCGAGCGTGGCGGTGACGATCGAAGCGATCAGTCCGCCGCCGAGGCTGATGCCGAGCAGGCCCGACAGCCAGCCGCCGATAAAGGCGCCCACGATGCCCACCACGATGTCGACCAGCAGGCCGAAGCCGCCGCCCTTCATCACCACACCGGCCAGCCAGCCGGCGACCGCCCCGATGACCAGCCACGCCAGGATGCCGTGCGTCATGTCATGCCCTCCGTTCGTTGATGGAACGGCCGTGCGGGAGTGCCCCCGTGTCCCGGCCGCATGGCCCGCCGCGTGCTGCGGTTGGGTCGGGCGGCAGTCTAGGAAGCGCGCTGCGGCGGCTCTTTCAGATAAGTCCTACTTGCACGCAACGAAGCCGTTTTCGTGCGGCAGCTGTTCAGGCTGATCCGAGCGCCGTTGGCGTTGTTCTTGCTGCCACGTTTTCTTTCGGCCACCTGATCGATTGACGACCTTTTCACGGCACGTGGCGGCAAACTCCGCCGCGCGCGCATTTCGTGATATGGCGCGCAGTTTTTACGGAAAGGAACATCGCCGCCGCTCCTCCCGGCAGAGGAGCGGACGACCGGCAGGGGATCGAAGCTCGCGTGCGGAGCCGCGCGAATTCTTCGACGCAAGTGGACCGACCGCTTCACGCAAGCGGCGGACCGGCTCGCGGCAGGGCGGGGGCGTGGAACGACCTCCAGGGGGTACGCGAGCTGGCAACGGTGCGGTGCCTATCGGTAAGGAGGCTGTCATGCAGGTGCTTCGTTCCAGCTATCGCCGCGGCTCATTCCATCGCGATGGGCCTCCCCCGGCGTCGCCACCAGGGCCGCATCCCGCGTAAACCGCGCGGAAGGGGATTCCTGATTTTCATCTGATTCGATCCGCCGCCCGCGGGGCGGCGCGTCGCCGTGCGTCCGCGCGCCTGCGCGGGCCGATGGCGGCTGCGGTGCGTGCCCATTCGTGCAAAGGAGAAACCGTCATGCAGGTGCATCGTTCCGGCCGCTTCGGCCGCCGCCCCCTGGTCCAAAGCATCCTGCTCGCGCTGGCGCCGGTGATCGCGCTGCCGTTCACCACCGGCGTGGCATTCGCCGCGTGCACCACCGCCGGCACCACGGTTACCTGCGCCACCGGCTCCAGCACCAACAATCTTTCCAACAGCACGGCCAATGTCACGGTGAACGTGCAGACCGGCGCGGTGGTCAGTTCGCCGCCGATCGTCGGCGGCAACTCGCTCACGCTCACCGGCAACGGCATCACGCTCAACAACCAGGGCACGATCGATCCCACCACCAACAGCGCGGGCCTGTCGCTGGTGATGGCCGGCTCGGTGCTCGGCAACGCCTCCGCCAACACCATCGCGGTGAACAACCTGGCCGGCGGCTCGATGCGCGGCATGTTCAACATCGCCACGCTGTTCGGCTTCGGCGGCCAGGCGCTGACCGTGCAGAACGGCGCGGGCGGCACCACCACCATCGCCAACGCCGGCACCATCGGCATGTCGCTGCTCGGCGGTGGCAACACCGCCGACGCGGGCGCGGTGGTGACCTATGGCGGCGCCAATGCCAACCTCACCAATACCGGCACCATCACCGGCCGCATCGGCCTGGGCGCGGCGAGCAGCGGCAGCAATACGTTTCTCAATGCCGGCACGGTCAACGGCAGTATCTACCTCGGCGACTCGGCCGCCGGCAGCACCTTCACGGCGGTTTCGGGTTCCAGCGTCAACGCTTCGGGCGGCACGGCCATCGCCGGTGTGATGACCGGCGTCACCGGCGTGAAGCTGGCCGCGGCCGGCACGGTCAGCGCGGGCACCGGTGCGAACAACACGCTGGTATTGCAGAACTCTGCCGCGGGTCCCGGTTCGGGTACGGGCGGCGCTGCCACCACCATCGGCGCCACCGGTTATCTCGGCTTCCAGCATCTGACCGTGCACAGCGGCACGTGGAATCTGCAGGGCGCGCTGGTCAGCGCCGACGCCACGCTCAACGACGGCCTGATCAATTTCGACAACGCCAACGTGTTCGGCAGCGGCTCGTTCACGGTCAACGGCGGCGCGCTGGCTTCATCCACCGCGGGCTTGTCGCTGGGCAATAACGTCGCGCTCAACGGCAGCCTCACGCTCGGCGGCACCAACAACTTCGGTTTCGGCGGCGTGCTCTCCGGCACGGGCGGCCTGGCGATCAATACGACGTCGCCGATCACGCTGTCCGGCGCCAATACCTTCGGTGGCGGCGTCGCGCTCAATGCGGGCGGCCTGGTGCTGGCGAACGGTTCCGCGCTGGGCAGCGGCGCGCTGGGCGTGGGCGGCAATGTTTCGTTCGATGCCTCGGTGGGCTTGTCGCTAAGCAATACCGTCAACCTTGGCGCGGGTGGCACGCTCAATCTGCTCGGTGGGCAGCCGCTGGTGTTCAACGGAGCGATGAGCGGCACCGGCGGCCTGGTGAAGGGCGGCAGCGCCTTGTTTACCTTGAATGGCGCGAACAGTTTCAGCGGTGGCCTGGCGCTCAATGCCGGCGGCCTGATGCTGGGCAATGGCGGTGCGCTGGGTACCGGTGCGTTGAACGTCGGCGGCAATGCCACGCTCGATGCGTCGCTTGGCCTTTCGCTGGGCAATGCCGTGAACCTCGGCGCCGGCACTTCGCTCAATCTGCTGGGCGGCCAGGCGCTGAGCTTCAATGGCTTGATCGGTGGCAGCGGCGCGCTGTCGAAGAACGGCGGTGCGCTGCTCACCTTGAACGGCGCGAACACATTTACCGGTGGCCTGTCGCTCAATGCCGGCGGCTTGATGCTCGGCGACAGCGGTGCGCTTGGCACCGGCGCGCTGAACGTGGGCGGCAACGCCACGCTCGACGCTTCCGTGGGTTTGTCGCTGGGCAATGCAGTGAACCTTGGAGCGGGCGGCACGCTCAGCCTGCTCGGCGGGCAGGCGCTCAGCTTCAACGGATTGATTGCGGGTGCCGGCGGCCTGGCCAAGAGCGGCAGCGCGCAGCTCACCTTGAATGGCGCCAACACCTTCAGCGGCGGCTTTGCGCTCAATGGCGGCGGCCTGCTGCTCGGCAATGCCGGAGCGCTTGGCACCGGCGCATTGAATGTCGGAGGCGCCGCCACGCTCGACACCTCCGGCGCATTCGCCTTGAACAACGCCATCGCGATCGGCGGCGGCGGTTCCTTGAATCTGCTCGGCAGCAATGCGCTCACGCTGAACGGCGGACTTTCCGGCGCGGGCAGCCTGCTGAAGAGCGGCGCTGCCACGCTCACGCTCGGCGGTGCGAACAGCTTGACCGGCGGCCTTTCCATTCTCGGCGGCACGCTGGCGCTGGGTGCCGGCGGCAGTCTGTCGCCGAGCGCGGGCATCACGCTTTCGGCGGGAACGAATCTCGATCTGTCGGGCGCGGGGACGGATCAGGCGATCGGCTCGCTCGCCGGCCTCGGCGGTTCGGTGAATCTCGGCGCCCACACGCTCACCCTCAATGGCCTGGGCGACACCAGCTTCGCCGGCAGTATCGCGGGCACCGGCGGACTGGTGAAGCTGGGCACCGGTATTCAGACCCTGGCCGGCGCCAGCAGCTTCGGCGGCGGCGTGGCTCTGAACGCAGGCGGCCTGCTGCTCGGCGATGGCGCCGCGCTGGGGACCGGCGCGCTCAGCGTGGGTGGCAATGTCTCGCTGGATGGCACGGGTGCCTTGTCGCTCGGCAATGCGGTCAACCTCGGCGCGGGTGGCACGCTCAATCTGCTGGGTGGCCAGCCGCTTAGCTTCAATGGCGTGATCTCCGGTGCCGGTGCGCTGGTAAAGACCGGCGGCGCGCTGCTCACCTTGAATGGCGCGAACACCTTCGGCGGCGGTCTTGCGCTCAACGGTGGCGGATTGCTGCTGGGCAATGCGGGTGCCTTGGGCACCGGCACGCTCGGCGTGGGTGGCAATGTCACGCTCGATGCGTCGGCCGGGTTGTCACTGGGCAATGCGATCAGCCTCGGCGCGGGCGGTTCGCTCAACGTGCTTGGCGGCCAGCCGCTGGTGTTCAACGGCGGACTCACCGGCGCGGGCGGCTTGATCAAGAGCGGCGCGGGTCTGCTGACCTTGAATGGCGCCAACGATTTCAGCGGCGGGCTGGCGATCAATGCCGGCACGCTGGCGATGGGCGCTGCCGGCAGCCTGACGGCCAACGTCGATGTTTCGCTCGCCGCCGGCGGCACGTTCGACTTGAGCGGCGGCGCGAACCAGACCATCGGCACCCTGGCCGGCCTCGGCGGCACCGTCAATCTCGGCGCGCGGACGCTCACACTGGGCAACGCCACCAGCCAGAGCTTCGGCGGCCTTATCGCCGGTACCGGCGGCCTGGTGAAAGTCGGCGCCGGCATCCAGACGCTGACCGGTGCCAACAACTTCAGCGGCGGTCTCGCGCTCAATGCGGGCGGCCTGCTGCTCGGCAACGGCGCCGCGCTTGGCACGGGCGCCCTCGGTGTCGGCGGCAATGTCACGCTGGATGGCACGGCTGCGTTGTCGCTGGGCAATGCGGTGAATCTCGGCGCAGGCGGCACGCTCAACCTGCTGGGCGGCCAGCCGCTCACCTTCAATGGCGCGATCGGCGGCACCGGAGCGCTGGTGAAGAACGGCGGCGCGCTGCTCACCTTGAATGGCGCCAACACCTTCAGCGGTGGGCTTGCGCTCAATGCGGGCGGCTTGCTGGTGGGCAACGGTGCGGCGCTGGGCACGGGCGCCTTGAACGTCGGCGGCAATGTCACGCTCGATGCTTCGGCCGGACTCACGCTGGGCAACGTCATCACGCTCGGCGCGGGTACTTCGCTCAATGTGCTCGGCGGCCAGCCGCTGGTGTTCAGCGGCGGGCTTGTCGGTACGGGCGGCTTGATCAAGAGCGGCGGTTCGTTGCTGACCTTGAATGGCGCCAACACTTTCAGCGGCGGCCTGGCGATCAACGCTGGCACCCTGGCGATGGGCGCGGGCGGCAGCCTCAGCGCGAACCTCGACGTGTCGCTTGCCACCGGTGCGACGTTCGACCTGAGCGGCGGCGCGAACCAGACCATCGGTTCGCTGGCCGGCCTGGGCGGCACCGTCAATCTCGGTGCGCAGACCTTGACGCTGGGCAACGGCACCAGCCAGACCTACGGCGGCCTGATCACCGGCGCCGGTGGACTGGTGAAAGTCGGTACCGGCATCCAGACGCTGACGGGCGCGAACAATTTCACCGGCGGCGTGGCTTTGAATGCGGGCGGCCTGCTGCTTGGCAATGGCTCTGCGCTGGGCACCGGCACGTTGAACGTCGGCGGCAACGTCACGCTGGACGGTACGGCCGCATTGTCGCTGGGCAATGCGGTGAATCTCGGTGCGGGCGGCGCGCTCAACCTGATTGGCGGCCAGCCGCTGAGCTTCAACGGTGCGATCTCAGGCGCCGGTGCGCTGGTAAAGAACGGGGCTGCGTCGATCACCCTCAATGCCGCCAACACCTTCACCGGCGGCACCACCATCAACGCCGGCACGATCGCCCTGGGTGCGAACGGCAGCCTCGCCGCCAACGGCGCATTGAACCTCGCCGGTGCCGGCGCAAGCCTCGATCTTTCCGCGGCAGGCGCCGATCAGGTGATCGGCGATCTGTCCGGCGTCGCGGGCAGCAGCATCCTGCTCGGCACGCACAATCTTGGCTTGGGCGGCGCCGCCAACCTGAGTTTCGGCGGCGGAATCGGCGGCAACGGCGGCATCGTCAAACTGGGCGCCGGCATCACTACGCTCACCGGCGCCAATACCTATCTCGGCGGCACCACCATCAATGCCGGCACCCTGGCCCTGGGCGCAGGCGGCAGCCTGGCCGCGAATGGCGCGGTGAATCTTGCCGGCGCGGGTGCGGCTTTCGATATCGGTGCCGGCGGCAACCAGGCGATCGGATCGCTGGCCGGCATCGCGGGCAGCACGGTGAACCTGGGCGCGAATGCGCTCACGCTGGGCGGCGCGGCCGATGCGGATTTCAGCGGCGCCATCGCCGGTACCGGCGGCTTGATCAAGAACGGCGCGGGTATCCAGACGCTCGGCGGCGCCAGCACGTTCAGCGGTGGACTCACGCTCAACGCCGGTGGCCTGGTGGTTAGCAACAATGCGGCGCTGGGCACGGGGGCGCTCACGCTGGGCGGCAACGCTTCGCTTGCCGCCAACGGCAATATCAGCCTGGCCAATACGATCGGCCTCGGCGCCGGCTTTGGTTTGAATGTGCTGGGCAACGGTGCGCTCACGCTGGGCGGCGTGCTTTCCGGTGCCGGCAGCCTTGCCATGAATGGCGCTTCCACGCTTACGCTGACCGGTGCCAACACGTTTACAGGCGGCACCTCGATCAACGCGGGCACCTTGGCCCTGGGCGCCGGCGGCAGCCTCAGTTCGACGGGTACGGTAACGCTTGGCGGCACCGGCCTGTTCGATATCTCCGGTGGCGGCAATCAAACGATCGGCTTGCTCGCCGGTGCAGACGGCAGCGTCAATCTCGGCGCCAGCACGCTGAGCTTGGGCGGCGCGGGCAGCGGCAATTTCGCTGGCGCCATCGGCGGCACCGGCGGCTTGATCAAGCTTGGCGCCGGTACGCAGACCTTGTCGGGCAACAACAGCTTCACCGGCGGCATTGCGCTCAATGCGGGTGGGCTCAGCCTGGGCAGCAACACCGCGCTCGGTACCGGCACGCTCACCGTGGGCGGCGCCGCCACGCTCGATACCACCACCGCGCTCACGCTCGCCAACAGCATGCTGCTCAATGCCGACCTGACTTTCGGCGGCAGCAACGCGCTCACCCTCAATGGCAACCTCAGCGGCAACGGTGGCGTGATCAAGAACGGCGCGGCCGCGCTGACCTTGAACGGGGCCAACAGCTATCTCGGCGGCACCTTCATCAACAGCGGCACGCTGGCGCTGGGCGCGGGTGCCAGCCTTGCGGGCAGCGGCACGGTGAATGTCGCGGTGGGCGCCACCTTCGATCTGTCGGCCGGCAACGGCACGCAGACCTTCGGCACGCTCACCGGCGGCGGCACGGTGAACATGGGCGCCAACACGCTCAATGTCGGCGGCGCCACCAATGGAACCTTCAGCGGCGGCATCGCCGGCAGCGGCGGCGTGGTGAAGATCGGCGCGGGCGTGGAGACCTTCACCGGCGCCAACACCTATACGGGCGGCACTGTGATCAGCGGCGGCACGCTGGCACTGGGCGCGGGCGGCAGCCTCGCGGCGAATGGAGCGGTGTCGCTGGTCAACGCGGGCACCGCGTTCGATATCAGTGCGGGTGGCAACCAGGCGATCGGCACGCTGTCCGGCGTGGCCGGCAGCAACGTGAACCTGGGTGCCAATACGCTCACGCTTGGCGGTGCGGTGGATGCCAGTTTCGACGGTGCGATCGGCGGTACCGGTGGCCTGATCAAGAACGGCGCGGGCATCCAGACGCTCAATGGCGCCAGCACGTTCAGCGGCGGCGTCGCGCTCAATGCGGGCGGCCTGGTGGTCGGCAACAACGCGGCACTGGGCACCGGCGCGCTCAGCGTCAACGGCGCCGGCACGCTGGCCGCCAACGGCAATATCAGCCTCGCCAACAACGTGACGCTGGGCGCCGGCCTCACCGTGCAGGGCGGTGGCGCGCTGACGCTGGGCGGCGTGATTTCCGGCGCCGGCAGCCTGAGCATGAATGGCGGCTCCACGCTCACGCTCACCGGCGCCAACACCTATACCGGCGGCACCACGATCCAGTCCGGCGTGCTGGCGATCGGCGCGGGCGGCAGCCTCGCCGCCAACGGAGCGGTGACGCTCGGCGGTACCGGCAGCTTCGATATCTCCGCGGGCGGCAACCAGACCATCGGCTCGCTGGCCGGCGCTTCCGGCAGCGTCAATCTCGGCGCCAACACGCTGACCTTCGGCGATGCGAGCAATCAGACCTTCGCCGGCACCATCGGCGGCACCGGGGGCTTGTTGAAGACCGGAACGGGCACGCAGACCCTGTCCGGCAACAACACGTTCAGCGACGGCGTGGCGCTGGTGGATGGCGGCCTGATCGTGGGCAGCAATAGCGCGCTCGGCACCGGCACGCTCACCGTGGCCGGCGCGGCCACGCTGGATGCGAACAACGCGGTCACCCTTGCCAACAACATCGTGCTCAACGCCGGGCTGACGGTGGGCGGCAGCAATGCGCTGACGCTCGATGGCAACCTCAGCGGCCTCGGCAGCCTGACCAAGCAAGGCGCGGCGACGCTGACCTTGAACGGCGCCAACACCTACAGCGGCGGCACGCTGATCAACAGCGGCATCCTGGCGCTGGGCGCGGGTGCAAGCCTCAATGCGGGCGGCATCGTCAATGTGGCCACCGGCGCCACTTTCGATCTCTCCGCCGGCAACGGCACGCAGGTGTTCGGCACGCTCACCGGCGGCGGCACGGTGAACATGGGCGCCAATACGCTGCACGTCGGCGGCGCCACCAACGGCACCTTCAGCGGCGGCATCGCCGGCAGCGGCAGCCTGGTGAAGGATGGCGCGGGCACCGAGACGCTGACCGGCGCCAACACCTATACCGGCGGCACCACGATCAATGCGGGCACGCTGGCCATCGGCGCGGGCGGCAGCCTGGCGGCGACGGGTGCCGTCGCGTTGATCAATCCCGGCGCCGCCTTCGATATCAGCGCGGGCGGCAACCAGGCGATCGGTTCGCTGGCGGGCAGTGCGGGCACCACGGTCAGCCTGGGCGGCAACGCGCTCACCCTGAACGGCGTGGGCAACACGAGTTTCGCCGGCACGATCTCCGGCACCGGCAGCCTGATCAAGAACGGCGCGGGCGTGCAGACGCTGAGCGGCGCCAATACGTTTACCGGCGGCGTCGCGCTCAATGCGGGCGGGCTGAGCGTGGGCAATGCCGGTGCGCTGGGCAGCGGCGCGCTGACGGTCAATGGCGCGGCAACGCTCGACAACACCACGAGCCTGAACCTCGCCAATGCGGTGAACCTCAACGCCAACCTCGACGTGGTGGGCAGCAATGCACTCACCTTGAGCGGCGCGATCGGTGGCACCGGCGGCTTGATCAAGGACGGTGCGGCGACGCTCACGCTGAGCGGCGCCAATAGCTATACGGGCGGCACCACCATCAATGCCGGCACGCTGGCGCTCGGCGCGGGCGGCAGCCTGAGCGCGGCCGGCACGGTGACGCTCGGCGGCACCGGTACGTTCGATATCGGCGCGGCCGGCAACCAGACCATCGGCGCGCTGGCCGGCACCGGCGGCACCGTCAACCTGGGCGCCGCCAGCCTCACGCTCGGCGGCGCCGCCAGCAGCGTGTTCGCCGGCGCCATCAACGGCAGCGGCGGGTTGATCAAGAACGGCACCGGCGTGCAGACGCTGTCCGGCGCCAGCACCTTCAGCGGAGGCGTGACGCTCAACGGCGGCGGCCTGCTGGTAGGCAACAACGCGGCGCTCGGTACCGGTGCGCTCAACGTGGGTGCTTCGGCGACGCTGGATGCGAGCGGTCCGATCGCACTGGCCAACGGGGTCACGCTCGGCGCGGGCGCCGCGCTCGACGTGCTCGGCGGCAGCGCGCTGAGCTTGAACGGCGCGGTGAGCGGCAGCGGCAGCCTGGTCAAGGACGGCAACGCCACGCTGACCTTGAACGGCGCCAACACCTATACCGGCGGCACCACGATCAATACGGGCACGCTGGCCCTGGGTGCGGGCGGCAGCCTGGCGGCGACGGGGGCGGTCACGCTCAACGGCACCGGCGTGCTGGATCTCAGCGCAGCGGGTGGTGCGCAGACCATCGGTGCACTGGGCGGCGCGGGAGGTGGCATCAATCTGGGTGCGAACGCCTTGGCTTTCGGCGACGCCAGCAACCAGACCTTTGCCGGAACCATCAGCGGCACCGGCAGCCTGGTGAAGAACGGCAGCGGCGTGGAGACGCTGTCCGGCAACAACAGCTTCACCGGCGGTGTTGCGCTCAATGCGGGCGGCTTGATCGTCGGCAGCGCGAATGCCTTGGGTGCCGGTGCGCTCGCGGTCAACGGCGCGGCCACGCTCGATGCGACCGCGGCGCTCAACGTCGCCAACAACGTCGCGCTCAATGGCGGCGCCACGCTGACCTTGCCCGGCGCCGGCGGCGCGGTGAATCTCGGCGGCGTGGTCAGCGGCAGCGGCAGCCTGGTCAAGGACGGTGCCTCCACGCTCACGCTGGGTGGCGCCAATACCTTCACGGGTGGCGTCACGCTCAACGGTGGCGGCGTTCTGCTGGGCAACAACAACGCGCTCGGCACCGGCGCGCTCACGGTCAATGGCGCGGCCACGCTCGATGCGTCGGCTCCGGTCTCGGTGGGCAATGCCATCGCCCTCGGCGGCGGCACCACGCTGACGCTGCCGGGCACGGGCGGCGCGCTCACGCTCAATGGCGCGATCAGCGGTGCCGGCAATCTGGTCAAGGACGGTGCGTCGACGCTCACCTTGGGCGGCGCCAATACCTTCACCGGCGGGTTGACGAGCAACGGCGGCGGCCTGGTTCTCGGCAATGCCAATGCACTCGGCACGGGGGCGCTCGACGTCGCGGGGGCCACCACGCTCGATGCGACCGGGCCGCTCACCGTGGCGAACGACGTCACGCTCGGCGCCGCGCTCAGCCTGGGCGGCGCGCAGGCGCTGACGCTGGGCGGCACGCTTTCCGGCAGCGGCGCGGTGAACGTGGGCGGCACGGCGCCGATCACCTTGAACGGCGCCAACAGCTTCACCGGCGGCGTCACGCTCGGCGGCGGCAACCTGGTGGTGGGCAATGCCACGGCGCTGGGTACCGGTGCGCTGACCGCCAACGGCGGCTCGCTGCAATCCAATGCCGCGGTGACGCTCGCCAACAACGTCAGCATCGGCGGCAACGGCCTCACCGTGCAGGGCGCGGCGGATCTTGGCCTCAACGGCAGCCTCACCGGCACCGGCACGCTGGACAAGCAAGGCAGCGGCACGCTCACGCTCGGCGGTGCGCTGGGCGGCTTCGGCGGTTCGCTGGCGGTGAACGGCGGCACGCTGACCGCCACCTCGCCGTACAGCGGCGGCATCAGCGTCGGCACCGGCGCCACCGCCAACCTGCAGGGCAGCGGCAGCAGCGCGACGGTGGACGGTGCGCTGGCCGGCACGCTCAACCTGGGCGCCGGCAGCGCGGTGAACGTGGGCTACGGTGCGCTGGGCGGCATCACCGGCACGGTGAACGGGCAGGGCGCCGGCACCGCGGTCAATCTCACCGGCACCGGCGAGGCGACGCTGCCTTCCGGCACGTTCAACAACATCGACAACCTCAACGTCGGCGCGGGCGGCACGCTCGGCATCGCCGGCGGCACCGCGGCGAGCTTTGCCGGCGGCAGCACGGTGGGCGGCAACCTGGTGGTGAACAGCAACGGCAGCCTGGGCGGCCCGGCGACGATCGCCAATGGCGGCGCGCTGATCGGCAGCGGCACGGTCGGCGGCAATGTCACCTTGAACGGCACGCTGGCACCGAGCGGCCTGCCCGGCGCGGGTGGCATGGCCGGTGGCAGCGGCGCGGCGGGCAGCACCATCACGCTGGGCGGCTTGAGCAGCGGCGGCAGTGCGATCACCGATATCCGCGCCACCGCGGCGGGCACCAGCGACCACGTGCAGGTCAACGGCGCGGCCACGCTCGGCGGCCAGCTGGTGGCGCTGCCGGCGGCCGGCTCCTACGCGCCGACCACCACCTACACCATCCTCAACGCCACCGGTGGACTGAGCGGCAGCTATGCGAGCGTGGTGCAGAACCTGCTGCCCTTCCTCACCGCCAGCGTCACCACGCAAGGCAACGCGGTGCTGCTGACGCTGACCCAGGCCGGCAGCGGCGCGCCCACCGGCACGCCGTTCAACCAGTACCCGGGGCTGTCGTCCAACCAGGTGGCGATGGCGGGTGCGCTGCAGACGATCTCGCAGCAGACGCCGCAGCGCCTGGCCACCTTGCTCGGCTACGCGCGCGGCCTCACCAGCGACCAGGTGATCGGCTCGTTCGACACGCTGACCGGCGAGACCTATGCCTCGTCCACGCGCTACGAACTCAACGGCCAGGGCCAGCTGCTCGATACCGTGTTCCATCGCCTGAAGCTGGCGCGCGATACCGGCGAGCAGGGCACGGCGGTGTGGGCGGAGCCGTATACGTACAGTTCCAGCCGCGACGCGAGCAATGGCATTGCCCAGACCGACTACCGCATCCGCGGCGTGATCGTCGGCGCGGATACCACGCTCGGTTCCGATCTGCGCCTGGGCGCGCATGCCAGCTTCGGCAATTCGCGCACCCAGGTGGACAGCCGCCGCGACCGGGTCGATATCGACCAGTACACGGTGGGCCTGCATGCGCTGTACATGCCGGTGGAGCAGTGGTGGGTGGAAGGCGCGGCTTCGTATGGCTGGCAGCGCGCCAGCGGCGACCGCAGCATCCAGGTGGGGCCGCTGTTCGATTCGCGCGCCAGCTCGCGCTACGACGGCACGTCGCTCAACGCCGGACTGGAAGGCGGCTATCGCTTCAACACCGGCGCGTGGCATCTGGAGCCCTTCGTCGGCGCCTACTACGCCAAGGTGAAGTACGACGCCTTCACCGAGCAGGGCGCGGGCGATGCCAACCTCGCCGTGGGCCGCTCGCGCGCCAGCAGCATGGCCTACGGCGCGGGCCTGCGCGTGATCGGCGATTTCGCCAGGCAGGCCAATGGCACGCAGATCCATCCGATCTTCCTGCTGCGCTATCTGCACGACACGCGTGCCGATGCGGATGCCACCACCAGCGTGGCTTTCGCCGGCGCACCGGACGTGGGCTTCGCCGTGCACGGCACGCCCGGCGTGAGCAACCACTGGCAGGCAGGCGCCGGCTTCAGCTTCGACATCTCGCCGCAGGCCAGCGCCTACTTCTACTACACCGCCGATATCGCCAGCCGCGGCGACAGCCATGCCGCCAACCTGGGCGTGCGCTGGAGCTTTGCCGCGCCGGCCGCGGCGATGGCGGCGAGCGCGCGCCGGATGGACGCGCTGCCGGCGGCGCCGCTGGCTCCGGCCGCCGCGGCCGTGCCGGCTGCAGCGCCCGCGGCGGACGATCCGTCCTCGCGTGGCGACAAGGCCGCGCCGGTGGTTGCCGGCGCCGCGCTGGCCGCTGCCGGTGCGGGTGCCGCCGAAGCGGCCAAGCCAGCAGCTACGGACGACGCCCCGCTGGGCAAGTGCAAGCCGCGCGCGGCGGCGGGCGCCAAGAAAGCCGCGATCGCCAAGAGCAAGCGCACGGGGCCGCGCCACGTGCCGGCGCCGGGCACGGGTGCCAAGCCGGCGGTGGTGGTGAAAAAGAAGAGGGCGGTACCGGCGAAGCCGAAGCCCGCTGCCGCCGAGCCGCTGTGCGACGGCTGAGCGCCGCCGCCTTTGCCCCCTCTCCCCGCCGGGGAGAGGGTTGGGGTGAGGGGCCGGGCGGAGCGGTGCGCGGAGGGTCGTTACAAGCTCAAAAGCTCTTGCTCGCCCGGTAGAAACATTACCGCGAGCACCCGCCCCTCATCCGGCTGCCGCCACCTTCCTCGCTCCTCAAAGCCGGGCACATCCATGTGCCCTCCCCGCGTACTCCCCGGAGGGGAGAAGGGTTCCTTCGGTTAGAGCTGCACCACGTCAAAGTGCACGTCCGGATTGACCTCCGCCGCGTAATCCACATCCTTGCGCCCGAACCCGAACAGCTTCTGGAACTCCGCCTTGAAGCCTTCGTAATCGGTGATCTGCTTCAGGTTGGCGGTGGTCACGGTCGGCCACAGGGCCTTGCAGGCCTGCTGCACGTCGTCGCGCAGCTCCCAGTCGTCCAGGCGCAGGCGGCCTTCGTCGTCCAGCGGCGCCGGCTTGCCGTCGGCGCGGTACATGAACTCGCGCAGCAGGCGGTTGGCCTGCTCGATGCAGCCTTCGTGGATGCCCTTCTCCTTCATGATGCGGAAGGCCAGGGACACGTACAGCGGAATGACCGGGATGGCCGCGCTGGCCTGGGTCACCACCGACTTCATCACGCCGACGCGGGCGTCCAGGCCGGGGTGGCGCTGGCGCAGCTCGCGGGCGGTGTTGTCCAGGTGCTGCTTGGCCTTGCCCAGGGTGCCGTGCCAGTAGATCGGCCAGGTGATCTCGGTGCCCACGTAGCTGTAGGCGATGGTCTTGGCGTCGGGTGCGAGCACGCCGGCCTGGCTGAGGGCGTCGATCCACAGCGCCCAGTCCTCGCCGCCCATCACGGTGACGGTGTCCTTGATCTCCTGCTCGGTGGCCGGTTCCACCGTGGCCTGGATCACCTCGTCCTTGTCGGTGTTGACCGAGGTGGCGGTAAAGGTTTCGCCCACCGTCTTGAGGGCCGAGCGCACCACCTCGCCGGTATCCGGCAGCTTGCGCACGGGGGAGGCCAGCGAATAGACCACCAGGTCGATCGGGCCGCCCATCTCGTTCTTGATGATCTCGATGGCCCGCTGGCGCGTCTCATTGGCGAAGGCGTCGCCGTTGATCGACTTGCTGTACAGGCCGGCCTGCTTGGCCGCCTCGTCGAAGGCCCAGGCGTTGTACCAGCCGGCGGTGCCGGGCTTGCTCTCGCTGGAGGGTTTCTCGAAGAACACGCCCAGGGTGGCGGCCCCGAAACCGAACGCCGCCGCGATGCGCGAGGCCAGCCCGTAGCCGGTGGAGGCGCCCAGCACCAGCACCCGCTTGGGGCCGGCCGGGGCGGCGGCGCCCGCCTGGCGGGTGATGGCGATCTGCTCCAGCACGTTCTGGCGGCAGCCGGTGGGGTGGGCGGTGACGCAGATGAAGCCGCGGATCTTGGGGTTGATGATCACGAGTCTCGGGTCCGTCTTGGGGCGTGAAAGCGGGGCATTTTAGCCAAATGGCGCCGTTTTACCCGTACTGGCACGTAGGTTCGGGCGGGTCCGGGACCCGGCCCGGCCTGCTCGTGCCCGCCGCACGTTTTCCACCGGTAGCCATAACCCATTAGAATCTCCAGGTTTAGCCCCCCGCTTTCCCATTCCTTCTTCCCATCCAACCAACCCGGACGGCCGTATGCCTCGCCAAAAACCGCTTTCGCTCTACCGCAACATCGGCATCATCGCCCACATCGACGCGGGCAAGACCACCACCACCGAACGCGTCCTGTACTACACGGGCAAGAAGCACCAGATCGTCGACGTGCACGACACCAAGGACGGCAAGGGCTCCACCACCACCGACTATCTGGAGCAGGAGCGCAAGCGCGGCATCACCATCCAGTCGGCCGCCGTGTCGACCGAGTGGAAGGGCCACCAGATCAACGTGATCGACACCCCCGGGCACGTGGACTTCACCATCGAAGTGAACCGCAGCCTGCGCGTGCTCGACGGCGCCGTGGTGGTGTTCGACGGCGTGGCCGGCGTGGAACCGCAGACCGAGACCAACTGGCGCCTGGCCGACCAGTACAACGTGCCGCGCATGTGCTACGTCAACAAGATGGACCGCATCGGCGCGAACTTTAAGCACGCCGTCGAAGGCATCAAGAACCGCCTGGGCGCAAACGCGCTGCTGTGCCAGGTGCCGCTCGGCAGCAACGACGAGTTCATCGGCATGGCCGACCTCGTCGCCGGCCTGGCTTACATCTGGCAGGGCGACGACAAGGACAGCACCTGGGAGAGCGTCCCGCTCGACCAGGTCGCCAGCCATCCGAAGTGCCAGTTCAGCGCCACCGGCGACCGCGAGTGGGTGGCCAACCTGGCCAAGCTGCACGAGGAAACCATCGAGCGCGCGCTGGAGATGGACGACGAGGCCTTCGACAAGCTGCTGCACGCGGGCGACGTGGAAACCTACGTCAAGAGCGGCGATTTCAGCCTGGAACTGCTGAAGAAGGCGATCCGCAAGGGCTGCGTCAGCGGCAAGCTGGTGCCGGTGTTCTGCGGCTCCTCCTACCGCAACAAGGGCGTGCAGCAGCTGCTGGACGCCGTGGTCGACTACATGCCCTACCCGGGCGAGAACGGCGGCATCGCGCTGGTCGACGAAGACGGCCACGTGGTCGGCGAGCAGGGCGTGGTGGACGACGCTCCGGCGCGCCTGCTGGCGTTCAAGGTGATCAACGACCAGTTCGGCAGCCTGACCTTCTGCCGCATCTACTCCGGCGTGATCAAGAAGGGCGACACCCTGCAGAACGTCACCCGCGGCAAGAAGGAGCGCATCGGCCGCATCGTGGAAGTGCAGGCCAATGCCACCAAGGACATCGAGGAAGTGCGCGCCGGCGACATCTGCGCCTTCGTCTCGCTGAAGGAAACCGAGACCGGCGACTCGCTCACCGATCCGGCCCATCCGGTGCTGCTGGAGCGCATGCGCTTCCCCGACCCGGTGATCAGCGTGGCGGTGGAGCCGAAGAACCGCAACGACATCGACAAGCTGTCCTCCGCCCTCTACAAGATGGTGAAGGCCGACCCGTCGCTGAAGCTCGAAGTGGACAAGGAAACCGGCGAGACCGTGCTCAAGGGCATGGGCGAGCTGCACCTTGAAATCACCATCGACCGCATGCGCACGGAGCTGGGCGTCGACGCCAGCATGGGCAAGCCGCGCGTGAGCTTCCGCGAAGCGTTCGGCAAGACCATCGAGCACACCTACACGCACAAGAAGCAGTCCGGCGGTTCGGGCCAGTTCGCCGAAGTGAAGATCATCTTCGAGCCGGGCGAACCCGGCAGCGGCGTGATCTTCTCCGACGAGATCGTCGGCGGCCGCGTGCCGCGCGAGTACATCCCGGCGGTGGAACATGCGGTGACGGTGGAGTCGCGCGAAGGCCAGGTGGCCGGCTACGAAGTGCTCGACTTCAAGGCGCGCCTGGTCGACGGCAAGTACCACGACGTGGACTCGTCCGCGCTGGCGTTCGAAATCGCCGGCAAGGCCTGCTTCCGCGAAGCGCACAAGATGTCCAACCCGAAGCTGCTCGAGCCGGTGATGAAGCTCGAAGTGGTGACCGAAGCCGACTACCTCGGCGACGTGATCGGCGACATCAACCGCCGCCGCGGTTCGATCAGCGACCAGGGCCAGCGTGGCACCAACGCCTTCGTGCAGGGCTTCGTGCCGCTGGCGGAGATGTTCGGCTACATCAACTTCCTGCGCTCGGCCACCAGCGGCCGCGGCACCTTCACCATGGAGTTCGACCACTATGAGGAAGTGCCGGCCAGCATGGTCGCGAAGCTGATGGAGAAGGAAGGCGCGAAGTAATTCTTTCGCCTTGCCTGATCGAGAAAGCCGCCGGGTTCGCCCGGCGGCTTTTTTTATGGCGCCGATTTTTACGGCGCCCATAAAAATGGCCCCCTTGCGGGGGCCAGGCCATCCGTTGGGAAATAGCCTGTCGGGAGGGTTGAAAGGGGGGTCAAGACCGTCCCGACGGGTGACTAGATACCGGTCGCAACGTGAAGGCGCCGTCAGTGCGAACGAGCTCCGTATCACGGCTTTGAAAAGCGTGACGCAGCACCCGGATTCCCACCTTCTCGGCGGATTTCACGCCTTGCCCATGGACCCGGATGCAAGCCGTCGCAGAGTCTCGCCCGTGCCCGGAGGTAGCATCTCGCGGTTACTTTCGAGGCACTCCCAGGCCCCCGCACAGGGGGCCTTCTTTTTGCGCCGCCCGCGGCATCGGCCATCTGTCAGGCAGGCAGACATTTCTGAAGGAAGTAACCTCCGGGTTTGTTCCTACGAAAACAGCGCATCGTTGGCTAGCCACGGGGCAGGTGTCATGGGATCGAACGGAAATGGGGAATGGCGCCGCGTCCTGCGGCGCGTGGGTGGATGGTGGCGCTACGGCGTGATCGCCGGCGTGCCGCTGGTGGTCGCCGCAGGCCTGGGCTACGCCGGCGGCTGGCTGACGCCAGGGCGGCTCACGGCGCAGAAACTGGTCGACCAGCTGCAGTCCAATGCCGGCGTGCATCCGGGCTATCGCCGCAACCACGCCAAGGGCGTGTGCGTGGCAGGCACGTTCACCGGCAATGGCGCCTTGCAGTCGTATTCGAAGGCGCAGGTGTTCGCGCCGGGCGTGGTGCCGGTGGTCGGGCGCTTCGCCATTCCCGGCGGCAACCCTTATGCGCCGGACAGCAGCGCGCCGATCCGCAGCATGGCGCTGCGCCTGACCCAGCCCAACGGGCAGCAATGGCGCACGGGGATGAACAGCATGCCGGTGTTTCCGGTGGCCACGCCGCAGGCCTTCTACGAACTGCTGCAGGCGCAGCAGCCGGATCCGGCGAGCGGCAAGCCGGACCAGGCCAAGGTCGGCGCGTTCTTCGGTGCGCATCCGGAAGCCGGCGCGTTCCTGGCCTGGGTCAAGACGGCGAAGCCTTCGCCCAGCTATGCGGTGGACAGCTACTGGAGCTTGAACGCCTTCGAGCTGGTCGACGCGCAGGGCGCGCATCACCCGGTGCGCTGGCGGATGGTGCCGGAGGCCAGGGCGGACGGCAGCGCGGGGCAGGGCGAGGATTATCTCGCGGCCGACCTCGTACAACGGCTGGCGGCCGGCCCCTTGCGCTGGCACCTGCTGGTGACGCTGGCCGATCCCGGCGATCCCACGTCCGACGCAACCAAGGCGTGGCCGGCGAGCCGCCGCGAAATCGATGCCGGCACGCTGGAGCTCACTTCCACCCAGCCGCAGGACAGCGGCCCCTGCCGCGACGTCAACTACGACCCGCTGGTGCTGCCCGACGGCATCCAGGCTTCGGACGATCCGCTGCTGCCCGCGCGTTCGGCGGCCTACGCCGCTTCGTACCTGCGCCGCACCAGCGAAGAGGCGCACCTGCCAGGTAGCGCGACCGCAAAGAAGGAGGCCCGCTGATGGCACGCCCGACCGATATGTTCGTGTGGCCCGCGCGGCTGCTGCATTGGCTGATGGCCGTCCTGATCATCGCGATGCTGTTCATCGGCGTGGGGATGGTGGCTTCGGTATCCGAGCGCCATGACTGGCTGGTGCGGCTGCACAAGCCGCTGGGCGTGGCGATCCTGGTGTTGGCGGTGGTGCGGCTGATCGTGAGATGGCGTAATCCGCCGCCGCCTCTGCCTGCCGATCTTCCCGTGCTGCAGAAGTGCGCGGCACTGGCTTCGCACTGGTTGCTGTACGCCTTGATGCTGACTCTGCCGCTGGTCGGCTGGGCGATGCTTTCGGCCGGCGGGTATCCGGTGATGCTCAGCGCTTCGCTGCGGCTGCCCTCGATCCTGCCGGCGAATGCGGTGGCGTTCGCGGTGCTGCGGCATCTGCATGCATGGCTGGCGGCGCTGCTGTTCGCCACCTTCCTCGCACATCTGGGCGCGGCGCTCTATCACGGACTGGTGCGCCGGGATGGCGTGCTGGGCAGCATGGTGGGGTGGCGGCCGCGCCGCTGATGGTCGGCATCCCGGCACGAGCGAGGTCATGCACCGGCCCCGCTCGGCCCCTGCGCGGTGCTGCGTGCGCGTAAACGTTCTCGCCGCGTTTCACCCGGGGATCGGTGCTCGAACGTCACCTAAATGCAGACGTTGACTGCACGTTCGAGTATCCATTGCATAGCGCACCGCTCACCCGGCCATCACGATGGCTTGGTCACGATGCGTTGACACCACAGGGGTGACACCACAGGGAGAATCACCACGATGAAGCTGCGCTATCTCGCATGGGGCCTGCTTGCCGCGGGCGTGTCGTTGAGTTGCAGTTCGGTCGTGTGGGCGGCTGGCCCCGCGCAGGGCATGGGTAGCGCCGCGCCCGGCACGGTGGACCGTTCGATCAGTCCGCGCTGGCACGTCTATACCTTCGTCAAGGACGGCATCGAGTACGTCCAGGTCAACGATGCCGCGGGGCGCGTGCGCGCCGGCGTCGCGGCGGCTGCGGGGGTGCATCTGGTGTTGCCGATGGGTGTCGATGCCGAGCGCGTTTCCACGCCGGAATCGCCCTTGGCCGTGGCTGCCATCCGTGGTGCGGAAACGGTCTACAAAGATGGGCTGGTGAGCTTGAGCGTCGGGCTGAACGATGCCGGCCAATATGTGTGGACGGTGGCCGATGCCACCCTGGCGGGTGGGCGCTACGCGCCGGCGGACGATCCGTCGAACTGCAAGCAGGATCCCAACAGCTGCCCGATCAACCGCCGCGTCACCATGCCGACCACGAATCTTTCGCCGGCGGACGGCGACATCTCCAACTGCAAGCAGGATCCGAACAGCTGCCCGATCAATCGCGCCAATCCGCAGCAGTCGCTGCGCCTGTCGCCGCAGGACACGCCGGATTCCAACTGCAAGGAAGACCCGAACAGCTGCCCGATCAATCGAATCGGGGAACAGTGAGTTCCTGGCGCAGCGTCACCTGGACGCTGCGCCCATCCACCATCACGTCGCCGTTGAACAGCTGCGCCCGCAGGCGCAGCTCGCCGAGCCCCAGGCCCAGCGTGCCCAATCCCTTGGTGATCTTGTCCTGCGCCGGCGGGGCCATCGGCACGCCTTCGCTGCGCACGCTCAGGTGGATGGTGGTGCCGCTGTCGGTGGTGTGCGTGTCGGTGGTCAGCGCGATGCGGTCGCTCGGGCATTCCTTGAGCAGGTAGGTCACCGCTTCGCAGGCGAGGCGATACAGCAGCGACAGCGTATTGCGCGGCAGCCGGCTCCACTGGCCATGCACGTTGGCCTGGTAGGCAATGCCGAGCGAGTCGAGCACCTGCACCAGCGGACCTTCGCTCAAGGCATGCGGATGGCCCGCGCCCATCGGCGGCGACAGCGCATCGGCCATTTCCTTCAGGCGCGAGGTGGTCATGGTCAGGGTGCGCTTGTAGGTATCCACTTCGCCGCGGTTGGGCGAGTGGTCGAGCTGGATCAGCAGATGGCGATGCGCACGCGCCAGCTCGCCACTGACATAAGCCAGCTCGAACGAGCTGCGCTGCAGCTTCATTTCGGCCAGGTGCTGTTCCAGCCGGGCCTTGTCCAGCTGGTCGTCCACCGCGGCGAGCGCATGTTCCAGCCGCGTGGTCTGCATGCCGAGCACGGTGGAGATGGTGAGGAACAGCGCCATCATGGTCTGCGTCATCAAGGTGGCGATGTCGAACATCTCCGGCATCAGCGCAACGATGCCGAAGCTGGCGATGGCGCCGATCACGGCGGCACCTTTCCAGCCCCAGGTGATGGCGAAGTACGCGGCCGGCACGAACAGCACCGCCTGGCCGACGAAGCGCAGCGCGGTGTCCTGGGTGCCGGACAGCGCCAGCACCTCGACCGACATCGCGATCACCGTGATCACCGAAGCCTGCAGCAGGCTGCGATTGGCCATCCATACGCCGCTCAGCGAACGCTGCTCGTGCCACTGCTGCGCACCGGCCAGCGCCAGCGGCACCACGGCGAGCATGCCGCTGTAGGTGCCGAGGAAATAATCGGAGACCAGGTCGGTCAGCGGCTTGCGGCCGAAGCGCGCCGCCTCGGGCATCAGCGAAGCCACCATCAGGCCGTCGGCGACCAGCACCACGCTGGCGCCGAAGATGCACACCAGCACGCTGCCCAGGCGGATATCGGGAAACGCGGCGCCGGGCAAGCGGTCCTGGCACAGGGCGACCACCGCCATCAGCAGGGCGATCGGCGGCACGATGGAGGCGAGATAGAACGCCCAGCCGAACATGGCGACGCCGTCGTAAAGATCGTAGGCGAGCAACAGGGTTTCGCTGACCAGGAACGCCGGCCAGTAGCGCCGCGGCGTCAGCAGCAGGACCGCGAGTTTCAGTCCGCTGGCGGGCACGAAGTGGGCGAAGCCCACTTTGCGCAGCAGCATGTAGGCGATGCCGTAGATGATCGCGACCGCGAGCTGCCGCCCTAACCATCCAAGCCTGGATTCCATGTTTGCGCCAGCCGCTCCGCTCCCCGATTCGGTGGCAAATTAGGGTCACTGGCGTGAAATGTCCGAGAAGATTCCTGCGGTAACAACCGGCTGTTGCAAAGCTCATAAGGAATGACAAAACAGCGTGAAAACGTGCTTAGTCCAGGCTGTCGCCATGTCATGTGCCGCGTGACGCAAGCGTCGGGAAAATGGGCGATCGCATCACGTTTTTTTCTTGCCGTTACGCCTCCGGATGTTCATTGGCATGACCATCGGCGATCGCGGCGAAGCAAAAAGAACCGGCCTGCGCCTTGCCGTGCGCACGCCGGGTGACCGGCAAACCCGTCAATCGTGCAGGCCGTGCGCCTTCAGCACGTCGGCGATATCCATGCGCCAGATATTGCGCGAGCCGTTATTCGGACCGTTCAGCCGCTTCTGCAGCGAGCCGATGTCGTCGCGCTTCTTGGGGAACTGCACGTCGTCCTGCCGGTTGCTGGACACATACAGCTCGCCGAAGCCCGGACCCAGTGTGGGCGCGTTCTCCAGGGCGGCGGTGTTGACGTCGCCGCCCAGGTGTTCCGGCTTGCCCCAGCGGCCATCGGCCTGGCGGAAGGCGATATAGATGTCGGCGCTGCCCAGCGAATCGCCTTCGTTGCCCGCATAGAGCAGGAAGCGTCCCTTGGGATCGATGCACGGATCCATGCGGTTGTGCTCGCTATCGCCCAGGTCCACCCGCTCCGGCGCCGAATAGCCCTGGCCGGCGGCATGGATCACGTACACCTGATAGAACTTGCCGGAATCCGGCCGGTGCGCGGAGAAATAGATGTCGCCATTGGCTGCCACCGTCGGGTTGTAAAGCATGGCCCCGTCGTTATGCGCGCCATCCACGTGCACCGGTTCGCCCCAGCGGCCATTCGACTGCCGCTCGACGTACCACAGGTTGGTGCCTGCGAAATGCTGCCCGCCCATCTCCGCCGTCACCGGCGCCTCGCCGGCATGCGGCGGCCGGTTGGAGACGAAGTACACGCGCTTGCCGTCCGGGGCGAACGCCGGTTCGGAGTCGTGCCACTGGCCGGAGAACGGCGCCACTTCCGGCGCGGACCAGCTGTTGCCCTGGCGATGCGCGAGCAGGATGGTGTCGTCCTTCTCGGCGAAATCGGAGCGTAGGAACAGCAGGGTCTGGCCATCGGGCGACAGCGCGGCGGTGGTTTCCTGCAGGTCGGTGGAAATCACGCCGGGGCCGAGCAGCTCGGCGGCGCCGACAGGTGGGGCGCAACCCAGCGCAAAGGCGGTCGCCCAGGCGAACGTATGCAACTTCATGTGTGCTTCCGTGGATGGCCGGGCCATGCCGGCCCGTGCGTACGGTGGGCGCAGGTGCGCAAGCGTGCCGTGCTTTTGTGACGAGCGGTTGCGGCAGCGTGGCGAGCGGTCCGGACGGACGCTCAGGCCATGCCCAGCGCCAGCCGCGCCTGCGCGCGGAAGCGGCGGCTGAGGTTCAGCCGCGTGCCGTCGCGCAGCACCACTTCGGCATTGCCCTGGAACAGCGGGTGGATCTCGCGGATGCGCTCCACATTGACCAGGGTGCCGCGATGGATGCGCAGGAAGCGCTGCGGATCCAGCGCCTCCAGCAGATGGCTCAGCGTTTCGCGGTGCAGATAGCGCGTGCCGGCGACATGGATATGCACGTAGTTGCCGTCGGCGCGGATCCAGTCGATATCGTCGGTGGCGATCACGCGGATGCTCTCGCCCACACGCACGCTGATGCGTTGCGCATGGGTGGGGAGCGACACGGGCATGCTGTTAATGACGCCTGGCGTTGCCGTCTGCAAGCCCGCCCACACGCGCCGTACGCGTGCCATCGCCTGGTCGAAGCGCGCCTGGTCGATCGGCTTCAACACGTAGTCCACCGCATCCGCGTCGAACGCACGCAGTGCGTGCTGCCCGTAGGCGGTGGCGAACACCACCATCGGCAAGGTCTCGGGCTTGAGCTTGTGCAGCAGCTTGAAGCCGTCCATGCCGGGCATGCGGATATCCAGGAACACCAGCGCCGGCTCCAGCGCGGCGATCGCCTGCAGCGCTTCATGGGCATTGCCGCATTCGCCCACGATCTGCACGTCCGCATGCGCGGCCAGCGCCTGGCGCAGCGCCAGGCGCGCCAGCACTTCGTCGTCCACCAGCAAGGTGCGGATCGGCGGCAGGCTCATGCCACGTGCTCGGTGGCGTATTCGCGATAAGGAAAACGCAACTCCACCCGCGTGCCGCCTTCGTTCCTGCGCGCCAAGGCCACGCTGGCCGCGTCGCCGAACAGCACCTGCAGGCGCGTACGCGTATTGCCCAGCCCGAGGCCTTCGGCCATGCCATCGGGCAGGCCCAGGCCGTCGTCGTCCACGCGCAGGTACAGCTGCGCGCCTTCGCGGCGGCTGACGATGTGCAGGCGGCCGGGTTCGGGTTTGTCGAGCAGGCCGTGGCGCAACGCGTTTTCCACCAGCGGCTGCAGGATCATGCTGGGCACCGCGGCGCGCACGGTGTCGGCGGCGACGTCCAGCTGGGTGCTCAGGCGGTCCTGGAAACGCACCTGCTGGATGTCGAGATAGCAGCGCAGCAGTTCCAGCTCGCGCGACAGCGGCACTTCCAGCGCGTGGCGTTCTTCCAGGGTCAGGCGCAGCAGGTCGCTGAGCCGGGAGATCATCAGGCGCGCCTGGTGCGGATCGGCCAGGGCCAATGCCGAGATGGCATTGAGCGTGTTGAACAGGAAGTGCGGTTGCAGCTGCACGCGCAGGGTGCGCAACTGCGCCTGCGCCAATTGGGATTCCAGCTGCGCGCTGCGCAGGCGTTCGTCGCGCAGGCGACGGCGCGAATCCAGCCCGCGCAGCACCGCCAGGATCACCCAGTACATCAGCAGGGCGAAGTGGTAGCTGAAAGCGAACTGCATGCGCACGAAGCCGGCGTACGTGCTGACCGGCGCATGGCCCGGACCGGCGACGTTCCAGAAGATCGCCAGATGCGCCAGCAGCTGCGCCAGCGCCACGGCGAGGCTGGCCGGTACGTGCACCGCCGCGTAGCGGCGCCAGTCGCCGTCCGCCGCCTGCCGTCCGAGCCAGGCGACCAGCGGCACCAGCAGCATCCACAGATAGAAGTCGCTGAAGTTCCAGGTGGCCACGCGCGGCCAGTTCGGCACTTCGCCTTCGCTGATCTGCGACAGGCCGCCGCTCAGCGTGTACGAGGCCGCCAGCAGGGTCCAGAAACCCAGCGGCATGGCGAGGCGGGCCCAGCGTGGCGTGGTGCTTGCGGCGGACACGAGGTTCTCATCGGCAACCGGGAATGGGCATCCAGTGTGGGACGGATGCCGATGCCCGGGTAGTGCCGCAGGTCTCAGGGGTTGCGGGCGCGGGCGACGTCGGCCACCGCGCTGTGTCCGGCCAGCCAGCCGCGCAGGTCGAACGCATGCACCCGGCGGTCCGGCGCGTTGAAGTACAGCGTGGCGTGATCGGACGACAGCCGCGCCTCGATGCCGGTCAGGCCCAGCGGTTGCGGCGTGCTCCAGCCTTCGCCGCGCGCGAAGGCGATGAACAGCTCGCTGCCCGCCGGCCCCGCCGGTGCGCGCCTGGAACTGAAGACGATGAAGGACTGGTCGGGCGCCACCGCCGGATCGAAATCGCCGGTCACGCCGTCGCTGAAGGGCAGGGGCTGCGGCGCCTGGTACTGGCCATGCACGTTGCGGCTGCGGAACAGGCGGAACGCACCCTTGCCATTGGCATCCGGATCCGTGCGCATGAAATAAAGCGTGCCGTCCGCGGCCAGCGCGGGCGCAAACACGGAGGAGTTGGTGTTGAGCAGCGCAGCGATGCGCTGCGGCGTACCCCAGCCGTCCCTGCCGCGCGCCACCTGCCACAGGTTGCCGCCGCGCCCCGGAAAACGCTGGCCGTCGAACACGCCGTCCAGTGCCGCGCCGCCGTCGTGCTCGGGGCGGTTGGAGATAAAGACCAGCGAGGCGCCGTCCGGCGCCATTGCCGGCTCGATGTCCTGCCATTGCGTGGAGAACGGCAGCGGCTGCGGCACGGACCAGCGGTCGCCATCGCGCGAGGAGAAAAACAGCCGGTAGGTCTTGTCCACCTGGCGCGTGAACACCACCGAACGATCACCGGGCCCGAACGCCGGCGAGGCGTCCTGGGCGCGGTCCCACGGCCCGGCCACCGGCGCGCCGTCGCGGGCATGCGCATCCAGCCAGGGCGCCAGCGACACCTGCCACAGGTTGTCGCCGTCCTTGTTCCAGTCGGCCTGCTCGCCGGGCACGCGGCGGTCGCTGACGAAGTAGAGCGTGCGGCCGTCCGCGCCCAATTGCGCACCCATGGCGTGCGTGCCGCCGTTGACGGCGTCGCCAAGGTCTTGCGGCGTGCTCCAGCCCTGCGGCGTGGCGAAGGCGATGGCCAGGCGGTACGGCTGCGTCTTCGCACTCTTGATGCTGGCCACCATGAAGGAACCGTCGTGCGCGATGGCCGGGTCGCGCACGGTCAGGTCGTCCGCGCCGAATGCCACCGGCTCCGCCGCCTGGTAGCGGCCGTCCTTATGCACGGAACGCAGCAGGCGCAGCTGGCCGTCCGCGCCGCAGCCGATGTAATAGAGCGTGCCGTCAGGACCGACGTCGGGTGCGAATACCGAGTGGCAGGTGTTCACCGTATCCGGCAAGCGCTCCGGCGCACCCCAGCCTTGGCCTTGCCGCGCCACGCGCCACAAGTTCATGCCGCGGCCGGGGTAGCTCTTGCCGCCCATCACCGTATCGAGCACCGCGCCCTTGCCGTCGGCCGGACGGTTGGAGGCGAACACCAGGAAGGATCCGTCCGGCGACATGGCCGGATCCGCATCGCGCCACCGGCCGGAGAACGGCGCCGTTCGCGGTTCCGACCAGCCCTGCCCGGTGCGTTGCGAGACCAGGATGGCGTAGTGCTCGTGGTCGCTGCTGCCGCGCGAGAAGTAGACCGTATTGCCATCGGGCATGAACGCAGCCGGGCCTTCGTCGCCGGCGCCGGAGATCACGCCGGGCGCGAACAGCGCCGCTGCCGTGGGGTTGTCGGTCGCGGAGGCGATGCCGCCGAAGGTGAGCAGGAAAGCCAGGGGGAGCAGGCGGCGCATCGGTCGTGCCTCGTCATGGGAAACACGGCGAGGCTAGATGCGCACCGGGCGGCGGTCGCGCCTCCGGTGACGAGCGGTGCCGCGAGCGTGACCAGCGGTCGACCGGTCAGGTGGACACGGCCTTGCCCACCCTGCGGCCCGCGCCCAGCCGCCACTTCAGATTGACCCCGAGCGTCCCCGCCACGATCAGGGCCAGCCCCGCCAGTTGCACCGGCGCCAGCCGATGCCCGTAGATCAGGTAATCCAGCAGCAAGGTAACCAGCGGATACACGAACGCCACCACCGCGATGGTCACCACCGGCAGGCGCGGATACGAGGAATAGAACAGCATGTAGACGATGCCGCTGTGGATCACGCCCAGCCCGCACAGCCACCACCAGTGCGTGCCGACGTGGAACACGCCGGGGCTGGAAAATCCCGCCAGCATCAGCACGCCCACCCAGCATTGGATCATCACCAGCGCAAACGGCCGCTCGCGTCCGATCGTGCGCGACATCAGCAAGGAAGCACCGCAGAGCAGCGCGCCCAGCAGGGTCAGGCCGATGCCGATCAGGTACGAGGTGTCGGCGTCGCGCCACAGCTTGAGGGGATCGGCCGAACAGGCCACGCCGATAAAGCCCAGCAGGGTCCAGCCCAGGTCCGCCGGATGCGTGCGCTCGCCCTGCAGCAGCGCGGCGAGGATCAGCATCACGAACGGGAAGAAGTGATAGACCAGGGTGGCCACGCCGATCGACGAACGCGCCATGCCGGCGAACAGCGCCACCCAGTTGAGCACCAGCAGGATGCCGCTGAACACGGCGCCGCGCAGCAGGGCGCGATCCTGCCACAGCCCGCGCAGATAGCCGCGGGCCAGGCCGAGCACCAGCAGGAACAGGCCGCCGAACAGGCAGCGGTAGAACACGGCGGTGACGGCGTCCTGGCCGCTCTCGTGCACGAACACGCCGACCGAGCCGATCAGCAGTTCGGCGAACAGCAGCTGGAGCAGGGCCGCGCGCGAATCGCCGCGGCCGGGCAGGGAGGTCATGGCGTTTTCTCTGTGGGCGACGAGGCCAGCGTAGGCCGCTTGCCTCAACCGATACAGATTCAGATAGGATGAAATTAGACCGATACAGTTGGGAGGGCGCCATGCTGCTCTACGAACGCCTGGCCGGCGAACTGCGCGGCCAGATCGCCCGCGGCGCCCTGCGCGCGGGCGAGCGCCTGCCGTCGATCCGCCAGCTGGCGCAAGGCCATGGCTTGAGTGCGGCCACCGCGGTACAGGCCTGCCTGCAACTGGAACGGGAGGGCCTGGTGCTGGCGCGTCCGCGTTCGGGCTATTACGTGCGGGCCGCCGCGCCGCCGCCGCCCGATGCCAGGCCGATGCGCCGGCGCGCGCCGGGCACGGTGAACAACCCTGCGTTGCAGGAGGTGCTCGACATGCTGGCGCGCGGCGACGTGCTGCCGCTGCACAGCGCCACGCCCTCGCTCGCGCTGTTGCCGCAGGCGGCGCTCACGGCGGCATTGAGCCGCAGCCTGCGCCACCATCCCGCCGTAGCGCTCGACTACGCGCCGCCGCAAGGCCTGCCCGCGCTGCGCCGGCAGATCGCCCGCCGGTATGCGCAATTGGGCGCCGCGGTGTCGCCGGACGAGATCGTGATCACCGCCGGCGCGATGGAAGGCATCAGCCTTGCGCTGCGCACGCTCACTGCGCCGGGCGACGTGGTGCTGGTGGAGACGCCGACGTATCACGGCATTCTGCAGGCCGTAGCGACGTTGCGCTTGAAGGTGCTGGAGGTACCGAACCTGCCCGGGCAGGGCATCGATGCGGTGCGGCTCGATCAACTGCTGCAGCAGAACCGCGTGCGCGCGGCGGTGCTGGTGCCGAACTTCAACAATCCGCTGGGCAGCGTCACCAGCGACGCGGCGAAGCAGGCGCTGCTGGCCAGTTGCGCGCGGCATGGCACGGTGGTGATCGAGGACGACGTCTACGGCGATCTCGCTTGGTCAGGCGAACGCCCATCGCCGCTGCGCCGCTGGGATACGCGCGGCAACGTGATCAGTTGCGGTTCGTTTTCCAAATCGCTGTCGCCGGGCCTGCGCCTGGGCTGGATGGCGGCCGGCGCATGGACGGATGCGCTGGTGCGCGCCAAGTATTTCTCCACCGTCGGCGCGGCCAGCCTGCCGCAGCTGGCGATGGCCGATTACCTGCAGAAGCACGATCTGGAACGCCATCTGCGGCGCCTGCGCCGCGCGCTGGCGGACAACGCGCAGCGCCTGCACGAGGCGATCGCGCGGCACTGGCCGGCGGGCACGCGCGCCTGCGAGCCGCGGGGCGGCCTGTCGCTGTGGCTGCAATTGCCGCCGGGCGGCGATGGCGAGGCTCTGTTCGAGGCGGCGCTGGGGCAGGGCATCGGCACTTCGCCAGGCGTGCTGTTTTCCAGCCGCGGGGATTACCGCGATTGCCTGCGCCTGAGCTGCGGGATGCCGTGGGATGCGCGGCTGGAGCAGGCGCTGAAAAAACTCGGCCAGCTGGCGGCGCGCCAGCTGGCCTGAGCGGACGGGGGCTTATTCCTCGTCTTCTTCTTCCTCTTCGTCTTCCTCGTCTTCCTCGAAGGCTTCGAGCTCTTCGACGCGCACGAAGTTCGGCGCTTCGTCGGCGAAGGCGACGGCACGGCCGTCGGCGCACATCGGGCGGACGCTGCGGCGGCGGGTGCCGCCGGTTTCGGATTCGACCAGGGCGAAGCAGACGATGGCCTGGGCGCTTTCTTCGCCGGCTTCGTCGTAGACGGCGACCCAGCCGGTGGCGGGCATGATCTGGAGGATGTTGTCGAGGTTCGACATGGGGATTCCCGGTTGGCGAAAGCCGCCTAGAGTGCCGGGTGGGTATGACGCCTGCAAGCGTTGCTTCGCAAGCTTGCCAGACCCAGGTGCGCGGGCATCGCACGCCGCGGGCCATGTTTCTGGCCTGGCTGGGTTCCTGCCCATTCCACCGCTTGCGTTCCACCTGTGGCCGTCCTCGTGGGTGGCCTCATACCCGAAACCCTTCGTGGCGCCGCCCCGTGTTCCTACGCTGTCGCCGCCGCGCTGGCCACGGCACGGCTTGCGTATCGCTGGACGCCGGCCTTCTCGTGCTCGCTCGTGCGAAACAGGCCATTCGCTTGGGCTGGGGTCAACATCCGCTTGCCCATCGTGTCGTGGCGGCCTTCATCGAGCGCTTCCGCCGCGATGGCGCCCAGGTGTGCCAGCGTGGCCTGCATCGGTCCGCACCCCAGGCTGATGCGCCGCACGCCCAGCTGTTCCAGCGCCTGCGAGCCCGGTGCGCCCGGATAGCCGGCATAGACGTTGAGCGGCACCGGCAGCCATTGCACGAGCGTAGCGATGTCCGCGGCCTCGGCCAGGCCGGGAACGAAGATGCCATTAGCGCCGGCATCGACATAGGCCAGCGCGCGCTTTCGCGTTTCCTCCAGGCGTGCTTCGGCCGGCAGATCGCTCAGATACGTATCGATGCGCGCATTGATGAAGAAAGGCAGGTCACGATGCCGCGCAATCCTCCGCACGCAGGCAATGCGCTCGCTGAGCACGCCGGGATGCCCCAGCGTCCGCGAGCCCGGGTCGGTGCCGTCTTCGATATTGATACCCACGACGCCCAGCTGGATCAGCGCCTCGGCCAGGTTGCCGGTGTCCTGGGCATCGAGCGCATAGCCACGTTCGATATCGACGCTGACCGGCGCGCCGACCACCCGGCAAACGCGCCGGCAGGCCGCCAGCAGCTCCTGTACGGGCATCTGCTCGCCGTCGGGATAGCCCAGCGCCCAGGCCATGCCGGCGCTGGTGGTGGCGATCGCCTTGGCGCCCGCGTTTTCGATCACCCTGGCACTGGCGGCATCCCAGGCGTTGGGCAGCATCAATGGCCCTGGGCCGGCATGCAGTTGATGGAAAAGCCCGGCACGCTCTTTCTGTTCGCGGTTCATGCTGCTGGCCTGTGGTTGCACCCGACGCCGGGCAGGTAAAGCAGACCATGGGGCGGCCCGGCCCGCTGTCAGAATCTTTAGCGACCGCCTCGAGCGACTCCGATGGCGCTTGCATAAGCTCTGCCGACGACCCGGAACAGGGCATACAATCATTCGATGGACTATCAGCTCGTCATCAAGTTCTGGCGCAAATCCCTGGCCGACGAAGCCTTTCTCGCGGCCATCGAGGGCAAGTTGAAGGAGGCCTTGGGCGATGCGGTCGAACTGGAGGGCTACGATGTCAGCCCGAAGGAGATCAATCTTTTCATGCTCACCGCTGACCCGCGGCATGCCTTCCGGCGCGCCAAGGATGTGCTCGATGGATTGGGCGTTCTGAACGGCGTTTCGGCCGCCCACCGCCTGGTCGGCGGCACTCGCTTTACGTCGATCTGGCCGCTGCGCGCCACGCGCAAGTTCAGGCTGCCGTAGCGCCAGTGAAAGCCTGGCGGTGCGTTGCCGAAAAATTCCACGTCCCCAACACTCCCCGTTGACCATCCGGGTGCCACGTTGCGGCCATGGTGCAACCCCATCGCCAGGCCCTGCTGATCGTCGACGTCTTCAACGACTTCCGCTTCGAAGGCGGTACCGGACTGGCAGAGCAGTTCCGCCCGGCGATCCCGCAGCTTGCGCTGTTGCGCGAGCATTTCCGTGGCCGGGGCGTGCCGGTCGTCTACGTCAATGACAACTTCGACCGCTGGCATGAGGACCTGCACGGCGTGGTCGCGTACACGCGCGAAGCCGGCCCTGCCGTATCGCGCGAAGCAGCCGATGCGCTGATGCCGGGGCGCGAGGACGTGCGTCTGCTGAAGTCGCGCCATTCGGCGTTCTACCGCACGCAGCTGCCCGCGCTGCTGGAACACTTGCAGGTCGGGGAGCTGGTGCTGGCGGGCATGGCCGGCGATGCCTGCGTGTTCACCACCGCGCTGGATGCGCACGTGCATGGCTACAAGGTGCAGGTGGTGCGCGATGCCATCGCCAGCCAGACGCAGGCGCGCAACCGGCGCGTGCTGGAGCATTTGCGCGAGACGCTGGGCATGGCCACGCCCGGCGTGGAAGAGCTGGTCAGCCGAATCCCCCGGGAAGGCCGGTGCTGAGGTGGGCGCCGTCGGCGGCGATGCGCACGCGATGGTGCTCGACGCAGGCCTGGCGTTCCCGGGCCAGGCGGTAGCTTTCGCGCAGTTTCCCGTAGCTCAGCAGGTGCATGGCGGTGGCGCAGGTGATGCGCGCCACGTCCAGCAGCGGGCGGAAATGGCTGTGGCGGAACTGCGCGCCATAGCGCGAGGGGATGGGGATGGAAACGACGTCGACGCCGCTTTCGCGGCAGGCGCGGATCAGCAGCGAGGCCTCGTAGGCGAAGCCGTTCGTGGTGGCGGTATCGGCCAGCTCGAGTACGGACGGCGGATACCAGCGCTGGCCGCTCTGCGTGTCGGCGATGCCGCGGGCGCAGGCCCAGGAGATGCCCCAGTCGGCGACGCGGTTGGCGATGTGGCGGGCGCGGGGTTGGCGTTCGGTATCCAGCAGGCGCGCGCCGATCACCACGCTGCCGGGGTGGCGCTTGGCGGCGGCCAGCATATAGGGCACGTCGTCGGCCTGATGCTGGCCGTCGCCGTCCATGGTCAGCACCGCTTCGAAACCGCTCTGCCGCGCGGCGCGCAGGCCGGTGCGCAGCGCCTCGCCCTTGCCGTGCCGGCCCTGGTGGCGCAGCAGGGTCACGCCGGCATGGCGCGCGACGATCTTCGCCGTGGCGTCGGTGGAACCGTCGTCCACCACGCAGATCGGCACGCCCAGCCGTTGCGCACTGGCCAGCACGCCGCCGATGGCGCGTTCCTCGTTGTGGCAGGGGATCACGATGCACCAGCGCGGAAGGGACGACGGCATGACGCGCTCCTGGGCGGCCTGAGGGCAAGCCAGTGTCGGCATCCTTGCCGTGGCGGAGCGTGAAAAACGTATGCCTTTGCCCGTTAACGCGCTAACGCGTGTGCGGATCCGTCCGGTTCAATCCGCTCGCGAAGGGCCGCCGTATTGCAGCGTGTCGGAGATATCCGCCGCCGCCTGGCGCAGATGCTCCAGCGTCAGCTTCTCGCTGATCGCCGAAGCGCGCCGCTCGATGAACGGCACCGTCAGCGCGCACACCGCGCTGCCGTGCTGCATCACCGGCGCCGACAGGTCGGTCACGCCGTCGACGATATGGCTGGGTGCGGTGGCGTAGCCGCGCGAATGCACCAGCGCGGCGTGCTTTAGCAGTTTCTTGCGGTCGAGCTCGGGTTCGTGCGCGGCGATCATGTCCAGCCACAGCTTCTGCACTTCGTCGGTCTGGAACGCCAGCAGCACGTGGCCGGAGGTGGCCTGCGACATCGGGCGGCGGTGGCCGACGCGCACTACCAGGCCGATCTCGCCGGGCGGGTCGATGCGCGCGATCACCACGATCTGCTCGCGCGAGGGCACCACCAGGTGGCAGGACTGGTCGACCGAGTGGGCCAGGCGATGCATGACAGGCAAGGCCGCTTCGACCGCGGTCTTCAGCGGCGGCTGCTCCATCCCCAGGCGGAACAGGCGCGGCGTGATCGAGTAACCGGAGTCGCCCTCGCCGCGCATGATGTAGTCGCGCTCCTCCAGCACCTGCAGCATGCGGAAGATCTCGCCGCGGGACCGGCCTACGCCCTCGGAGACCTCGGCGATGCTCAGCGGCACCGGCGAGCCGGCGAGCAGCTCCAGGATGTCCAGGCCTTTGTCCAGCGCGGGCGCGCGGTACTTGGGTGTGCTCTGCTTGGGCATGATGCTGGGGGTCCCCTCGATGATCCCTTCGATGACCGGCAAGATTGCCTCAGCGCGTCCTGTAGCGCCACGCAGCGGCCCCTTGCTGCGTTGCATCTTGTGTTACGGGTGAATTTGCTGTTCATATTTGCACAATCTGTCGCGACTTGTCCCTCCAGGGACGCCAGCCAGCGGGGTAGGCAGTTTGGACACGACAACGCAAACGCCGCAGCTGGCGGCGCCCTCGGCGCGGGTAGCCGGCCATCCGTGGATTCCCCTGGCGCTGATCGTCAGCCTGTTCTTCCTGTGGGGCGTGGCCAACAACCTCAACGACGTGCTGATCCCGCAGTTCAAGAAGGCGTTCGTGCTGAACGACTTCCAGGCGGGCCTGGTACAGAGCGCGTTCTACCTGGGCTACTTCCTGGTGGCGATGCCGGCCGGCATCTATATGCGCCGCTTCGGCTACAAGAGCGCGGTGGTGTTCGGGCTGGCGCTGTACGGGCTGGGCGCCTTGCTGTTCTGGCCGGCGGCGGAGCAGGGCACGTACGGTTTCTTTCTGTTCGCGCTGTTCGTGATCGCCAGCGGGCTGGCTTTCCTGGAGACCTCCGCCAATCCGTTCGTGACTTTGCTGGGCCCGCGCGAAACCGCGGCGCGCCGCCTGAACCTGGCGCAGGCCTTCAATCCCCTGGGTTCGATCACCGGCATCCTGATCGGCCAGCACTTCATCTTTTCCGGTGTCGAACACACGCCCGAACAACTCGCCGCCTTGAGCGCCGCCGAGCGCGCTGCTTTCGTCGCGCACGAGACCGCGGCGGTGCAGCTGCCGTACCTGGCCATCGGCCTGGTGGTGCTGGCCTGGGGGCTGCTGATCGTGCTCACGCGCTTTCCCGCCGTGCATGCGGTGGGAGAGGGCGGCGCGGCGCAAGGCCAAGGCGTGCTGGCGCGCCTGCTGGGCGACCGCCGCTTCCTCGCCACGCTGGCCGCGCAGTTCTTCTACGTGGGCGCGCAGGTGGGCGTGTGGAGCTACCTGATCCGCTACGTGCAGGCAACCGTGCCCGGCACGCCGGCCAAGCTCGCCGCCAACTATATGCTCGTGTCCCTCGCCTGCTTCATGGCCGGGCGCTTCGCCGGCGGCGCGCTGATGCGCTATGTCGCGCCGCGCCGGTTGCTCGCGCTGTTCGCCGCGGTGAACGTGGTGCTCACCGTGTTCGCGGTGGCGGTGCCCGGAGCGCTGGGCGCCTGCGCGCTGGTGGCGTGCAGCTTCTTCATGTCGGTGATGTATCCCACCATCTTCGCGCTGGGCGTGGAAGGCCGCGGCGACGACGAGCGCAAGCTCGGTTCGGCCCTGCTGGTGATGACCATCATCGGCGGCGCGGTGCTGACGGCGGTGATGGGCGCGGTGTCGGATGCCGCGGACATCGCGCGCGCCATGCTGGTGCCGGCGGTGAGCTTCGTGGTGATCCTGCTGTTCGCGCGCATGCGCGGCGCGGCGGAGCGCTGACATGCCGCGCATGTACTTCGCGCTGGATCTTCGCGACGACCCGGCGCTGATCGCCGAATACGAACGCTGGCACCGGCCGGAGCAGATCTGGCCGGAGATCGTCGCCTCGATCCGCGATGCAGGCGTGCGCGACCTGGAGATCTTCCGCACCGGCAACCGCCTGGTGCTGGTGATGGACGTGGCCGAGGATTTCGACGGCGCCGCAAAGGCCGCCGCCGATGCCGCCAACCCGCGCGTGCAGGCGTGGGAGGCCTTGATGGACAGCTTCCAGCAACGCCTGCCGTGGGCGCAGCCTGGACAGAAATGGGTGCCGATGGCGCCGATCTTCTCCTTGCGCGATTGCCCCTGAGCCATCGTTTCCGGCGTGCGCATGGCGCCCGGATGATATGCATCGCGCATGTTTCGCAACCGGCTTCCGATCATCGCGATCGGCGACCGCGACGGCATCGCGCGACATTCTGTTTGGACGTCCAAATATTTTTAGATTGCGCAATCTTTCAAGTCTTCGGCGCATCAATGTCACGGCTCGCGTGACGGAAAAGATCAGCGACAAAGCGTTACCGGAAAATAGAGTGACGCAGCTCGCAACTCCGCGCGGCACTACTTTTCGTTGCTCAAAACCTGCGTAGTCTCACGGAAGCATTCTTGGATGGCCCGCATCGGCTTCCATCCGTGAATGCCAATCAACGGTTGCGTTCACGCCTCATCGCCAGGAAGCGACGGGCCTGGACGCGGCCCCAGACAGCGAGGTGCAGGGGGCATCCGGAAGCAGCGTTTCGCCCGGCAAAGCATGTGTTCCTGCCATGGCGCGTCCGCCGCGCCACGGGAAAGTGCTGCCCCGCGAAAACGTTCCACCTTCCCGTGTTCCCATGCAGCGCCATGGGAGAAAGCAATGGGCCAGTGCCCGCGCGTGCGGAAACCCAGTCCGAGCCAGCCGTGCAGGTTGCTGCCGGTGGCCGCGCGGATGCATGCCGTGGCAAACGTTGATGCGCGCGCGTGCGCACATGCCCTGCGCGAAAAATCACCAGAGCAGATGGCGAGTATCGCAGGCACGCAGTGCCCTGGCGTTTTTCGCCGGTGGGCGTGCCATCGCGCGCATCGCCGGTTCGACCACGATCACGCATCGCGCTTTCCGGCGCGCGGTTTCGCGCGCACTCCGGCAGCGGCGGTGGAAACGAATGGAAAGGGGCGGCCTTCCCAGGAAGGGAAGTGGCATACGCAAAGGACACGTATCCACAGATGGAAGCCATACGGGAGTAGTCGACAATGACGTTGGTCGAGCACAAGCGATTCCAGCGCCCGCCGATCCAGGGGATCCCCATCCAACCATGTCGCGGCCTCGCGCCGCTTCCGCGCTTATGAGCGACTGATCCGGGCCATGTCCCGGGCACCGTCGCCGTGATGTTCGCGCTCGTCGCGAACGCCTGAAACACACGGGCCGCGGAACCACAACCTGCACGCGCGCCGCAGGCGCCGATAGCGCGGAACCCGATGGCGGTTGCGCGCTCCGGGTCTTTGCGCGCCCGCGTCGCCGGATCCGCGCGCCTCCTTGATTTGCACTCGCCCCATGCAAGGAGATCGTCATGAACAAGATTTACGGCAAGGTCTGGAACCGCGCGCTGCAGCAGCTCGTGGTGGTGTCGGAGCTGGCGACGAGCCGGCGTGGCGCCAGTACCAAGGGCGATGCGCGCGGCGTGCTGCGTCCGTTGGGCGCGGGCGTGTTCACCGCGATGGTCGCGTTTGGCTGGGTCGGGTGGTCGGCGACAGCGCAGGCGCAGTCGGTGGATTGCTCGGCGGCGCCTTACAACGCCTATAACAGTACCGCTGCGTGCATGGGCCTCAGTTCCGCGGCAAGCGGCGTAGGAGCCACCGCGCTCGGTTCGCTTGCGCATGCCGACGTGCTGGGCGCACTGGCGGTGGGGTACAACTCGCACGCGGCAGCCCAGAACGGCATCTCCCTCGGCTTCCAGGCATACACGACCGGCGTCAATTCGATCTATCTCGGTGCACGCACGGCAGCGGGCACTGGTGCGCTCGCCAATAGCTCCATCGGTATAGGCCAGGACGTCACCGCCTCCGGCGTCAGTGGTGTCGCCATCGGTACGGTCGCGAAAGCTGTCGGCGGCAACGCGGTGTCCATCGGCGCTCTCAGTTCCGTCGATGTCAACTCCGGCAACAGCGTGGCGATCGGTCCTTCGGCCAGCGCGACCGGCGCCATCAATGCCGTAGCCCTTGGTTCCGGCGCCGCGGCAAGTACGGGCCAGGCCACTGCGCTGGGCGCATCCAGCAAAGCTTCGGCTGATGGCGCAACGGCGGTCGGCTTGTCATCGCAAAGCACCGCCACTCATGCGACCGCCGCCGGTTGGCAAGCTTATGCAACAGCGCTCAATGCGGTTTATCTTGGCGCGCGCACCGTGGGTACTGGCGCGTCGGCCGAATCGGCCATCGCCATCGGTACGGACGTGAGCGTGTCAGGCCAGTACTCGATCGGCATGGGCCTGCAGTCGGCGGTGAGCGGTGTCAATGCCGTAGCGATCGGCTATTTGACCAAGGCGAGTGGGCAAGGTGCCGTCGTCCTGGGCTCAGGAGCCAATGGTTCTGCTTTGAACGCGATCGCTCAAGGCGCTGGTGCGATCGCTTCCGGCACTAATTCGATTTATCTCGGAGCGCGCACGGCCGCCAATACAGGGGCCACCGCGGGAAGCGCGGTGGCTATCGGTACGGACGTGACATCCAGCGGCGCGGGTTCCGTCGCTATCGGCGTACAGTCCCTCGCCAATAAGGATTACGCGGTAGGCCTGGGTGTGAGAGCCAATGCCACGGGCGTGGGGGCCACCGCGATCGGTGCAAATGCCACCGCGAGTGCGACGGCCAGCGGGGATAACTCCATCGCCATTGGCGGGCAGTCTGCCTCTTCCGCCACCAACGCGATCGCCATCGGCACCGCCACGGTCGCCAATGCGGGCGATGCCGTGGCGATCGGCAACGGCTCGACCGCCACCGGCGGCAAGGCCGTCGCGGTCGGCTCCGGCAACGTCGCCAGCGGCAATGGCGCTGTCGCCATTGGCGATCCCAATACCGCCACCGGCAACGGCGCGATCGCCAGCGGCCTGGACAACACCGCCACCGGCAACGGCTCGGTCGCGATGGGTAACACCAACATGGTCGGCGGCGGTGGGCAAGCGGTGGGTACGGCCGGAACCGCGGCGCAGGGCGCGGTCGGCATCGGCTACCAGAACACGGTGGTCGGCCAGGGCAGTATCGCGATCGGCAGCACCAGCCAGGCGCTGGCCGCCGGTGCCGTGGCGTTCGGCGATACGGCGGTGGCCAACACCAACCAGAGCATCGCGATCGGTACCAGTTCGAGTGCCACCGGCGGGAGCGCCATCGCCATCGGCCGGATCAGCACCGCGAACGGGACGAATGCGGTGGCCCTGGGTGCCGGCGCCGGCGCGAACGCCAACAGCACGCTGGCACTCGGAAACTCGGCCGCCGCCAACAATGTCGGCGACGTGGCGCTGGGCAACGGGTCCACCACCGCTGCCGCGGTCGGTACGGCCAGCTACACCATCGCCGGCACCACCTACAACTTCGCCGGCACCACACCGACCAGCACCGTGAGCGTCGGCAGTGGTACCAATCAGCGCACCATCACCAATGTCGCCGCCGGCCGCATCAGCGGCAGCAGCACGGATGCGATCAACGGCTCGCAGCTCTATGCGCTGACGCAGGCGGTCAATGCGGTCGCGACCAGCGCGCCTACGCACTACTTCAGCGTCACCGACGGTGGCACGCAGCAGGCCAATTACCTCAACAACGGTGCCACTTCCCCCAACGCTATTGCCATCGGACCGGGCGCCGCTGCTTCGGGCACCTACGCCGCGGCCATCGGCATGAATGCAAAGGCAGGCGGCGATTGGGCGGTGGCGCTCGGACAGAACACCAACGCCACGGTGCAAACGGCTACGGCCCTGGGAGCCGGCAGCACAGCCAGCGCCACCTTCGCGCTGGCGTCAGGGTTCCAGGCGTCGGCCACCGGCTCGGGGGCCTCTGCCGTCGGCCTTCATTCCAACGCTTCCGCCCAGAACGCCGTGGCAGTGGGTAACGGCGCAGCCTCGTCCGCGGTCGACAGCATCGCGATCGGTACCAGCGCTGCTTCCACCGGACCATCGGGAGGCGCTATCGCGATCGGAGGCAACGCCAACGCGAACGGCTCGTTCGCCACCGCCATCGGTATCGGCGCGAAGGCGACCGGCGATTGGGCGACGAGCTTCGGTCAAGGAGCGAACGCCTCGGTCCAGCAGGCCACCGCTCTTGGTGCCAGCAGCGTCGCCTCAGCCAATTTTGCGTTTGCCGCGGGTTTCCAGACTTCCGCGTCGGGGGCTGCCGCAACGGCGGTCGGGCTTCATGCGAATGCGTCTGGCCAGAACGCGATAGCGGTCGGCAATGCGGCGACTTCGTCGGCGGCCAATGCGACCGCGGTCGGCAATGCTTCGCAGGCGCTCGCCGCATCTACCGTGGCTCTGGGCGACACCAATACTGTCGCGGCGGGCGCGGGTACAGGCTCGATCGCCGGCGGCCACAACTCGCAGGTGCTCGGCGGCACCGGCGCGGTGGCGCTGGGCGAAAGCCAGACCGTCAACGGCAATGGCGCGGTGGCGATCGGCGATCCGAACTCCGCCACCGGCAACGGCGCCGTCACCGTGGGTTCGAACAACACCTCCAACGGCGACGGTGCGGTGGCGATCGGCAACGGCAACAACGCGCAGGGCGTGGGCTCGGTCGCGCTGGGCAACGGCAGTGCCGCGCAGGCGGCGGGCGGCGTGGCGTTCGGCAACGGTGCCGTCGCCACCAATGCCAACGATGTGGCGCTGGGCTCCGGATCCACCACCACCACGGCGGTGGGCACGGCTAGCTACACCATCGCCGGCACCACCTACAACTTCGCAGGCACCACGCCGGCGAGCACGGTGAGCGTGGGCGCGGGCGGTGCCGAGCGCACCATCACCAACGTGGCCGCCGGGCGCATCAGCAACAGCAGCACCGATGCGATCAACGGCTCGCAGCTGTGGGCGACCAACCAGGCGGTCGACAACCTCAGCAACGTGGTGGCGGCGGGTGCAACGCATTACTACAGCGTCAACGACAACGGCACGCAGGGCGGCAACTACGCCAACAACGGCGCGACCGGCGTCAATGCGCTGGCCGCGGGCGTCGGTTCCACTGCCGCGGCCGATCGCAGCACCTCGCTGGGACAGGGCACCAGCGTATCGATACTGGGCGGCGTCGCGCTCGGCGCAGGCGCGGTGTCCGACCGGGCAATCGCGCCGGCCTCCGGCTCGATCATCGTCGGCACCAATGTGATTCCGTACAACACCACGGACCGCAACCTGCTCGGCGCGGTGTCGGTGGGCAACACCACCGACTTCCGCCAGATCACCAACCTGGCGGACGGCACGCAGGACCAGGATGCGGTGAGCCTGCGCCAGCTGAAGGGTGCGATGAGCTCGTTCTCGGTGACGCCGATCAAGTACTTCCACGCCAATTCCAGCGCGACCGACTCACTGGCCGCCGGTGCGGAGTCGGTAGCCATCGGTCCGCAGACCACCGTCAATGGCGACAACGGCATCGGCATGGGCAACGGTGCGATCGTGCAGCAGACCGCGCCGGGCGGCACGGCGATCGGCCAGAACGCCACGGTGAACCTGGCTGACGGCGTGGCGCTGGGCACCAATGCCACCTCCAACGGCATCCAGGCGGTGGCCATCGGCCAGGGCTCGCAGGCGGCGTTCGCCGGCAGCGTGGCGCTGGGCGCGGGTTCGGTCACGGCCGCGGCGGTGGGTACGCCCAACACGGTGATCAACGGCCAGACCTACGCTTTCGCCGGCACCACGCCGGGCAGCACCATCAGCGTCGGTACCACCGGTGCGGAGCGCACCATCACCAACGTGGCCGCCGGCCGCCTGGACCAGAACAGCACCGATGCGATCAACGGCTCGCAGCTGTACCAGACCAACCAGGCGATCGGCACGGTAGGCACCAGCGTCACCAATCTGGGCAATACCGTCACCAACCTGGGCAACTCGATCGCCACCAGCTACGGCGGCAACACCACCTACGATCCGGCCACCGGCACGCTCAATACCAGCATCACCTACGGCGGCAACACCTACAGCTCGCTGCAGCAGGTGTTCAACCAGATCAACACCGGCGGCATCAAGTATTTCCACGCCAACTCCAACCTGGCCGATTCGCTGCCCAATGGCCTGAACAGCGTGGCGATCGGCCCGGTGTCGACGGCCAACACGGAGAACGCGGTGTCGATCGGCAATGGCGCCACCGCCGGCGCGAACGTGGGCGACGTGGCGCTGGGCGCGGGTTCGAGCACCGCGGCCGTAGTGCAGACCGGCAGCGGCACCATCGCCGGCAACACCTACACCTATGCCGGCACGACGCCGACCAGCACGGTGAGCGTGGGTGCGCCGGGTGCCGAACGCACCGTCACCAACGTGGCCGCGGGCCAGGTCAACGGCAACAGCACCGATGCCATCAACGGCTCGCAGCTGTACGCCACCAACCAGGCGATCGACACGTTGAACAGCACCGTGATCGCCAACGCCACGCACTACTACAGCGTCAACGACGGCGGCACGCAGGGCGGCAACTACGCCAACAACGGCGCGACGGGTGCCAACTCGCTGGCCGCGGGCGTGGGCGCCACGGCCACGGCGGCTTCCGGTACTTCGCTGGGCCAGAATACCGGGGTATCGGTGCTGGGCGGCGTGGCGCTGGGTTCGGGAGCGGTGTCCGATCGTGCGATCGCGCCGGCGTCCGGCTCGATCATCGTCGGCACCAATGTGATTCCGTACAACACCACGGACCGCAACCTGCTCGGCGCGGTGTCGGTGGGCAACACCACCGACTTCCGCCAGATCACCAACGTGGCGGACGGCACGCTCGACCAGGATGCCGTGACCTTGCGCCAGTTGAAGGGTGCGATGTCCTCGTTCTCGGTCACGCCGATCAAGTACTTCCACGCCAACTCCACCGCGAGCGATTCGCTGGCGGCGGGTGCGGAGTCCGTGGCGGTCGGCCCGAAGACCACGGTCAACGGCGACAACGGCGTAGGCATCGGCAACGGTGCGATCGTGCAGCAGACGGCTCCGGGCGGCACGGCGATCGGCCAGAACGCCACGGTGAACCTGGCCGATGGCGTGGCGCTCGGTACCAATGCCACCTCCAACGGTATCCAGGCGATGGCGCTGGGCGCGGGTACGGAAGCGGCATTCGCCGGCAGCGTGGCGCTCGGCGCGGGTTCGAAGACCGACGCGGCGGTGGGTACGGCCAGCGCAACCTTGGCGGGCACCACCTACAACTTCGCCGGCGCGACGCCGGGTTCGACGGTGAGCGTGGGCAGCGTGGGCGCGGAGCGCACGCTTACCAACGTGGCGGCGGGCCGCATCAGCGGCAGCAGCACGGATGCGATCAACGGCTCGCAGCTGTTCGCCACCAACCAGACCCTGCAGCAGCTCTACACCAGCCTGCAGAACCTGACCAACACGGTGAACAACCTGCCGTCGCAGGGGCCGGGCACTACCAACAACACCTACCAGACCAGCGTCGACAACACCAAGAACGCCACCGCCACCGGCAACAACTCCACCGCGGCCGGCGCCAACTCCAACGCCTCGGGCAACAACAGTACGGCGATCGGCGGCAACTCCAGCGCCACCGGCGACAACAGCGTGGCGATCGGCGCCAACTCGGTAGCCAATACCGCCAATACCGTGTCGGTCGGTTCGGTGGGCCACGAGCGCACCGTCACCAACGTGGCGGCCGGCACCAACGCTACCGACGCGGTGAACGTGGGCCAGCTCAACGACGCCATCCAGAGCGCCAAGAACTGGTCGAAGGACTACGTCGACCAGCGCTTCCAGTCGGTGGACCGCGACCTCAACCGCATCGGCAACCGCGCCAATGCCGGCATCGCCTCGGCCATGGCCATGGCCAGCCTGCCGCAGGCCTACCAGCCGAACCAGAGTTCGGCCGGCGTGGCGCTGGGCACGTTCCACGGCGAGAACGGCATTGCGGTCGGCGTGTCCACCATCACCGAGAGCGGCCGCTACGTATTCAAGCTCAATGCCACCACCAACTCGCGCGGCGATGCCGGCGCCGGCGTCGGCGCGGGGGTGGTGTGGTGAGCGCGAACAAGACCATGAGCGATCTTCAAGGAGTCCATTCCATGCGTATCTCGATCAAGCACCTCGCCCTGGCCTCGTTCGCGCTGGCCCTGGCCGCCTGCGGCAATGTGAGCCACGACATCGCCAAGGATGGCGGCTCGGCTGGCCAGATGGTCTGGCCGGAGCCCGGCGACACCACGCCGATGCACAAGGGCGGCACCTTCCCGAACCTGGCCAACCTGCGGCAGATCAAGGCCGGCCTCAACAAGCCGCAGGTGTCCGACCTGATCGGCTATCCGCATTTCAGCGAAGGCGTGTGGGGCGTGCGCGAGTGGAACTACCTGTTCAACTTCCGCAAACCCGGCAGCGACGAAGTAACGGTGTGCCAGTACAAGGTGCTGTTCGACGAAAACAAGCTGGCGCGCAGCTTCTACTGGAAGCCAGAATCCTGCGCGGCCTTGCTGGATGAGCCGAAGCCGCCGGCACCCGCACCCGCGGCGGCGGCAAGCAAGCCGCGCGTACTTTCCGCCGATGCACTGTTCGCATTCGACAAGTCCGAGCTGTCGCCAACGGGCCGCCGCACGGTGGACGACCTCGCCGCGGAACTGAGCGGGCAGGGCGACAAACTGCGCTCGGTACGCATCGACGGCTACACCGACCGCCTGGGCAGCGATGCCTACAACCAGCAGCTATCGCAGCGCCGCGCCGAATCGGTAAAAGCCGAACTGGTACGCGCCGGCGTGCCGGCACAGCGGATCAGCGCCGAAGGACATGGCAAGGCCGATCAGGTGAAGGACTGCCCGGACGGCAAGCGCGCGGAACTGATCGCCTGCCTGGCACCGAACCGGCGAGTGGAAGTGAAGGTCGATAGCGCGGAGTAGCGCTCTGCATGGGGCGTCTCTTCTCTTCGGGGTGAGCGAAGGGAAGAGACGCATTGCATCGGGATTCATCGCCCCGCTCCGCCCGGCCCCTCACCCCGACCCTCTCCCCGGAGGGGAGAGGGAGAAGTGTGGTGGCGTCGCATACAGGAGCGAAAAGCAGAAGCCGCCTCAGTCGCTGAACTTCCTCTTCGCCACGGCACGTTGAAGCACCCGCTACGTAAACGCACTGATGTTTCGTGTAGACCCAGGTTAATCAGGCTACCGCAGCCGCCCACCGCTCCTTCTAGTCGCGTCGCGAGCCTTTGCTCTTAGGCCATTCTCTCTTTGGTTACTTTCTCTTTGGGCCGGCGGTTTCAACGGGTCAATGCAACACCCATAGTGTTGATGACCGGGAGAGGCGATGAGCAAGGCAGGATCGACCGCAAGGCGGCTGAACGCGGA
>NZ_JAAOYS010000004.1:0-400665 GCF_011759495.1 Dyella sp. SG562
GAACTCGGAAGTGAAACGCAGCTGCGCCGATGGTAGTGTAGCTTGCTATGCAAGAGTAGGTCATCGCCAGGGGCTTTATCCTAAAACCCTCACCGCCTCGGTGAGGGTTTTTTCTTGCACCAAACATAATCACTGCATTAGCTCCGCCTTGTGCTCGATATCGATAACGTCATAAGCGCTCTATTCGACACGAGTTAATCCGTACACATAATCCGCGGCAGCGTTCCAGCCGCGTAAATAGCGCACTACCGCCACCTGCTTGGCCATCCGACCGTCCACAACGCCAAACAGCAAGCAAAGAACGCCCATACGCCACACCCGCTTGGCCTATGATTCGACTCTTCAGGGACCCATGCGCCAATCGGGGGATCACCGCGTGTTTGTCCAAGTCGAAACCCGCCGCCGGCAACGTACGCCGTGGGTCACCATGTTGCTCGTGCTGGCCTGCGTGCTGAGCTTTATCGGACTCGCCGTGCTGCCGCCGCGCCAGCGCCTGTCACTGCTGCTCGAATGGGGCACGGTGCCGGCGAATATTTTCGACGCCAAGGAACCGATCCTTGCGCAGCTGCACGATCCATCGCTGCTGCGCCTGGTCACCGCGCTCTTCATCCACGTCGCGTGGCTGCATGTGCTCGGCAATATGCTGTTCCTGGTGATCTTCGGACTGCCATCCGAACGCACGCTCGGTTCGGCGCGCTTTTTTCTGTTGTTCCTGTTCGGCGGCATCGTCGCCAACCTGGTCGGCGCACTTTCGCTCGCCGGTGTGCACTCCCCCATCATCGGCTGCAGCGGCGCGGTTTCCGCCGTGCTCGGCACCTACATCGCGCTATTTCCGCGCGAGCGCCTGGGCCTGGTGCTGCCACTGGGTCTCTACCTGGAATTCGTTCGCGTACCCGCTTTCCTGCTTATTGGCATCTGGGTATTGCTGCAGCTGCTTTTCAGCTACGCCGGCCCCAGCTACGGCGCCGTCGTGTGGTGGACTCACATCGCGGGTTTCCTGTTCGGCGTGATCTATGCGCTGCTGTCGCGCAATGCCGTCGTCCGGCGCATGCGCGGATAAACTTGCATCCATGCGCAGCAAGAAACTCTACAAAGTCACCTTCCTGCATCTGGGCAAGAGCTACGAGCTCTACGCCCGGCACGTAGCTTCCAGCGCGCTATGGGGCTTCACCGAAGTAGGTGAACTCGTGTTCGAACCCGCTGGCGAAGGCATTCTGGTCGACCCGACCGAAGAAAAACTGCGCGAGGAATTCAAGGACACCCGCGTCCTGCATCTGCCCATGCAGTCGGTTATCCGGATCGAAGAAGTCGAGCGCAAAGGCTCGCTGGCCATCCGCGACGCCAGCGACGGGCAGAAGGTCACGCCGTTCCCGATGCCGCCACGCGGCAACCGTTGATCGTCAGCGCAGCGCCGCCATCCCGTGATGGCGCGAGAAGTACCGCATCAGCCGCCGCGCGATCGGCGTCGGCGCCACCTGGCGGAAGGTATGGTGCGGATCGAAACCTTCCCGATGCATGTCGGCACGCTTGCGATGGATGTACGCACGCATCACATCCGCGTTGAACTCCGGATGGAACTGCACGCTCACCGCATTCTTGCCATAGCGCAGCAGATGATGGGGATCGCGTTCCGAACCCGCGAGCACCGTCGCCTCTTTCGGCAGCTCCAGCACGCTCTGCTCATGCGTGGTGTGCGCCCGGAACGAAGCCGGCAAAGTCGAGGCCACCGCATCGTTCTTGGCGTGCTCCGCCACCCGGATCAGCATCGTGCCGATCTCGCGCCCGCCGGGCAGATAATCCACCCGCCCACCCAGCGCATGCGCCATCAGCTGATGGCCATAGCAGACGCCGAACAGCGGCAACTCCAGATCCATCGCATCGCGGATCCACCCCGCCGTGCGCTCGCTCCATGCCGCGCGCTCCGTCACCATCGCCGCGGAGCCGGTAATCAACGCACCGGCCACTTCGCCAGGAGGCGGCAAAGCCTCGCCCGCGGCTACATCGACAACACGCACCCGCTCCGGCGCAAGCTGCGCGCCGAGCCGGAACCAGTGCGGAAAATCGCCATGACGGGCGCGGATCGGGTCGGGTGCACGACCGGTACGAATGATCAGAACGGGTTTCATCGAGAGGCAGGTTTCATCAACAGGCGAGCTTCAACGCAGTCAGTGGGAATGGCCTTCCGGCAACTCGATCGGCGGCAGCACCGTAAGCACTTCCTGCACCGTGGTGAGTCCTCGCGCCACCTGCGCCGCCGCCGATATACGCAGCGGCTGCATGCCCTCGGCCAGTGCGGCGGTGCCGAAGCGGCCCAGATCCAGCTGCGAGGACAGCAAGCTGCGCAGGCGCGCCGACAGAATCATCATCTCATAGATGCCCGTGCGCCCCATGAAGCCGGTATTGCGGCATTCCAGGCAGCCCACCGGCTTGAATACCGTAGTCGGCAGCGGCACCGACCAGCCGTGGGTCAGCGCCGTCCATTCGTGCGGATCCTGCGCGGCTGCCTGCTTGCAATGCGGGCATAGCGTACGCACCAGGCGCTGCGCCACCACGCCGGTGAGCGTCGACTGGATCAGGTAATGCGGCACGCCCAGATCGAGCAGGCGCGTCACCGCGCTCGGCGCATCGTTGGTATGCAGCGTCGACAGCACCAGGTGGCCGGTCAGCGAAGCCTGCACCGCCATCTGCGCCGTTTCCAGGTCGCGGATCTCGCCCACCATGATGATGTCCGGATCCTGGCGCAGCAGGGTGCGCACGCCGGCGGCGAAATCCAGGTCGATCGAGGTCTGCACCTGCATCTGGTTGAGTTCCGGCGAGACCATTTCGATCGGGTCTTCCACCGTGCAGACATTGAGTTCCGGCGTGGCCAGGTACTTGAGCGTGGAGTACAGCGTGGTGGTCTTGCCCGAGCCGGTAGGGCCTGTGACCAGCACGATGCCGTGCGGGCGCTCCACCATGCTGCGCCATAGCGCGCCTTCTTCCGGCGAGAAACCGATCTGCGAGAAATCCTTCGCGACGATATCCGGATCGAAGATACGCATCACCACCTTCTCGCCGAACGCCGTCGGCATGGTGGAAATACGCAGCTCCACTTCGCGGCCGCCGGCCGAACGCGTCTTGATGCGGCCGTCCTGCGGGCGGCGCTTCTCGGCCACGTCCATGCGCGACAGGATCTTGATGCGCGCGGTCACCGCGGTCATCACCGGCGGCGGCAGCTCGAACACCTTGTGCATCACGCCGTCGATGCGGAAACGCATCAGCCCGGCTTCACGGCGCGGTTCCAGGTGGATGTCCGAGGCGCGCTGCTCGAACGCGTACTGCAGCAGCCAGTCCACGATATGCACGACGTGGCGGTCGTCCGCGCCGACCTCCCCGCTCTTGCCCAGCTCCACCAGCTGCTCGAAGTTGAGGATGGCGGAGGAGTCGTAGCCGCTGGCCTTGGCGTCCTGGGCCAGCTGGATCGAGCGCTGCACGCCGTAGAACTCGAGCAGGTAGCGATTGATGTCCAGCGGATTGGACACCACCCGCTTCACGTCGCGGCGGATCATGTGGGAAAGATCGGTCGCCCAGCCGGCATCGAACGGTTCGCAGGTGGCGAACGTCACCTCGCCGGGCGAGGCCGCCACCGGCAGGATGCGGTGGCGCGTGGCGTAGGCGTTGCTGACCACCTGGGTCACCGCCGCCACGTTGATCTTCATCGGGTCGATCTTCAGATACGGCAGGCCCGCATGGTTCGCCAGCCATTCGGTCAGCACCTCCAGGCTCAGCGGGCGGCCGGGGTCGCGCAGGTTCGGCAGCTTGGCGTTGGCGATCAGCACCAGCGGGTGCAGCTCCACCGAGGAGCGGCCGCTGCGGTTGCCCATGCGGACGTTCTTGGCGTCCTCGGCCTGGACGAAACCGTCCACCACCAGGGCGGCCAGCACGTCGTCGAGCGTGAGCTTGCCGCGTCGACCCAGCAGCGAAGCGATTTGCGGTGAGGCGGCCATGCGTCGGATTCCCCTCGGTTTTCTGCGCGCGATCAGGCCATGAGCATAGCGCGCGGCTATACTAACCCGCTTTATTCCAGGTCACGGAAAGCCATGTCCGCACGTACCTTCCAGGATGTGATTCAGACCCTCAACCGCTACTGGGCGGCGCAGGGTTGCGTGTTGCTGCAGCCGCTCGATACCGAGGTCGGCGCCGGCACCTTCCATCCCGCCACTTTCCTGCGCTCGCTGGGTCCGGAGCCCTGGGCCGCGGCCTACGTGCAGCCCTCGCGCCGTCCCACCGACGGCCGCTACGGCCAGAACCCCAACCGCCTGCAGCATTACTACCAGTACCAGGTGGTGATGAAGCCCAATCCGGACAATATCCTCGAGCTGTACATCGGCTCGCTCAAGGAGCTGGGCCTGGACCCGCTGGTGCACGACCTGCGCTTCGTCGAGGACAACTGGGAATCGCCCACCCTGGGCGCCTGGGGCCTGGGCTGGGAAGTGTGGTTGAACGGCATGGAAGTCACCCAGTTCACCTACTTCCAGCAGGCCGGCGGCCTGGAGTGCAAGCCGGTCACCGGCGAGATCACCTACGGCCTCGAGCGCCTGGCCATGTACCTGCAGAACGTGGACAACGTCTACGACCTGGTGTGGACGGAAAGCCCGCATGGCACCGTCACCTACGGCGACGTGTTCCTGCAGAACGAAGTCGAGCAGAGCACCTACAACTTCGAGCACGCCAACGTGCCGGAGCTGCTGCGCTGGTTTGACGTATGCGAGGGCGAAGCCAACAAGCTGATCGCCGCCGGCCTGCCGCTGCCGGCCTACGAGCAGGTGATGAAGGCCAGCCACACCTTCAACCTGCTCGATGCGCGCCGCGCCATCAGCGTCACCGAGCGCCAGCGCTACATCCTGCGCGTGCGCACGCTGGCCCGCGCGGTGGCCGAGGCCTACGTCGCGCAGCGCGAAAAGCTCGGTTTTCCGGGCCTGAAGAAGCAATCCAAGCCGTCCAAGGAGCAGGCCGCATGAGCGCCGCCAAGTCACTGCTGATCGAACTGGGCACGGAAGAACTGCCGCCCAAGGCGCTGGACGAACTCGCCGCCGCGTTCCAGCGCGGCATCTGCGACGGCCTGGCCAGGCGCGGCGTCGAAGCCGCGCTGGATCTGGCGCGCGGCTTCGCTTCGCCGCGCCGTTTGGCCGTCCATATCCCGCAGGTCGCCGCGCAGCAGCCGGAGCAGACGATCGAGCGCCGCGGCCCAGCGGTGAATGCCTCGCTCGATGCGGAAGGCAACCCGAGCAAGGCGCTGCAAGGTTTCGCGCAGTCCTGCGGCGTCACTGTCGAGCAGCTGAAAAAACTCGAAACCGACAAGGGCGCCTGGTTCGTGTTCCGCGCCGTGAAGCCCGGCCAGCCGCTGGCCGCGCTGCTGCCGGACATCCTCGACGAAACGCTCAAGAGCCTGCCCATCCCCAAGCCGATGCGCTGGGGCAATCACGACTACAGCTTCGTGCGCCCGGCCCACTGGCTGGTGATGCTGCACGGCGCCGACATCGTGGAAGGCGAGGCGCTGGGCCTGAAGAGCGGCCGCAAGTCGCGCGGCCATCGCTTCCTGCATCCGCATCCGGTGCATGTGGCCGACGCCGACATCTGGCTGGATTCGATGCGCGCCTCCCACGTGCTGGCCGACCCGGCCGAGCGCCGCCAGCGCATCCGCGCCGAGGTGGCCAGGGCCGCCGCGCAGACCGGCGGCCTGCCGCGCCTGGACGACGCCCTGCTCGACGAGATCGCCAACCTCACCGAATGGCCGTCCGCCATCGCCTGCACCTTCGAGCGCGAGTTCCTGGCCGTGCCGCCGGAAGCCCTGGTCACCACCATGGAGACCAACCAGAAGTTCGTGCCGGTGTTCGACGCCGGCGGCAAGCTCACCGAGCATTTCATCGGCATCGCCAATATCGAGAGCAAGGATCCGGCCGAGATCCGCAAAGGCTACGAGCGCGTGATCCGCCCGCGCTTCGCCGACGCCAAGTTCTTCTGGGACGAGGACCTGAAGACGCCGCTGGCCGGCTACCAGGACGAGCTCAAGAACGTCACCTACCAGCAGTCGCTGGGCAGCCTGTGGGACAAGAGCGTGCGCGTGGCGGAACTGGCGCGCATCGTGGCCAATCGCGTCGAGGTCGACGCCGGCCAGGCCACCCGCGCCGCCGCGCTCAGCAAGTGCGATCTGCTCACGCGCATGGTCGGCGAATTCCCCGAGCTGCAGGGCGTGATGGGCCGCTACTACGCCAGTCATCACGGCGAAACCGCCGAAGTGGCCGCCGCGCTGGACAGCTACTACCAGCCGCGCTTCGCCGGCGATGCCATCGCCGCGGGCAAGGTCGGCCAGGTGCTGGCCGTGGCCGAGCGCCTGGACACCCTCGCCGGCATCTTCGCCGTCGGCCTCAAGCCCAGCGGCAACAAGGACCCGTTCGCCCTGCGCCGCGCCGCGCTCGGCCTGGCGCGCACCCTGGTGGAAGGCGGCCTGGAACTGGACCTCAAGGCCAGCTTCACCGAGGCGCTGGAGCTGATCCCCGAAGCCGCGCTCGCCGCCGGCGTGAAGCCCGGCAAGGACGGCAAGGTGCCGGCGCTGGACGCCGGCAAGCGCCGCGCCGCGCTGGTCGACGAGCTGTACGACTTCGTCATCGAGCGCCTGCGCGGCTACTACGCCGAGCAAGGTTTCAATGGCGAGCAGTTCGAAGCCGTGCTGGCGGTGGCGCCGGCCTCGCTGGCCGACTTCGACCGCCGCCTGCGCGCGGTGGCGGAATTCGGCCGCCGCCCGGAGGCGCTCAGCCTCGCCGCCGCCAACAAGCGCGTGGCGAACATCCTGCGCAAGCAGGCCGAAGAAGCTGGCGCGCCAGCGGTGCAGGGCGCGGTCGACCCCGCGCATTTCGAAGCGGATGCGGAGCGCGCGCTGGCGTCGGCGCTGGCAGCGGCGAAGTCGGAAACGGCCGGTGCCCTGCAGGCGGGCGACTACACCGCCGTGCTCACCCGCCTGGCCCAGCTGCAGGCGCCGGTGGATGCGTTCTTCGACGGCGTGCTGGTGAACGCGGAAAATCCCGCGGTGCGCGCGAACCGCCTGGCCTTGCTCGGCCAGCTGCAGGCGCAGTTCACGGCCATCGCGGATATCGCGCGGCTCTGAACTTTCGCCGGCACAACGAAAAACGGCAGCCATGCGGCTGCCGTTTTTTTATTCGCCTGGCTCAGGCCAGGTGGCGATCGCGCTTGAGGCGGTCGCCCAGGCGATGATTGAACGCCACCATCGCCGCCGCATCCACGTCGTTGCCGCCCGGGCCGAGAATCTCATACAGGTCGGCCAGCAGGTCCGCATTGTCCGCCAGCGACAGGTTGCTCTCAGCCAGATCCAGTTCGGACTGCAGGATGCGCAGCGCCGTGTTCAGGCGGTGCGGATCCATCGCCACGCCGCTCGCATGCAGCGTATCGGCGGCCGTGCGCAGCTTGGTGCGCTGGCGGTTGGTGAGCGAAGTCTCGGTGCCCAGTTCTTCGCCGGAGGTGATCGCTTCGGACTGGATCATCGAACCTTCGCCGGCCACCAGCCACACCAGGGAAATACCCATGGTCTTGGCCAGCGTCACGCAACGAGCACGGGAAGGATCGGTATTGCCGTCGCGCCAGCTGCGCACGACGCCCTCGGAGAAACCGCACATTCGCGCGATCTCGGTCACGCTGCCGACCCGCTGGATCAGCACTTTGACTCGATCGGCGAAGGTGCCCCCGATCGGCGGCGTCGTAGTTATTTGCGTAGCCATGGGGATCTCCTGGGTAGTCTGGCAGTTGACTTTTGCAAGCCAGCCTTTCGGGCCGCTTACGTATTAGCCGGGCTATAACACGGCAAGTTGTTACGAAAGGGTTGACGTTTATCTGATCTTCATCTAGCGTCGATATTTCTTACGTGAAGCTGTCGTAAGAAAGTCGATTTCTGAGCGGGGAAACGCACGAACTCCCATTTGGGAATACGCGCGAGCGAAGAAATCGCAATTCACTTTTCCCGGGAATATTGCCCGGGTGATTCAAGGGGAGAACAACGAAATGGTTTCGCATACCGTCATTGCCGCACGGCAATTGCGCCGTGCCCGCTTGGCACTCGCTTTGAGCCTGACTCTCACCGGTGGCGTCGCATTCGCCCAGAGCACGGTGGGTTCGATCTACGGAAACGCCGCCGCCGGCACGACCGTGCAGGCGGAGAACACCGGCAACGGTTTCAGCCGCCAGGTCACGGTGGGCGCCGATGGCCGCTTCAACATCGGTTCGCTGCCGCCGGGCACCTACCGGCTGACCGTCAACGAAAACGGCACGCCGTCGACGCATGAAGTCACCGTCGTGGCCGGCCAGAACCTCAACCTCAGCCCCGGCGCGAGCAAGAGCGCGAAGGAACTGGGCGTGGTGCAGGTGTCGGCCAACGCGATGCCTTCCATCGACGTGGCCCAGGTGGAAACCGCCACCGTCTTCACCGCCGCGCAGCTGCGCAATCTGCCGATCGCGCAGAACCAGACCGCGGTGGCCCTGCTGGCTCCCGGCGTGACCAAGGGCGATGCCCAGTTCGGCAACCTGGCCAGCTTCAACGGCTCGTCGGTGGCCGAGAACAGCTACTACGTCAACGGCTTCAACGTCACCAACCAGTTCAATGGCCTGAACTACTCGCAGGTGCCGTTCCAGGGCATCGGCCAGATGGAAGTGAAGAGCGGCGGCTATGGCGCGCGCTACGGCTATTCGACCGGCGGCGTGATGTCCGTGATCACCAAGCGCGGCAGCAATGAGTGGACCGGCGGCGCACGCGTGGACTGGTCGCCGGAAAGCCTGCGCGCGAACAATCCGAACCTGTACTACAACAACGGCCGCCTCGCGACGGTGCGCGAGAAGAACGAGCAGAGTGAGCGCATCGCGAGCGTGTGGCTGGGCGGTCCGCTGATCAAGGACAAGCTGTTCTTCTACGCCTTGTACAGCCAGACCGACACCGACCGCACCACCTACGGCGGCACCTACTCCAGCCCCGGCAATGATCTCGGCTCGCGCGGCATGCTGGACGACCACTGGAAAGACCCGTACTGGCTGGTCAAGCTCGACTGGAACATCAACGACAACAACGTGCTGGAATACACCGGCTTCAGCGACGTCGAACACCAGAGCGAGCGCGTCTACAAGGGCGGCATGGATGCCAGCAAGCGTCCGCTGCGCGGCTCTTACCAGGGCACGCAGTACTGGAAGACCGGCGGCCGCACCGACATCCTCAACTACACCAGCTATCTGACCGACACGCTGACCTTGACCGCGATGTACGGCCAGCTGCGTTCGGCGCGCACCACCTATGCGGTGAGCAAGGACGGCCTGTACGAGTCGTACAACGGCGTGGTCGGCGACTTCAACCAGCCGGGCTGCGTGACCGTGGCCGACCGCCGCTATCCCGTGGCGACGCTGAAGACGCTCAACCCGTACGCGTCCTGCAACTTCGCCAGCACCTTCGACAAGGTCGGCGGCAAGGACGACAAGAAGTCCGGCCGCATCGACCTGGAATGGAAGCTCGACAGCCACGACCTGCACGCCGGCTACACCAAGGACAAGTGGATGTCCGACACCGGCCAGTCGCTGTACGAAGGCGGCGTGTACTTCAATTACTACACCCGTCCGACGGCGCGCGGCGTGGACAACTCCGGTTCGCCGGAAACCAGCTACGTGCGCTCGATCGCCTTCCAGACCGGCGGCAAGGTCGACATCGAGCAGAAGGCCTTCTACATCGAAGACAACTGGGCGATCACCGACCGCTTCCTCGCTTACGTCGGCGTGCGCAACGACGGCTTCAACAACAAGAACGGCGCCGGCGAAAGCTACGTCAAGCAAAGCAACATCTGGCAGCCGCGCCTGGGCTTTTCCTGGGACGTGATGGGCGATTCGTCGCTGAAGATCTATGGCACCGCCGGCACCTACTCGCTGCCGATCGCGGCGAACGTGGCGCTGCGTGCGGCCAGCGCGTCGATCTACAGCATCCACGACCAGTACTACACCGGCGTCAATCCGATCACCGGCGCGCCGATCGGCCTGCAGAACATTCCGGATGCCGATCCGAACCACGATCGCGTCGCCTATGCGGAGACCTATTACGCCAACGGCGCCAACGGCAGGACGCCGCAGGCTTCGTGGGTGGCCGACAAGGATCTCAAGCCGTACAAGCAGGACGAGTTCATCCTCGGCGCGCAGAAGCAGCTGGACAACGACTGGACCGTCGGCATCCGCCTGATGCACCGCAAGCTGCGCAACGCCATCGACGACGCCTGCGACTGGCGCCCGTTCTACAACTACGCGGTGAACGTGCTGGGCCTGCCGCCGCAGAGCGACGCCAATCCGGGCGGCGTACCGGAAAGCACGCCCAGCGGCGTGCCGGGCTGCTACATCTTCAACCCGGGCCGCGGCGTGGATCTCAACATCCCGCTCACCCAGGACGACGCCGACGCCGGCATCTCGCGCCACGTAAAGTTGTCCTCGCATGACCTGGGCCAGCCGAAGGCCAAGCGTTCGTTCTCCTCGGTGGAGCTGTCGGCCGAGAAGAGCTGGAACGACAAGTGGTACGTCAAGGCCTCGTACGTGTGGGCCAAGAGCTACGGCAACACCGAAGGCCTGGTGAAGTCCGACATCGGCCAGGCCGATACGGGCACCACGCAGGACTTCGACTATCCCGAGCTGATGTACTACAGCAACGGCAACCTGCCGAATGATCGCAAGCACACGATCAAGGTGTACGGCTCCTGGCAGGTCACCCCGGAATGGATGGTGGGCGCCAATCTGCTGGTGCAGACCGGACGTCCGAAGAACTGCTTTGGCGTGAATGAAGATTGGGATGCGTATGCCGGCTACGGCAGCAACGCCTCCTACTTCTATTGCCAGGGCCAGCCGGTGGCGCGCGGCAGCCTGGGTCGCACCAAGACCCTGTGGAACCTGGATCTGGGCGTGAACTACAAGCCGGCATGGGCCAAGGGTCTGCAGCTGAGCATGGACATCACCAACGTGTTCAACCGCCACACCCCGCTGACCATCGACGAGGCGGGCGAGACCAATGCGACGGATTACTACCAGAGCACCTTCGGGACGCCGACCAGCTACCAGACGCCGCGCTATGTGCGTGTGGCAGCTCAGTACGACTTCTCGCTCTGACTTAGCCGTAGGGATTCTTCCAATAAATGCCCCGCTCTCACGGGCGGGGATCTCCCTGGGCCGCACGCGACATGCGGCCTCTTTTTTGTAAGATTTTTATCTAAATGACTGATTCGATGGCTATTACCATTGTCGAGTCGACTATTTCCATGCGATGACGTATGGAATGCATAAAGTAATCTTGACTTTGTCCGATTCATAAATTTTGGGGTATTCTCCGAACTTCCCCCGCGAAAATGACTCGCGCCCCTGAGCGCCAGAGCTTTCGTGACCGTGTTTGTATCGATTGATTGAGGTTCCCCAATGCGCAGGATCGTCTGGTCACTGGTGTCGGTAGCAGCGCTCGCTCTCGCCGGCTGCAATTCTTCTGATTCGTCGCAGCCCGCGGCGTCGGCTGGCGGCGAGTCCGCGCCGGCGGCTTCGGCGCCCGGCCAGCAGCCGACCAAGGCCAATGCGGTCAGCGGCACCGTGGCGCTGCGCGATGCCGCCAGCCAGGTGTCCCCGCAGGCCAAGCTTGAGATCAAGCTGCTCGATCCGGCCCAGGACGGCACCCCGCTGGCCAGCAAGACGATCGATCCGGTGGCGAACCTGCCGCAGTCGTTCGAGCTGGAATTCAATCCGGCCGACGTCAACCCGAACAGCATGTACATCGTGCAGGCCGTGCTGACCGACGGCGACCGCCGCTACACCGCGCCGCTGCAGACGCCGGTACTGACCAAGGGCGCCGGCAACCAGGTGTCGATCCAGCTGGTGGGCGAGCAGACCCCGGGCGAGAAGGAACTGGCCGCGTTCAATGCGGTGCAGAAGCAGATCGGCGGCATGAAGATCACCAGCGGCACCAAGCTGGAAGACAAGGTCTCGCGCGGCTGGCAGGTGTTCCGCGAAGCCGGCGAAGTGAAGTTCATCCGCGAGCAGGTGGACTACGGCGACAAGGGCTTCACCACCACCGACTACGCCTACAAGGACGGCAAGCCGTGGGTCGTGGTGCAGCAGAAGAAGCCGAGCAAGGACGGCAAGCCCAGCTCCACCGAGCGCGCCGGCTGGAACGCCGACGGCGCCCTGGTGCTGAAGCAGGAACAGGCCGGCAGCAAGACCGACGCGCTGGCCGACGACGAAGCCGCCAGCCTGCAGAAGCAGGCCACCAGCATCCTGAGCCTGGCCACCAACGGCAAGAACAAGTAAGCGCCGCTGCCGCCTTCAGGGCATGAAAAAAGCCGTCCGCTCGCGCGGACGGCTTTTTTATTTGGCGTGGCTGGAAAGCCGGCTCAGAAGCCGACTTTCACGCCCAGGTTGACGCTGTTGTACTTCTGGCTGTCGTCGCCGAAGCGGCCGCTGTAGCCCACCCAGCCGGTGACGTTCTCGCTGAACTGGGCGGACACGCCCACGTCGGCGGTGCCCCAGGTCTTGTCCGGCAGGAAGCCGGTGAGGGCGAACTGGCCGGGCATGCTGACCACACCGGCGGTGACGCTGCGCGGGTCGGCCTTGCTGTCGTGGTTCCAGGCCAGCTCGGCGTACGGCGCCAGCATCATGCCGCCGGCCTGCCAATGGCCCTGCAGGCGCCAGCCCAGGGTGGAGATCAGCGCGTCGCGCTGCTGGCGGCCGAACCACATGGTGGTGCTGTCATTGCCGCTTTCGGTGTAGCCGTTGACCTTCACGGTCTGCCATTCCACCGTGGCGAACGGACCGGTGCGGATCGAGTCGAAGTTGAACCACCAGCCGCCGGTGGCGCCGCCGCCGAGGCGATTGCCGTCGGCCTTGCCGCTCTCGCTGCGCGACATGGCGCCGAGCTGGATGCGGCGCTCGATGTCGGTGAAGTTCGACTGCGCGTAGTTCAGGTAGCCGCCGATGTAGCCGCCGCCGTTGTGGTACGTGAGGTAACCCAGGCCGCTGATGTCCTGCAGCTTGTAGCCGCCGCCGCCGGCGAAATCGGCATTGTGCTGGCCGATGCCCAGCGCCACGCCCATCGAGATGTGCTCGCTGGCGCGCACGTCGGCGCCGACGGTCAGGTTGACGTTGTTGCTGGTGGTCTTGGGCGAGCTGCTCTGCTCGTCGAAGCGCTGGTGGGCGTAGTCGACGTTGGCGAAGAAGCGCGTGTCGCTGCCCACAGCGTCGGCCAGCATCTCGTTGCGGATGGCGCGGGTCTGCGCGGCAGCAGCGGCCAGCGGGGCTTCGCCCAGCATGGAGATCTGGCCCGGCGCCTGGATCAGCGACACCACGTACTGGCCCAGCATGGCGTGGGCGGCGGTGGTCGGGTGCACGCCGTCGGCGAACAGATAGGTGTTGTTGGTGCCCGCGGCGTAGCTGAAGGGCAGGCCGGAACCGGCCGGGCCGCACTGCACCGAGCTGCCGTTGCAGGCCGGCGTGGTGACATTGGTGAAGCCGTAGGCCGACGGGTTGGCGATCACCTCGTTGAGCAGCTGGAAGGTGTTCACCGGGATCACGTTCAGGCCGTTGTTGCTCAGCTGGGTGATGCCCGCATTGAGCACGCCGTTGAAGGCGAGCGACAGCTGAGTGGCGCCGGCCGAGGCGGCCGCGCCGCCGGCGAGGCCGGACGGGGTCTTGCCGATGTCGGGCAGGTTGTAGACCACCACGTACTTGGCGCCGGCAGCCTGCATCTGGCCGATCAGGCCCACTTCGGTCTGCGCGGCGGACACGGCGCCCGCGGCCAGCACGTTCGGATTGGTCGAGCTGGCGGTCAGGTAGAAGATGTCGTTGGCGCCGCCCCAGACCTGGTACAGCGCCTTGCCGTCGGCGTGGCCGCCGTTCGCCGCCAGGTACATCTGGAACTGCTGCGGCAGCATCGGCACGCCGGCCGGGGTGCCCGGCGAGTTGTGCTGCAGGCCGGCGCCGCCGAAGGCGTAGTCGGTGCCGCCGGAGAGGGACGCCGTCACCGGCAGGCCCAGTGCCGCGGCGACGTTCTCCGCCGTGGTGGTGCCGGGGTTGGTGGTGAAACGCAGCGGGGTCGGCGAACCCGACAGCTTGGCGATGTTGCCGGCGTCGCTGAGGCTGTCGCCGATGACCACGACCTTGCTGAAGTCGGTGGCGGCGGCGGCAGTGCTGAACAGCAGGCCGGCGGCGATGGCGCCGGCGAGATGGCGGATGCGGGGCATGTCGGTAACGCTCCTTGAGCCGGGATGGCTTTTGTTATTCGCGCGTTACGGTAATGCATGCCCATACGTCAGCGCATGCTGCGCTGCATCGCAGCGCAGCATGGTCGGACAGGGCCGGGCTCAGCGCTTCATGGCGCGCGACAGCGCATCCGCGAACGCACTGTTGGCCGGCGCCGCCGCCGGCTTGGGCGCGCCGCCGCCCGGGCGCGGTCCGCGGCCGTCGCGCGGACCGCCGCGGTTGTCGCTGTTGCCGCCGCCGGCCGGGCGGCCGCCGCGGGCCTGGCCCGGCTCGTCGTCCAGGCGCATGGACAGGCCGATGCGCTGGCGCGGCAGGTCCACTTCCATCACCTTGACCTTGACGATGTCGCCGGCCTTCACCGCATCGCGCGGATCCTTGACGAAGGTGTGCGACAGCGCCGACACGTGCACCAGGCCGTCCTGGTGCACGCCGATGTCGACGAAGGCGCCGAACGCGGCCACGTTGGTGACGCGGCCTTCCAGGATCATGCCGGGACGCAGGTCCTTCAGGTCTTCCACGCCCTCGGCGAAGCTCGGCGCGACGAACTCTGGGCGCGGGTCGCGGCCGGGCTTCTCCAGTTCTTTCAGGATGTCGCGCACGGTCGGCACGCCGAAGCGCTCGTCGGTGTATTGCTCGGGCTTGAGGCCGCGCAGGAAGCCGCTGTCGCCGATGATGCTTTTCACCTCGCGCCCGCACTGAGCAATGATGCGCTCCACCACCGGATAAGCTTCCGGATGCACCGAGCTCGCATCCAGCGGATTGTCGCCGCTGGGAATGCGCAGGAAGCCTGCGCACTGCTCGAACGCCTTCTCGCCCAGGCGCGGCACTTTCAGCAGGGCCATGCGGTTGGGGAACGGGCCGTTGGCGTCGCGGTGCTTGACCACGTTCTCGGCCACGCTGGCGCTTAAGCCCGCCACCCGGGTGAGCAGCGCGGCCGAAGCGGTATTCACGTCCACGCCCACCGCGTTCACGCAGTCCTCGACCCTGGCGTCCAGCGCGCGCGCCAGCTTCACCTGGTTCACGTCGTGCTGGTACTGGCCCACGCCGATGGCCTTGGGCTCGATCTTCACCAGCTCGGCCAGCGGGTCCTGCAGGCGGCGCGCGATGGATACGGCGCCGCGCAGGCTCACGTCCATGTCGGGGAATTCCTTGGCCGCCACTTCCGAGGCCGAATACACCGAGGCGCCGGCTTCGCTCACCACGATCTTCGACAGCTTCAGGTCCGCGTGCTTCTTGATCAGCTCGCCGGCCAGCTTGTCGGTCTCGCGCGAGGCGGTGCCGTTGCCGATCGCGATCAGGTTCACGCCATGCTGCTTGCACAGCACGGCCAGGCGCGCGATGGACTGGTCCCACTGGTTGCGCGGCTCGTGCGGATACACGGTGTCGGTGGCCAGCACCTTGCCGGTGGCGTCCACCACCGCGACCTTCACGCCGGTGCGGATGCCCGGGTCCAGGCCCATCACCGTCCTGGCGCCGGCCGGCGCGGCCAGCATCAGGTCCTTGAGGTTGTCGCCGAACACGCGGATCGCTTCGTCCTCGGCGCTTTCGCGCACGCGGCCGAACAGGTCCAGCGTGAGGTGCAGGTGCAGCTTCACGCGCCAGGTCAGGCGCACGGTTTCGCGCAGCCAGGCGTCGGCGGGGCGGCCGCGGTCATGAATGCCGGCATGCGCGGCCACGCGGCCTTCGCCTTCCAGGTGGCCCTGCTCGGCGTCGGCGGTGGGCGCCAGTTCCAGTTCGATCACGCCCTCGTTGCGCGCGCGCATCAGCGCCAGCAGGCGGTGCGAGGGGATCTTGCCGATCGCTTCCATGTGGTCGAAGTAGTCGCGGAACTTCGCGCCTTCGTTCTCCTTGCCTTCCACCACCTTGGCGCGGATCTGGCCCTTGTCCCACAGCCAGTCGCGCAGCTCGCCGACCAGGTGGGCGTCTTCGGCGATGCTTTCCATCAGGATCGCGCGCGCGCCGTCGAGCGCGGCGCGCACGTCGGCCACGCCCTTCTCGGCGTCGACGAACTGCGCGGCGAAGGCCTCGGGCGCCTGCGTGGGATCGTTGCGCAGGCCCAGCGCCAGCGGCTCCAGGCCGGCTTCGCGCGCGATCTGCGCCTTGGTGCGGCGCTTGGGCTTGTACGGCAGATAGAGGTCTTCCAGGCGCGCCTTGGTGTCGGCGTCGAGGATGTCGCGCTTGAGCGCATCGGTGAGCTTGCCCTGTTCCTCGACGCTGGCCAGGATCGCGCCGCGGCGGTCTTCCAGCTCGCGCAGGTAGCGCAGGCGTTCTTCGAGCAGGCGCAGCTGGGTGTCGTCGAGGCCGCCGGTGGCTTCCTTGCGGTAGCGCGCGATGAACGGCACGGTGGCGCCGCCGTCCAGCAGGTCGACGGCCGCGATGACCTGGTCCGGTTTGGCGGCGATGTCCTGGGCAATGCGATGTTCGATGCTGAGCATGGGGTACTGACGATTCCTTGGAAGACACAAAGGGGCGCGGCATGCCGCGCCGGTCGGGCGTGGAATGATAACAAGCGTGGGAAAGGCCGAAAAACGCAGGGAACGCCAGGGCTCCCTGCGCGGGCTCGGTGCGCGAGCTCAGGGGTCAGGCGTTGAACGAACCCTTGTTCGTCTCGTTCGGCGGCGCGGATGCGGCATTCGCCAGTTCGTTGGCGCGGCCGTTCAGCACCAGGGTGCCGGCGATCATGTCGTGCAGGCCCTGCTTGCGCTCGGTGAAGGCCACCATCAGATAGCCGATGCACAGGATCATGCCGCTGAGCATCTTGGCGAAATAGCGGCCGGTGGCGCGCAGGAAGCTGATGCGGTTGCCTTTGAGATCCACCACGCGGATGCCCATCGCCAGCTTGCCCAGCGTGGCCTGCCAGGACGAGCTCTCGCACAGCGCGAAATACAGCCAGGCGATCACGATCTGCACCAGCATCGCCGGCAGCATGGCGCCGTAGAACGCGCTGTAGGCGGACATCAGCGCGGAAGGATCGCCGCTGGCGCTCTGCGCGCTCTGCATCAGCGCGCTCTGCGCGGCATCGGCGCCGAGCATCTTGCTGATCAGCAGATTGGGGATGACCAGCACGATGTAGTCGAGGATGTAGGCCACCACGCGCTTCCAGAAGCCGGCGTGGTCTTCCAGCGAGCGCTCGGCGCCGGGTGCGGTCTGCAGCGGGGCCTTGGGCGGGGAATACACGCGGTCGAGCGCGGGCGGCTCTTCGGGAAACAGCGCGGACAGCGGTTTCCAATCCGCCATGCCCTGGTACCAGCCCAGGTCGTCCGGGCTCACTTTGCCGGTGCGCAACCACTCGCGCACGTCGCTTTCGCTATAGGGGCCATGCCGCTCGCCATCCCGGCCGATCCAGACTTCCATCGTTCGTGCTCCCATCGGTGGAAGCCGCATCATGCCACGCCCGCGCAGCGGTTCCATGCCCGTGCGCGGCGGCGCCGCGGGCCTCTCAGGCCGCGCGGCGCTTCAGATGCACCAGCAGCAGCGAGATCGCCGCGGGGGTGACGCCGCTGATGCGCGAGGCCTGGCCGATGGTCTGCGGCAGCGCGCGCTTGAGCTTGAGCAGCACCTCGGCGGACAGGCCGCGCACCTTGTCGTAGTCGAAGCCGTCGGGAATGGCCGTCTGCTCGTGGCGGCGCTGGCGTTCGATTTCCTCGCGCTGGCGCTCCAGGTAGCCGGCGTACTTGGCCTGCACTTCCACCTGGGCGGCGACGTCGGCGTCGCTCACGGCGGGGCCCAGTTCCGGCACGGTGGCCAGGCGGGCGTAGTCCAGTTCCGGGCGGCGCAGCAGGTCCAGCGCGTTGCTCTCGCGGCTGACCGCGATGCCGAGCTGGCGCTCGATCGCCGCGCCCAGCGCGTTGTTCGGCGCCGCCCACAGCGTGCCCAGGCGCTGCGTTTCCCGTTCCACCGCTTCGCGCTTGGCGCGCAGCGCATCGAAGCGCTGCTGCGGCACCACGCCCAGCGCATGGCCGGTTTCGGTGAGGCGCAGGTCGGCGTTGTCCTCGCGCAGATGCAGCCGGTACTCGGCGCGCGAGGTGAACATGCGGTAGGGCTCGATGGTGCCGTTGCTGGTGAGGTCGTCGATCAGCACGCCGATGTAGGCCTCGTCGCGGCGCGGATACCACGGCGCCTTGCCCTGCGTGGCCAGCGCGGCGTTGAGGCCGGCGATCAGGCCCTGCGCGCCGGCTTCCTCGTAGCCGGTGGTGCCGTTGATCTGCCCGGCGAAGTACAGCCCGGGAATGCCCTTGGTTTCCAGCCAGGGCTGCAGGCCGCGCGGGTCGAAGTAGTCGTATTCGATGGCATAGCCGGGGCGCGTGATGTGCGCGCGCTCGAAGCCCTTGATCGAATGCACCAGGTCCAGCTGCACGTCGTAGGGCAGGGAGGTGGAAATGCCGTTCGGGTAGATCTCGAAGGTATCCAGCCCTTCCGGCTCGATGAAGATCTGGTGCGAGGACTTCTCGGCGAAGCGCACCACCTTGTCCTCGATCGAGGGGCAGTAGCGCGGGCCCACGCCTTCGATCTGGCCGGTGTACAGCGGCGAGCGGTCGAGCGCGCCGCGGATCACTTCGTGGGTGCGCTCGCTGGTGTGGGTGATCCAGCAGCTGACCTGGCGCGGGTGCTCGCCGCGCGAACCGAGGTAGGAGAACACCGGGGCGGGATCGTCGCCGGGCTGCTCTTCCAGGCCGGTGAAGTCGATGCTGCGCAGGTCGATGCGCGGCGGCGTGCCGGTCTTCAGGCGGTCGGCCGCCACCGGCAGCTCGCGCAGGCGCTGCGCCAGGGTGGTGGCCGGCGGGTCGCCGGCGCGGCCGCCGGCGTACTGCGCCTGGCCGATATGGATCTTGCCGGCCAGGAAGGTGCCGGCGGTGAGCACCACCGCCCGGGCGCGGAAGCTCAGGCCCATCTGGGTCATCACGCCGACCACGCGGCCGCCTTCCAGCAGCAGGTCGTCCACGGCCTGCTGGAACAGTTCGAGGTTGGGCTGGGTTTCCACGATGCGGCGGATTGCCGACTTGTACAGCGCACGGTCCGCTTGGCAGCGCGTGGCGCGCACGGCCGGACCCTTGGAGGCGTTGAGCGTGCGCCACTGGATGCCGGCACGGTCGGCCGCGCGCGCCATGGCGCCGCCCAGGGCGTCGATTTCCTTGACCAGATGCCCCTTGCCGATGCCGCCGATGGCCGGGTTGCAGCTCATCTGGCCGATGGTCTCGATGTTGTGGCTGAGCAGCAGCGTGCGCGCGCCGGTGCGGGCCGCGGCGAGCGCGGCCTCGGTGCCGGCATGGCCGCCGCCGACCACGATGACGTCGTAGGGAATCGGGTGAAGCATGGTGAAGACCGCCTGCGGGCGCCTGAGTGGAGCGGAGAAAGCGATATGGTAACTCGATCAGTGCCTTAGCACGTCGAGCCATTTTCCTGGCACGGATCCTGCTTTTATCCCTGTGCACTTTCACTGGGCAGACGCTGCGCGGAGACGCGCGCAGAGACCGAACGGACAGGGGTTCGGTCGCGTGCCGGGGAGAGGAAGCAAGACGGCGCCCATTGGGCGCCGTCGTTTTTTCTGCTTGCCGGAGGCTGGGAGAAGCTTGGGTCCGGCCAGAATAAGATCTGGCGCCCGGCGGTCTCAGGAACAGGGGGAATCCAGGATGACCGTGTTGCCGGGCGCCAGAAACCGTGAATGCGGTGGGCGCAGGCGGCGCTGCCGCCTCGTCGTGAAGGCGATAATTGCCCCTGCAGCGTGAACATGGGGTGACTAAAACGGAGATTTGTGCCGGAGCGCGGCAGCAGCTGACGTCCTGCGTCATTTCGTGATCCGTGCCCGGGAATTCCGTGATGAGTATCCAGGTGACACGTGATGCACATCACAAACAATGGCACGCCGGTTGCTTCGCCTTCCCCGCCGTAGCGTTTCAAGGGGGCAAGGCCATGGACATGAGCATCGACTTCAAGGCGTTCTTTCCGCACCACGATCTGCTGATCGAAATGGGTCGCGTGGAAATGGCGATGGAGCATCTGGATCAGCGCGCCGACGACGAGCGCCGCTCGCTGCGTCCCCGGCTGGAATCGCGCATGCACCGCCTGCGCAGCGAGCTCGATCACCTCGTCGTCTGAAGCGGCCCGGCGCGCCGGGCCACCCGCTCGCTTCGCCTACTCGTGCAGCATGCTCTGCACGATCTCGCCGAGATTGCGCGACAGGCCTTCCCGTTCCGCCAAAGCGGCAATCGCTTCCCTGGCGCGTGCGCGGCGCACCGGCTCCAGCCGGCGCCAGCCGTTGAACACGGTGGCCAGCCGGGCGGCGATCTGCGGATTGAGCGCATCCAGCGCGGCCAGCCGTTCCGCCAGCAGCCGATAGCCTGCCCCGTCGGTGCGGTGGAAACCCGACGGGTTGCTGCGCGCCCAGGCGCCATAGAGTGAATTGACCCGGTTGGGATTCTTCAGCGTGAACGCGGCGTCCCGCTCCAGCGCCTGCACGGTCGCCAGCGCCGGCTCGCCGGGTTGCTGGGTCTGCACGCTGAACCACTTGTCCAGCGCCAGCGGGTTGTCCGCATAGCGCTGGCGGAAATGCGCCAGCGCCTCCGCGGCCTGCGGCGCGCCGGTGCGCACCAGCACCGCCAGCGCGGCGAGGCGGTCGGTCATGCCGGGCGCGTGTTCGTATTGCTGCTCGGCCAGAGCCTGAGCACGTGGCGTATCGAGCAGGGCGAGCAGGTCGAGCATGCGCCGCTTCAGCCGGCGCTGCGCCTGGCTGGCGGCGTCGAGCTTTGCGCTGGTCCGGGCGGACAAGGCCTGATAGCGCGCCAGGATGGCCTCGGCACCCAGGCGTTCGGCCAGCCGCCGCTGCAGTTGTTCGCGCATGGCATGGATGCGCTGCGGATCCGCTTCGCGCTCGCGCTCGGCCAGCTCCACCTCGCCGGGGGGCGTCATCAGGTCGGCCAGCAGGGCGGGATCCACGCCGTCTTCGGCGAACAGCCCCGCCAATGCACCGCTCCACGCCTCCACCGCCTCGCCGCCGCCATGTTCGCGCAGCGCCTCGTATGCGCAGGTGGCCAGTTGCTGCCCGGCCTGCCAGCGGTTGAAGCCGTCGGCGTCGTGGCGCAGCAGCAGGGCGAGGTCGGCCGCGGCGTCCATGCCTTCCAGGATCACCGGCGCCGAGAAGCCACGCAGCAGCGACGGCACCGGCGCGGCGTCGACATCGCGGAACACGATCTGCTGTTCGGCCTTGTCGGCCACCACCACCAGCTCGGTCGCACCCGATTGCGGATGTCCGTCGACATGCAGCGGCAGCATCCGCCCATCGCGCGCGAACAGCGCGAGCTTCACGGGAATCGGCAACGCCCGCTTCTCCGCCTGCCCGGGCGTAGGCGGCGTGTGCTGGGCCAGCGTGAGCGCGTACTCGCGCCGCATCGCGTCGTAACGGCCGCTGGCGCGCAGGCGCGGCGTACCCGCCTGCGCATACCAGGCCAGATAAGGCGACAGATCGATCCCGTTCGCCTCGCCCAACGCGCCGAGGAAATCCTCGATCGTCGCCGCCTGCCCATCGTTGCGCGAGAAATACAGATCCATGCCGCGCCGGAAACCTTGCTCGCCCAGCCGCCCCGCGATCATCCGCACCAGCTCCGAACCCTTCTCGTACACCGTCGCGGTATAGAAGTTGTTGATCTCGCTGTACTGCGCCGGACGCACCGGATGCGCCAGCGGGCCGGCATCTTCCGGGAACTGCGCGCGGCGCAGCAGCGCCACGTCCTCGATGCGTTTCAGCGCCGGCGAATTCATGTCCGCCGAGAACTGCTGCTCGCGGAACACCGTCAGCCCTTCCTTCAGCGACAGCTGGAACCAGTCGCGGCAGGTGACGCGGTTGCCGCTCCAGTTATGGAAATACTCGTGCGCCACCACCGCTTCCACCGCGCGGTATTCGTCGTCGGTGGTCGAATCCGGATCGGCCAGCAGGTATTTCGCGTTGAAGATATTGAGGCCCTTGTTCTCCATCGCGCCCATATTGAAATCGTGGGTGGCGACCACGTGGAAAACGTCCAGGTCGTAATGGCGCCCGTAGGCCTGCTCGTCCCAGCGCATGGAACGCTCCAGCGCGTCCATCGCGTAATGGCAGCGGTCGATCACATTAGCTTCGGACCAGATCACCAGCTTGACGTCGCGCCCGTCCGCCGTGCGGTAATCGTGCTCGATTTTCTCCAGCCGCCCGGCCACCGTGGCGAACAGATAGCTCGGCTTCGGATGCGGATCGACGAAGCGCGCCCAATGCCGCCCGTCCGGCATCTCGCCCGCGCCGTCCGGATTGCCGCCGGCCAGCAGCACCGGGAAGCGCGTCTTGTCCGCGCGCAGCGTCACCGTGTAGCGGGCGAGGACGTCCGGCCGGTCGGGAAAGAACGTGATGTGGCGAAACCCTTCCGCCTCGCACTGCGTCAGCAGGAAGCCGCTCTCGCGCGAACCTGACAGATACAGGCCTTCCAGCGCCGTGTTCCGCGCCGGCTGCAGGCGCACCCGCGTTTCCAGCACGCTGCCGTCGCGCGCGCCGTCCACTTCCAGCTCGCCTTCGTTCTGGCGGTAGCGGCCGGCGTCCAGCGGCTGGCCATCCAGCGCGATGGAAAGCAGTTCCAGTCCTTCGCCATCCAGCCGCAGCGGTTCGTCCTGCGCGGGGTCGCGGCGCAGGAGCAAGCGGGACGATACCTCGGTGACGTCGATCCCTAAGTCGAACTCCAGTTCGACGCGCTCCACCCGCCAGGCGGGTGCGCGGTAATCGCTGAGGCGGATGGTGGGTGCGGAAAGCTGGTCGCGTGCGCTCATGGGGGACATTGGCAGGCTGCGGAGACGGTTCAGGCTAACATGCGGCATTTTCGCAGCAGGACAAGCTAATGCCGAGCCATGCCTACCGCGCCGGACGCAGCAGCGTGGGACCCCACGAGATCGTGATCCTGGAAGACCCTTCCCGCGGCCGCCGCGTGCGCATCGCGCGGCGCGGCGCCACCGTGATCGGGCTGGAACAGACCCTGGGCGCGGCCACGCTGGACCTGGCCGACGGCTACCGCGACGCCGCCGAGCTGGACAGCCGCCCCAGCTCGCGCTTCGCCATCATGGCGCCGTTCGCCAACCGCATCGACGATGCGCGCTACAGTTTCGACGGCGAAACCCACGACCTGCAGCCGGGCATCGAGGGCGCGCAGCGGGCGGCGCGGCATGGCTTCGTGCGCGGCGTGGATTTCGAGCTGGCCGGTTTCGGCGCGAACGAATTGGGTGCGCATGTCGAATTCCGCACCTCGGCGATCCGCCCCGGCGTGCATCCGGGCTACCCCTTCGCGATCGACCTCAGCATCAGCTACCTGCTCGATGCCGACGGCCTCACGCTGGAAGCCGGCATGCGCAATGTCGGCGACCGCGCGGCGCCGTGCTTCTTCGGCTGGCATCCGTACTTCCGCCTGGGCGACGCGCCGGCCGATGCCTGGGAACTGCAGATTCCCGCCGAGACCATCGTGCGCACCGACGCCCACTACATCCCGCTGCCCGGCAAGGCGGCGCACGTGCCGATGCAGGAAGAGCCCGCGCTGGATTTCCGCCGCCCGCGCCCGATCGGCGCACACGAGATCAACCATGCTTACGCGCAGCTGCGCCTGGACGAGGACGGCCGCGCCCGCACCCGCCTGCGCGATCCCGACAGCGGCCTGGGCCTGGCCGTGTGGCAGGAGTCCGGCGTGATGCTGGTGTTCACCGCCGACACCGTCACGCGCGACGTGCGCCGCTCGGTGGCGCTGGAGCCGATGGAAAGCTGGGCCGATGCCTTCAACCGGGCGGATTGCGCCGATGCCATCCGCCTCGAACCCGGAACCGAACGCCGCTTCCGCTGCGGCGTGGAGATCGAACTGCCATGAGTGCACTGCCCGACCTCGACCAGATTCGCGACGCCGCCGCGCGCATCGCTCCTTACGCCGTGGTGACGCCGGTGCTGCGCAGTGCGCGCCTGGATGCGCTGGCCGGCGCGGGACTGCATTTCAAATGCGAGAACCTGCAGCGCGGCGGCGCGTTCAAGTTCCGCGGCGCGTGCAATGCGGTGTGGTCGCTGGACGACGAACAAGCTGCGCGCGGCGTGGTCACGCACTCCTCCGGCAATCACGGCAATGCCTTGGCGATGGCGGCCGCCACGCGCGGCATCACCGCTCATGTGGTGGTGCCCGAAGGCGCGGTGCGCGCCAAGCTGGATGCGATCGAACAGGCCGGCGCGGTGCTGCACCGCTGCGGGCCGACGCAAGCGGCGCGCGAGGCGATGTCCGCCGAGGTGCAGCGCCAGACCGGCGCGGAAATGGTGCATCCCTATGCCGACCCGCGCGTGATGGCGGGGCAGGGCACGCTGGTGCTGGAGCTGCTGCGCCAGGTGGAAGGCATCGATGCGCTGATCACGCCGCTCGGCGGCGGCGGGCTTGCCGCCGGTTGCGCGATTGCCGCGCATGGCCTGAAGCCGGAGCTGGCGATGTTCGGCGCGGAGCCGGCGGGTGCGGACGATATCGCGCAGTCGCTGGCGCGCGGCGCACGCATCGAGTCCTTTCATCCGGACACCATCTGCGATGGCCTGCGCGCACTGGTCGGCGAGCCGAACTTCGAAGCGCTGCGCACGCATCGCACGCAGGTGATCACCGTCAGCGACGAAGAAGTGGTCGCGGCGATGAAGCTGCTGTGGCGCGAACTGAAGCTGGTGATCGAACCGTCCAGCGCCACCGTGCTGGCCGCGGTGCTGAAGCAGCCCGAGCATTTCGCCGGCCGCCGCGTCGGCCTGGTGCTGACCGGCGGCAACGTCGATCTCGACGCCTTGCCCTGGTAAGCGCCCTCACCGCGTAGGTTGGGGTGAGCCACAGGCGAACCCCAACGTTGCGAGGCGCTTGAAGGTGGCGACGTTGGGGTTCGCCTGCGGCTCACCCCAACCTACGCCGGCCTCTTCAATTTCAAACCGCTCACCGCAAGCAAGCCGGCAAGAACCAGCGCAATACCCACCCATTCCATCGCCGACGGCTGCTCGTGCAGGATCGCCCACGCCAGCAGCACGCTGACAATCGGCACGCCCAGGCTCGAAAGGCTCGCCACCGCGGTCGGCAGGCGCTGCAGCACCAGCAGCCACAGACCCCAGGCCACGCTCGACGCCAGCACCACGCTGTAGGCCAGGCCCGCGATCAGCTCCCAGGTCCAGTCGATCGGCCGCTGCGGCACCAGCAGCGCCACCACGCACAGGCCCAGCGCGCCGAACAGCATCTGCCACGCGGTGAGGTTGAGCGGCGTCGGCTTGTGCCGCTGGAACATGCGCTTGCTCAGCACCGTGCCCATCGCCCAGGCCGCGCCCGCAGCGATCGCCAGCAAGGTGCTGCCGCCGGTGCCCAGGCCGCGCCAGGGCTCGATGATGCATACCAGGCCCAGCGCGGCGAGCGCGAGTCCCGCCCAATGCCGCGGCGTGGGTTCCTCGCGCAATACCACCCACGCCAGCAGCACCGCCCAGAACGGCATGGTGTAGGCGAGCAGCGCGACGCGTCCCGCACCGCCTTCCACCAGCGCCCACTGGCCCAGGCCCTGGAACGCCGCGGTCTGGCACAAGCCGATCAGCGCCGTCGGCAGCAGCGGCGGTGGACGCAGCGGCTGCCGCGTCGCCAGCAGCACGCCGAACAGAACCAGCGCGCCCAGCGTGTAGCGCAGCGCGGAGAACTGGAACGGCCCCGCATGCTGCAGTACCTGCTTCATCACCACCCAGCTGTAAGCCCAGATGAGGATGGTGACGAGCATCGCGGCGATCGCGCCGCGCCTGGAAGCATTCGAAGACATGTGGCCTGCGCAAATTTTTTCGCCGCGCCGGTGCGCGGCGTGAGTGGAAAGAGGTCAGCAATGCGCAAGCTTGGCGATGGATCGACGTGCGTCGACGCGCTTGCGTGAAGAGCGCGTGTACAACGCAGGCCGAGCCGATCATTGAATGCGAGGCGCAATGCGAGTTTCTAGAAAGACATCACATTTTGCCTGGATCGCATGAATCATGTTGCCGTCCACAATTGAAACCAGCATCGACCACAGGGGGAAAGATGATCGAGCTGGAGGTGCAGGTCCTCTCGGACCGCCGCGAAGGATTGCTGGTGGAGCTTGGCCGCGTGGTCGTGGCCAACGGATTCACCCTGGTGCGGCAACGCTTGTCCCAGGACAGCCGGGGAACCTGGCTGACCATGATCGTGCGCGGTCCCACCGACCGGCAGCTCGCGATGGAAGAGGCGCTGGCCACGCACAGCCGCGTGCTGAGCTTCGAAGCGGGCCTGGCCGAAGGCCGTCCGGCGATGGCGGCGATAGCGCAGGCGGCATCCGCGCCCGGGCCCGCGCCGCTGGCGCCGCCGGCGCCGCTGACGCAGAGCGCCGGCCCCGACGTGCACCAGGTGGAAAGCACGCTGCCGCAGCTGGCGCGCGACTATCCCAAGATCTATCCCTGGCTGCGCAATCTCGAGCACGCGGTGGCGGCCGATGCGCGCGAAGCCTCGCTGCATCTGGCCGGCCGCCGCACCGGCGCATGGGTGTACAAGCGCGAATACGCGATGGGCGCCAAGCTCACCCTGGTCGACGCGATCAAGCGCATCGCCGTGCCGGCGATGCGCGAGCTGGCCAGCGTGGACTGGCGCGACGGCCAGCTGCTGATCCAGAACAGCCCGCTGTGTTCGCCCGGCAGCCAGTCCGGCTGCCGTTTCTTCAGTGGCTATATCGAAGGCGTGCTCGGCGGATCCGTCGAGCCGCAGACCGTGTTCGTACGCAACCTGTTCTGCCGCAGCCACGGCGCGGCGAGCTGCATTCTCGAAATCTCGCACTGACGGACGTGCAGTAGGCAGGGGGGACCGGTCCCGGCCCGGACCCATGGCAGACACCCACGGCGCAGCCGCGCCGCAGGCGGGCTTTTTTCGAATTTCCACGCGACCGATTTCCGCACGAACCCGTTTCCACGCGAACCTAAGGAGAAATGCCATGGCTGCGCATCAAAGCTACAGCTGGATGCTGATCGTTCTTTCCTACCTGATCTCGGTGCTCGGTTCGTATACGGCGCTGCAACTGGCGGTCGGCATTCCACTGGCGCAAAGCAGCCGCCAGCGCACCGCCGCCATCCTCGCCGCCGGTGCGGCGATGGGCGTGGGCGCGATCTGGGCGATGCATTTCATTGCCATGCTCGCCTGCGACATGGGCATGCCGGTCACCTACGACCTGGCGCGCACCTCGCTGTCGGCGGTGCTTGCGTTCGCGGCCTGCTCGATGGGCCTGGCCATCGCCGGCAGCGGCAGTTTCAGCTGGCCCAAGCTGGTGGCGGCCGGCGTGTGCATGGGCCTGGGCGTGGCCGGCATGCATTACCTCGGCATGGCGGCGGTGCTGATGGGCGCTTTCATCACCTACGACGTGAGCATCGTGGCGCTGTCCGTGCTGATCGCCATCGTCGCCTCGATCGCCGCGCTATGGCTGGCCTTCAATCTGCGCGGCATGGCGCAGATGGTCGGCAGTGCCCTGGTGATGGGCATCGCCGTGTGCGGCATGCACTACACCGGCATGGCCGCGGTGAATATCGAAGACAACGGCAGCCAGCTGCCCGCCGGCTATGCCGCCGGCCTGCGCGGCGACAACCTCGGCGTCAGCATCTTCGCCGTGGTGCTGGTGCTGCTGGTGGTGGTGCTGGTGCTCAACCATATGCGCCAGCGGCGGCGCGAGGCGATCACGATCTGAAAGCAGGGAACGGGGAATGGGGAGCGGGGATCAAGGGCGCTCGACCGACGCTCTTCCGTTCCCCGTTCCCCGTTCCCCATCTATGCTTCGTCTCCCTTCCGGAGCACGACGCATGGCCAAGCCTCTTACCCGCTGCGCCTGGGCCGACGGCAGCGAGATCGAACGCGACTACCACGACAGCGAATGGGGCGTGCCCCTGCACGACGACCGCCTGCTGTTCGAATGCCTGATCCTGGAAGGCGCGCAGGCCGGCCTTTCGTGGCGCACGGTGCTGGTCAAGCGTGAGCACTACCGCGAGGTGTTCCACAACTTCGAGATCGCGCGCGTGGCGGCGATGAAAGACCGCGAACTGGAAAAGCTCATGCTCGATCCGGGCATCGTGCGCAACCGCCTCAAGCTCTCCGCCACGCGCGGCAATGCGCAGGCGGCGCTCAAGGTCATCGACGAAATGGGCAGCCTCGATGCGCATTTATGGTCCTTCGTCGACGGCAAGCCGCTGAAGAACCGCTGGCGCGAGCGCAGCGAGGTGCCGGCCAGCACGGCGGTGTCGGACCGCATGAGCAAGGACTTGAAAAAGCGCGGCTTCCGTTTCGTCGGCAGCACCATCTGCTACGCCTTCATGCAGGCCACCGGCATGGTGGACGACCACATCACCGGTTGTTTCCGCCACAACGCCAAATAATCAGCGACGCCGCAGCTCTTGCTCCCTCTCCCCTCCGGGGAGAGGGCTGGGGTGAGGGGCCGGGCGGAGCGGTGCGCGGAGGGCCGCTACAAGCGCCAAAGTTTTTCTTCGCCCCGTAAAGCGCCACCGCGAGCACCCGCCCCTCATCTGCTGCGACCGAAGGGAGTCCCCGTGGGACCGGCATCTTCCTCGCTCCTCAACGCCGCGCACATCCATGTGCGCTCCCCGCGTGCTCCCCAGCGGGGAGAAGAGTTTCAGCAGGAGCGGTGACAAGAACAACCGGCGCGCTGCACTATGTCCGCTGCGTCACCGCCACGCCGGCGAGGTAATACCGATGTCCCCGCTCCAACCCATCGTCCGCGCGTTCTTCCACGCCGACACCCACACCTTCTCCTACGTCGTCCACGAAGGCCGCTCCGCCGTGGTGATCGACCCGGTGCTGGACTACGACGCGGCCGCTGCCCACGTGTCGAGCGCCTCGGCCGATGCCGTGATCGCTTATGTGCACGAACAGCGGCTAACGGTCGAATGGATCCTGGAAACCCATGCCCATGCCGATCACCTCAGCGCAGGCGACCACCTGCGCAATGCGTTCGGCGCGAAACTCGCCATCGGCGAAGGCATCGTGCGCGTGCAGTCGCGCTTCAAGGCGCTGTTCGGCCTGGGCGAGGAATTCGTGCCGGACGGCCGCCAGTTCGACCGCCTGCTGCGCGATGGCGACGCGCTGCATGCGGGCGTGATGGAGATCCGCGCCATGGCCACGCCGGGCCACACCGACGACGGGCTGACCTATCTGATCGGCGATGCGGCCTTCGTGGGCGACACGCTGTTCGCGCCGGAAACCGGCACCGCGCGCTGCGATTTCCCCGGCGGCGATGCCTCGCGCCTGTACGCGTCGATCCAGCGCATCCTCGCGCTGCCGCCGGAAACGCGGCTGTTCCTGTGCCACGACTATCCGCCCGCTTCGCGCGGCGCGGAGGCGCAGACCAGCATCCCCGCGCAGCGCCACGGCAACGTGCACGTCAAAGATGGCGCGACCGAAGCCTCCTTCGTCGCCCTGCGCACCGCGCGCGACGCCACGCTGCCCGTGCCGCGGCTGCTGCTGCCGGCGCTGCAGGTGAATATCCGCGGCGGCCGCCTGCCGCCACCGGGCGAGGAAGGCGTGCGCTACCTGCGCCTGCCGCTCAACCGGTTCGGCGCCTAGCGGCGGCGCGAACCGCGCAGGCTGTCCACCGAGAAGCTGGCGATCTCGCCGCCGCCTTTCACGCGGCGCGACTGGCCGGTCGCCGGACCCCACGCATGCGCCGTCACCACCTCCCAGGTGGCCGGCACGCGTCCGTCGACGCGCATGCTTTCGTAGGCATCCAGCATCTGGCGATAGTGCTTCTTGCCGGTCAGCCCGCGCTCGCGCGCGGTGTCGGCATTGGTGGCGCCCAGGCCCTGCAGTTCCTTCAGCAGCAGGCGCGGCTCGCTGTAGGTGAGGGTGTAGCGGTCCACGTCCAGCACCGGGTCGCGCAGGCCGGCGGCGATCATGGCGTCGCCCAGGTCGTGCATGTCCAGGAAGCGGCTCACGTGCGGCTGCTGGTCGGCCTGCGCCCAGGCCGCGCGCAGTTCCTTCAGCGTGTCGGGGCCGAAGGTGGAGAACAGCAGCAGGCCGCCGGGCTTGAGCACGCGCACGCATTCGCCGAACAGCGCCTGCAGGTCGTCGATCCACTGGAAGCACAGGTTGGAATGCAGCACGTCCACGCTGTGGTCCGGCAGCGGCAGCGCGGTGGCTTCCGCGCACACGCGCTGGAACGGCTTCAGCCAGCTCGCATGCTGCCTGGCCGCGCGCAGCATCGGCAGCGCGAGATCCGTCGCCAGCACCTGCGCCTTGGCATAGCGCTTCTTCAGCAGCGCCGCGCCGCGGCCGGTGCCGGCGCCGACGTCGACCACCAGGGCCGGCGCTTCCAGATAGAAATCCAGCCGCTCGAACAGCAGGTTCTGCACCTCGCGCTGCAGCGCATCGTGCTGCTCGTAGGTGCGCGCCGCGCGGCCGAAGTTGCGGCGGACCTGGCGCCGGTCGATATGGAAGTCGCTCATCGCCAGCTGTCCAGCAAAGGGTTGAGGGCCTGCGCCACCGCCTCGGCGTGGCCGAAGAACGGGGCGTGGCCGGCGCGCGCGATCTCGTCGTAGCGGCCGCCGCATCGGGTGGACGACCACTGCATCGCCTGCGGATGCACCAGGCGGTCGCGGTGCCCGGCGATCCAGGCGCTGGGCACCGCCAGGTCCGGCAGGGCGGCGCGGCGGTCGGCGTCGTCCAGGATGCGGATGCCTTCCTGCAGCACGCGCAGGTCCGGCTCGCCGCGCTCGAAAGCCAGCGCGCGCAGATGGCGCAGCTCGGCGCGCGGGTCCGCGCTGCCCATGGCTTCCAGCGCGAGAAAGCGCTCCAGCGTGGCGTGGTAGTCGGTTTCCAGGTCGGTGGCGAGCTGGCGCACCAGGGTGGGGTCGCTGCCGTAGGGCCAGCTGTCGTCGCGCACGAACTTGGGCGTGGCGCAGACCATGGCCAGGCCGCGCACCTGGCGCGGGCGTTCCAGCGCGGCGGTGAGCGCGATCAGGCCGCCCAGCGACCAGCCCAGCCACAAAGCGGGCGGCGTCGCGTCGGCAATGGCCGCGGCGCAGGCCGAAGGCGCCAGCGGAATACCGCAGTCGCGCGAATGGCCATGGCCCGGCAGATCCACCACATAGACGGTGCAGCGCTGTTCCAGCGCCTCGGCCAGCGGCGCCATCACGCCGCCATGCATGGCCCAGCCGTGCAGCATCACCACCGGCACGGGGCCCGTGCCGCGCACGTCCACGTGCAGGCTCATGCGTCCGCTCCGTCGCCGCCGATGGCGGAAGGAGCGAGTTCCTTGTCCACCGCGCCGCGTTCGTCGAACACGAAGCAGCCGCCGCGCCAGTAGGCGCCGTCGGTTTCCTCGAAATACTTCAGGATGCCGCCTTCGAGCTGGAACACGTTTGCCACGCCCATATCCTGCATATGCAGCGCCGCCTTTTCGCAGCGGATGCCGCCGGTGCAGTACGACACCACCGTGCGGCCCTCGAAGCGCGCGCGATCCGCGGCGACGGCTTCAGGGAAGGCGGTGAAGCTGGCGATGCGGTAATCCACGGCGTGCTCGAACCGGCCCACCTCCGTTTCGTAGTCGTTGCGCGTATCCAGCAGCACCACTTCGCGCCCGTCGTCGTCTCGGCCCTGTTCCAGCCAGCGCCGCAGCGTGGCCGGCGCCACCGACGGTGCGCGGCCACCTTCGGGGCGGATCGTGGGCCGGCGCATGGTGATGATTTCCTTCTTCAGCCGCACGCGCATGCGGCCGAACGGCACGTCGTCGGACAACGACTCCTTCGGCACGAGGTCGGCGAAGCGCGCGTCCTCGCGCAGCCAGGCCATGAACGCGTCCGTCGCTTCGCGCGGGCCGGCCAGGAACAGGTTGATCCCCTCCGGCGCCAACAGGATGGTGCCTTTCAGCGACAGCGCCAGGCAGCGTTCGAGCACGCGCTCGCGCAGCGCCGGAAGGTCTTCCAGGCTGACGAATTTATAGGCGGAGAGATTGACGATCGGCATGAGGGATACGGCAGGTAGCGCGCCATTATAGCGGCGGGGTGGCTGCCTGGTCCGGCGCCAGGCCGGACAGGGCCTCCAGCAGCATGTCCACGTGCTCTTCCTCGTGGGCCGCCGACAGCGTGATGCGCAGCCGCGCCTTGCCGGCGGGCACGGTGGGCGGGCGGATCGCGCCGACCAGGAAGCCCACCTGCTCCAGCGCGCCGGCGGCGGCCATTACCGTGCCGGCCTCGCCCAGCAGCAGCGGCTGGATGGCGGTATCCGAGGGCATCAGGGGCAGGCCCAGCTGGTGTGCGCCGCCGCGGAAGCGGCGGATCAGCGCGGCCAGCTTCTGGCGCCGCCAGCTTTCCTCGCGCGCCACGCGCACCGCGGCCAGCGCGGCGGCGGCGACGGCCGGCGGCATGGCGGTGGTGTAGACGTAGGTGCGCGCGGACTGCAGCAGGCCTTCGATCAGGCCGGCGGAACCGGCGACGAAGGCGCCATGGCAGCCCAGCGCCTTGCCCAGGGTCGCCATCAGCACGGGCACCTCGCGCTGGCCCAGCGCCAGCAGGCTGAGCGTGCCGGCGCCGTTGTCGCCGAGCACGCCCAGGCCATGCGCGTCGTCGACCATCAGGGTGGCGTCCTGCGCCTCGCACAGCTTCGCCAGTTCGCGCAGCGGGGCGAGGTCGCCGTCCATGCTGAACACGCCGTCGGTGGCAAGCAATGCGCCGGCCTCCGTGCGGCTGGCGAGCTGGCGCGCGGCGCCATCGACGTCGTTGTGCGGATAGCGCTTCAGTTCCGCGCCGGCCAGCGCGGCGCCATCGAGCAGGCAGGCGTGATTGAGCTTGTCCTGCACGCAGACGTCGCCCGCGCGCAGCAGCGCCTGCATCGCGCCGAGGTTGGCCATGTAGCCGGTGGAGAACAGCGCCACGCGCTCGCGGCCGGTCCAGTCGGCCAGCGCTTCTTCCAGCGCCGCGTGTTCGGCGCGATGGCCACAGATCAGATGCGCGGCGGTGCTGCCCACGCCTTCGTCGTCCGCGGTGCGCTTGAACGCGGCGATCACCAGCGGATGCTGCGCCAGGCCCAGATAGTCATTGCCGCAGAAACCGAGCAGGCGCTGCCCGCCGCTTTCCAGCCACGGGCCCTCGGCATGCTCGACGGTGCGCAGCCGGCGCAGCAGGCCTGACCGCGCGCGCTCCTGCGTGGCCTGCGCCAGGCGTGCGAGCAGGGAAGGGCGTGGCATGGCGCCGCGGTCAGGCCGCCGCGCTGCAGCCGCAAGCGCTGCCGCAGCTGCCTGCGCCGTAACCTTCCGAAGCGGCCGCGTCTTCCAGGATATCGGCGTGCACCGTGCCGGCTTCTTCCACCACCTGCAGCGGATGCAGGTCCAGGCGCTGGAACAGGCGGCGGTCGTGCTCCACGTCCGGGTTGCCGGTGGTGAGCAGCTTCTCGCCGTAGAAGATCGAGTTGGCGCCGGCGAAGAAGCACAGCGCCTGCACCGCGTCGTCCATCTGCTGGCGGCCGGCGGACAGGCGCACCATCGAGGCCGGCATCAGGATGCGCGCCACCGCAATGGTGCGCACGAATTCGAACGGATCCAGCGCCTCGGTGCCTTCCAGCGGCGTGCCGGCCACTTGCACCAGCTGGTTGATCGGCACCGACTGCGGATGCTCCGGCAGGTTGGCCAGGGTCTGCAGCAGGCCGGCGCGCTGCGTGCGCGTCTCGCCCATGCCGACGATGCCGCCGCAGCAGGTCTTCAGGCCCACCGAGCGCACGTGTTCGAGCGTGTCGAGGCGGTCCTGGTAGTCGCGGGTGTGGATGATCTCGCCGTAGAACTCCGGCGCGGTGTCCAGGTTGTGATTGTAGTAGTCCAGGCCGGCGCGCTTGAGCGCCTGCGCCTGATTGCCGTCGAGCATGCCCAGGGTGGCGCAGGTTTCCAGGCCCAGCGCCTTCACCGCCGAGACGATCTCGGCCACCTTGGCCACGTCGCGGTCCTTCGGGCTGCGCCAGGCCGCGCCCATGCAGAAGCGGCTGGCGCCGGCGTCCTTGGCCGCCTGCGCGCGCGCCACCACGGCATCCACGCTCATCAGCTTCTGCGCCTTCACCCCGGTGTCGTAGCGCGCCGCCTGCGGGCAGTAGGCGCAGTCCTCCGGGCAGCCGCCGGTCTTGATCGACAGCAGGGTGGAGACCTGTACGGCGTTGGGGTCGTGGTGCTCGCGATGCAGCGAGTGCGCGCGGTGCAGCAGCTCGTTGAACGGCAGCGCGAACAGCGCGGCGACCTCGTCGCGGGTCCAGTCGTGGCGGAGAGCTTGAGTCATGGGGATGGCTCTGGCGGGGAAGGGCGACAGTCTGGCAGCGCCGCGGCGTCTGTCAACCGAAACAGTGGTAATGAGGTTGACGATGCGGGGACGTATGGCCCCGTGCTCGTCATTCCGGCGCAGGCCGGACGAGCGCGTAGCGCGAAGAACGCCCGCAGGGCGGCCCCGAAGGGGTGAGCGAAGCGAATCATCCAGTAACGACAATGCCTGGTTGTCGCCGGGATGCCAGAGCAGGCCTTTGGATGCAGTCACTTCATATGGCATCCCGCTACTGGATTCCGGCCTGCGCCGGAATGACGAGCCCTAAGCTACGATCGCCCTAGTCAGCCCATCCAGGAGCCCATGCATGACCACCGGACAAGGCAGTACGGGCAATGTGCTCGCCGCTATCTGCAGCTTCTTCATCCCTGGCCTCGGCCAGCTGGTGCAGGGGCGCCTGCTGATCGCCATCGTGATGTTCGTGCTGGCCGGCGTGCTGTGGATCGTATGGCTGGGGTGGATCATCCACCTGTGGTCGATCCTGGATGCGGCGATGTTCAAGCCGAAGGCCTGAGGCCGGCCGGATGCGCATGGAGGCGCCGGTTCGTCTGCTCCAGCGCGGGCTCGATCGCCTGCACGCCACGGTGCTGCCATGGCGCTGCCTGCTGTGCGGCGCTGCGGGTGCGCCGGGCATCGACCTGTGCACCGCCTGCGCGAAGGACATGCCGCGCAATCATTCCTGCTGCGCGCGCTGCGCCTTGCCGCTGCCGGTCGCGGTCGCCGCTTGCGGACAATGCCTGCGCCGGCTGCCGCCGTGGGAGACGGCCTGGGCGCCGTTCCGTTATGGCTGGCCGCTGGACCGGCTGGAGACGCGCTTCAAGTTCGGCGACGACCTTGCTGCCGGCCGCACGCTGGCGGCGCTATGGCGCGGCGAACCGGTCCCGTCCGAACGGCCGGCCCTGATCGTGCCGGTGCCGCTGCACCGCTCGCGCCTGCGCCAGCGCGGCTACAACCAGGCGCTGGAGCTGGCGCGTCCGCTGGCGGCGATGCTGGGCCTTGCGCTGGGACCCGACGTGCTTGTGCGCACCCGCGACACCTCCGCCCAGACCGAACTGGATCGCACCGCCCGCCGCCGCAACGTGCGCGGCGCGTTCCGGCTGCGCGCGGGCGCTGTGCTGCCCGATCACATCGCCCTGTTCGACGACGTGATGACCACCGGCGCCACCCTGGCCGAATGCGCGCGCGTGCTGAAGCGAGCCGGCGTGCGGCGGGTGGATGCGTGGGCGTTGGCCCGCGCACCGGCGCGCTGAAACCACCGATGGAGAAAAGACATGCTGTATTCGCAGGTGCTCGCCGGCCTTCGTAGCCACGACGGCGGCTGGACCGCCGAGGTCCCGGCAAGCTGGGCGCAGGGCCGTACCATCTTCGGTGGCCTGCAAGCGGCGCTGGCCGTGCGCGCGATGCGCGACCTGGTGCCGCAAGCGGTGCCCTTGCGCGTATTGCAGGCAAGTTTTATCGCGCCGATCGCACCGGGGCCGGTGCGGATCGAAGCGAACGTATTGCGCCGAGGCAAATCGGTGACGCAGATCGAAGCACGCGTGCTCGATCAGGGCCAGACCGCCTGCCTGCTGTTCGGCGTGTTCGGCGAGGCGCGCGCATCGGCGCTCGACATCAAACCGCCGCGGCCCGTTCTGCCGCCGGCTGAAGCCGCCAAGCCGTTCACCTATGTCGAAGGCATCGCTCCAGCTTTCACGCAGCACGTGGCGACGCGCTGGCTCGGCGGCGTGTCGATCTTCCAAGGCAGGGAGGAGCCGCGAACCGGCATCTACGTCGGCTTTCGCGACGAACCCTATGCAGGCCCCGGCGCCCTGGGCGAAGCGCAGATCATCGGCTACGCCGACATCGTTCCCACACCCGGCTTGTCGATGCTGAAACAGCCGACCATGGCCAGCTCGCTCACCTGGACGCTGGAACTGCTGTCGGACGACTTCGGCCCGGCCCGCGAAGGCCTGTGGCTGATGGATACCGAAGTCACCGCGGGCAGCCACGGCTATCTCAACCAGAGCGCCACCTTGTGGAGTCCCGAGGGGGAGGCGGTGGCGTTGAGCCGGCAGAGCGTGGTGGTGTTTGGGTGAGTGGCTGGCGTCCGCTGGATCCTGGCTGAAATGATCGAGCAAACCTGAACAGGCAAGGATAAAAATACGAAATTAAATTGCATTGAAAGCGTATCCAATGTAATTTAATTGGTATGGCTAAGCGCACTCCCCCAAGCCACCCCGCCGCCCAGCGTGCGATCAAGGCGCTAGGCCAGCGCCTGCGCGCCGCACGCCTGCGCCGGAAAATGACTCAGGCGGTGATGGCCGAGCGTGTGGGCGTGAGTGTTCCTACGCTGGCCAAGCTCGAGGATGGCGATCCGTCGACCAGCCTCGCCACCATGTTTCGCGTTCTGTCCGTGCTCAACCTGGCGGCGGACCTGGACAAGCTTGCCGCTGACGACAAGCTGGGGCGCGAACTTCAGGATGCACTGCTCGCTCCACCGCGCCCCAGCGGTCGCCGCACGGCCAAGGCCGTGCCGCCGGAGCGGAGCAAGTAATGAACGATCTGGACGTCCGGCTCGACGATGCAAGCCTCGGCGGCAGCGCGCTGGTCGGTCACCTGCAGCGAAGCATCAACCGCGGCCGTCAGGTCATCGGCTTCGAATATGCGGAGGGCTGGATCGCCGGCACTGGCGATATCGCTCCGTTCGATCTCGATCACCAGTTGCTCGCGGGGCCGGGGCGTCTCTACGCACGGGCGGGCGCCAATCGACTTTCCCCTGCATTCCAGGATGCATCGCCCGACCGCTGGGGCTGCATGCTGATCGAGCGGCGCGAGCGGATCCGATCGCGCCAGCGCGGTGAAGCGCCGCGCGTGCTGAGCGACTGGGACTACCTTGCAGGTGTCAGCGATGAAACCCGCATGGGCGCCCTGCGGCTCTTCAGTCCGGATACGCAGCAGTTCGTGGATGCGGATCGCTTGCAGGCGCCGCCCATCGCGGAGCTGCGCGAACTCGAAGCGATCACGGCCGAAGTAGAGCGCAACGACGACGATGACACGCCCGAGCGCATCGAATGGCTGATGCACCTGGCCGCTGCCGGCTCGGCGCTCGGCGGGGCTCGCCCCAAGGCGGCCGTGCGCGACGTCGACGGCTCGTTATGGCTGGCAAAGTTTCCTTCGAATGACGATCGCCATGACATCGGCCTGTGGGAATTCATTACCTATCGGCTTGCGTGTGCGGCTGGTATCGATATGCCTGACGCGCGCGTCATGCAGTTCTCGGATCGCGGCCACACCTATCTTGTCCGCCGCTTCGACCGCCAGAGCGATTCGCGCCGCGCCTATGCCTCCGCGCTGACGTTGACGGATCTCGATCAGAGCGACGGTGCTTCGTACCTCGACATCGTGCAGGCCATCGAGAACAACGGCGTCGCAAACCATATCGGCTCCGACCTCGAACAGCTATGCCGGCGCGTGCTCTTCACGATCCTTATCGGCAACCGCGACGATCACCTGCGCAACCACGGCTTCCTGCGCGAAGGCAATGGCTGGCGCCTGTCGCCGGCCTTCGACATCAACCCCAATCCCGAAAAAGATGCGCATGTCCTGGCGATCGATGATGTCGATCCGACTTCGGACAGCGCTTTATGGAAGAGCACCGCGGACTTCTATCGCGTCTCCAGAAAGCGGCTCGAAGCGATCGAGCGAGAAGTGCGCCAATCGGTGGCGGCGTGGCGCGAGGTCGCCGCTGACGCTGGTGCCTCGCGTCGCGAGATAACGCGCATGTCGGCGGTCATCGACGCAACTCGCTGACGCTCGCTTGTCCGCCCGTAACCTGCGGGGCTCATCCTGCCGAAATCAGCGCGTGGGATTCAGGTAGATCGGATTCCCCACCAGCAATGCCTTGCCGGCCGCATCCCGCACCTCCACCCGCAGCCAATGCGCCTTGCCATCGCTGTTCCAGCTGAACTTGCGGTGCAGGTCGTCCGTGTCGACCTGTGCCGCGACGGCAGGCGCGAACGGCTTGCCGTCGAGCAGCACGGCGAGGCTGGCGCCCTTCGCATGGGCGACGTGCACGTCGAACGAGGCAGTGCCATTCGCTGGCACGCGCAGGGCGTCGCCCATGCTGGCCTTGGCGCCATCGGCTTCGCCGCCCAGTTCCAGCACGCGGTCGCGGCTGCCTTCGGTGTCGATGAACACGTGCCCGGCGCGGATGCCATCCAGGATCGCCGGCATCGACAGCTCCTGCGCATACACCACGGTGGCCGGCACGCCGGTCGGATCGGTGCCGATGCGCGCCTCGTGCTGGAACGCCTCGTGGTTGTCGCTGCCGCCGATGGCGGTGAGGCGGTAGCCCTTGGCCAGCTGCGATTCCCAGAACGGCAGGCCGGAAATCGGCGTGCCGATATCGCTGCCGTTCACCGCTTCCACCGCCTGCACCAGGCTCATATCCACCGGCGGCTTGGCCGTCCATCCGCAGCCCATGCATATCTCGCCGCTGGGGCGGATGGCGTGGTTGATAGAGATCACGCCATGCAGCGGTGCGATGGCCTTCAGCAGTGCATTCCAGTCCGGCACCTCCTTGCTGCCGACGCGGAAATCCACCAGCGCCGTGGTGCCGAACAGGTTGGCGTGGCCGGTGAAGGTGGTGACTTCGCGGCCGGGGATCAGCAGCAGCTGGTCGAAGTAGGGCTGCAGCTCGCGCATCGCATTGGCGTGCGACACGGTGTTGTGATCGGTAATGGCAATGAAGTCGAGTCCGCGCTGCGCGGCAGCCTGCACGGTGAAGAACAGCGGGCAGGGCACGCGTTCGCCGCTCTGGTTCTTGCAGCCACCGTCGCTGTGCGCCGTATGCATATGCAGGTCGCCGCGATACCAGCCGGCTTCCTTGCGCAGCGGCGGATTAAGCACGGCCGGTTCCCATGCCGGGTCGTTGGCATGGCCGAACCAGATGTTGGCGGTGTAGTTGCTATGGCTTTCCTTGCGGATATTCGGAATGCCAAGCAGCAGTTGCCAGCGGCCGGGGCGGATCGCCCCAGGCAGGTAGGACGGCGTGGCATCGGTAGCAGACACGGTGAACAGCTTCCTGGTGCCGCCGCTCCAGCCGCGGAAGCCGTCCTGGCCGCGGAAACCGTCGGGGCCGAGCAGGCCCAGATCCACTGCCGTCTTCTCCTCGCGGCCGCTGTAGTCGAACTGCACGGTGATGCGGGTGGTGCCGGCCGGCACGTCGAACGGCAGTGTGCGGTAGGTCTGGTGGTCCTTGCCGGCCAGTTCGCCATGCAATACCACATCGGGTTTTTCGGCCTCCGCCGCGTGCATGGCGAACGGTAGCGCGCAGCCGAGCAGCAGGGACAGGGAACGGAACAGGCGGATCTTCATGGCTTTGCGGAACCTTTTTGAGCATGCAGCCGGGAGCCGGGCCGGCGCCCGGCTCCGCAGCCTCAGAAGCGATACATGATCGCCGCACGATACGCGCGGCCCAGGATCGGACGCGCGATAAACGTGTTGGCGCCGGCATCCGCGCTGGCCAGCTCGCCCGCGCGCGGGTTGCCCTCGGTCAGGCCCAGCGAGTTGGTGATGTTGTCCGCGTAGAAGAACAGCGAGCACATCGGCGAGATGTCGTAGCGCGCGCTGGCACTCCACACGTCGTACGAAGGCAGCTTCACCGAGTTGGCGGTATCCACGTAGCGCTGGCCTTCGTACTCGTAGGCCAGCTGCAGGCGCAGCTTGCCGCCCAGCAGGTTCACACCCGGCACTACGCGATAGCTCTGCTTGGGGACGCGGATCAGCTGGTTGCCTTCGTAATCGCGCAGCACCGGCGCGCCGGCCACCAGCTCGGTATAGCGCAGGCCCTTGTATTGCGGGTCCTGCAGGGTGGCGGTGACCTGCACGTCGAACCAGTCCACCGGATACCAGGTGCCTTCCAGCTCCAGGCCCTTGGTCTTGGTGTCGGCATAGCCCTGCTGGGTGGTGGAGGTATTGCCGTTGGGACTGAACACGTAGTTGCTGAAGCCGACGTTGTTGTACTTGGTGTAGAACGCGGTGGCGTACAGGTCGAGCTGGCGGTCGGTGTACTTGTAGCCGACTTCACCCAGCTTCATGGTCTGGGTCACCGGCACGGCGGTGGGGTTGGTGATGTAGGTGCTCAAGTTGGGCAGGCGGAAGGTCGGCGTCCAGCGCGCGAACACGCCCGAGCGCGGCGAGAACTGCCAGTTGGCGCCCAGGGTCCAGCCCAGCTTGTTGAAGGTGTGGTCCCACGGCACGTACTGGCCGGTGCCGGTGATGATCTGCGAGGTGGCCGGCGTGCCCAGGTTCACCGTCTGCTTGGTCTCGGTCTTGCCGCGGGTGTTGACCTGTTCCCAGCGCACGCCGCCGTCGATGCGCAGCTCGTCGTTCACCTGCCACTCGTCGGACAGATAAAACGCGTTGGTGGTCGAGGTGCCGGTGGCGTTCTCCCACTCGTAGCCGTAGCGCGAGATGCCGTGGTCGGTGAGCGTGGAAACCGGCTGGCCGGCCGCGTTCACCGCCACCAGGTCGAGCAGGCGCGCATTGTTGGTGGCGTCCAGCAGGGCCACCGAGGAGTAGCGGCTGAAGTCCTGGTCGAAGCGCGCGTAGTAGTAGCCGAAGGTGACGTCGTGGGTCTGGCCGCCGAGGTCGAACTTGCGCAGCAGGCGCGTATCGTTGATGAACTCCTTCACCGGCATGGTCACGCCGCGCAGGCCGCCCAGCACCACCAGGCCGTTGCCGTTCTGGCTGGCGTTGTCGAACACCTGGCCGGGGTTGTCCGCGTAGCGCAGCTGCAGGCCGGCGGCGCCGGCCGGCTTCTGGCTGGCCACCGAGGCGAGGTACTTGGTGGCGCTCATCAGCGAGTTGGGGAACACGCCGTTGCGCTGGGTATGGGTGTCGTCGTAGCGCAGCGACTCGGCCAGCTTCCAGCCGCCGCCCAGTTCGTAATCGAACTTCAGGGTCAGCTGGTCGCGCTTCACATGCGTGCCTTCGCTGTTGTCGAAGTTGTACGGGCCGCCGTTGCCCATCTTCATCAGCACGTGCTCGGTCTCGGGACCGGCCAGCGTGCCGTAGTTGCCGTCGAAGCCCGGCACCGCGCGGATATCGCCGTTCGCGGTGGTGCGCATCGGGATGCCCAGGTACAGCGCCACCTTGTCGTCCAGGTGCTTGACGTCGGCGCTGAAGCTGCCGCCTTCGAAGTCGCGCGCCAGGTTCAGGCGGATCTGGCCGCCGTCGTTGGCATTGAACTTGGGGTCGCGGATGCCGCTGTCGGTGCGGTAGAAGCCGCCCGCGCTCAGCTTCCAGCCATTGCCCACCGGCGTGCCGACCCAGAAGTCGCCGCGGGTCAGGCCGTAGTCGCCGACGGTGAACTTCACCAGGCCCTCGGCCTTGTCGCCCACCTTGCGCGGAATGAAGTTGATCGCGCCGGCCGGCGCGTTCGAATAGAACACCGAGGACGGGCCGCCGCGCACCACTTCAATGCGCTCGATCGTCTCGTCCAGGCGGAAGGCCTGGTCGGCATTGAGATAGCCCAGCGCCGGATCGTGCTGCACCGGCACGCCATCCTCCAGCAGGTTGACCGAGCCGAAGCCGTCCACCGGGATGCCGCGCGCGCGGATATTGCCGCTGGCCTCGCCGCCGGAGGCTTCCACCCAGAAGCCCGGCACAGACTTCATCGCCTCGGTCACCGAGGTCGGCGCCTGCATGCGCAGGCGGTCTTCGTCGATGGTGGTGATGGAATAGCTGGTCTCGGCCTTGGTGCGTGTCTCCACGCCCGAGCGGGCGGTGACCACGATGCCGTCGAGGTTCTTGGCGCGGTCGGCGGCGGGCTTGCTGTTGTCGCCGGTGGAAGCGTTACTGTCCTGCGCGCCGGCGTGCGGCGCGAAGGAGCAGAGCAGGCCGCCCAGCAGGGCCAGGCCGATGGCGTGGCTGATCGATGTGGTGCGCAACGTCGTGACTCCGGGGAAGAGGGAATGACGGAGCCTTGCGTACGGACAACCGCAGCACGATCGACACCGTGTGCTGATCCCATGGGATCGCACCAATGGGATCGCACTGGGTATCGTGTGAAGGCTTCCCTGGCCCGGACACAGGCTCTGACGCGGCGCAAGTTAAAGCGGCGCTGTGACAGCGAAGCTCAGGGGGGATGACGGCCAGCCGACAGCTTGGGTTTAGACGTCCAAAACTGTCATGAAAACGTTGTGTAACGAGTCATGGAGGGGCGGATGACCGCCCCTCTGCCTATGTACCCGGATCAATGGGCGTTGCAGGGTTCGTGCGCGGCGGCGGTTGCCGGTGCGTGAGCGCGGCGCCGGCGCAGCAGGACGAACGACGCCGCGGCCAGCGCTAAGGTCAACGCCGCCAGGCCAACCAGCAAGCCGCCGAACGCACCGCTGTAGCCATGCAGCAAGGCGTCGCGGCCGATCGCCGGAGCCACCCTGGCCGCATGCGCCATGCTGCCGGTGGCAAGGCTTGCGGCCGCCGCCACCGCCTGCTCATGCGGCGCCGCCGCCAGTTGCGTTTCGATCAGGCCCGTCAGCGCCGTGCCCACCGCCGCCATCGCGATCGCCTCGCCCGCCACGCGCGTGGTGGTGAAGAAACCGGTGGCCATGCCGGCGCGCTCCTTCGGCACCACGCTCACCGCGAGATCGTCCATCAAGCCCCAGGGCAGGCCGGAGCCGGCGCCGATCAGCAGCAGCGGCCACAGCAGCGCATGCCAATCCGCACCCGGCACGGCGGCCGCGCGCAACCAGAACAGGCCGGCGGCGGCCAGGCCCAGGCCCAGCGCGGAGAGCAGCCCGGCGGAAAGCCAGCGCGTCAGCAGCGCACCGACAAACGGCACCACCAGCATCGGTACGGACAGCGGGATCATCAGCAGGCCGGCCGCCACTTCGCTGCGCCCTTCCACGCCGACGAAACGCAGCGGCAGGAAGATCAGCAGCACCACGTAGCACAGCGCCGTGGCCAGCGGCAGCGCCTGCGCGCCGAGGAAGCGCGGGTTGCGGAACAGCGACAGGTCCAGCATCGGCCGCGGCACGCGGCGTTCCACGTAGACGAACAGCGCGAGCATGGCCGCCGCCGCGCCTACCAGCAGCAGCGGCAGATAGCCGTTCGCATGGCGCGGCGCTTCGATGATGCCGAAGGTGAGCAGCACCAGCGCCGCGGTAAAGCTCAGGCTGCCCGGCAGATCCAGCCCTTGCGCACCGGGGTCGCGGGTTTCGCGCATGCGCGGCACGCCGACCAGCAGCACCAGGACGCCGATGGCCGCGGTGGACAGGAACACCGCGCGCCAGCCCAGGGAGTCGATCAGCCACGCCGACAACAGCGGCCCGAAGGCCAGGCCCAGGCCGAACGTGGTGCCGAGCAGGCTGTACGCCCGCGTGCGCGCATGGCCTTCGAACTCCTGCGCCAGCGACGCCGCGCCGGCCGACATGGTGAGCGCCGCCGCGATGCCCTGCGCGGCGCGGCCCAGATCCAGCCACCACAGGTTGCGCGACAGCGCGAGCAGCACCGACAAGCCGGTGAACAAGCCGATGCCGAGGGTGAAGATGCGCTTGCGCCCGTACTGGTCGGCCAGGGCGCCGGCCGCCATCACGCTGCCGCCGAAGGCGAGGATGAAGGCATTCACCGCCCACGACAGCAGGCGCGGGTCGCTGCCCAGCGCCTGTCCGATCGCCGGCAGCGCAATGGCCGGGCCGGTAAAGCTCAGCGGCATGCCCAGGCCGGCCAGGCACACCGCCGCCAGGACCAGCAGGCGGTCGCGCAGGCTGTGCGGCTTGGCGGAAGCGGCGCCGTCAGGCATTGGCGCCACCGTCCACCGTAAACGCCGCGCCGGTGGCGAAGCGGCCTTCCTCGCTGGCCAGCCAGGCCACCATGCCGGCGATATTCGAAGCATCGCCGTAGCGGGGGATCGCCATGCGGGTGCGCTGCCCGTCGGCACGCTCGCCGTCGGCAGGGTTCATGTCGGTGTTGGTGGAACCGGGCTGCACCAGGTTCACCGTGATGCCGCGCGCGCCGAGATCGCGCGCCAGCCCCCTGGTAAAGGCCGACAGCGCGGACTTGCTCATCGAATACAGCGTCATGCCCGGCGACGGCACGCTGTCGGCCAGGCAGCTGCCGATGCTGATGATGCGCCCGCCTTCGCCCAGATGCCGCGCCGCTGCCTGCGAGGCGACGAACACCGCGCGCACGTTCACCGCCATGGTGCGCTCGTAGTCGTCCAGCGTGGTTTCCTCGAACACGCCGCCGAGGAAGATGCCGGCATTGTTGACCAGGATGTCCAGCCGGCCGAAGTCGGCGGCGGCCTGATCCACCGTGGCGCGCAGCGCCGCCGGATCGGCCGCGTCCGCCTGATAAGCGCGCGCCTTGCCACCGGCTGCTTCGATCTCGCGCACCAGCGCCTGCGCCTTGTCCGGCGAGCTCACATAGGTAAACGCCACCGCCGCGCCATCCCGCGCCAGCCGCTGCACGATCGCCGCACCGATCCCGCGCGAACCGCCCGTCACCAGGGACACCTTGCCGTTGAGAGTGCTCATGCTCGTGCTGCCTTTTATGTAGTAGTCGATACATAAATAGGAGCAGCCCTTGACGGGAGCTGTCAAGGACTTTATGTATTGACCGCTACAGAAAGGTGCTTCCGATGACGGCTGTGACAAAAGAGCGGGGCCGCCCGCGCAAATTCGACCGCGACCAGGTCCTGCGCCTGGCCATGGAGGTCTTCCTCGACCGCGGCTACGACGGCGCCTCGGTGGGCGACCTCACCACCGCCATGGGCATCAACGCCCCCAGCCTCTACGCCGCCTTCGGCTGCAAGGAAGCCCTGTTCCGCGAAGCCCTGGACCTGTACGTAACCTCCGCCGGCCCCCGCACCCGCGACGAACTCCACAAGCGCGACGTCACCGCCCGCGAAGCCATCCAAGCCATGCTCCGCGAAGCCGCCCGCCGCTTCGGCGAAGGCCGCGGCTGCCTGGTGGTACTGGGCGCGACGCATCGCACCACCGAAAACGAGGCGGTGTTCCACGACCTGGCCGAACGCCGCAACGAAACCCAGTCGCTGATCCGCCGCCGCTTGAAGCAGGGTGTGGCTGACGGTGACGTGCCGTCCAAGGTCGACATCAGCACCGTTGCCGCCTTCTACGCCACGGTCCTCAACGGCCTTTCCCTTCAGGCGCGCGACGGCGCGTCACGCAAGCAGCTGATGGGGGTGGTGGATTGTGCGATGAAGGCTTGGGTGGGGCTGGTTGGGGCGACTTGAACGCTCCCTCGTCTTCGCTCCGCCCGGCCCCTCACCCTGCCCTCTCCCCGGAGGGGAGAGGGGTGAAGTCGTGAGGTAGGCAGGAACGAAGAACAGAAGCTGGCCTCGGTCACTGAAAGTCCTCTCGGCCACGGCACGTTGAAGCACCCGCTACGTAAACGCACTGTGGTTTCGTGTAGACCCAGGTTAATCAGGCTACCGCAGCCGTCCACTGCTCCTTCTAGTCGCGTCGCGAGCCTTTGACTTGAGGCCATTTCTCTTTGGTTACTTTCTCTTTGGGCCAGCAAAGAGAAAGTGACCCGGGCGCCGGCAGGCGTCCGGAATGCCCGCTGCATAAGCGGCCCATTCGCGATAACGCGAAAACCAAGCGATACGGAAACTGGATCCCGGCCTACGCCGGGATGACGAGTAGGGAGACCTGCGCCAGGATGACGAGCAAGGCGTAACGCCTACTTGACCGCCAGCGCCAGCACAATCCCCACCCACAAAACCATCCCCAACCAGTTGTTATTGCGAAACGCCCAAAGGCAAGCCACGCGATCCCGCGTACGAATCCGCCACAACTGCCACCCAAACAACCCGGCCGCGCCAACCAACCCCAGCCAATACACCCACCCCAACGCCGCCCGCTGCCCCACAAACACCATCGACAACAAAAACGTCCCCATCAGAATGCCCAGAATCGGCAGATCCGCATCCCCAAACAAAATGGCGGTGGACTTGGCCCCAGCCCTCAAATCGTCATCCCGATCCACCATCGCATACTGCGTGTCGTAAACCACCGACCACAGAATATTGGCGATAAACAGCAGCCACCCCAGCGGCGGCACCGTCCCCGCCACCGCCGCAAACGCCATCGGAATCGACCACCCGAACGCCGCCCCCAACACCACCTGCGGCATATACGTATACCGCTTCGTAAACGGATACAGCGCCGCCAGCGCCGCCCCGGCAAACGACAACTTGATCGTCAGCGCATTCGTAAACAGCACCAGCAGAAACGAAAACACCAACAGCGCAGCGAACACGATCAACGCCTCCCGCGGCGTCACCCGCCCCGCCGCAATCGGCCGCCCCGCCGTACGCTCCACCTGCGGGTCGAGCTTCCGGTCCGCATAGTCGTTGATGGCGCACCCCGCCGCCCGCATGGCGAACACACCCAGGGTAAAGATCACCAGCGCCTTCACCGGCGGAAAATCGCCCGCCGCCAGCCACAACGCCCACCAGGTCGGCCACAGCAGCAGCAGCGCCCCGATCGGCCGGTCCATGCGGGTCAGCACCAGGTAATCGCGGGCCTTCTCGCGGTAATGCGGCGGCAGCCGCTGCAGCAGCACGTCCAGCACGCGGGTGGCGCGGGTGGAGCTGTCGGCCGGCCGGGCCGGCGGAGCGGCGGCGGGGCGCGGGCGCGCCGAGCCGGAGGAGGTAACGCGCCGCTGGCGCTTGCGGGATGTCGGAGCCATGCGCCGAAGTTTAGCCTGGGCCGTCGCCGAGGTTGGCGTGGCGAGCGCCCTGAAACGCCGTTGTCATCGACATCGTCACACCGGCGCGCATACTCTCACGCGTCGCCCGAGGAGCCGCCATGCCCAAGGCCATCAGCCACATCGCATTGATCGTGCACGACCCGGACCAGACCGCTCGCCTGTTCTCCGCGGTCTTCCCCGACGCCCGCACCCTGGTGTCCGAACCCGACGACAGCCATCACCAGGAAGCCCACGTGGAACTGGCCGGCGTGCGCTTCGTGCTGGTCAAGGGCATGGGCCCGGCCACCCGCCATGGCGACCATATCGCCCTGGCGGTGGACCCGGCCGAGCTGCGCGCCTGCGCGGAACGCCTGAACGTGCTGAAGATCGAGTACCAGCTGGCGCGCGGCGATGGCGCGCTGTACTTCAGCGACTACGACAACCACGTATTCGAGCTGGATGCCACTTGAGGCGTAGGTTGGGGTGAGCCGCAGGCGAACCCCAACACTCGCACCTTCACGCGCCTCGCCACGTTGGGGTTCGCCTGCGGCTCACCCCAACCTACGCCAAGGTGCTGGGTTGACGTCGCCTTAGAACTTGAAATCCAGCCGCGCGTAGTAATACCCGCCATTCACGCCGAACGGCAGCGTTTCCCAGCCATACACGAAGCCCAGCTGCGGGAACGGCGCGCCCGTCTTCGGATTCCACTTGTCCGGATAGGTGTCGAACACGTTGTCCGCGCCCACCGTCAGCTTCAGGTTGCGCGAGAAGCGGTAGCCCACCGCCATGTCGGCCAGCCACTTGCCGCTCCAGGTCTGGATCACGCCGGGCGTGAAGCCCTGGCCGCTGACCTGGCCGAAGTAGTTGCCGCGCAGGGTGAAGTCCCACGGGCCGGTGCGGTAGATGCCCTGCAGGATGTGGTGCACGCGCGGCTGGCCCTGCTCGATCAGGGTCACCTGGGTGTCGTCGAACAGTTTGTCCGGCGGCAGGATGGCGGACTGCGACTTGCGCTTGGTGACGTCGGTCTTGTTGTAGTTGAGCAGGGCGGTCAGGTCGAGGGTGGAGCTGTCGTCGAAGCGGAAGCCTTTCTCCGCCACCACGTCGATGCCCTTGGTGCGCGTGTCGATCGCATTGGTGAAGAACAGCACCTGGCCCACGCCGAACGGCTGCAGGATGCCGCGGATCGGGCAGTTGGCATTGTTCGCCGCGCAGGGATTGCCGTCGGTGCCCACGCTCTCCGGCACGATATTGCTGGAGAAGATGATGCGGTTCTTGATGTCGATGCGGAACACGTCGACGGTCAGCGTGATGTCGTTGCCGGGCTTGTAGACGATGCCCGCGGTGCCGCTGTGCGAGGTCTCCTGCTTCAGCGGCTGGATGCCGAAGGCGCGCGTCACGGCGCTGTTCTGCCGCGCGGTGAGTGTGTCGGTCAGCGTGCCGCTGGGATCGAGGTTGGTGGAGCGCTGGCTGTAGAACAGCTGCTGTACGCCAGGCGCGCGGAAGCCGGTGGCCAGGGTGCCGCGCACGGCGAAGCTGTCGTTGGCGTCGAAGCGCAGCGAGAGCTTGCCGGTGGTGGTGCCGCCGAAGTCCGAGTAATGCTCGTGGCGCACGGCGGCGCCGAGCAGCACGCGCTCGGTCACCTGCGATTCGGCATCGGCATAGAACGCGATGTTGTGGCGCGCCTGGTTCACCGCTTCCGACGGCGAGAAGCCGGGGAAGCCCTGCATGCCGGGCTGCGCGATGTCGCCGGTCTGGCCGTAGATGGGAATCGCGCGGTTGTCGGTGCGGCCGTACATGTACGACACCGGATCGCCCGGCAGGATCTGGTAGCTGTCGCGCCGCCATTCGAAGCCGAAGGCGAGATTGAGCGCATCGTGGCCGATGCCCCAGTCGATCGGGCCGCGCACGTCGGCATTGAAGGTGGTCTCGTTGAGCCGCAGCGTGCCGGTGTCGGCCGAGGTGGGCGAGGCGCCGTAGATGCCGGCGGCGGGATTGGCCGGGTCGCGCGGTTCGTACCACCAGCTCACGTTCGCCGAATTGCGCTCGTCGAAGCCGAACTGGCTGCGGCCGTGGATCAGCGAAATGTCGTAGTCCCACTTGTCGGCCAGCGGCCCGCGATAACCCACCGCCAGCGACGCGTCCTTCACGTTGGTGGCGATGTTCGGCAGGAAGCCGTTGGGATACAGCGACGGAATGGTGCGGTTGTCGCCGGCCGGACGGAAGAAGCCGTACGAATTGCCTTTGCGCTGTGAGATGCCGCCGAACCAGTACAGCTCGCCGCCGGCGATCGGCAGGCCGCCGTTGAGCCAGAAGTAGGCGTCCTTGGTGTCGGCGTCGCCGAGCTTCTGCGTCACCCGCGGCGGACTCACGCGCAACGAATCCGGGCCGGCCCGATTGGTGGGATCGCGATGGCGGTATTCCGCGGTGAGGTTGAGATAGCCGTCCTGGCCCAGGCGGAATCCGGTATTGATGCCGCCCTGGCGCGTGAAACCATCGCCCTTGTAGGTCTGGCCGGCGGTGACCGAGCCGTCGGTCTGGCCCACCTGCTTCTTCAGCACGATATTGATCACGCCGGAGATCGCATCCGAACCGTACTGCGCCGCCGCGCCGTCGCGCAGTACTTCGATGCGTTCGATCGCGGAGATCGGAATGGCATTGATGTCGGTGCCGGCGGAACCGCGGCCGATGGTCTGCTGCACGTTCACCAGCGCCTGCTGGTGCCTGCGCTTGCCGTTGACCAGCACCAGCACCTGGTCGGGGCCGAGGCCGCGCAAGGTGGCCGGACGGATGGTGTCGGTGCCGTCGCTGACGAAGGTGCGCGAGAAGTTGAAGCTCGGCTCCAGCATCTGCAGCGCCTGGCCCACTTCGACCACGCCGGCGTTCTCCAGCTGCTCGCGGCCGATCACGTCGACCGGTGCCGGTGTCTCCGCCGCGGTGCGGTCCTTGGCACGCGAGCCGACGACCTGCACGCCTTCGAGTGTTTTGGCTTTCTGCTGGTCGGCCGGCGCGCTGTCCTGCGCGTTGGCCGCCAGCGCCATCGATAATCCAAGCATGGCCAGGCTGCATTGGCGCGCACTGACCCAGACGCGTCCTTGCGGACGCGACACATAACGACGTGACATGCACTTCTCCCGATGAAGTCGCGCGAGGCGACAACGTGGCAGCACGCATGAACATGCGACTGCCGCCTCCCGGGTCCGAACGTGCGCTGCAGGAAAATTCGTGTCAAGCGTAATTATCCCCAAAGCGCGAACGGCATCATCAAATGCGTAGACGATGCGGCGTATGCGATATCGCGCTTCACGTGCTCGTGACGTATTGCGTCGGTACTTACGTAGTTTGCGTGTGCGCGGTGCAAGCTTCGCGTCAGTTGCGGCGCCTCGAAGAGATGCGCGCGATGAACTCCCTCTCCCCTGCGGAGAGAGGGTTGGAGTGAGCGGGACCCACGGAGCACAGAAGCAGGAGCACGGAACCGCGACGGAAGCCCAGGCGTTCTAAGGCCGGTAGCTTATGCCGATCAGGTAATAACGCCCCACCACATCGTCGAACATCGGGTTGTAGGCGATGCCGGGCGAGCCGTAATACACGGGCTGGTGATCGAGCGCGTTGTGCACGTTGAAGCTGAAGGACCAATGCGCGATGCCGCTGTACGCGGCATGCAGGTCGAGCACGCTGAAGGCCGGCGTCTTGCATTTGCCGTTCTGCTGCAAATCGTCCGGGCAGGTCAGCGGGCTGCCGGCATAAGGCTCGTAGCGGTAGTGCCCGGTGAAACGCAGGTTGGCGCCGAGGCTCCAGTCGCGGTACGTCCAGTCCAGGCTGGCCAATGCGCTGACGCGCGGCTGCGAGGCGTAGCCCGCATAGCGCATGCTGGGATCGCCCTCGATCATCTGGCGGTCCAGCCGGTCCAGGTAATCGACGCCCAGGTGGATGTCGTAGCGGCCGTAGCGCGCGGTCTGGTGGCGGTAGCGCAGATCCAGGTCGATGGTGCGCGCGTCGGTATGCCCGAGGTTCACCAGCTGCTGGTTGAGCGCGTACAGCACGCCGCGGCGGCTGCGCTGGAACAGCTGCGGATAGCTGTCCGGATGCAGCAGGGCATAGCTCAGCGGCAGCTGGATGATTTCGTGGTCGCGGCGGATGCGATAGAAATCCAGCGCCGCGCCGAACGCGCTGCTCGGCGCCCACACGACGCCCAGCGTGTAGCTGCGCGAAGTCTCCGGCCGCAGGTTCGGATTGCTGACCGAATTGGCCTGCACCTGGCAGAACGAGGTGTCGTCGGTGGCCGGCGTGGCGTTGACGCAGGGCAGCGCGCTGTTGGCCACCTGGGTGATGAAGCGGGTGGCGGCGAGCGTCGGTGGACGGCTGAGCTGCAACAGGGTAGGGGCGCGATAGCCCTTGGCCCAGGTGCCGCGCAGGCTCAGGTCGTCGCGCAGGTCCCATTTCAGGCCGAGCTTGGGCGACACGGCGGCGCCATAGGGCTGGGTACGGTCCAGCCGCCAGGCCAGGTTGGCCTGCAGGCGTGCGGTGAGCGGCGCGTTGAACTCGGTATAGGCGGCCAGGCTGTGCCGGTTCTCGTGGCGCTGGTAGGGGCTGTCGAACTGCTGCACCAGGTTGCGCAGCAGCAGCGGATCGGGGCGGTCGTCCAGGCGGTCGCGCCAGGTCTCCGCGCCGATCGCCATCGACAAGGGGCCGTGCGGCAACTGCGCCAGCGGCCCGGTCAGCTGCACGCTCAGGCTGGTCTTGGCGGCGGTGGCGTGGCGCATCAGCACGGGCGAGATCGCCTGCACCACCGCGGCGTCGTTGGGTGCATCCAGCCGGAACGAACCCGATCGCAGCGAACTGGCGAAGCTGTCCACGCGCAGCAGCCCGCGCAGCTGGTCGTCGCTGCGGTTGCGCTGGTCGTTGGCGTGCACGTCCCAGTCCCATTCGTCCCAGTGGCCTTTGAGGCCCAGCGTGACGAAGCGGTTGGTCGATACGGAGCGGTCGCGAACCGGGCCGAGGTCGCTGAAGCTGTGGTCGTAGATCGGCTCGTCGTCGCCGCTGCGGTTGTCCGGATGGCTGGCCGGCAGCATGAAGCTGTCGCGCAGCGGCGCCATCTGCTGGCGCTGGTCGATCTTGGTCCAGCGCAGGTCGGCATAGGCCTGCAGCGCGCCGAAGCGGCGGTCCAGGTGCGCGAACAGCGAGCGGCTGAGCAGGCCGGTCTGCAGGCTGGTGAGCTGCGCGTCGTCGTCGATGCACACACCGCTGGCGTTGCGCTGCCGCGCCGAGCAGCCGCCGGCCAGGTAGCGCAGGTTGGCGCCGTCCAGCACGAAGGCGCTGGCATCGCCGCTGCTGTCGTCCGAACCGGACTGGCGCTGCCGGCTCCAGTCGCGCGCGCCGCCGAGCAGCGGCTGGCGGTTGAGGTAATCCACGCTCACCAGCGCATGCAGTTCGTGGCCGACCATGCCGCCCGCGCTGGCGGTGACGCGGCGCTGCTGCGCGTCGCCGTGGCCGGAGATGCCGTAGCTGCTGCTGAGACTTACACCAGGAGCGTCCTTGCGCATGATCACGTTGATCACGCCGGCCATGGCGTCGGAGCCGTAGATGGCCGAGGCGCCGTCGCGCAGGATCTCCACCCGCTCCACCAGGGCCAGCGGGATACTGTTGAGATCGTTGACCGTGCTGAAGTTGTTCTGGCTCAGGCCATAGCCGGCCATGCGCTGGCCGTCGACCAGGAACAGCGTGGCCGAGGAACCGAGCCCGCGCAGATCCACCGAGGCCGCGCCGGTGGCCGTGGCCAGGCCGTTGTTCTGATACAGCTCGCCTTCGGTCATCGCCACCGGCGCATTGCTCACGCGGATGCCCGGCTGCGCGCGCAGCAGGTCGAACAGGGTCTGGTAGCCGCTGCGCTCGATCTGTTCGTGATCGATCACGGTCAGCGGCGAGGCGGTTTCCACGTCGGTACGGCGGATATGCGTGCCGGTCACTTCCACCGGCGCCAGGCGCGGCGCCGGCGAAGGGCGTTCGATCGGCGGCAGCTCCTGCGCGGGCAGCTTCAGCGCGGCCGCCGCGGCGGCCTTCAGCACATAGGTGTGTTCGTCCACCGCCACCGCGCGCAGGCCGCTGCCGCGCAGCAGCTGCTGCAGCGCACGGTCGGCCGAGTAATGCCCGCTGAGTCCGGCGTTGCGCCGGCCGGTGGCGAGCTCCGGCGCGTACAGCAGCTGCGTGCCGCTTTGCCGGGCGAAGGCGCGCAGGCCGTCGTCGAGGGTGCCGGCGGCGATGCGGTAATCGCGGTCTTCCAGCGCATGCGCGGCCCGCGCCGGCCACAGCAGCACCAGGGCCGCGGCCAGAAGCGGAAACAGACGGCCTGCGCGCATGCCTGCTAGCAGCGCCGGGGTTGCGGCAACGCGGGACGCAGCGGGCTACTCAGCGGCGCGCGCCTCCGGCGTTCGAGGGCGATCCGGGGTAAAGCGTCAGCTCATGGCTGCCGGTGGTCACCGCGCGCAGGCCCCAGCCGGCATCCAGCGCCTTGACCAGGGCCTGCTGGTCGCCGGCGTGGAAGCTGCCGCTGATGCGCAGGTCGGCCAGGCGCTGGTCGCCCAGCAGCAGCTTGGTGTCGGAATAGCGGTTCATCTCGGCCAACAGCGAATCCAGCCGGCGTTCGCGGAACACCAGCTCGCCCTGGCCCCAGGCCTGCGCGGCCTGGGTGTCCAGCGCGCCGACCACGGCGCTGCTGCCGTCGGCGGCGATGCGCAGCTGCTGCGCGGGCGACAGCGCCTGGGTCTGCTGGCCATGGGTGACTTCCACCGAGCCGGCGAGCAGGCCCACCACCACGGCGTCGCGCTCCTTGCTTACCTGGAACACGGTACCGGTATCGCGGATCACATTACCGCCGGCATGCACTTCGAACGGCGCCGCCGCGTGCGCGACGGCGAATTCGGCGCGCCCGCGCTCCAGCGTCACCAGGCGGCGCTGCGCGTCGAAATGCGTGGTCACGGTGGAGTCGGCATCCAGGATCATCCGCGTGCCGTCGTCCAGGGTCAGCCTGCGCGGCAGCTCGGTGGCGCTGGCGTAGCGGCGCGAGAAGCCGCCATGGTCGACGTGCGTGCCGCGCAGCAGGTACGGCACGCCGAAGGCCAGCAGCACCGAGGCCGCCACCGCCATCGGCAACAGCCGCGCCAGCAGGCGCCGCTGGTCGCGCCGCGCCGCGGTGCGGCGGCGCGCGGCCAGGCTCGCGGCGCGCAGCAGCGGGTCGCCGGCGAGCAGGGCGGCGTTGGCGTGCAGGCGCTCGGCCTGGGCATAGGCCTGCGCATGGTCCGGGTGCTGCGCGCGCCAATGCTCGAACGCGGCGCGTTCGGCGGGACCGCAGTCCGGTGCGTGCAGGCGGGCCAGCCAGCTTTCGGCGCTGGTGGGACAGTCGCGGGGTGAATCTGCTTGGTTGGCGTTCATCCGGCCTGCCCCCTGTCGCCCAGCTTCTTGCGCAGCAGCGCAAGCGCCTTGCTGATGTTTTTTTCCACGGCCTTGACCGAGATGCCGCAGTGCTTTGCGATTTCCGGGTAACTCATGCCTTCGATGCGATTGAGCAGATAGATCTCGCGGCAGCGCGAGGGGAGTCCGAGCAGGGCCTGCTGCAGGCGCGCGAGCTCCTGCTGGTTGGCGATGCGCTGGTCGTGGTCCTGGTCGTCGGAGACCAGGCCGTGCGCGTACTCGTCCAGGCTGATGTGGTCGTGCTGGTAATGCGTCTGCGCGCGGCGGGCGCGGTCGTTCAGCGCATTGATGGCGATGCGGTACAGCAGCGAACTCCAGGACTCCGGGGCATGTTCGCGATAGCGGATCAGGCGGACCAGGCTTTCCTGGGCGATGTCCTGCGCGTCTTCTTCGGACGACACGCGGCGGCGCAGGAAGGCCAGCAGGGACTGGCGCTGTTCGCGCACGAAGCTGTCGAAACGCAGTGCATTTCCCACCTGGCGACCCGGCTGTTCGCCGTCGGCCGAACTTCCACCCATACCCTGATTCCGTACGCGGAAACCCCCGAGGGCCAGAGTATCGCAATTGTTCAAGGCTACCTCGCTCGGAGACCGCGCCAGCGTGGGTAAAACCCCTCCCCCGTGCCCAAGCACGAGGGAGGGGGGTAGCCCCTGTTGCCAGGGTTTGGCCTCGTTTCAGGGGAGGACGAGGCCCACAATCCGCGATCCGTGCGTCTTGCGCTCCCCTCCGGGGGCACCAGAGGGAAATCGGCGCCGCGCCGCCCGCGCCCGGAGGCGACGGACGGCTACGGCAAAATCCACCGGGATTTTTCCGGTCACCTGAGGAGATAAACGCAAGGACGAGGAAACCCCCTACCTCCCGGGCGGATGCCGGGAGGCGGGTGGCGGGGGTCAGGGCGTCTTCTGCCCGGCGCTGGCGGCGTCCAGCTTCTCGCGCAGATTGACCAGGGCCTGGTCGGCCTGGATGAAGCCGTGGCCGGAGCGGTGGTCGAAACCTGCGCTCGCCATATCGAGCGACGAGGCCTGCATGGCTTGGTACAGGTCGGCCACCGTGGCGGTGGGTTCGGCCTGCCACAGCAGGGCGGCGACGGCGGCGGCATGCGGGGCCGCGGCCGAGGTGCCGTAGAAGTGGTACGACAGATAATCCGGATAGGTGCGGCAGTCGGCGACGTCCGCCTCGTCCGCACCGGCGTTCGCGCTGGACTGGCCGAAGAAGGTGGTGGTCACGCCATCGGGGGCGACGAAGTCCGGCTTGCGCGGGACGGCGGCGTCCGCCAATGCCGCGCCGTCGTTGTCGAACAGCAGCGGCGTGCCGCCGGCGGAGGAAAATGATTCCAGCATGGCCGTCTGCCGGGCGGAGTTGCAGTACGGCGTGCGGAAATAGTCGGCGGCGCCCAGGGTCATGGCGTTCGCCGACAGGGTATGCCCGTAGAGCGTGCCGGTATCGGTGCCGTGGCTGTCGATGGTGGAGCCGCCGGCCAGGACGATCAGATGCACCCGCGCCGGTGCCGGACCGTCGGCGAGCCCCAGGCGCAGCGTGCCCCGGTAGGCTGCTCCCGGATTGGTGATGTTGAGGCGCAGCTGCGCCGGCTGGCCGATCACGGAGCGGCCCGTGCACAGGCCGGCCCGGATCGGTTTGCCCCGCTGGTCGCCGAGGCAGAGGTTGAGCGAGCTGCTGGCATTGGGTGAGGTCATGGGCTGATCCCAGTACACGCCGATGATGGTGGTCGAGCGCGCTCTGACGGTGATGGGCAGGTTCTCCAGCGTGGTGGCGCTGCCCGGATCGAAGTCGAGCAGGCGTTCGCCGAGGTTGAGCGGCGCACGTAAGCCGCCATCGCCGCGTTGAACGGCGGCGTTGGCGAAGCTGGCGTGGTTGTTGTCGTATGCGGCCCGGCCGCGGTTGGCGTCGTTGCCGCCGGCGGTGAAATAAGCGGCGCCATGCGTGCGGACGACCTCGTCGATGGCGGCGCCGGCAAGGCCGGTCTGGTAGAGCGGCTCGTTAAAGAAGCCCAGGTCGTCGACGATGATCCGCGCACCGGTGCCGCGGCGGCCATGCTCATCGGTCTGGTCGGTGGGCAAGGCCAGCGTCTTGATGCCCCGGGCGAAGTCGGCCAGCGTATCGGGCGAATAGAAAGCGATGCTCGCGCCGGGCGCCACGTCGTGGATGATCTGCGCCATCGCGCGGCCTTCGTCCGAGCCGGAACCGAGGCAGTCGCTCGACTCCTTGACTACGGTGATACGCGCGGGCAGGTCGCCGTTGGCGATGTCTTCGGCCTGGCCGGCCTGGCAGTCGAAACTGTCAGAAATCACGCCGATGGTCAGGCCGCTGCCGTCTATGGCCGTGAGCGCGGCGGCGTCTGCGGCTGCCAGGCGGATCCGCCCGGTTTCGCGCAATGCCTTGCTGCGCTGCGCGGAGTCTCCCTGTGAGTTCACCAGGCCGGCGCGGGTGCGCTTCTCCGGCACGCTGATGGTCAGCACGCCGGGGAGCGCCGCTGCCTGGTCGATCTTCGAAACGGGCAGGCGTCCGCCGATGTCGTTGCGGTAGACGGCGCCGGTTTCGAAGCCCAGCGCTTCCAGCTGCGTACGCACGGCGGCCACGTCGCCCTTCGCCACGATGTCGACCGTGACATGGGGTTCTGCGCTGGCCGGCCGTGCGGTGGCCGAGCGGCCGGTGGAAGTGAGGGCCGCAGCTTGCCGCTTGATGCGCAGCAGCGCGTTGTCGAGCTTGGCATTGGTGCCGGTGGAGCGTTCCAGCGCGGACAGTCCAGGCGGCGCGTTGTCGCCGCGCAGCTGCTGGGCGTGAGCAGTGCCGCCGAGCGCCGTGGAGACCAGCAGCGCGAGCGCAAGGGCATCGATTCTTGGCATGGGAGTTCCCCGTATCGAGACGAGGCGGGAGCGGCCTCGCCGATATCAGATGACGGCGAACCCGCCTTGCCGTGCATCGGGCGACAGGGAGACACCAAGACCGATGTCCGGCATGCATGCCGGTATCCGGGTGACCGGTGCGAGGACGAAAAACTCGGGTTTATGCCGCGGCCGGATGCGTCGCGTCGCGCAGCAACAGCCGATACGCGGGGTTGCCGCTCTCGTCCCGGCAGGGGTAACCCAACTGGGCCAGGAACTGCTGGAACATCGCCCGCTCATCCGCCGGCACCTGGATGCCGACCAGGATGCGGCCGTAATCCGCACCGTGATTGCGGTAATGGAACAGGCTGATGTTCCAGTCCGGATGCATATGGCCGAGGAAACGCGTGAGCGCACCCGGGCGTTCGGGGAACTCGAAGCGGTACAGCAATTCATCGCGCGCCAGCGGCGAGCTGCCGCCGATCATGTGGCGCAGGTGCAGCTTGGCCAGTTCATCGTCGGTCAGATCGAGCACGCCGAAGCCTTCGGCGGCGAAGGCGGCGGTCAGCGCCTCGCGCTCGTCGCGCTGGCGGATCTGGATGCCGACGAAGATATGCGCGTTCGCCGCATCGCCGATGCGGTAGTTGAACTCGGTGATCGAGCGCTGGCCGAGCGTGGCGCAGAAGCGGCGGAAGCTGCCGCGTTCTTCCGGAATGGTGACGGCGAACACCGCCTCGCGCTGCTCGCCCACTTCGGCGCGCTCGGCGACGAAGCGCAGGCGGTCGAAGTTGAGGTTGGCGCCGGAGACGATGGCGACGAGGGTGGCGTCGTGCAGATCGTGCATGGCGGCGTATTGCTTGAGGCCCGCCAGGGCGAGCGCGCCGGAGGGTTCCGGCACGCAGCGGGTTTCCTGGAACACGTCGCGGATCGCCGCGCAGATGGCGTCGGTGTCGACGCGCAGCATGGCGTCCACGTGGCGCTGGCACAGCGCGAAGGTTTCCGCGCCCACGCGCTTGACCGCGGTGCCGTCGGCGAACAGGCCGACTTCGTCCAGCGTCACGCGCTCGCCCTGTTCCAGCGACTGCGCCATGGCGTCGGAATCGACCGTCTGCACGCCGATCACCTTCACTTCGGGCCGCAGCGCCTTGATGTACGCCGCCACGCCGGCCAGCAGGCCGCCACCGCCCACCGGCACGAACACGGCATGCAGCGGGCCCGGATGCTGGCGCAGGATCTCCATGCCCACGGTGGCCTGGCCGGCGATCACGGCCGGGTCGTCGAAGGGATGCACGAAGGTGTAGCCGTGCTGTTGTTCCAGGCGCGCGGCTTCGGCCTGCGCGTCGCTGTAGGAATCGCCGGCCAGCACCACTTCCACCCAGCTGCCGCCGAGGCGGCGCACCGCGTCGATCTTTACCTGCGGCGCGGTCACCGGCATCACGATCACCGCGCGCAGGCCGAGCTTCGCCGCGGCCAGGGCCACCCCCTGCGCATGGTTGCCGGCGGAAGCGGCGATCACGCCGCGCGCGCGCTGCGCGGCATCCAGGCCCACCATCTTGTTGTAGGCGCCGCGCAGCTTGAAGGAGAACACCGGCTGCTGGTCTTCGCGCTTGAGCAGCACCTGCTGGCCGATGCGCTCGGACAGCAGCGGCGCTGCTTCCAGCGCGGATTCGCGCGCCACTTCGTAGACGCGCGAAGCGAGCGTGCGCCGCAGCAGGTCGTGGTCCGCGTCTTCCGCCGGCGGCCGGTCGGCGGCCACCGCGTTCACTGCAGGGCTTCCGCGGCGGGATGGCTGACTTCGATCACGTCCACCAGCTTGCGCGCCTGCTTGATCAGCTGGTCCACCGCCTCGTCGGCGCCGTGCATCACCAGGGTGAGCTGCGAGACGGCCGGGTCCTGCGTGGCGGCCACGGTGAGCGAATCGATATTGAAGCCGCGCGCGGAAAACAGCCCGGCCACGCGCACCAGGGCGCCGGCCTCGTTCTGCAGCAGGATGGAAAGCGTGTGTTTCATGAGTATCTCGTCAGAACATGTCGCTGGCGGCGCCGTCGGCCTGCACCGACTGGCGCGAGGCGATGTGGCCGCCGGTGATCATCTGCGCGTAGGTGGCGCCGGGGCCGACCATCGGATACACGCCGGCATCGGGGTCGATCATCACTTCCAGGAAGGCCGGGCCCGGATGGGCGAGGAAGTCGGCGATGGTGGCGGCCAGTTCTTCCTTGCGCTCCAGGCGGCGCGCCCATTCGAAGCCGTCGGCCTGCGCGGCCTTGATGAAGTCCTTGCGGTGCAGGCTCTTATCGGAGGAGGCGAAGCGGCCGCGGAAGAACAGCTTCTGCCACTGCCTCACCATGCCGTCGCCGATATTGTTGAGCACCACCACCTTCACCGGCAGGCCGTAGGTGGTGACGGTCTCCAGCTCGCCCAGGTTCATGCGGATGCTGGCGTCGCCGTCGATATCGATCACCACCGCGCCGGGCCGCGCGAACTGCGCGCCGATCGCCGCGGGCAGGCCGAAGCCCATGGTGCCCATCGAGCCGGAGCTCAGCCAATGGCGCGGCTCGCGGAAATCGAAATACTGCGCCGCCCACATCTGGTGCTGGCCGACGCCGGTGCTGATCACCGCGTGGCCCCGGGTGTGGCGGTTGATCTCTTCGATCACCGCATAGGGTTGGATCAGCGGGCTGGCGCGGTCGTAGTCCAGCGCGTGCGTGTGTTTCAGGTCCGCCACGTGGCGATGCCACGGTGCGTAGCGTTCGGACAGCTTCTCGCGCCAGCCGTGGCGCTCGCCCCAGGCGCGCAGCTGCGCCAGCGTGCGGGAGAGGTCGCCGGTGTGGTGCCAGTGGACCGTCTTGACCTTGCCGATCTCGGCCGGGTCGATGTCGATCTGCGCGATGAACTTCGCCTGCGGCGCGAACTTGTCCGGCACGCCGGCCACGCGGTCGTCGAAGCGCGCGCCCAGGGTGAACAGGAAGTCGCAATCCTCCACCGCGTAGTTGGCATAGGCCGTGCCGTGCATGCCCAGCATGTGCAGGGCCAGCGGCTCGGTGGTGTCGTAGGCGCCGATGCCCATCAGGGTGGTGGTGACGGGCAGGCCGTAGTCGGCCACGAAGGCGCGCAGCTCGGCGGAAGCACCGGAGGCGATGGTGCCGCCGCCGGCATAGATCAGCGGACGCTTCGACTGCGCCAGCGCTTCGAAGAAGGCCGCGCACTGCGCGTCGTCCAGCACCGACTGCTCCAGCCGTTCCAGCCGCGCGCGATAGCCCGGCATCGGCAGCAGGCCTTCGCCGTGGAAGGGCAGCAAGGTGTTTTGCACGTCTTTCGGGATATCCACCACCACCGGCCCCGGGCGGCCGCTGCGCGCGATCTCGAACGCGGTGCGCAGGGTGGCTTCCAGTTTTTCGGCGTCGGTGACCAGGAACACGTGCTTGGCGCAGGCGCTCATGATGTTGGCGATCGGCGCTTCCTGGAACGCGTCGGAACCGATCGCGGTGGTCGGCACCTGGCCGCACAGCACCACCATCGGTATGGAGTCGGACATCGAATCGCGCACCGGCGTGACCATGTTGGTGGCGCCGGGACCGGAGGTGACGATGGCCACGCCGACCTTGCCCGAGGCGCGGGCGTAGCCGGCGGCCATGAAGCCGGCCCCTTGCTCGTTGGCCGGCACGATCAGCGGCAGCGGTTCGCCGCCGCTGGGGCCGATGTGGGTGGCGTTGTAGCGGAACACCGCGTCGTACACCGGCAGGATGGCGCCGCCGGAGTAGCCGAACAGCACGTCCACGCCCTCGTCGGCCAGGACCTGGACCACCACCTCGGCGCCGCTCATGCGCAGCGCGTTGAGGGGATGGGTGGCGTCGTCGGCGTGCGTGGCGTCGGCGATGTCCGGCAGCAGGGCGTTCATGGTGTCGCGAATCCTCATGGCAAATGAAAACCCCTCGCCGTCGCGGCGAGGGGCGGGGCGGTTCAGCCGGTTTTCTTCAGCGGCTCGGCGGCGGGCTTGCCGGCCGCGGCGGCGCCGGCCTGCAGCCAGGACATGCGCGCGCGCAGCTTGGCGCCGACCTGCTCGATCGGATGCTCCAGGTCTGCCTGCTTGAAGCGCTTGTAGTTGGGCAGGCCTGCCTGGTACTCGGCGATCCAGTTGCGCGCGAAGGTGCCGTCCTGGATGTCGGTGAGCACGTCCTTCATGCGCGCCTTGGTGCCGGCGTCGATCACGCGCGGGCCGCTGACGTAGTCGCCGTACTGCGCGGTCTCGGAGACGAATTCCAGCATGCGCGCGATGCCGCCTTCGTAGAACAGGTCCACGATCAGCTTCAGCTCGTGCAGCACTTCGTAGTAGGCGATCTCCGGCTGGTAGCCGGCTTCCACCAGGGTCTCGAAGCCGGCCTGCACCAGCGAGCTGGCGCCGCCGCACAGCACGGCCTGCTCGCCGAACAGATCCGTCTCGGTCTCTTCCTTGAAGTCGGTCTTGATCAGCAGGGCGCGGCCGCCGCCGATGCCGTCGGCATAGGCCTTGGCCTTGGCTTCGGCCTCGCCGGTGACGTCCTGGTGGATCGCCCAGATGCTGGGCACGCCGCGGCCGATCTCGTATTCGCGGCGCACCAGCGCGCCCGGGCCCTTCGGCGCGACCAGGATCACGTCGATGTCCTCGCGCGGGGCGATCTGCTTGAAGTGCACGTTGAAGCCGTGCGCGAACAGCAGGGCCGCGCCGGCCTTGATGTTCGGCTCGATCGATTCCTTGTACAGCGCCGGCTGCACCATGTCGGGCGTCAGCACCGCGACCAGGTCGGCGCCGCGCACGGCGTCGCCCGGCTCGGCGACCTTGAAGCCTTCGGCGGTGGCGCGCTCCCACGAGGGGCCGCCCTTGCGCAGGCCGACCACGACGTCGAGGCCGGAGTCGCGCAGGTTGAGGGCGTGCGCGCGGCCCTGGCTGCCGTAGCCGAGCACGGCGATGCGGGCGTTGGCCAGCGTCGGGTTGGAAGTGGTGCTGCTCATGCGGTGACTCCTTCGGTAGCGGTGACTTGGACGTGTGTGGGGGTGGAGACAGCGGTGTTCGGATGGGTGTTGGCGCCGTCGGAGGCGGAACCGACCAGGCGCGCGTACTTGGCCAGGGCGCCGGTGGTGACTTTCGGTGCGGGCGCGGTCCAGTGCTTGCGGCGCTCGGCCAGGTCCGCGTCGGTTTCGATGGCGCGCAGGCCGGCGTCGATGCGGATGCGGTCGCCGTCGCGCAGCAGCGCGATCGGGCCGCCGCGCACGGCTTCGGGCGCCATGTGGCCGACCATGAAACCGTGGGTGGCGCCGGAGAAGCGGCCGTCGGTGATTAGCGCGACGTCGTCGCCCAGGCCGCGGCCGATCAGCGCGGCGGTGACGCCGAGCATCTCGCGCATGCCGGGGCCGCCGGCCGGGCCTTCGTTGCGGATCACGATCACGTCGCCCTTGGCGATGCGGCCCTGCTGCACGGCGGCGAAGGCCTGCTCCTCGCTTTCGAACACGCGGGCAGTGCCTTCGAAATGCGTGGCGCCCTTGCCGGCACCGCTCTTACCGGGAATCTTCAGGATGCAGCCTTCCGGCGCGAGGTTGCCGTACAGGATGGAATAGCCGCCGCGCGGCTTGAGCGGCCGGGCGACCGGCAGGATCACGTCCTGCTCCGCCGCGCGCGGCGCCGCCGCGGCTTCCTCGAACAGGCTGCGGCCGGTGACGGTGGGGGCGTCTTCCAGCATGTCCGCAGCAATCAGTTCCTGCGCCACGCGCGCGGCGCCGCCGGCGCCGAACATTTCCACCGCGGTGTAGCGGCCGCCGGGCAGCAGGTCGGCGATCACCGGCGTATGCACGGAGGCCGGCTCGAAATCCTCCAGCGTCCACGGTGCGCCGGCTTCGCGCGCGATCGCCAGCAGATGCAGTACCGCATTGGTGGAGCCGGCGGTGGCGGCGACCATGCGCGCGGCATTGCGCAGCGAAGTGCGGTTGATCAAGCCGCGCGGCGTGCGCTGCTCGCGCAGGCAGTCCATCACCAGCTCGCCGCAGCGGCGCGCGGCGGCGGCCTTGGCCGGATGCGTGGCGGGAATGTCGTTGAAGCCCATCGGCGACAGGCCCAGCGTGGTCAGCACCATGGCCATGGTGTTGGCGGTGAACTGGCCGCCGCAGGCGCCGGCGCCGGGGCAGGCGTCGCGCTCGACCGAGGCCAGTTCGGCGTCGTCGATCTTGCCCGCGCCGTGCGCGCCGACCGCTTCGAACACCTGCTGGATGGTGATCGGGTGCTGGTCGTGCGTGCCGTGCGCGATGGTGCCGCCGTACAGCGCCACCGCCGGGATATCCAGGCGCGCCATGGCCATGGCAGCGGCGGGGATGGTCTTGTCGCAGCCGCACAGCACCACCATCGCGTCGAGGCAGTGGCCGTCGACGGCCAGCTCGATCGAGTCGGTGATCACTTCGCGGCTGATCAGCGAGGCGCGCATGCCGGGCGTGCCCATGGCGATGCCGTCGGTGACCGCGATGGTGTTGAACTCCACCGGCGTGCCGCCGGCGGCGCGGATGCCTTCGGCCACGTGCTCGGCCAGTTCGCGCAGGTTGAGATTGCAGGGGCTGACGTTGGACCAGGTATGCACCACCGCCACCAGCGGCTTGGCGATGGCGCCGTCGTCCAGCCCGGTGGCGCGCAGCATCGCGCGCGCGGGGGCGCGGTCGGCGCCGGTCTTGATGAGATCACTGCGCATGGAAAGAAACGCTCCGGATGGCATGACAACAGGTTGCTCCCCCTGCGCGCAGGGGCACGCGGGACAGGGCGCGGGGAGTGGCGTTCACTCGGGGCGGAGTGAGCGACGCCCTCATATCCCGCCGCGCGCAGGGGGAAGCAGGCGGCACGGAGGCCGCGCGGGCAGCCGTTAGCCGCACGCGCGCGCTCCGCTGAAAAAGGCTTCCGAGTTGGCGACGTGCTCGTCCAGCGCCGCGACCACCGCTGCGCGGATCGCCGCGGTGCCGGCGTCGCCGCCGATGTCGCGGCTGCGCGGGCCGTGCTGCAGCACGTGCTCCACGGCCGCTTCCACCGCGCCGGCTTCTTCTTCCAGGCCCAGCGAGTGGCGCAGCAGCATGGCGGTGGACAGGATCGCGCCGACCGGGTTGGCCACGCCCTTGCCGGCGATGTCCGGCGCGGAGCCGTGGATCGGCTCGTACAGGCCGCGCGCGCCTTCGCCCAGCGAGGCCGAGGGCAGCAGGCCCAGCGAACCGGCCAGCGCGGCGGCTTCGTCGGTGAGGATGTCGCCGAACAGGTTCTCGGTGACCACCACGTCGTAGCTGGCCGGCTGGGTCAGCAGCAGCATGGCCATGGAGTCGACCAGCTGGTGTTCGAGCTTCACGTCCGGATAGTCGGCGGCGATGCGCTGCACCGTGCTGCGCCACAGGCGCGAGGTTTCCAGCACGTTGGCCTTGTCCACCGAGGTGACCTTGTGGCGGCGGCCGCGTGCCAGCTCGAAGGCGCGCCGCACCACGCGCTCGACTTCGGCCACGGTGTACTTGCACTCGTCGGTGGCGGTGTCGGCGGTGCGCGTCTTGGCGCCGAAGTAGGCGCCGCCGGTGAGTTCGCGCACGAACAGCACGTCCACGTTGCGCAGCTTGTCGTCCTTCAGCGGCGACAGCGCGGTCAGCGCCGGATGCACCTGCAGCGGACGCAGGTTGGCGTAGACACCCAGCGCCGCGCGCAGCGCCAGCAGGCCCTGCTCGGGGCGCACCGGCGCGGACGGGTCGGACCACTTCGGCCCGCCCACCGCGCCCAGCAGCACCGCGTCGGCGGACTGGCACGCGGCCAGCGCATCGGCCGGCAGCGGCTCGCCGGTGGCGTCGATGGCGCAGCCGCCGATCAGGTGTTCCTCGTACTCGAAGCTGTGCTCGTAATGGGCGGCGACGGCTTCCAGCACGGCGACGGCGGCGGCGGTGACTTCCGGACCGACGCCGTCGCCGGGCAGGGTGACGATGCGGGCTTTCATGCGGCTTGCTCCAGATGCTGTTCGTAGTGGGCGATGGCGTCGGCGTGCTGCAGCAGGTAGCCGAGCTGGTCGACGCCGTTCAGCAGGCAATGGCGGGCGAAGGGTTCGAGCTGGAACGGGATGCGGCCGCCATCGGGCAGGGCGATGTACTGGCCTTGCACGTCGATGGTCAGCTCGGTGCCGGGGTGGGTCAGCAGCCAGTGGTGCTCGGCTTCGGACACCACGATGGCCAGCAGGCCGTTCTTCAGCGCGTTGTTGCGGAAGATGTCGGCGATCTCGCTGCACAGCACGGCCTGGATGCCGTAGTCCAGCAGCGCCCACGGCGCGTGTTCGCGCGAGGAACCGCAGCCGAAGTTGCGGCCGGCGACCAGGATGGCGCAGCCCTTGGCCTGCGGCTGGTTGAGCGGGAAGGCGGGGTTGTCGCTGCCGTCCGGCAGGTAGCGCCAGTCGTTGAAGCACAGCTTGCCCAGGCCGGCGCGCTCGGTGGTGGTGAGGAAGCGCGCCGGGATGATGCGGTCGGTGTCGATGTTCTCGTCGGCCAGCACGGCGGTGCGGGAATGGAGGCGGGTGACGGGCTTCATTCAATAAACTCCCGAAGGACAGATGCCCTTCTCCCCGCCGGGGAGAAGGTGCCTCGAAGGGGCGGATGAGGGGCGAGTGCTCGCGGTAGCGCACATCGAAATCACGCGGCAGCCTCCACCAGGTATTCGCGCGGGTCGGCGATGGAACCGGCCAGGGCGGAAGCGGCGGCGGTGGCGGGGCTGGCCAGCACGGTGCGCGCGCCTTTGCCCTGGCGGCCTTCGAAATTGCGGTTGGAGGTGCTCACCACCAGCTGGCCCGGCTGCGCCAGGTCGCCGTTCATGGCGATGCACATCGAGCAGCCCGGCACGCGCCACTCGGCGCCGGCCGCGGTGAACACCTGGTGCAGGCCTTCGCGCTCGGCATCGCGGCGCACCGCTTCGGAGCCCGGTACCACCAGCATGCGCACGCCGTCGGCGATGCGGCGGCCGCGCAGGATCTCGGCCGCCTCGCGCAGATCGGACAGGCGCGAGTTGGTGCAGCTGCCGATGAAGACGACATCCACCGGCGTGCCCTGCATCGGCTTGCCCGGCTGCGCGCGCATGTAGTCCAGCGCGCGGGTTTCCTGCGCGGTGCGTGCGGCCGGCACCGGCACGTCCATGGCGATGGCCATGCCCGGATGGGTGCCATAGGTGACGGTGGGCTTGACCTTGCTGGCGTCGATGCGCACTTCGCGGTCGTAGCTGGCGCCGGCGTCGGTGCGCAGCGCGCGCCACTTGGCAACGGCAGCGTCCCAGGCGGCGCCTTGCGGCACGCGCGGACGGCCCTTCAGCCAATCGAAGGTGACCTCGTCCGGCGCGATCAGGCCAGCGCGCGCGCCGGCTTCGATCGACATGTTGCACACCGTCATGCGCTCGTCCATCGACAGCGCCTCGATGGCTTCGCCGCGGTATTCGATGACGTGGCCGGTGCCGCCGTCGACGCCGATCTCGCCGATGATGTGCAGGATCAGGTCCTTCGCGCCCACGCCCTTGGGCAGCTGGCCGTCGACGTGGATGGCCAGCGTCCTGGGCTTGCGCTGCAGCAGGCACTGCGTGGCCATCACGTGGCCGACTTCGGTGGTGCCGATGCCGAACGCCAGCGCGCCGAACGCACCGTGCGTGGAGGTGTGGCTGTCGCCGCAGACGATGGTCATGCCCGGCTGGGTCGCGCCCAGCTCCGGGCCGATCACGTGCACGATGCCGCGCTCGCTGCTGTCCCAGCCGTGCAGCTCGACGCCGAACTCGCGGCAATTCGCTTCCAGCTGGGCGACCTGGGCTTTCGCTTCCTCGTTGGCGTAGGGGCGCTCGCCCTTGTCGTTCGCGGGCAGCGTGGGCGTGGAGTGATCCAGCGTGGCCAGGGTGCGGTCGGCGCGGCGCAGTTTCAGGCCGCGCTCGCGCAGTTCGCTGAAGGCCTGCGGCGAGGTGACTTCGTGCACCAGGTGCAGGTCGATGTACAGGATGGCCGGCGTGTCGGCGGTTTCGGGCGCGACGACATGCGCATCCCACAATTTCTCGAACAGGGTGCGCGCGCTCATGCGGCCACCTGCTCGGTGGCTTGCGTGTGCACCGGCGTCAGCCAGCCCCAGCGGTCGTCCGTGGTGCCGTCGAACAGGCCGAAGAAGGCGTCCTGCAGGGCGCGGGTGACCGGGCCGGGGCGGCCGGTGCCGACCGGCTTGCGGTCGACCGAGCGCACGGGGGTGATCTCGGCGGCGGTGCCGGTCATGAACACTTCGTCGGCGGTGTACAGCGCTTCGCGCGGCAGGTCGCGTTCCTCGACCTTGATGCCCAGGTCTTCCGCCAGCGTCATCACGGTGTCGCGGGTGATGCCGGCCAGGATGCCGGCGCTGGTCGGCGGCGTGAGCAGCTTGCCGTTCTTCACCACGAACACGTTCTCGCCGGCGCCCTCGCTCAGCAGGCCGTTGTGGCCGAGCGCGATGCCTTCGGCGTAGCCGCCGCGGCGCGCTTCCAGGCCGATCAGCTGGCTGCTCAGGTAATTGCCGCCGGCCTTGGCCCAGCTCGGCACGGTGTTCGGCGCGGGGCGCTGCCAGGAGGACACGCACACGTCGGCGCCGTGCTCGCGCGCATCGCCGAGATAGGCGCCCCATTCCATCGCCATGATCGCCACGTCCACCGGCGCGCCGGGCTTGGCCAGCACGCCCAGGCCGCCCGCGCCGCGGAACACGATCGGGCGCACGTAGGCTGAACTCATGCGGTTGGCGCGGATCACTTCCATGCAGGCGGCGTTGATCTCATCTTCGCTGTAGCCGATCTCGATCTCGTACACGCGCGCCGACTCGAACAGGCGGCGGGTGTGGTCGGCCAGGCGGAAATAGGCCGGGCCCTGCGGCGTGGCGTACACGCGCTCGCCTTCGAACACGGAGGAGCCGTAGTGCAGCGCGTGGGTGCTGACGTGGACCGTGGCTTCGGTCCACGGCTTGATCTGGCCGTTGTGCCAGAGAAAGGGCGTGGTCATGCGGTGGCTCCTTGGACTTGCGGTTGCGCGGCGGCGGTCGGGGCGGCCTGCCGCTCGATGCGGTTGACGATGGAAAGCGCGGCCAGCGCGGTGGCCTCGACGATGTCGGTGCTGACGCCGTTGCCGCGCCAGTCGCGCGCGGCGTGGCGCGCGGTGAGCTGGGCCTGGCCCTGGGCGTCGCCGCCTTCGCTGACGGCGCGCACCTGGAACTGGGTCAGCTCCAGGCCGGTGCCGGTGGCGCGCTCGATGGCGCGCAGCACGGCGTCGACCGGGCCGTCGCCGATGGCGGCTTCGCCGACCTCGCGGCCGTCGTCGTGGGCCAGGCGCACCGAGGCGGACGCGCTGCCGCCCAGGTGCGAGGTGGAATTGAGCTGCACGATGCGCCAGGGGCCGGCGGCATCCGGGTCCTGGCCCAGCGCCAGCGCTTCCAGGTCTTCGTCGTGGATCTCGCGCTTCTTGTCGGCCAGCGTCTTGAAGCGCGCGAAGATCTCGTCCATCGCGGCTTCTTCCGGGCTGTGGCCCAGCGACTGCAGGCGCGAGCGCAGCGCGTGGCGGCCGGAATGCTTGCCCAGCACCAGCTTGGTCTCGCCCATGCCGACGTCCTGCGGACGCATGATTTCGTAGGTGCCGCGGTGCTTGAGCATGCCGTGCTGGTGGATGCCCGATTCGTGCGCGAAGGCGTTGTCGCCGACGATGGCCTTGTTGCGCGGCACGGCCTGGCCGGTGAGCTGGGTCAGCAGGCGCGAGGTCTGCACCAGGCGGCGCGCGTCGATGCGCGAATCCACGCCGAAGTAGGGGCCGCGCACGCGCAGTGCCATCACCACTTCTTCCAGCGAGGCATTGCCGGCGCGCTCGCCGATGCCGTTGATGGTGCACTCGATCTGCCGCGCGCCGGCGCTCACCGCGGCGAGGCTGTTGGCCACCGCCATGCCGAGGTCGTCGTGGCAGTGCGAGGAGAACACCACGCGCTCGGCGCCCTTCACGTGCTTGCGCAGGTAGGCGAAGCGTTCGGCGATTTCCGCAGGGGTGACGTAGCCGACCGTGTCCGGTGCGTTGACCGTGGTGGCGCCGGCGGCGATCGCGGCGCTGAACACTTCGGCCAGGTAATCGGGCTCGGTGCGCATGGCGTCTTCGGCGGAGAACTCCACTTCGTGGCACAAGGCCTTCGCGCGCTCGACGGCGGCGATGGCGGTGTCGATCACCTGCTGCTTGCTCATGCCCAGCTTGTGCTCGCGGTGCAGCGGGCTGGTCGACAGGAACACGTGGATGCGCGAGTGCTGCGCGGCTTCCAGCGCGCGGCCGGCGGTGTCGATATCCGCCGCCTGGCAGCGCGCCAGCGCGCAGACGGTGGAGTGGCGCACGGACCTGGCGATCTCGGCGACGGCGGCGAAGTCGTCCGGCGACGCCTGCGGGAAGCCCGCTTCCATCACGTCCACGCCCAGCGCTTCGAGCGCATGCGCCATGCGCAGCTTGGCGCGGCGGTCCATGCCGAAGCCGGGCGCCTGTTCGCCGTCGCGCAGGGTGGTGTCGAAGATGCGCACGCGGTCGTCGGCTACTACGCCGTCCTCGCTGCTGTCGTTGCTGTGCTGGGTGTCGTTGGTCATGTCGGCTCCGTTGCGGTGCTGGGCCGAGGGCAACAAAAAACCCCGCATCCTGTTCGGGTGCGGGGTTCTTTAGGAGTATTCAGGTCAGTCTTGCTTTACCTGGACACACGCCCTCAGCCCGCACCTCCGTTGGTAATAAGGAGTACGAGTACAAGGGCAAGAAGGAGGTTGCCGCGGAGCCGCAGCAGGCCGTGAACCGCTGGAGGGCGGGTCCTTTCGGCGATGCTGGCGGTGGTGTTGCGATGCGACATGTCATCGACCCTAACGGGGCTCGTCGGGGCGTGTCAACAGTTTCTTGTGTAATGATCGAAAAAAGTTTGCTCGATCACATTTGGACGTCCAGATGGCTGGATGCGATGAGATCGCGATTATTCGTGGTGATTTCGTGGAGGCGCATGGATCGAGGAAAAGCCTGGAAATCAGACCATTCCTACAGATCGCATCGAAGGTCGACAAGTAAGTCGACGCATTTCAGCGCTTTGCGTCCACTGGTACGTCGAGCTGCATGCAAGACCATGCAGTGGCGTACGGAGTCATTCGAGGCCAACTTTACCGGGGCGAAAAGCGCTTGCGGCGGGGCACAAAAAAGCGGTCGATCGCGTACATCGGGTGAGGCCGCCGGGGCGTGCCGATGGCCTCACCGGTCAGCAGAACCAAGGTTGCAGTTCGCCCATGCGTCCGTCTCGCGCGTTCGCCCGGACATTCAACCCAGCCGGCGCGCCTGCCGCGGCGCGGCTCCATCCAGCAGCCATGCCTTCAGCCCCTCGTCGCTGGCTTCCAGCGCTTCGGCATGCGCCGGCCGGCCGAACATGGCGGCCAGTGCGGGCGGCAAGGGTACGGTCCGCCCGATCAGCGGTTCGATGACGCTTTCGAATTTGGCCGGATGCGCGGTGGCCACCACGGCCCAGTCGGCCCGGTCCGCGCGAAGGTCGAGCCGGTGCATGGCGGTAGCGGTGTGCGGGCAGAACACTTCGCCATGCGCGGCGTGGCTGCGCACGGTGGCGCGGATGGTCTGGTCGCTCACGCTATGCGAGGAAAGCTGCTGGCGCAGATCCGTGTCGTAGGGGAAGGTCCAGCGCAGCCGCTCGAAGTTGCTGGGCGCGCCCACGTCCATCGCATTGGCCAGCGTCGCGACCGCGGCGCGCGGCGTGTACGCAGCGCCGGCGAAGTAATCCGGCAGCGTCTCGTTGGCATTGCAGGCCAGCTCGATGGCGCCGACCGGCAGTCCCATCTCGCGCACCCACACCGCGGCGAGCGCATTGCCGAGATTGCCGGTGGGCACCACGAAGTTGAGCGGGCGGCCGTGCTCGTGCCACCAGCGCAGCGAAGCGTGCGCGTAGTAGGCCATCTGCGGCAGCAGGCGGCCGAGGCTGATGCTGTTGGCGGACGACAGCGGCCGCTGCGCCTGCAGCGCCTTGTCGTTGAGCGCGGCCTTGACCATGCGCTGGCAGTCGTCGAAGCGGCCGGCCACGCGCAGCGCGCGCACGTTGTCGCCGAAGCAGCCCAGCTGGTGCGCCTGGCGCGGCGAGACCAGCCCGTCGGGATAGAGGATCACCACCTCCACGCCCGGCTGCCGGTGGAACGCGGCGGCCACCGCCGCGCCGGTATCGCCGGAGGTGGCGACCAGGATCGTCAGCGGCGGCTCGCCCGCATGGCGCAGGCGGCGGAAACAGCTGGCGAGAAAGCGGGCGCCGAAATCCTTGAACGCGGCGCTGGGGCCGTGGAACAGCTCCAGCATGGCGGCGCCGGGGTGCTGCGGCAGCGGGCGCAGCGGCGCGTCGAAGGCGAAGGCCTCGGCGCAGATGGCCGGCAGTTCGGCGGCCAGCGCATGGCCGGCGAAGAACGGGCGCAGCAGGCGCGCGGCGGTGTCGGCGAGGCTGCCCTGCGCGTCGAAGTCGCCCGGCTTGAGGCTGGGCAGCGCTTCCGGCACGTACAGGCCGCCATCGGGTGCGAGGCCCGCGGCGATCGCCTCGCCGATGCCGGCGCCTTCCGCGGCGCCGCGGGTACTGTGATAGAGCAGCGGTTCACTCATGCCTTGCGCTCCACGTCGATCAATGCGGCGGCCGGCCCGGCGACGGGCGAGACCAGGGTGTCGCTGTCCAGGCCCGCTTCGGCGAAGGCCGCGGCCATGGCGGCCGCCGCGGCCTGGGCTTCTTCGCGGCGTTCGAACCAGCCGAACACGCTGGGACCGGCGCCGGAAATGCTGGCGCCCATCGCGCGGTGATCCATCGCCGCCTGCTTCACCCGCGCAAAGCCCGGGATCAGCGGTGCGCGGCGCGGTTCCACCAGCACGTCGTTCAAGCCTTCGCGCACCAGCGCCGCATCGCCCTGCCAGCAGCCGGCCAGGGTGAGCGAGAGATTGGCGCTCTGCGCGACGAATTCGCCCAGCTGGTAGGCGCCGGCCAGCGCGGCGCGCGCCTTGCGCGTCTCCAGCACCATATGCGGATGGACCAGGGCGCAATGCCAGGCCTCCGGCACCGGCACGCGCACCAGGCGGTCGCGCGTGGCCAGCACCAGGCCGCCGAGCAGCATGGGGCCGACGTTGTCGCCGTGGCGGCCGCCGCTGGCCACGGCCTCGCCTTCCAGCGCGAAGCCGTACAGCGCCTCCATCGGCAGCGGGCGTTCCAGCAGCGCGTTGGCGGCCACCAACGCGGCCACGCAGGACGAGGCCGAGCCGCCCATGCCCGAACCCAGCGCGATGCCCTTGTGCAGCACCAGCTCGAAGCCGTGGCGCAGCCCCAGCGCCTTGCGCAGCGCCATCAGCGCCATGCCGGCGGTGTTCTGCGCGGCGTCCAGCGGCAGGTCGACCACCACGCCTTCGATGGCGGCGATGCGCACCACGGGTTCTTCGATGCGGCGCACCGTGGCGCGGTCGCCGGCGCCGGCGAGGCTGTGGCCGAGCACGTCGAAGCCGACGCCGACGTTGCCGACGCTGGCCGGCGCCAGGGCCTGGGCGGAAAGAGCGCGTTGGGGAGAGCGGGCCATCGGTTCCGGTGATCGGGCAAGTTGGGCGTTCATGCGCGCGCCTCCAGCGACTCGGCGATGCGCAGCAGGTCGCCGAACACGCCCGCGGCCGTCACTTCCGGCCCGGCGCCCGGTCCCTGCACCAGCAGCGGATTATCGTGGTAACGGCGCGTGGTGAATTGCACCACGTTGTCGGTCAGGCGCGTGTGCGCGAAAGGGTGGGACGCGGGCAGCACGGCCAGCTTCACGCTGGCGCGGCCGTCGCGGTCCAGGCTGGCGACGTGGCGCAGCACGCCGCCCTCGGCGCGGGCGATGGCCAGCTGCGCGGCCATGGGCGCGTCCAGTTCGTGCAGGCGCGCCATGAAGGCTTCGGGGTCCAGCGCGGCCAGTTCCGCCGGCACCAGACTCTGCACGTTCACCTCGTCCAGCGACAGCGCCCAGCCGGCTTCGCGGGCCAGGATCACCAGCTTGCGCGCCACGTCCAGGCCGGACAGGTCGTCGCGCGGATCGGGTTCGGTATAGCCCAGCGCATGCGCCTCGCGCACCAGCGCGGAGAACGGGCGGCCGCCATCGTGGCGGTTGCACAGCCAGGCCAGCGTGCCGGAGAACATGCCGTCGACGGCGAGCAGCTCGTCGCCGGTGTCGAGCAGGTCGCGCAGCGTCTGCACCACCGGCAGGCCGGCGCAGACGGTGGCTTCGTAGCGGAAGCGCGCGCCGGCATGGCTGGCCGCGCGGATCGCCTGCCAGCGCTCCAGCGGGCCGCTGCCGGCGAGCTTGTTGGGAGTGACCACGTGCACGCCCTCGGCGAGCCAGCCGGCGTAGTGCGCGGCCACTTCATCGTTGGCGCTGCAGTCGATCAGCATGGCGTGGCGGCCGCCTTCGCCGAGCACGTGGCGCGCGAACTGGCGCAGGTCGGCGGGACGCCAGGTCTGGGCGCGGTCGCAGCGGCGGTTGAGGTCGGGGTCGTCGCAGTCCAGCCACATGCGCTTGCTGGCGGCCACGCCGCACAGCTTCAGTTCCAGGCCGGCTTCGGAAAGGCGCGTCTGCGCCGCACGCAATTGAGTGAGCAGGGCGCTGCCGACACGACCGGGGCCGATCAGACCCACGGCCAGCATGCGGCGGCGTGGAGTGGTCGTCGGCAGCGCCCGGGCAAGCACGGGGTGTTTGGGATGTTCCAGTTGTGGGGCGAGGGCGTTCACGGAGGTCTCCTTGGGTTGGGAGCCCCGTCTCTCGCTTGGCGGTTCGGAGTGGCCCGGCCCGCCTCTTCGAGGGGCGGGGCCGTTGCGTGTGATGAAGCTACTCGCGCGCGGACACCCACCCGTGGCCGGTGGTACCGGTACCGGTGGTAATAATCGTGGCGGAGGAAGCGATGGCGCCGGCCAGCGGCATGCGCCCGGTGAGGACCGGGTTGGAAAGCATGCGGATGGAGGAAGCAATCGGCGACATGCGACCGACCATACGGGCCATGCTGCACCGCAGTCAACAGGTGCAACTGAAACTTTAGGAGCAGGCCGCAGTGACACCCGCGTAACGAGGCGCGGTGTTGAATCCCGCGGACTCAACAACAAGGAGCGATCCCCATGAACAAGCGCACCCGCGGCTTCGCCGCCGGCGGCCTGGCGTGTTGCCTGGCCTTGGCCTGCGGCACCGGCAGCGCGCAGGACCTAGGCAAGCTCGGCGGACTGCTGGGCGGAGGCGGCAGCTCGATGAGCTCCGGCAGCATGGGCAACGTCGCCGGCCTGCTGCAGTACTGCGTGAAGAACAACTACCTCGGCGGCGATTCCGGCGCCTCGGGCATCAAGGACCAGCTGATGGGCAAGCTCGGTGCCGGCGGCGGCGCCTCCACCAGCGGCGAGGCGGCCTCGGGCGGCGACGTGCTGGGCGGGCTGATGGGCAAGAAAAAGAAGAACTCCAGCCAGCCGGCGGGCGGCGATCCCAGCCGCGATCCGAGCTATCTCAGCGGCGCCAAGGGCGTCCTGCAGGGCAGCAATGGCAAGAGCCTGGACCTGTCCAGCGTGGGCGGCGGTTCCAGCGACCTGAAGTCGCAGATCACCACCAAGGTGTGCAACACGGTGCTGAAGCAGGGCAAGTCGTTTTTGGGGATGTAGTGCTGCCTGGTGGAACCCTTCTCCCCGCCGGGGAGCACGCGGGGAGAGCACATGGATGTGCTCTGCATTGAGGAGCGAGGAAGGTGGCGGCAGCCGGATGAGGGGCGGGTGCTCGCCACGAGGTATCGACGAAGTGACGCCTGCTTTTGCGTTGCTGCTTCACCGCTCCGTAGGTCCCCCTCACCCCAGCCCTCTCCCCGGCGGGGAGAGGGGGCAGGTGGCGGTTTATTTGGACAGGTCGATCGCGTACACCGCCGTCCCGTCGCCGTTGTCCTTCACCTGCCGCAGGTTCTTCACCCCGGCCTCGCGCGCCTCCGCCTCCTTGCCCGCCGCGCCCTTGAACACCACCGGGCCGCGCGTCTTCACCGGCGCGAAGCGCCAGGAACGCTTCGGCAAGGCCTTCGCATCCAGCGTGCGCTGGCGCTCCAGCCACTTGGCCAGGATCTCGCGCGTGCCGTCCGGCGCCGCCAGCACGATGTTCTTGCCGTCCAGGCCCGGGAAATTGCCGCCGCCGCTGGCGCGGTAGTTGTTGGTCACGATGACGAAGGGCTGCTGCGGATCCACCTTCTTGTCCTTCCAGCGCAAGTCGACGATGCGGGCGCCGGCTGGTTTGGTCACGTCGATCACATAGCTGATGTCGCCCTGCAGCTGGTCGAAGTTGTAGCCGGGCATGCGGTCGTTGAGCAGCGGCTGTTCGGCGGTGGCGGACGGGTCGATCTGGCGGAAGCGCTCGGCCGACTTCTCCAGCCACGCCTTCAGGCCCGCGCCGTCGGTTTTCACCGCGGCCAGGGTGTTCGGATAGAAATACAGGTCCGCGGCGCTGCGCAGGCTCAAGGGGCCGGCCGGCACGTCGGTGTAGTCGTCCGGGCCGCCGAAGCCGGTGCGGAAGGCGGCGGCCGAGGCCACCACCGGCACCTTGGCCAGTTCCGGATGGGTCTTGGGCAGTTCGGCCTGCACGTAGTCGCGCTCGGCGGCGTTGACCACCGAAAGCGCCGTCATATTGCCCACGTCGGCGAAATAGCTGCTCAGCCGCAGGCGCGTCTCGCCGATCGGCGTGCTCACGTGCGCCACGGCCGCCGCATGCGCCTGGGCCACCAGCGGGGCAATGGCGGGGTCGGCCGCCACGCATTCGTTCTTCTTCGGGCAGATCGGGCGCACTTCGCTGTGGGTGTGCTCCTTGTCGACCGTCCAGCGGCCGTCGCGGCGCGCCAGCGCCAGCTCGACCACGCCCAGGTCCTTGCCGAAGAAGCCGCCCATCACCGCCGGCACGCCGCGCACGAAGCCGCGCCGGGCGTCCACGTCCTGCATGTCCTGGTAGTGCGGGCCGGGGAATTCGGTGTGCGAATGGCCCAGCAGCAGCACGTCGATGCCGGGCACGGCGGCCAGGTACCAGCCGCCGTTTTCCATGTCGGAGGTATAGGTGGCCGTGTTGAGGCCGCCGTGCAGCACCGCCACGATCAGGTCCGGATGCTGGGCCTGCAGTTCCGGCAGGTATTTCTTCGCCGCTTCCACCACGCCCGTCACGGTGACCTTGCCTTCCAGGTTCTGCTTGTCCCATTCCAGGATCGGCGGCGGGGTGAAGCCGATGATGCCCACGCGCAGCGGCACGGCGCGCTTGCCGCCGCCGGGCGTGTCGACCTGGATGGTCTTCTCCACCACCGTCCACGGCTTGAAGATCGGCGCGCCGTCGCGCGCGCTGAACACATTGGCCAGCACCAGCGGGAAATGCGGGCCGGCGCAGCGGTCGCTGCGGCCGCCGTCGACGTTCATCGGCGTGCCGGTGGCCTGCGACAGGAACGGCAGGCCGTAGTTGAACTCGTGGTTGCCGGCGGTGCCGCCGTCGTAGCCGATGGCGTCCATGGCGGCGTAGATCGACAGCTCCTGCTTGCAGCCGACCGGCTTCACCTGGGCTTCGTAGTCGGCCAGCACGCTGCCCTGGATGGTGTCGCCGCTGTCGAACAGAAAGCTGTTCGGATACTGCTGGCGGGCCTGGCGGATCAAGGTGGCGGTGCGCTCGTAGCCCACCGTGGCATCCGGCTTGAGCTTGTAATAGTCGTAGCTCAGCACGTTGGAGTGGATGTCGGTGGTCTCCAGGATCGCCACCTGGGCGTGGCTGCCGTCCGGCACGCGGTCGGTGCGGGCGCCCTGGGCGGCGCAGCCGGCGAGCAGCACGGCGGTCAGGGCGGCGAGGGGGAGCTGGCGGAGCGGCATGGTGGATTCCCTACGGACCAAAGCAAGCCGCGCAAGCTAGCAGATCGGCATGGCGGGCGATGCCTCGGCGCCGCATGGGCACCGGGCAACGCCGGCTGAACCCTTGCGCGGCGCGGGCTGCCTGTTACCTCTGGTTCTGTCTGTGAAAGAAATGAGAACGTAAGATGGCGCCCTGATGACGGACCGGCCGGAACAGGGGGCCAACGCAACATGCAGAGATGGTCGTTTCGCTTCACGCGGAACAGCGTGGCGTGGCTGTGTGCCACCTTGTTCTTCGCCGGCTGCGTGCGCGCCACCGCCGGCCAGGAACCCGTGCTGCAGCAGCAGAGCTTCGTCTTTGCGCTGATGCTGTGCACCTGCGGCGTGCTGCTGTTCGCGTTCGCGCGCGTGGCCATGGCGCTGGTGGTGACCGGCGCTCTGTTCCTGGGCCTGGATTTCATTTCGGAAATAAAGCAGCAATACCTCGACGCGCCGCTGATGCCGTCGGACTTCGTCTATTACCTGCGTTCCAGCCTGGTCGAAACCCTGGCCCACTACCCGCACCTGTGGGAACTGAGCCTGGGCGTGGCGGTGCTGGTGCCGCTGGGCCTGTGGCTGGTATGGCGCGGCGACCGGCGCATGTTGAACGGCTTGTCGCGGCCCAAGGCGCTGGCCGTGCGCGTCGGCGGCGCGGCGGCCTGCGCGCTGGCGTTCTGGGTCTGCCTGCTGCCGAACGGCCCATTCGCCCAGGTGCATGCGCGCAATGCGTGGCAGAAGCTGTCGGACGACGCCCAGCTCACCAACTTCTTCGTCAACCTGCAGGACTCCAACGTCGCGCTGCCGCCGATGACCGACGACACCCTGGCCGAGCAGGAGTGGAGCGCCACCGCGCACGGCGGCCACGGCGCGGCGGAGCCGCCGTATCCGGACATCGTGCAGGTGCTGGAGGAAAGCACCTTCGACCCGTCCAATTTCACCGTGTGCAACGTGCCGCAGTGCCGCGTGCAGATGTTCAAGCCGGACAAGTACACGCTGGCCCACGGCCCCTTGCGCGTGCACACCTTCGGCGGCGGCACCTGGGTCAGCGAATTCGCCGTGCTCACCGGCATGCCGCAGGACATCTTCGGTCCCGGCGGCATGTACGCGCCCTACGTGCTGGCGCCGCACGTGCGCGACTCGCTGCCGCAGCAGCTGCAGCGCCTGGGCTACCTCACCGTGGCGATCTACCCCACCAACGGCGCCTTCCTCAACGGCCGCAACGCGTACACGGCCTATGGCTTCGACCAGTTCTACGACGCCAAGGACCTGGGGCTGGACGAGTGGGAGGAAACCGACGCGCAGATGTTCGACGCCGCCAAGCGCGTCTACGACAAGGTGAAGAAGCCGGGCCAGCCGGTGTTCGTGATGATCCTGACCCTGGCCCAGCACGGGCCGCACGACATGGACCCGCTGTCCACCCTGCCGGCGCCGTTCAACCGTCCGCTGCTGAAAGGCCTGGCGGAGAAGCCGGCGCTGAACTTCAACACCTATCTCTCCAACCTGCACAACTCGGATGCCGCGATGGCGCAGCTGGAGAAGGCCTTCCTCAATCGCCCCGAGCCCACCGTGCTGATGCACTTCGGCGACCACCAGCCCTCGTTCAACGGCCTGATCCGCCAGATGGAGCGCAGCTGGCCGCCGGCGCTGCAGCCGTACAAGGACTATCTGTCCTACTACATGATCAAGAGCAACGTGCCGGGCCGGACGCTGCCGAATTACCCGATGCTCGATATCGCCCACCTGCCGAACATGGTGCTGCAGGCGGCGGGCGTGCCGATGGATCCGTACTTCTCCGCGGCCACGGTGCTGCGCGAGCGCTGCAAGGGCCTGTACACCGACTGCATCGACCAGGACCTGGTCAAGTCGTACCACGCGTGGACCTTCAACCATCTGCACGTGTACGAAGAGTAAGGCGTAGGTTGGGGTGAGCCGCAGGCGACTGCGAAGGCAGGATGCCGTAGCGAACATCCGCGTAGCGGATGGCCCGAAGGGCAGGCTGCTGATGCAGCCAGTAACCCCAACATCGGTACGTTCAAACGCATCGCATCGTTGGGGTTCGCCTACGGCTCACCCCAACCTACGCCGGGCGTCAGTGACGCTCGGGCTTGGCGTAATCAAAATACGTCCAGCGTTTCCCATCCGCACTCTCGAGCTGCTTCAACTGCAGGCTGAAGTTGTAGCTCGAAGCCGGCAACGCACTGCCGTCCACACGCTGCATGCTCAGGCCGGTCGACGCCTGCGCCGGGCGCAGTTCCGTCGGCGTCACGCGATAGCTGTCCGCCGCCTTGCCCAGCGCGCCGCCGAGCGCCTCGCTCAGCACGCGGCCCTGCGCCTGGGGCAGCTTCAGGCCGAGCAGGGCGGCGATGGTCGGGGCCACGTCGACGTTGCCGCTCGGCAGCGCGTCGCGGAAGCCGCCGCGGAAGCCGGGGCCGGCGGCCAGCAAGGTGTTGTGCACGTCGATCGGGCTGAAGCTGCCGTGCTCGCCGCGTTCGCTGGGCGATTCCGGATAGACCGTGGAGTACTCGGTGCCGCGGAAACCCTGGATCACCGCATCGGCGTCCCAGGCATAGCTGACGATGATGTCCGGACCGCGCGCCGCGTTCTCCAGGTGCACGTTCTCCGCCGGCAGGGTGCCCGGCAGGTCGCCGTAGCGCTTGGCCACGAAGACGGCCGCCACGTACTCGCGCGACTGCAGGAAACGCACGGCGCGCTTCACTACCTCGGCGTTGTGTTCGGGCTGGTAGAAATATTCGGTGCCGCCGTTGGGGGCCAGTACCAGCGCGCCCTTGGGCAGCTTGTCCGGCACCACGTAGCTGGGCGTGGTGTAGGGCATCGGCTTGCCGCACAGGCGGCCGTCGTCGTCGTAGCGGGTCGGCAGCAGCTGCGAGCCGTCGGCGCGGATGCCGGTCATCACCGGCGAGTACACGCAGCCCAGGCCGTCGAAGGACGGAATGCCGCCGCGCGTGGTCAGCTCGTGCGCCATGCGGATGCCGCCGGAGACCGAATAGCCCCATTCGTTGTCCACGCCGGCCACGCGGCCGTCGTTGATCTGGCGCAGCGGGAACAGGTCGCGCGCACCGGCGATATTGCTGTGGCCGTGGTCGGAGACCACGATGATGTCGGTGTCTTCGGCCATGCCCAGCTCGCGCAGCTTCGCTTCCAGCTGGCCCAGCAGCGCGTCCTGCGCCTGCAGCGCGAGATGGAATTCCGGCGCGCCCACGCCGTAGATGTGCTGGGTGGTGTCGGGATTGCGCATCCACACCACGCTCAGGTCCGGCTTGTGCCTGGGCAGCACCTGGTCCAGGTAGACCTTCATCATCCACGCGTTCGCCGCGGTGGGCGGGGTGTCGCCGCCGGCGGTGGCGTCGCTGGTGGCGCCGTCCTTGAGCTTGGCGGCCTTGGCGCGCTCGGTGGGGTCGGCGTTCTCTTCGCTCAGCGTCACTTCGCCTTCGGCGTAGATGTTCGGCGCGGTCTTGGGCAGCGGATAGCCCGCGGCCTGCAGTTCCTTGGCGAAGGACAGCGGCAGCGCGACGCGCTCGTCCAGCAGCAGGCCGACCTTGTCCGGGTCGCCCTGGTTGGGCAGGCGGTAGTTCTGCAGGAAGGCCGCGCCGGACTTGCCGATGGCCGCGGTCTTCAGCCCCGCCTTCTGCGCGGCGGCGAACAGCGTGGGCAGTTCCAGCAGGTCGCCCTTGCTGGCCTTGTCCAGCGCGCGCAGCACCAGGTCGTCCTCGGTGTAGACCGGGTTGCGGAAGCTGACGTCCTCACCGGTAGTGGTGCGCGCCACCGGCTCGCTCTTCAGGCCCGTCTCGCGCGACGCCCAGAAGCGGTTGCCGTAGAAGCCCAGCGGGCCCGGGAAGCTGCCGGTGGCGAAGGTGGAGGCGTTGGCCATGGTGAAGGTGGGGTAGGTCGAGTGGTTGTCCTCGAACCAGGTGCCGCGCTTGCTCAGGGCCAGCAGGTTAGGCGTGTCCTCCTCGCTCACCGCGTCGGGGCGCATGCCGTCCCATACGAACAGGATCACCCGGTGCGGAGCCGCCAGGGCGGGGCTGGCGTAGATGGCGGCGAGCAGCAGGGCGGCCGCGGATTTCAGGGCGCGGCGATGGAGCGGGGGCATGCGAGACCTCGGTCGATGGGAGGAGCGAGCCGGCCATGCTGGGCAAAGGGTGTTGCAGTTTGGTGTCGCCGCCGGGACTTGAGCCCTTCTCCCGCCGGGAGCACGCGGGGAGCGAGGCAGGTGGCGGCAGCCGGATGAGGGTACGGGCGGAGCGATGCACCTGACTCTTGCGCTCCGCCCGTACCCTCACCCCAACGCCTCTCCCAGAGGGAAAGGGGCTCTAAGCGGCGTAGCGCACGCCGCCGATCCAGGTTTCCCGCACGACCAGGCCGTCGTCCAGCACGGCGAAATCCGCGCGCTGCCCGGCCACGATGCGGCCCAGCTCGCGCTCCAGCCCCAGCCAGGCGGCCGGATACGCGCTGGCCATGCGCGAGGCTTCCGCCAGCGGCAGGCCTACGGCGTCGACCAGGTGGCGTACGCCGGTGGCCATGTCCAGCGCCGAGCCGGCCAGCACGCCATCAGCGCTCTGGCAGATGCCGTCGCGGGCCACGATGGTCTGGCCGTTGAGCACGTAGGTGGGATCGTCCGCGCCCACCGGCGGCATGGCGTCGGTGACCAGCACGCTCTTGCCGCGCGCCTTGGCCGCGATGGCCACGCGCAGGCTGGCCGGATGCACGTGGTGCAGGTCCACGATCAGGCCGCACCAGCTGTGCGGATCGTCCAGCGCCGCGCCGACCACGCCGGGTTCGCGGCTGCCCAGCGGGGTCATCGCGTTGTACAGATGGGTGAAGCCGCTGACGCCGGCATCGAGCGCGGCGCGGGTGGTGGCGTAGTCGGCGGCGGTATGGCCGGCCACCACGATCACGCCGGCGGCGCTGAGCTGGCGGATGGTTTCCAGCGGCACGCGTTCGGGCGCCAGGGTCATCATCACCACGCCGCGGTGCCGGCGCGCGATATCGGCGATATCGGCCGCATCGGGCAGGCGGAACAGGTTGACGTCGTGGATGCCCTTGCGCGCCGGCGCCAGGAACGGCCCTTCCAGATGGATGCCGAGAATGCCCGGCACGCCTTCGGCGATGGCGGCGTCCACGGCTTCCAGCGCCGCGTGCATGACTTCGGCGGTGTCGGTGATCAGCGTCGGCAGCATGCCGGTGGTGCCGAACCGGCGGTGCGCGGCGGCGATGCCGCGCAATGTTTCGACGGTGGGCGCGGCGTTGAACAGCAGCCCGCCGCCGCCGTTGACCTGCACGTCGATAAAGCCGGGCAGCAGCAGGCGGCCCTGCAGATCGTGGCGTTCGGCGTAGCTAAGCGAAGCATCGCCCGCCGGCACCAGCGCCTCGATGCGGCCGCCGCGCAGCAGCACGGCGAGATCGCCGCGCGTGCCGTGTTCGCCCAGCACGCGGCCATTGACCAGGGCGGTAAGCGGTTGCGCTGCGCTCATCACACCGTCTCCGTCACCTTGCGCAGATGCGGCGGCACGTCCGGATCGAAGCCGCGCGCCAGCGCCAGCTCGCTGGCCGCGCGATAGAAGCTCTGCACGGCCAGCAGCGGGGTGACGATCGAATCCATGCCGGCCGGCAGCGGCAGCGCGTCCGGGCCGCTGGCGCCGGGCTTGGCCACCAGCACGCGCGCGCCGCGCGCACGGAATTCCTCGGCCACCGCCAGGGTGCTGTCCAGCGTGTCGTCGCCCTGGGCGAAGAACAGCACCGGGAAACCCGCGCCGACGATCGCCATCGGGCCATGCTTCACTTCCGCCGCGCTGAACGCCTCGGCGTGCAGGCCGCAGGTTTCCTTGAGCTTGAGCGCCGCTTCCAGCGCCGGCCCGAAGCCATAGCCGCGGCCGACCACGAACAGGTTGCGCGCCTCGCGCAGGCCGTCGACCAGCGCGCTCCAGTCGGCGTCCCAGCCGCGCCGCAGGTCGGCCGGCAGGCGCGCCACGTCGGCGTGCAAGGTGTCGTCGTTGCCCCAGTGCGCGGTCAGCTGCAGAACCGCCGCCAGCGTGGCGAGGTAGCTCTTGGTTGCCGCCACGCTCACTTCGGGGCCGGCGCGCAGCGGAATCACCGTATCGGCCAGCGCGGCCAGCGGCGAGTCCTCCACGTTCACCATCGCCACCACCAGGGCGCCCGCATCCTTCGCCGCCTGCGCGCTGCGCAGCAGGTCGGGGCTCTTGCCGGACTGCGAGATGGCCAGGAACAGCGCGCCGTCCAGCTTCAGGTCGGCGTCGTAGATCGAGGCGACCGACGGCGAGGCCGAGGCCGTGAGCAGGCCCAGCCGCGTCTCGAACACGTACTTGGCATACGCCGCCGCATGATCGGAGCTGCCGCGTGCGCAGGTGACGATGAACCGCGGCGGCTCGGCGCGCAGGCGTTCGCCCAGGGCCTTGAGCACGCCGGCATTGGCGGCGAGCTGGCGCTCGACCACGTCGGCGGCCTCGTGGGCCTCGCGGTACATCAGGGTGTCGCTGGCTTGCTTCATGGATGGCGTTCTCGGTGATGCGTGCAGCGGCGGCGCGTCAAGCCTTGCGGGTCGGGCGCGTGCCGCTCTTGGGGGAGGTGTTCTTGGCGGAGGCGCTCTTGGCGGGAGCATTCCTGGATGCGTGCTTCGGGGTGTTGTTCTTCGGCGGCGCGGTCGAGCCGCGCACCACCAGCTCGGGGATGAAGCATTCGTTCGGCGGCTCGGCGACGGTGTCGCCGTTCTCGCGCTGCAGGTCGGCCATCAGGTGCAGCGCGGCGTGGCGGCCGATCTCGCGGGTGGACTGGCGCGCGGTGGTCAGCGCCGGCCAGGCCTGCTTGGAGAACGGGCTGTCCTCGAAGCCGGCGATCGACAGATCCCACGGCACGTCCAGCCCGCTGGAGCGCGCCGCGGCGAGCACGCCGGCGGCGATCTCGTCGTTGCTGCCGAAGATCGCGGTGGGCGGATCGTCCAGCGCCAGCAGGTTGCGCGCGCCGCGGAAGCCGTCGTCGAATGCGTAGCGGCCGGGCAGCACCAGTTTCGGGTCCTGCACCACGCCGTAGTCCTTCAGCGCGTCGGCATAGCCCTGGTAGCGCTCGGGGCTGGAACGGTGATGCGGCTCGCCCCACAGGAAGCCGATGCGCTTGTGGCCGAGCTGGATCAGATGCTCGGTGATGGCATAGGCCGCGCTGCGGTCGTCCACGTAGACGCAGGGCGAGCCGTCGTGCGGGTCGTCGCGCGAAGAAATGATGCGCACGAAGTCGATGCCCTGCGCCGACAGCGCGCTCACCAGCTCATGCTGCTCGGACATCGGCGGCGCCAGCACCAGGCCGGCCAGGCGGTTGCGTTCCACCAGGGCGCACAGTTCCTGTTCCAGGCCGGGCGAGGAGGAATCGCAAGGGTGGATCTGCAGGCCGAAACCGCGTTCGCGGCAGGCCGACAGCACGCCTTCCTGCATGCTGATCACGTAGTGCGCGTTGGGGTTGTCGTAGACCAGTCCGATCGCATACGCATGCGTGCTGCGCAGGCCGCGCGCGGAAGGATTGGGCTGGTAGCCGAGCGCCTGGATCGTTCGCTCCACCTTTTCGCGCGTGTCGGCACGCACCGAGGCCTCGCGGTTGATCACGCGGGAGACCGTCTTCAGCGAGACGCCGGACGACTTGGCGACGTCCTTGATGGTGGGGTTGCGCAACGCGGGAGACTCCGGGGGAAACAGGACGGGCATCGTAGCCCAGCAAGTTGCAGTGAGGATGGCGGAGCCGTGACAAACGGCCCCGCCTGACTACCTCACGGCGCGTGCTGGCCCACGCGGTGCCCGCGCAGTCCGTAGAACAGGATGTACAGGTAGCAGGGCACCATCAGCAGCATGAAGACCAGCTGGAAGTCGTAATGCTGCTTCAGGTGCACGAAGGCCTGCGGCACCAGCGCGCCGCCGACGATCGCCATGATCAGCAGCGCCGAGCCGGCCTCGGTCCAGCGGCCGAGGCCCTTGATCGCCAGCGGGAAGATCGCCGGCCACATCATGGCGTTGGCAAAGCCCAGCGCGGCCACGAAACCCACCGAGGTATAGCCGGTGGTGAGCCAGGCGCCGATGGTGAAGATCGCGCCGAGCACGGCCGATACGGCCAGGTAGCTCTGCTGCGAAATGATCTTGGGGATCAGCACCAGGCCGGCCAGGTAGCCGGCCAGCATGGCGATCAGCGTGTACGAGGTGAAATGCTTGGTGGCGTCCAGCGGCAGGCCCAGGCCCTGGCCGTAGGTGCCGATGGCGTCGCCCGCCATCACTTCCACGCCCACGTAGAGGAACAGGCACAGCACGCCCAGCCACAGGTGCGGGAAGCTCAGCAGGTTGCCCTTGGCGTGGCCGATTTCCGTCTCGCTGTTGGCGCCCGACGGCTTGATCTCCGGCAGCGGCGAGCGCAGCACCCACACCGCCAGCACCACCAGCAGGCCGGCCATCGCCATGTAGGGCATGTGCACCTTGGCGGCGAAGGTGTTGAGCAGCGCTTCGCGCGCTTCCGGCGTCGGCGCGGCCTTGACCTGCTGGTCGAAGGTGTCGATGCCGCTCAGCACCAGCCAGCCGAATACGAACGGCGCCAGCGCGCCGGCGATCTTGTTGCAGATGCCCATGAAGGCGATGCGCTGCGCGGCGCTGTCGATCGGACCCAGGATGCTGATGTACGGATTGGACGCCGTCTGCAGCAGGGCCAGGCCCGCGCCGATCACGAACAGGCCCGAGAGCGCGCCGCCGTACACGCGCATCGACACGAACTGGCCGAACAGCACCGCGCCGACCGCCATCACGAACAGGCCCAGCGCCATGCCCTTCTTCATGCCGGTGCGCTTGAGCACCGCGGACGAGGGCAGGGCGAGGAAGAAGTACGAGCAATAGAACACCATCGGCACCAGGAAGGCGTTCACGTCGTCCAGGGAAAACGCCAGCTTGACGAAGGTGATCAGCGGCCCGTTGAGCCAGGTGACGAAGCCGAAGATGAAGAACAGCAGGCCGATGATCAGCATCGGCACCAGGCCGGAGGCCCGGGCGTGCGTATCGCCGGTAGCTAGCGTTGTGGACGACATGTATTGACTCCCCGAATGTGCCGATGCCGACGACAGCCCGCGGGCCGCGTCGCCTCCCGCTCGTTTTATCGGCGCTAACTAGCAACGTTGTCAATCGGCGTTCCCGGCCGGCCAGGGCGGGGCAGCCCGGATCATCCCCCTGTGCGCCCGGCCATGGCGCGCCGCGGCATGGCCGTTCCGGATCCGGCAAAAACCGTGCTAAGTGGCGCAACCATGCGGATCGGCGGGCTTTTGGCATGGCCGTCACCTGCGTTATGGCGAAGTGTTTGCTGCGTCGCGGAAACGTCTTTGCGGGTCTAGGAAATTCGACCTGTTGACAACGTTGTCATCGCGCTCCCATATTCCGCCTCCATCGGGGGCTGTGACAGCAGCATGACGTCGGCATGACCGCGTCGATCGTGAAACGGGGAGGGGCTTGTGGCGGAACTGGCCAACCAGGGCGTCGGGCTGAAGGGTGCCTCGCAGGGCGCGCTTTTCCTGGCGGCGGATGTCGGCGGCACCCATGCGCGGATCGGGCTGGTCAGCCAGCGCCCGGACGGCGCGCGGCCGGTGACCGTGCTGCAGTACCACCGCTACGCCTGCGCCGAATGGCCCAGCCTCACCGCCGTGCTCAAGGATTTCGTCAGCCAGCTCGGCGGCACCGTGCACGTGGACCAGTGCGCCGTGGCCAGCGCCGGCTATGTGCTGGGCGATGCCATCGTCAACGACAACCTGCCCTGGCCGGTGTCCATCCGCGACATCCGCGACAGCTTAGGCATCCAGCAGCTGGCGGTGGTCAACGATTTCGAGGCGGTGGCCTATGCCACCCAGTTCCTGGTGCAGGCCGACACCACGCCGGTGATCGAGGCGCAGACGCCCGGCGGCGCCGGCCCCGTGCTGGTGATGGGCCCGGGCACCGGCCTGGGTTCGGCGGTGCTGCTGCCGGGCAAGCCGCACGCCACGGTGCTGCCGACCGAGGCGGGGCAGATCGCCCTGTCGCCGGGCAACGAGCGCGAGATCGAGATCCTGCGCGTGCTGTCGGGCGAGCGTCCGTACGTGTCGTTCGAACACGCGCTGTCCGGCCCCGGCCTGCTCAATCTCTACCGCGCGCTGTGCGTGCTGCGCGCCGAAACGCCGGTGCTGGCCAAACCCAGCGACATCACCCGCGCCGCGCTGGAGCGCAGCGATGCCGCGGCGGTGGAAGCGCTGGACGTGTTCTGCGGCCTGCTCGGCAGCTTCGTCGGCGATCTCACCCTGCTCTACGGCGCGCGCGGCGGCGTGTTTCTCGCCGGCGGCATCCTGCCGCAGATCCGCGAAGTGCTGCTGGCCAGCACCTTCCGCGAGCGCTTCTTCAACAAGGGCGTGATGCGGGCCTTCTTGCAGCAAGTGCCCGTGCGCCTGATGGAACACGGCCAGCTCGGCGTCATCGGCGCGGCTGGCATGTACCTGGACGGCAGCAGCATGCATCCGCCGGAAAGCGCAGCAACACAGCCATCGTAGTCAGCGTAGCAACCACCGGGCGCGAGCCCTGTTACCGCCTAGCGGATATCGACGTCGCCATTGCATCCGCACCAGCGATCCTTTGAGGGGAGGAAACCATGTCACACCGCAAGACGCTACTAGCCGCCAGCATCATCGCCGGACTCTGTCTTTCCGGCGCCGCCTTCGCGCAGGATGCCCAGACCAGCAATGCCGGCACCACGCAGAACCGTGCCGACAAGAACAAAGCCAAGGAGCTGGGCACGGTCGTGGTCACCGGCATCCGCGACACCGAAGCAGAATCGATCGAATTCAAGAAGTACGCCGACTCGCATGTCGACGTCATCACCGCCGAGGACGTGGGCAAGCTGCCGGCCAAGAATGTGGCCGACACGCTGCAGCGCCTGCCCGGCGTGAACATCAGCTCGTCAAGCGCCAGCGAGGGCGGCTTCGATGAAGCCGACCGCGTCAGCCTGCGCGGCACCAATCCCAGCATGACCCAGACTCTGGTCAACGGACACACCGTGGGCACCGGCGATTGGTTCGTGCTGAGCCAGGTGCAGACGGTGGGACGCAGTGTGAGCTACAGCCTGCTGCCGTCCGAAATCGTCAGCCAGGTGGTAGTGCACAAGAGCTCCGAGGCGAAGATCGTCGAGGGCGGCAGCGCCGGCTCGGTGGACATCATCACGCGCAAGCCGCTGGAGTTCGCCAAGCAGCTCACCGCGGAAGCTTCCATTGGCGGCGTCTATTCGGACCTGCCCAGCGATACCAAGCCGCAGTTCAGCGGCCTGTTCAACTGGAAGAACAACGACAACACCTTCGGCGTGATGGTGCAGGGCTTCTACGAGAAGCGCAGCCTGCAGCGCAACGGCCAGGAAGTGGTGGGCGGCTACGGCAAGATCGCCGCCACCGACCCGGCTGCCGTGGCCGATCCGAAGCTCGCCGGCCTGTCATACCCGAACCTGCTCGGCGCCACGCTCTTCACGCAGCAGCGTGAACGCAAGGGCGGCGTGATCGACCTGGAATTCAAGCCCAGCGACACCGTCACGCTGAATTTGAGCGGCTTCTATTCGAAGCTCGAAGCGGACAACTACAACCGCAACTACATGCTGTGGAGCAGCCATTTCGCGCCGTATCTGGTGCCCAGCAGCTACTCGGTGAAGAACGGCGTGATCACCAACGCCGTCTATCCGAAGGTGACCGATCCCAGCGTGATGTGCGGCGCCACGCCGTGCACCAACACCTCGTGGGGCGTCTACGACCAGATTTCCCGCCCGGGCGCGGCTTCACAGTCGCGCTACGTCACCCTGGACGGCGAATGGCGCGCGACCCAGTCGCTCACCTTCAAGGGACAGGTCGGCACCACCAAGGGCAAGGGCAGCAGTCCCACCCAGGATGTGCTCGAGCTGGGTACGGGCGGCGGCGGTGGCGCTTCGTGGGCAATGAGCGGACTCGATCATCCGGCCAGCTGGTCGCTGGGCGGCGACAACAGCACGCCTTCAGGTATCCGTCCGCAGGACGGCTGGATCTTCGGCGATCAGGCCATTGAGGTCACCGACAAGGAGAACTGGATCGGCGGCGACGGCGAATGGGCGTTGGACCGCGGCGTACTGTCCTCGCTGGACTTCGGTGCGCGCTATTCGGACCACACCCGTCAGAACAAGAGCGACATCGGCCAGGGCCCGAACTTCGCCACCGACTGGCAGAACCCCGCCAACTATCCGGCCGGCCATGCCAACTATCCGAGCGACTTCACCAGCGATCTCGGCGGCAGCGTACCCGGCAACATCTGGTACTACACGCCGGGCCAGCTCGCCCAGATCGACCGCCAGTTCGCCAATCGCGACCCGGTGGCGCGCTTCAACTGGCAGAACATCTACAAGGTGAAGGAAAAGGTCACGGCGGCCTACCTGCAGGCCAACTTCAACGGCGAGCGCTGGAGCGGCAACATCGGCGGCCGCTGGGTGCGCACCGAAGAGAACATCAACTACAACACCAGCAATCCTGAGCAGTACACCGTGGCGGGCCCGATCACTGGCTCGGCATTCGGCGCCTACTACAAGAGCAAGTACGACCACACGTATAGCAAGTTCCTGCCGAGCGCCAACTTCAAGTACAGCTTCACCGACGATCTGATCGGCCGCCTCGCGGCGTCGCAGACCATGACGCGGCCGGATTACTCCGCGCTGGCGGGCTCGGTGTCGCTGGACGACCTGACCCATACCGGTAGCGGCGGCAATCCGCAGCTCAAGCCGATCGTCTCCACCAACTTCGACGCGGCGCTGGAGTGGTACTTCACGCCACGCGGCCTGCTGTCGGCCGGTGCGTATTACATGGATCTGAAGGACTACGTGAACTTCGGTCCGGTCAGCCGCACCTACAAGGACCAGAACGCGAGCAACAACAGCGGCCAGGATGTGTTCAACACTTATCTGGTCAGCGTGCCAGTGAACGTGGACGGCCATATCAGCGGTATCGAACTGGCTTACACGCAGCCCATCGGCGAAAACTTCGGCGTGGCGGCCAACTACACCTATGCCGACGGCAGCACCTCCACGGGCAAGCCGCTGCAGGGCACCTCGGAGAATACCTACAACGTTTCCGGTTACTTCGAGAACGAGCGCTTCAATGCTCGCCTGAGCTATACCTACCGTTCGTCGTTCTTCGCCGGCGTCAGCCGCACCGACACGTACTACCAGTCGGGCCTCGGCAATCTCGCGCTGTCCCTGGGCTACAAGATCAACGATTGGGCCTCGCTGTCGTTCGACGCGATGAACCTCAATAATCCCAAGATCAAGTACTACACCAACGTCGCGGGCATCGGTAATCAGCCGTACGCCTTCTACGTCAACGGACGCCAGTACTACCTCAACCTCCGGTTGAAGTATTGAGGCACACTGAGCAACAACCTCCCCATTGGGCCCGGCTTGTCCGGGCCCTTCTTTGGGAGGAGCCCCGAAAAGCTGTAGGTTGGGGTGAGCGCAGCGAACCCCAACGGACGTCCGGACACGTGCTTTCGTCGGGGTTCGCTGCGCTCACCCCAACCTACGCCAGACTTGAGCGACGAGGAACGCAGCCAGTGACTTTTGCACTACGCCTTGGCCGGACCCTGATGCTGGCCGCACTGGCCATTCTTCCGTCTTTTACGTTCGCCGCGGAGCAACGCTCCGACGTGCCGCTATCCCTCATTCCCCTGCCTGCCAAGCTCACCCGCGCCGACGGCAGCTTCGCCATCGACGCCGGCACCTTGCTGGTCGCCGCCGATGCCGAAAGCCGCCGCACCGCCGGCTGGCTGGCCGGGCAGATCAAGCGCAGCCGCGGCGTGGAGCTGCGCATCGTCGACAAGGCAGGCAACGCGCCTGCCATCGTGCTTAGCCACGACGCCAAGGCATCCACGCCGGCCGAGGGCTACACCCTCGACGTCGACGCGCAGGGCGCGCGCATCGTGGCGCGCGACGGCGACGGCCTGTTCCACGGCGCGGTGACGCTGTGGCAGCTGCTTACCCAGGACGAGGCCAAGGCCGCCGCGCCGTTCGTGCATATCGAAGATGCGCCGCGCTTCGCCTGGCGCGGCCTGATGCTGGATTCGGCGCGGCATTTCCAGAGCGTCGCCGAGATCCAGGCGCTGATCGACCAGATGGCGCTGCACAAGCTCAACGTGCTGCACTGGCATCTCACCGACGACCAGGGCTGGCGCATCGAGATCAAGCGCTATCCGGAACTGACCCGCATCGGCGCCTGGCGCACGCCGCCGGATGCCGGCAGCAACGGCGTGCCGCTGCGTCACGGCGGCTTCTATACGCAGGACGAGATCCGCGCCGTGGTGGCCTATGCGGCCGCGCGCCACATCACCATCGTGCCGGAGCTGGACATGCCCGGCCATGCGCAGGCGGCCGTCGCCTCGTATCCGGAGCTGGGCGTGACCGGCAAGCGTCCGCCGGTGTCGGTGGACTGGGGCGTGCACACCTATCTGTACAACGTGGACGACGCCACCTTCGTGTTCATGCAGCACGTGCTGGACGAAGTGATGGCGCTGTTCCCCTCGCGCTATATCCACGTGGGCGGCGACGAGGCGGTGAAGGACCAGTGGCAGGCCTCGCCCGCGGTGCAGGCGAAGATGCATGCGCTGGGCCTGAAGAACGAAGACGCGCTGCAGGGCTGGTTTATCGCGCGCATGGGCACCTACCTGAAAGCGCATGGGCGCCGCCTGATCGGCTGGGACGAGATCCTGGAAGGCGGCGTGCCGGCCGATGCCACGGTGATGTCGTGGCGCGGCATCAAGGGTGCGATCGAGGCGGCGCAGAAGGGGCACGACGTGGTGTCCTCGCCCTCGCCGGACCTGTACCTCAACCAGCTGCAGAGCGACCGCGCCGACGAAAGCGCCGGCCGCGAGCCGGTGCAGGACCTGGCCAGCATCTACGCCTTCGAAGCGGTGCCGAAGGAACTCGACGCCACGCAGGCGCGCCACGTGCTCGGCGCCCAGGCCAATGTGTGGACCGAATACATCACCAGCGACGCGCTGCTGCAGCACACGATCTATCCGCGCCTGGACGCGCTGGCCGAAGTGGTGTGGTCGCCGGTGGCCACGCGCGACTGGCCGGGCTTCCTCGCGCGCCTGCCCGCGCAGCTGGCGCGCTACCGTGCGCAGAACGTCGGCTATGCGGACAGCGCGTTCGCGCCATCGATCGAGGTGGACCGCAATGCCGCGCTGGCTTCCGGCAAGGCGAGCGTCACGCTGGGCAACCAGACGAAGTTCGGCGAGCTGCACTACACGCTGGACGGCAGCGAGCCCACCGCGCAATCGCCGCGCTACCAGGCACCGTTCGAGGTGAAGCTGCCCACCACCGTGCGGGCCATCGCGCTGGATGCCAGCGGCCATCCGCTGGCCGCGCCGCGCGAGCGCGTGCTCGACGCCACCCAGCTGCTGACCCGCGAGAACGCCGAACTGCGCAACTGCCCCGGCAGCGATTTCCGCCTGCGCGTGCAGCCGCTGCCGGATGCCACCAGCATGGCGCCGGCCTACAGCATCAATATCTTCGACACCTGCCAGCGTTATCCCGAGGCGCGCCTCGACGGCATTCGCAGCATCCAGGTGGAAGCCGTGCGGCTGGAGCGCAACTTCCAGCTCGCGCACGAGGCCAAGCTGGTGGTGTCGCGTCCGGCCAGGACCGCGCACGGCGAAATGGTGGTGCACAAGGACCGCTGCGACGGCGAAGTGCTCGCCAGCATGCCGCTGCCCGACCCGTCCGGCCCACGCCGCTTCCAGCTCGCCGCCGCATTGCCCGACCAGCGCGGCGTGCACGACCTCTGCCTGGTCTTCACCGCTCCCATCACCGGCCCGCTGTACGGCATCGAGCGCGCCAGCCTGACCCCGACCGCCCAGCCATGACCCCCGCCAGCCCGCATCGCCTCGCCTCGGTCGACGCCCTGCGCGGCTGCACCGTCGCGGCGATGCTGCTGGTCAACGATCCGGGCGACTGGGGCCACGTGTACTGGCCGCTGGAACATGCGCAGTGGCATGGCTGCACGCCGACGGATCTGGTGTTTCCGTTCTTTCTGTTCGTGGTGGGTGTGTCGGTGGCGTTGGCGATCGCGCCGCGGATGGAGCAGGGCGCGGACCGCGGGGTGCTGTTGCGCGCGGCGATGGTGCGTGCGCTGCGCATCGTCGGCCTCGGCTTGCTGATCAATGCGGCGGCGGCGCTGATTCTGCCGGATGCGCATATGCGCATTCCCGGCGTGCTGCAGCGGATCGGCATTTGTTTTGGCGCGGTGGCCGCGTTTCAGCTTTATGCGAATGCGCGGGTGCAGTGGGGGGCCATTGTGCTGTTGCTGGTCGGCTACGCGGCGCTACTTGTGTTCGGCGGCACGCTGGAGCCGTTCCATAATGTCGTGAGCCGTGCCGATACGGCGGTCTTCGGTCATTACGCGTATCGCTATTTCCCTGCCACGGGGTTGGGGCATGACCCAGAGGGCTTGCTCGGTACGCTGCCTTCTATCGCGACGACGCTGCTTGGGCTGCGTGCGGGGCATGGGTTGCGCGGCAACGATCGCCGCGCGTTGCTGTTGAGTGGCACTGCCTATGTGTTGCTTGGCGCGCTGTGGGCGCTGTTGCTGCCGCTCAATAAGAATCTTTGGACGCCGTCGTTTGTGTTGTGGACGGCTGGGTGGGCCACGTTGGCCTTGTTGGTGTTCCACGTGGTGGTGGATTTGCGTGGGTGGCCGGCGTGGGGGCGGCGGTTTGGCGTCAACGCGGTGGCCGCCTACGCCGGTTCGGAGTTCATGCAGATACTTCTGCCTGGTTTGGGGATACAGGATCCGTTGTATCGAACGGTGTTCGGTGGGTGGATTACGCCGTTGGCGGGCCCGTATGTCGCGTCGCTTGCTTATGCGATGGTTTTTGTCGCTGTTTGGTGGGTGATTGTGTGGGCGATGGATCGCCGGCGGGTCTACCTCAAGCTGTAGCGCGCTTTTTTTGCGTGGCCGCGAACTGGCCGCTTATGCAGCGGGCATTCCGTGCGCCTGCCGGCGCCCGGGTCACTTTCTCTTTGCTGGCCCAAAGAGAAAGTAACCAAAGAGAAATGGCCTCAAGTCAAAGGCTCGCGACGCGACTAGAAGGAGCGGTGGGCGGCTGCGGTAACTTGATTAACCTGGGTCTACACGAAACGGCAGTGCGGTTACGTAGCGGCTGCTTCAACGTGCCGTGGCGAAGAGGATGTTCAAGGATTGAGGCCAGCTTTGGCTCTTCGTTCCTGCCTCCCTCACCACTACACCCCTCTCCCCTCCGGGGAGAGGGCAGGGTGAGGGGCCGGGTGGAGCGCAACGTTAAATCTTGCCGTGGCGTAGGTTGGGGTGAGCCGCAGGCGAACCCCAACACCCGCACCTTCACGCGCCTCGCCACGTTGGGGTTCGCTACGCTCACCCCAACCTACGCGGGCTACGCGGGCGTGGCAGATGTAACGTTGCGCTCCGCCCGAACCCTCATCCGGCTGCCGCCACCTTCTCCCAGGGGGAGAAGGGGTTCAACTTGAGAAGCTGAGGCAGAGCGCACCGCTCAAGCGGGCGTCAGTTCTTGAACATCCTCTCGGCCACGGCACGTTGAAGCACCCGTTACGCAAACGCAAAGTCGTTTCGTGTAGACCCAGGTTAATCAGGTTACCGCAGCCGTCCACTGCTCCTTCTAGTCGCGTCGCGAGCCTTTGCTCTTAGGCCATTCTCTCTTTGGTTACTTTCTCTTTGGGCCAGCAAAGAGAAAGTGACTCGGGCGCCGGCAGGCGTCCGAAATGCCCGCTGCATAAGCGGCCAAGTCGCGACAGCCCCACCTAGTCGCTACTGGATCCCGGCCTACGCCGGGATGACGAACAAGGCGGAATCACAGCCCACACCCGTGAGCTATCATCCGCGGCTTGCCGCACCCGCCCCACCGACGAGAGATCACCCATGACCCATTCGTCCAAGCTAGCGCAACGCGCACTGACACTCTCCCTCAGCGCGCTGATCACCGCCTGCGCCAGCCAGCCCATCGCGCCAGCCCAACAGCACACCGCGGCAGCGATTGAAGTCCCGCAGATCAAGCGCCCCGAAGGCGAAACCCCCCAATGGTGGTTCCGCAACGGCGCCGCGCAAGCGGCCAACGTCTCCGCCCAGGCCAGCATCCAGGGCCAGCGCGCCAAGAACGTCATCGTGTTTCTCGGCGACGGCATGAGCATCCCCACCATCGCCGCCGCGCACGTGCGCGCCGGTCAGCGCAAGGGTGTGGATGGCGAGAGCTACAAGCTGAGCTTCGAGCAGTTTCCGTTCAGCGCCTTCAGCCGCACCTACGAGACGGATCAGCAGACGCCGGATTCCGCCGGCACCATGACTGCGATCATGACCGGGGTGAAGACGCGCGCCGGCTATATCGGCATCTCGCAGGTGCCGCGCCGGCAGGATTGCGCGGCCAGCAAGGGGCAGGAACTGGTGACCACGCTGGAACTGGCGGCAGCCGCGGGCATGAGCACCGGCGCCGTGACCACCACGCGCATCACCCACGCCACGCCGGCGGCCACCTATGGCCATCTGCCGGAGCGCAACTGGGAAGTGGATGCCGAGCTCAGCGCGCAGGCGAAAGCGCAGGGCTGCAAGGATTTCGCGGCGCAGCTGGTCGACTTTCCCGCCATCGACGGGCTTACCGTGGCGATGGGCGGCGGCCGCACCGAGTTCATGCCGGCGGGCGAGACCGATCCGGAATATGCGAACAAAGTGGGGCAGCGACTGGATGGCCGCGATCTGATCGCGGAGTGGAAGGCGAAGCATCCCGGCGGCGCCTACGTATGGAACGAGCAGCAGCTCAAGGGGCTGGATCTGTCGAAGACGCCGCGCCTGCTCGGCCTGTTCGAGCCTTCGCATATGAACTACGAGCATGAGCGCCCGCAGGACAAGGCCGGCGAGCCGAGTCTGGCCGAGATGACCACGGCGGCGATCGATGTGCTCAAGCAGAATCCGAATGGCTTCTTCCTGATGGTGGAAGGCGGCCGTATCGATCATGCGCTGCATGCGGGCAATGCCTACCGTGCGCTGGACGAGACCATCTCGATGGCCGATGCGGTGGCGGCGGCGCTTGCCCATACCGATCCCAAGGACACGCTGATCGTGGTCACCGCCGACCACGCGCATACGATGACCTTCGCCGGCTACCCGAAGCGCGGCAACGACATCCTCGGGCTGGTGCAGGGCCATACCGACAGCTACGACGAGGAAGGCGGCGCCGGGCTGGCGCGCGATGCCACCGGCAAGCCGTACACCACCTTGGGGTTTGCCAATGGCCCGGGCTATACCGGCGCCACCGACAAGCAGCCGGAAGGGCCGAAGCGTTATCCGCACAATCCCAATGAGTACTCGCTGGCGAAGAAGGGCCGGCCGGATCTGACCAAGGTCGATACGGCGGCGCCGGATTACATGCAGGAGTCGATCGTACCGTTGAAGGGCGAGACGCATGGTGGCGAGGATGTGGCGATCTTTGCCAATGGTCCGGGCGCGGCGGCGTTTCATGGGGAGATCGAGCAGAACGCGATCTTCCATGTGATCGTGCAGAACGCGCCGCGCTTGCGCGAGGAGTTGTGCAAGCTGGGGAGCTGCAATGCGGAGGGGGTGCCGGTGGAGCGGCCGACGTATGAGGCTTGGTTGAAGCAGGTGAGCGTCAAGTAAGGATCGCCACACCACCGGCGGGTAGCGGGTAGGTTGGGGTGAGCCGCAGGCGAACCCCAACATGGCAACGCGGGTACGCATCGCATCGTTGGGGTTCGCCTTTGGCTCACCCCAACCTACGCAGGCGGCTGTGCCGCCTCACTCTGTACCTGCAACCACTGCATCCGCAAATGCGCCTGCGTCGCGCAGCGCGTCCCCATGTCGATAAACACCGCGATGCTTTCCAGCATCACCGGCAAGCGCTGCGTATTCACGCTGCCGTGTTCGTCAGCCAGTTCCGCCAGCCACCGGATCGCGTTATGCGCGTAATACAGCCATTCGGTGGCATCGTTCAACAACGCATCCGGCCCCGCCTCCGGATCCGAAAAATACTCCACGTGGCGTGTGATCCACGCTTCGCCATAGATATCCATAAGCAACTCCTTGCCATGCGCCGCCCCCGTTCCGAGAACGGCACGCCGCCGGACAGCACGACGTGCCGCGACCACACGGACTCGAGGCTGGCCGACCACCTGGAACACAGGCGCCGGGCGGCTTGATTGATGAAGTGGGTTGCGGCTTCAGTCGCTTTCGCCGTTGCACGAAGCAACGCGCCGGGTTGCACGGCTAGGACTCATTACCTGCGAAAACTCTTAAGTCCGCGGTTCTTCAACCGTGTCCGCGAAGACGGCGGACAGCCCCATGGGCCGGCGGATGTGCCGCCCTGGGGATCGGCGGGCGTACGAGTGACGTATGATCTGGCACAGCCATGATCAACTCTCCTTCAGTTGGTGATGGTCAGCGGGTCAGGGGTGGTCGAAACACCCTTGGCCCGCGCTCTCACGACATTGCTGCCATGGTTGTCCGCGACGCGCTTGAAATCACTCCGCGGACAACACCTGCAAAACTAGCAAGGCAACCTCGCCTTGTCTTTAGTCGAAATCTGAAAAATTCAAATCAGTAGTTGCGAATGTGGATGGGTGCCGAAAGCTGCGGCGCCATCCACGCGCAAGGCGGCGGCCAGAAAAGCCCATAGCGCCTCTGGCGCAGCAGAATTTTCCGATGGCGAACCATCGGGCAGCTGCCGTCCCGCGGAACCCGTTCTCAGATATTTCCCAATCACCGTCGCCGTCCCGCCCTGCGCATGATCGGCGCCCGGCAGCGTGCGGCTGAACTCGCCGGTCAGCAGCGTCACCACATTGCGGCCGCGCAAGGTGAGCATGCGCTGCAGGAATACCGAAAGGCCCGGCGTGATCGGCGCCATGATCTGCCGCGCCAGCTTGCCGCTATCGTCGTGATGCGTATCGAACTGCCTGTCCTCGCGGCCGGTGAAAGCGATCTGGGCGAAGACCACGCTCGTATCGGCACGGACCAGCGCTTCGACGGCCGCGAACGTGCCGGGCAGATCCTCCACCGCCGAGAGCCTCGGAGTCACGCCATACGCATGGCGAATATCTTCGCGTTCGGCAGCAGCAAGCCCCGCATCGGCAAAGCGGCGCACGTGCTGCCACGCGACGCCGCGCTCCGCCGGTGGATCGGACGCAACACCCACAGGAAGACCGAGCCGGTTGACGATCGCGCAGGGCAGGGGACTGCCCGGCAAGGCCGCAGCCATCCGCAGCAACTGGCTGCGCGGCCCCGCTTGCAGCATCGCCACGCGCGCATCGTTGTGGCTGTACAACCCATGCTTGAACGGCACGGCTGCCATATGCGCGAGCGCGACGGCCGGCAATGCGCCCAGCGAAGCGGCGTCGACATACAATCCGTTGCCCAGCGCGCGGACATTGCCGGATGTCACGCCAAACGCGCCGTTGGCAAGAAACGCATCGGCACTGTTGAACAAGCCGGCCGGCCCGCCGTTCAACCACAGCACCACCAGCGCCGGCCGCTCGCGTGGCGATGCCAAGGCATCGAAGGGGCCGAGCGCCAATGCGCCGGCAGCGGCAAGGCCGGCCTTCAGCAGGCTGCGGCGGGAAGGGGAATGGGTTGGCATAAGCGTGGCCGTTAGTGGGGGAAAGCCGTTGCGGCGCGGGGTGCCGCGGGCACAGACTTAAGCTAGCCCTGTCCATCCATCGAACGGCAGCCATCCTGTGTCGCGAATCAGACAGCCAGCAAAGCGCGCCACCGCGTGGCCGATGACCGCGCTGGCCAAGGACTACCCGCGCGGCTGCCACGTGCCCAGGCACCGGCATCGCCGCGGCCAGCTGATCTACGCCGCCAGCGGCGTGATGCAGGTGACCACGCGCGAAGGCATCTGGATCGTGCCGCCGCAGCGCGCGCTGTGGATTCCGATCGGCATGCCGCACGAGATCCTGATGGAAGGGCGCGTGGCGGTGCGCATGCTCTATCTCGACCGCGCCACCAGCGCGCCGTTCGGCACGCATTGCCGCGTGCTGGCGGTGTCGCCGCTGCTGCGCGAGCTGGTGCTGGCCGCGGTGCAGGCGCATGGCGAACGCGATGCGTCCACTTTGCAATTGGCTATGCCATTACTGCTGCATGCGCTGCTGAAGGCGGACGAAGCGCCGTTCCGCATCCCGGTGCCGGCGGACCCGCGCCTGAAAAAGGCTTGCCAGCGCCTGCTCGACGATGCCACGCGGCCCGATACGCTTGAACAGCTGGCAGCGCGCGCCGGCGCCAGCAGCCGCACGCTGGCGCGCCTGTTCGAAAGCGAATTGCGCATGTCCTTTGTGCGCTGGCGCCAGCACGTGCGGCTGGCGCGGGCGATCAGCCAGATGAGCCTGGGCCGTCCGATCAAGACGGTAGCGCGCGAGGCCGGCTATGCCAGCTGCAGTGCGTTCTGCAGCATGTTCCACCGCATCATCGGCGCCAGCCCCACCGAATACCTGCGCCAGGTCGAGGGACGGCCCGCTTTGTGACGGCGCCAGCGCCTCCGTCATCCCATCGTCAAAGAATCGACATCTGCCCGCTTCACGATATTTGAACGTCCGCGCCCCCACGCGCGGCGCCCCGATCTCCTGGAGCTCTGCATCTCATGAAGAAGAACCTGCTGGCGATGGCCACCGCCGTCGCGCTCGCCGCTTTGTCCCACGGTGCCATGGCCGAGGACCTGCCGACCGCCGACGCCACCGCCAAGCCCGACGCGGCCAAGAATCTGGAAGGCGTCTCGGTGATCGGCCAGGGTGAAACCCGCCAGGTGCAGCGCGTGACCACCAAGGACGTCGCGGTGCTGCCCGCGGGCACCAGCCTGCAGAAGATCCTCAACCGGATGCCGGGCGTGAACGTGCAGTCCAACGACGCCTTCGGTGCCAACGAGGAGTCGCAGACCATCAGCCTGCGCGGCTTCAACGGCCAGCGCCTGGGCTACACGCTGGACGGCCTGCCGCTGGGCGACAACGCCTACGGCAACTACAACGGCCTGAACATCAGCCGCGCGCTGATCGCCGAGAACGCCGCCGGCGCCGAACTGGCGCAGGGCATCGGCAGCTTAGGCATCGCCTCGACCAGCAACCTGGGCGGCGCCATCCAGTATTTCTCCGCCGATCCGCTGCCGACCTTCGGCGGCCGCTTCGCGCAGACCTTCGGCAGCGACCAGAACCGCCGCACCTATCTGCGCCTGGATACGGGCGACTTCCACGGCTTCTCCATGTACCTGTCGGGCGTGCGCGCCACCGCCGACATGTGGGCGCCGCCGGAATCGCCGACCACCACCAAGCAGTTCAACGCCAAGGCGGTGTACCAGTTCGACGGCGGCCGCATCACCGCCTTCGCCGATACCTCGCGCACTTCGCAGGCCGACTACGCGTATCTGTCCAAGAGCGGCATGGCGCGCGGCCTGGGCTGGGACTGGAACCTGTACGCGCCGGACTGGAAGCGCGCGCTGGCCGCGGCGTACTGCGCGCCGGCCTACACCGTGAAGGGCGTGAAGGACGCGCGCTGCGGCTATTCCGGCGGCGTGGACAATATCGACGACGCCTACTACCAGAGCCGCGCGCTGCGCCGCGACGACCTGTACTACCTCGCCGGCGACTTCTATCCCAGCGACGCGGTGACCGTGCATGCGCAGGTCTATCACCACGAGAATGCCGGCCAGGGCCACTGGTGGTCGCCGGGCCAGAAGTCCAACCCGGGCACGGCGCAGGAGCTGCCGATCTCGATCCGCAGCACCAACTACAAGATCAACCGCAACGGCGTGCTGGCGTCGCTGGGCTGGGACCTGGGTAGCCATCACCTGGAAGGCGGCGTGTGGTACGAGCAGAACCACCACAACGTCGAGCGCAACTTCTATTACATCCCCTACGCGCTCAGCAGCCCGATCAGCGACGACACCTATCTGAGCGATCCGGACCGCCGCCTGTTCAACCAGGCCTACACCATCACCACGCGCCAGGCCTATCTGCAGGACAGCTTCAAGCTGCTGGACGACCGCCTGAGCGTGGATATCGGCGTGAAGAGCCCGCACGTGACCATGACCGCGCGCCAGGCGCCGGGCAACTACGAGGCGCCGGTGGCCAACGGCACGCTGAAGGCCGAGAAGAACCTGCTGCCGCAGGTGGGCGTGGGCTACAAGCTCGATGCCGGCCAGGAGCTGTTCCTGTCGTACGCCAAGAACATCGCCGCGTTCCAGGGCGGCGGCGCCAGCGGCCCGCTGCTGGTGACGCAGGCCTCGTTCGACGCCACCCGCGGCAACCTCAAGCCCGAGCAGTCGCGCACCATCGAAGGCGGCTACCGCATCGTGCAGCGCGAGTTCGAGGCATCGGCCGCGGTGTACGACGTGAAGTTCGACAACCGCCTGCTTTCGCTCAACCCCTGCCCGAGCATCCAGCAGGGCACCACGGCGGCGTGCGCCACGCGCTTCTACAACGTCGGCTCGGTGAGCAGCCACGGCGCGGAGTTCACCTTTATCTGGAAGCCGTTCGAGCATTTCCAGTGGTACAACTCGGCCTCGTTCAACCGCTCCACGTATGACGACAACTACGTGCAGAACGGCGCGGTGGTGCCGACCAAGGGCAAGGTCACGGTGGACACGCCCAAGCGCATGTTCGCCAGCGAGATCGCCTGGACCTACGGCCCCTGGAACCTGAGCCTGCGCGGCAAGTACACCGGCTCGCGCTACTACACCTACACCAACGACCAGGGCTTCGGCGGCTATACCTCGTTCGACTTCGGCGCCGGCTACGACTTCGGCGCGGCGTGGTTCGCGCAGGATGTGCGGCTGTCGCTCAACGTGAGCAACCTGACCGACAAGCGCTATGCGTCGAACCTGACGGCGTTTGCCAACACCGATCCGAACGGGCGGCAGCTGGCGTTTCATGCGAGTGCGCCGCGGCAGAGCTTCCTCACGTTGGATGTGAAGTTCTAAGCCAGCGATGCCGTACGGTAGAGCCCCTCTCCCCCCGGAAGAGGGGTTGGGGTGAGGGTGCGGGCGGAGCGCAAGAGTGATGTGCATCGCTCCGCCCGCACCCTCATCCGGCTGCCGCCACCTTCTCCCGGAGGGAGAAGGGTTCCAAACTTGAAGACTCGAGGAAAACCACAGCGTCGATGGTCGCCACGACGCTGAGCCCCTCTCCCTCCGGGAGAGGGGTTGGGGTGAGGGTACGGGCGGAGCGCAAGAGTGATGCGCACGACTCCGGCCGTACCCTCATCCGGCTGCCGCCACCTTCTCTCCCACGGCGACTACCTTCGGGTCGCCGGAGGGAGAAGGACTCTTTCCTGGAAGTAGAGTTACTAGCCCGGTCAGGAGCACCCAATGAAACCGTTATGCTGGCTAGCCCTAGCCACCTTGAGCCTGGCCTTGCCCTGCGCCATCCACGCTGCCGAAAAACCGATTGCTGCAAAGGTCCTCGTCCTGGGCCATCGCGGCGCCAGCGCGCTGCGGCCGGAGCACACCCTGGCCTCGTACGCCAAGGCGATCGCCGACGGCGCCGACTTCGTCGAGCCGGACCTGGTGATGACCAAGGACGGCGTGCCGGTGGCGCGCCACGAGAACGAGATCGGCGGCACCACCGACGTGGCGGCACACCCGGAGTTCGCCGGGCGCAAGACGACCAAAACCGTCGACGGCCACGCGGTCACCGGCTGGTTCACCGAAGACTTCACCCTGGCGGAACTGAAAACCCTGCGCGCGCGCGAGCGCCTGCCGGAATTCCGCGGCACCAGATACGACGGGCAGTTCCAGATTCCCACCCTGGATGAAATCATCGATTTCGTCGCTGCCGAAGCCGCCGCGCAAAGGCGCACGGTGGGCCTGATCCCCGAGATCAAGCACGGCACGTATTTCCAGAAGGCCGGCCTGCCGATGGAAGACCGCGTGCTGGCCATCCTCGACGCGCACAGCTACACGCGCACCGCGCCGGTGGAGATCCAGTCCTTCGAAATCGCCAACCTGCGCTACCTGCGCGGCAAGCTGGGCAAGAGCCATCCGAACGTGCGCCTGCTGCAGCTGCTGGACGATCCGAAGGAGCAGCCGTACGACGTGGCGGCGGCGGGCGGCAAGCTCACCTATGCCGACATGATGAAGCCGGCCGGGCTGCGCGAGATCGCCGGCTATGCCGACGCGATCGGCCCGAACATCCGCGCCATCATCCCGCTCGACAAGGACGGCACGCTGGGCCAGCCCACCGTGCTGGCGCACGACGCGCATGCGGCGAAGCTGGAGCTGCACCCGTACACGTTCCGCCCGGAGAACCATTTCCAGGCGAAGAACTTCTGGCAGGGCAGCGACCCGAAGACCTTCAACGAGGCCGGTTCCATCGCGGAAATCCGCGCCTATCTGGATGCCGGCGTCGATGCCTTCTTTACCGACGACCCGGCACTGGGCCGCAAAGCGGTGGACGGTCGCTGAGCTGCCATCACGCTGTCACCGCGAACGGGTTCACTCGCCCGTTCATTCCTTGCGCGGTGACTCCATGCGTCTGCAACGTGGCTTCGCGGCCGGCCTGCTCGGCCTGGCTTTTCTCGCACCGGTCCACGCGGTACCGGTGCTGCTGATCTCGATCGACGGCCTGCGCCCGGCCGACGTGCTGCAGGCCGCGCAGCACGGCCTGAAGCTGCCCAACCTGCAGCGCTTCATGAGCGAAGGCAGCTACGCCACCGACGTGCGCGGCGTGCTGCCGACGTTGACCTATCCGAGCCACACCACCTTGCTGACCGGCGTATCGCCGGATAAGCACGGCATCGCCGGCAATCTCACCTTCGACCCCACCAACAAGAACCAGCAGGGCTGGGCCTGGTACGCCAGCGATATCCGCGTGCCCACGCTGTGGGACGCCGCGCATGCCGCGGGCCTGAGCACCGCCAACGTGCACTGGCCGGTGAGCGTGGGCGCGCAGGTGGACTGGAACCTGCCGCAGATCTGGCGCACCGGCCTGCCGGACGACCGCAAGCTGCTCGCCGCGCTGGCCACGCCCGGCCTGCTGCCGGCACTGGAGAAAGAACTCGGCCCCTATGCCGACGGCATCGACGAGACCCTGGCCGGCGACGAGAACCGCACGCGCTTTGCGGTGAAGCTGCTGGAGGAGCGCCAGCCCGCCTTCATGACGGCGTATCTGGCTTCGCTCGATCACGAGCAGCACCACAGCGGCCCGGATACGCCGGAATCGAAGCGCACGCTGGAGCGCATCGACGGCCTGGTCGGCGAGATGGTGGCGGCGGCGCGCCGCGTGCACCCGGATGGCGTGATCGCGGTGGTATCCGATCACGGCTTTGCGCCGGTACAGCAGGACGTGAATCTCTATGCGCCCTTTATCCAGGCCGGCCTGATCACCTTGAAGGATGGCGCCGTGGCCGACTGGCAGGCGATGCCGTGGAACGACGGCGGCAGTGCGGCGATCGTCCTGAAGGATCCGGGCGACGCGGCGACGGTGGCCAAGGTGCAGGGCCTGCTCGCGCAGCTGCAGGGCAATCCGGCGTACGGCATCGAGCGCGTGCTCGATCATGCGCAGGCGGTGGCGCGCGGCGGCACGGCGCAGGCCTCGTGGTTCGTGCTGTTCAAGGCCGGCTACGAGATGGCGATCAAGCCCGACACGCCGCTGCCGGCGCCCAGCCATTACCGCGGCATGCACGGCTACGACCCGGCGTGGCCGATGATGCGCTCGACGTTCCTGGTGGAAGGGAAGGGCGTGCCGGTGGGCAAGAACCTCGGTGCGATCGACATGCGCGATATCGCGCCGACGCTGGCGAAGTCGCTGGGGGTGGCGTTGCCGGCGGCGCAGGGCAAGGTGTTGTTCTCGCCATAACGCCATGCCCGCGTAGGTTGGGGTGAGCCGCAGGCGAACCCCAACATCGCCACGTCCCAATGCACCGCATCGTTGGGGTTCGCCTGCGGCTCACCCCAACCTACGCCCTATTCCTGTCGTGGGCCGGGAATCCGCGCCAACGCACATCCGCGTCCACTGACACGCAGATGTAAATCCGATTTCACAAATCCCCAGCAAGCTTGCACACCAACGGCTGCTGGCGGTCGCGTCATGTCGTCCTTGCAGGGCAGCTTCAGGACGCGAAGGGGTGATGCGTCCGCCGAAGGGGCAGCCGTTCTTTTTTCCCACTCACCTGTTCCACCTGTCGACGTGGCTCCCCGCGAGGGGAACGGCTGCGCAAAGGAAACGTACGCATGTCAGTCCGCAAGGGTTCCATCCGCCTTACCGGCCTCGCGCTCGCGCTGTTCGCGGCGCTGCACGGCACGGCCGCCGCAGCTCCCGGCGACAACGACACCACGCCCGCCGCGCCGGCCGATGCCGCCGCCGACAAGGCCAAGACGCTGGAGTCGGTCTCCGCGATCGGCCAGGGCGAAGTGCGCCAGGTGCAGCGCATCACCGTGGAAGACGTGAAGATCCTGCCGCCGGGCACCAGCGCGCTGAAGGTGCTGGCCGGCAAGCCGGGCGTGCATTTCGAATCGTCCGATCCGTTCGGCAACTACGAGTGGTCGACCCGCTTCAGCCTGCGCGGCTTCAACCAGAACCGCCTGGGCTTCACGCTGGACGGCATCCCGCTCGGCGACATGAGCTACGGCAACAACAACGGCCTGCACATCAGCCGCGCGCTGATCGCCGAGAACCTCGGCAGCGCGGAACTGGCCGAAGGCATCGGCGCGCTCGGCACGGCGTCGACCAGCGACCTCGGCGGCACGGTGCAGTTCTACTCGTCCGACCCGCTGCCCAAGTACGGCGTGCAGTTCGCGCAGGGCTTCGGCACGGATGCGGCGCGCCGCACCTTCGTGCGCCTGGACACGGGCAATGTCGACGGCTTCGCCATGTACATCTCCGGCGCCTATTCCGACGTCAACAAGTGGAAGGGCGACGGCGACCAGGAGCAGATGCAGTTCAACAGCAAGGCCACCTACGATTTCGGCGACAGCCGCATCGGCGCGCTGGTGACCACCTCCGACCGCGACGAGACCGACTACCAGGATCTCTCGCTGGACATGCTGCATCGCCTGGGCTGGAACTGGGACAACTACGCGCCGGACTGGAACCGCGCGGTGAATGCGGCCAAGGGCATCTACACCGGCGGCGTGACCAATGCCGACGACGCCTATTACGCCGGCCGCGGCGTGCGCAAGGACCGCATCGCCAGCCTGTTCGGCGACTTCGCGCTGGCCGAGGGCGTGCGCCTGAAGGCCACCGGCTACTACCACTACGATCGCGGCCAGGGCCACTGGTTCACGCCGTACCAGGCGTCCTTCCCGGGCACCGCGCAGGAAACCCCGATCTCGATCCGCACCACCGAGTACGGCATCGACCGCGCCGGCGGCACCGCGGCGCTGACCTGGGACCTGGGCGCGCATCACCTGGAAGCGGGCGTGTGGTACGAGGACAGCAACCACAACGTGCAGCGCAACTACTACTTCATCACCGGCCCGGTGGACGACCGCAAGTTCCTCGAGAACCCGAACCTGCGCCTGTTCTACCAGCACTACGAAACCACCACGCGCCAGTTCTACGTGCAGGACAGCATGCATTTCCTGGACGACCGCCTGAGCGTGGACGTGGGCTTCAAGGCGCCGCGCACCGAAGTGGAAGCGACCAACCTGCCGGGCACCGCGCGCGCCTATGCGTCGGGCGACCTGGTGGCCAAGAAGAATTTCCTGCCGCAGATCGGCGCGGCCTACCAGCTGGGCGGCGGCTACGAGCTGTTCGGTTCGTACTCCAAGAACATCGCCGCGTTCCAGGCCGGCGTCTCCGGCCCGCTGGCCACCACCCAGGTGGCGTTCGACACCTTCGGCCGTTCGCTCAAGCCGGAACAGTCGCGCACCTTCGAAGGCGGCCTGCGCGCGGTGTCCGACTTCTACGAGGCCTCGCTGGCGCTGTACGACGTGAAGTTCGACAACCGCCTGCTGGCGATCTCGCGCTGCAGCGGTATCGTGGGTTGCCCCAGCGCCTACGCCAACGTCGGCTCGGTGAGCAGCCGCGGTGCGGAGCTGGCGCTGAACTTCAAGCTCACGCAGGAACTGCGCTGGCGCAACTCGCTGTCCTACAACCGCTCGCGCTACGACGACAATTACGTCGACGGCGGCGTGGTGGTGCCGACCAAGGACAAGACCGTGGTGGACAGCCCCAAGCAGCTGTTCTTCACCGAGCTGGCCTGGGTGTCCGGTCCGTGGGACCTGCGCGCGTCGGCCAACTACACCGGCAAGCGCTACTACACCTATATCAATGACGGCGCGGTGCCCTCGTACTGGTTGTTCAATGCCTCGGCCGCCTACGACGTGGGCAAGCTCGGCGTGGTGCAGGACCTGAAGCTGGCGCTCAACGTGACCAACCTGGCCGACAAGAAGTACTTCGGCTCGATCGGCACCAACGGCTTCGTGGCCAGCGACCCGCAGGGCCAGTTCGCCACCATGCAGGTGGGCGCGCCGCGCGCGGCGATGCTTACGGCAACCTTGCGCTTCTGAGCCGTCAGTCCTCCAAAGTTGGACCCTTCTCCCCTCGGGAGAAGGTGGCGGCAGCCGGATGAGGGTACGGGCGGAGCGCAGCGTTACGCTCCGCCCGTACCCTCACCCCAACCCCTCTCCCGATGGGAGAGGGGCTCATCGCCCAGCCCCAAACGCGACCTGCACCCGGGAAAAATAAAGTAGCGATTCCGGGAACGCCCCGCCCCACTTATGATCGCCGGCGTATCTCCGCCCGATCCGCCCGCATGGCCGCCATTTCTTCTGCTGTTCCGATCCAAGCCGTTCCCCGCTGGATGGCCCTTGGCGTCCTGTTGTCGGCGCTGGGCGCCATTGCCGGCGCGATGCTGGCCGACACCGAGGACGGCAGCCAGTGGATGTGGCTGCACTGGGCCTGCAAGCCGCTGGCGACCGGGCTGGTATTTGCCCTGGCGTGGCGCGTGCGCGAGCCGATCTCGGCGCGCTACCGCGCCTGGGTGCTCGGTGGCCTGGGGCTGGCCCTGGTCGGCGACGTCTTGCTGATGCTGCCGCAGGACCTTTTCGTGGAAGGCCTGGTGGCCTTCCTGTTCGCGCATCTGTGCTTTCTGGTGGCGCTCACCGGCGACGTGCGCCTGGGCGCCAGGCCGATCGCGCTGCTGATCTGCCTGGGCTATGCGGCGCTGTGCATGTGGTCGTTGTGGCCCACCCTGCCGGTGGAGCTGCACCTGCCGATCGTGATCTACACCCTGGTGCTGGCCCTGATGGGCGGACAGGCGGTGGGCCGCGCCTGGTACCACGCGCTGACCCGCGATGCCTTGGCGAACCCGGCCTGGCTGGCCGGCGCGGGCTCGATCCTGTTCATGCTCAGCGACACCTTGCTGGCCTGGAACCGCTTCCGCATCAGCCTGCCGCTGGCGGCGCTGTGGATACTCGGCAGCTACTTCGGCGCGCTGTGGCTGCTGGCGCGTTCGGTGATGCGTGCGTCGCCGGAGGACGCGGCGCTGGCGTGAACACCCAAGAAGTCATCATCGGCTGGGCCACGCCCGCTTTCTTCGCGCTGATCGCGCTGGAGCTGCTGGTGGCGAAGTGGCGCGGCCGGCGCGTGTACCACGCCAGCGATGCGGTCAATAGCTTGTCGCTGGGCGTGATCTCGCAGATCGTCGCGGTGTTTTCCAAGCTGCTCACCCTTGGCATCTACGCCTGGTGCGCCGCGCACCTGGCGCCCTGGGCGCTGCCGGCCGACCGCTGGTGGGTGTGGGTGAGCGGCCTGCTGCTGTACGACTTCCTCTATTACTGGCTGCACCGCGCCGGGCACGAGGTGAACATCCTGTGGGCCGCGCACGTGGTGCATCACCAGAGCGAGGACTACAACCTCAGCACCGCGCTGCGCCAGACCGGCAGCGGCGTGCTGCTGGGCTGGCTGTTCTATCTGCCGATGGCGCTGCTGGGCTACCCGCTGGAGGTGTTCGCGGTGGTGGCGCTGATCGACCTGCTGTACCAGTTCTGGGTGCATACCGAGCTGGTGGGGCGGCTGGGCTGGTTCGACCGCGTGTTCTGCTCGCCGTCGAACCATCGCGCGCACCACGCGGTGAACGAGCGTTACCTCGACCGCAACTACGGCGGCATCCTGATTCTGTGGGACCGCCTGTTCGGCACCTTTATCGAGGAAGACGACAGCGACCCGCCGGTGTACGGCACGCGCGCGCCGCTGCGCAGCTGGAATCCGCTGTGGGCGAATGCCGAGGTGTACTGGGCCACGGCCAAGGACGCATGGCATGCGCGGCGCTGGCGCGACAAGCTGCTGGTGTGGCTGAAGCCCCCGGGCTGGCGGCCGGCCGACGTGGCCGAGCGGTTTCCCAAGCCGGCTTTCGACATGGCCCGCCCGCGCTATGCGCCTGCCTTGCCGCGCGGCCTTGGCGCCTATGGCATCGCACAGTTCGCGCTGCTGCTGCTGATGGGCGTGTGGTTCCTGGACATGGCCAAGCGCATGCCGGCCTCCGCGCTGCTGGCCTATGCGGCCTTCCTGCTCTTCAGCCTCACTGCGCTGGGCGTGCTGCTGGAAGGCCGCCGCGCCGGCAGCTGGCTGGAAGCGGCGCGGCTGGCCGCGACGGCGCTGGCCGCGGTGATCACCGGCGGCTGGTTCGGCGCCGCCGCCGCGCCGCCGGCGCTGGCGCCGGCCATCGTGGCGCTGTGCCTGGGCAGCGCCGCCGCGCTCGCCACCATCCGCCTGCGTACGCGCCAGCCCGCCTGACCGCGCGCACCCGCAGCATGGCGGGGCAGGGGGCATTCGCTATCATCGCCGCTTCCTTTGCGTGGGATATCCAGCGATGAGCGTGGTCAGCAAGCTAATCCGCCACAAGTCGGTCGAGCAGTTGCAGGCGGACGTCGGCAAGCGCGGCGACTTCCGCCGCGTGCTCGGGCTGTGGCAGCTCACCGCGATCGGCATCGGCGGCATCATCGGCGTCGGCGTGTTCGTGCTGGCCGGCCAGCAGGCGGCGCTCAACGCCGGCCCCGCGGTGGCGATCTCGTTCCTGATCGCCGGCATCGCCAGCGCCGCGGCGGCTCTGTGCTACGCGGAATTCGCCGGCCTGATCCCCGTCACCGGCAGCGCCTACACCTACGGCTATGCGGTGCTGGGCGAGCTGGCGGCCTGGCTGATCGGCTGGGACCTGCTGCTGGAGTACGCGCTCATCGTCGCGGTGGTGGCGATCGGCTGGTCCGGCTATGTGCAATCGGCGCTGGCCAGTGTCGGCGTGGACATGCCGGTATGGGCCAAGGGCGCGATCGGCACCGGCGAAGGCCACGTGTTCAACGTGGTGGCCGCTCTGGTGACGCTGGGCGTGTCGGCGCTGCTGATCTTCCGCACCGAGTGGGGCGCGCGCTTCAACACCCTGGTGGTGGCGATCAAGGTCGCGGCGGTGGCGCTGGTGATCGGCGTCGGCGTGTTCTACGTGAAGCCGGAGAACTGGGTGCCGTTTATTCCGCAGCGCATCGTCGGCCCCGATGGCGTCGGCCATTTCGGTTTCCAGGGTGTGGCGACCGCGGCGGCCGTGGTGTTCTTCGCGGTGTTCGGCTACGACACGCTGACCACCGCGGCGGAGGAATCGAAGAACCCGCAGCGCGACCTGCCGCGCGCGGTGCTGCTGTCGCTGGGCATCTCGATGACCATGTACCTGGCGGTGTCGATGGTGCTGACCGGCATCGCGCACTACACCACCTTGAAGACCGATGCGCCGGTGGCGGATGCGTTCAAGGCACTGGGGCTGCATTGGGTGGCGCTGACGGTGTCGGTGTCGGCGGTGTTCGGCCTGATCAGCGTGCTGTTCGCCTTCATGCTGGGGGCGACGCGGATCTGGTTTGCGCTGGCGCGCGATGGGTTGCTGCCGGGGTGGTTTGCGAAGCCGCATCCGCGGTTTGGGACGCCGCATCGGCCGACGGTGGTGCTCGGTGTGTTCACCGCCTTGGTGGCGGGGCTGTTGCCGATTGAGGAGGTCGCCAAGCTGGTCAATATTGGCGTGTTGTCGGCGTTTATCGTGATTTGTTCTTCTGTGTTGATTTTGCGGAAGCGGAAGCCGGATTTGCATCGGTCGTTTCGGACGCCGTGGGTGCCGGTGGTGCCGGTGGTGGGGATCGCGTTTTCGATTTGGTTGTTGGCGGAGTTGCCGTTGGTTACCTGGGAGGTGTTTTTGATTTGGGTGACTATTGGGCTGGCTGTTTATTTCTTCTATGGGATGCATCACAGCAAGCTGGAGAAGGCTTGACTTGTCCGTCATCCCGGCGCAGGCCGGGATCCAGTGGCGATATCGCCTGGTGTTCGCGGTGACGCGAATGGGCCGCTTATGCAGCGGGCATTTCGGACGCCTGCCGGCGCCCGAGTCACTTTCTCTTTGCTGGCTCAAAGAGAAAGTAACCAAAGAGAAATAGCCTGAGAGCAAAGGCTCGCGACGCGACTAGAAGGAGCAGTGGACGGCTGCGGTAACTTGATTAACCTGGGTCTACACGAAACATCAGTGCGTTTACGTAACGGCTGCTTCAACGTGCCGTGGCCGAGAGGATGTTCAAGAATCGAGGCCAGCTTTTGCTCTTCGTTCCTGTATGCGACACCACCCCACTTCTCCCTCTCCCCTCCGGGGAGAGGGCGGGGTGAGGGGCCGGGCGGAGCGCACCGTTCAATCTCGAGGCGCTGGCATAGGTTGGGGGAGCCGCAGGCAGACCCAATCCGACACCTTCGTGCGCCGCGCCATGTCGGGCGCTGAAGCCGCGCGTGAGGCCGCTTTTCACATGACCTCTGGCATGCGGTGTGGCGATCGCATCGGCCTAGCATCCCGGGGCATTACTCACCGAAGGGGAGACGCCGTATGTTCGCCAGGACGTTGCTGGGCTGGTCGGTTGCGTTGGCTTTGGGCGCGGTGCCGCTGGCGCAGGCGCAGGTGGCGGATCCGGTGGATCAGGCTTATCCGGGGACCTTGACGCTCAAGGTGGATGTCACCGATGCGCCCAAGCGCATCTACCGGGTCGCGCAGACCATTCCGGTCAAGCCGGGGCCGCTCACCTTGTATTACCCGAAGTGGATTCCGGGCGAGCACATTCCGTCGGGGCCGATCAACAACGTCAGTGGCCTGGTGATTACGGCCAACGGCAAGCAGCTGCCGTGGCGGCGCGATCTGCGCGATATGTTCTCGTTGAACCTGGATGTGCCCGAAGGCACCAGCAGCCTGCAGCTGGATTTCCAGTTCCTGGCGCCGGGGGAAGAGGGCGGCGGCTTGTATGGCGCCACCGGGTCGGCCACGCCGAAGCTGGTGGATATCGAATTCAACCAGGTGCTGTTCTATCCGGCCGGCTACTACGCCAGCCGCATCGAGGTGCAGCCCACGGTGACCCTGCCGCGCGACTGGAAATTCGCCAGTGCGCTGGAGGTGAGCGGGCAGAGCGGCGCGCAGGTGGCGTTCAAGCCGGTCAGCCTGGAGAAGCTGGTGGATTCGCCGCTGGTGGCGGGGGAATACTTCAAGCGCGTGCAGCTGAGCACGGATGCCAAGGGGCCGGTGTATCTGGATATCGTCGCCGACGACCCGGGCAATCTGAAGCTCAGCGACAAGCAGGAGGCGCAGCACAAGGCGCTGGCGGTGCAGGCGGTGAAGCTGTTCGGGGCGCGGCATTACGCGCATTACGATTTCCTGCTGACGCTGTCTGACCACAACGGCTCGTTCGGGCTGGAACACCAGCAGTCCAGCGATGACCGCCTGCCGCCGGCCTTCCTGACCGACGACAACATGTACCTGTCGGCCGCCTTCGTGCTGCCGCACGAATTCGTGCATTCGTGGAACGGCAAGTTCCGGCGGCCGCACGACCTGTGGACGCCGAACTACAACGTGCCGATGCAGGGCGATCTGCTGTGGGTCTACGAAGGCCTCACCAATTACTACGGCGAGGTGCTGACCGCGCGCTCGGGCATGTGGACGGCGGAGCAGTACCGCGACTGGATCGCCGAGACGCAGGCGGCGATGGTCAACCGCACCGGCCGCGAGTGGCGTTCGCTGCAGGACACCGCCGACGCGGTGCAGCTCACCTCCTCGCAGGGTTCGCGCTGGGCCAACCGCATGCGCGGCGTCGACTACTACCCGGAAGGCACCCTGCTGTGGCTGGAGGCGGACAGCCGCATCCGCGAGCTCAGCGGCGGCAAGCGTTCGCTGGACGATTTCGTGCGCGCCTTCCACGGCGTGCAGGATGGCAGCCAGGTGCCGCTGACCTACACCTTCGACGACGTGGTGGCCACCTTGAACAAGGTGCAGCCCTACGACTGGGCCAAGTTCCTGCACGAGCGCCTGGACTACACGGGCGACAAGCTGCCCGAGCAGGGCGTGGAGCAGGCGGGCTGGAAGCTGGAATACAACGACCAGCCCTCGTCCATGCAGAAGGCGATGGAGAGCGTGCGCCATTCGGTCAACCTGCTGTACGGCATGGGCCTGGCGCTCAACCGCGAAGGCAAGGTCACCGACGTGCAATGGGGCGGGCCGGCGTTCAAGGCGGGCCTGGTGCCGGGGCTGAAGCTGGTCGCGGTAAACGGGCGCGACTACTCGGCCGACGGGCTGAAGGACGCGATCAAGGCGGCCAAGGACAAGGGCACGCCGATCCAGCTGCTGGTGAAGAACAACGAGTTCTTCCAGACCGTATCGATCGACTACCGCGACGGCCTGCGCTATCCGCACCTCACGCGCGCAAGCGGGGCAGACCGGCTGGGACAGATTGCCGCGCCGCTGAAGTAACCCGCGTTGCATGGTGAAAAGAAAAAGGGCGCCCGCTGGGGCGCCCTTTTTTTGTTGCCTGCGCGAAAAGCTGCGCTTAGAAGCGGTACTCGATCGACGCCGAGTAGGCCGCCACGTTGACGTTGGCCTGCGACTGGCTGGCGCCGGCGCGGCCGTACTTCACGCGGTAGTTGTCGTAGTTGAGCGCCAGCGCGACGTTGTCGGTTACGTTGTAGCCCACGCCCACGCCGGCGTACCAGCCGTTGTTCCAGCTCTTCTCGGTGGCGCGCAGGTCGCCGTAGGTGGTGCTGGCGGTGGTGCGCGAACGCAGGTAGCCGCCGTGGCCGGTGACGAACCAGTTGCCGTAGAAGCCGTACTTGGCGTTCACGCCGAGGATCACGGCCTTCGGCTGGAAGCCGACGGTGACCGGGCCGATGTACTGCTTGGCTTGGCCCAGCGAGGTGTAGCCGGCTTCGGCGCCGACGATGTTGTTCCAGCGCCAGCCGAAGCGAACGCTCTGGAACACGTCCGACTTGTCGGACAGGCCGCCCACGCGGTAGTTGCTCTGACCGAGGTTGCCGGTCACGAAGAAGTTGTTGAGCTGGTTGCTGCTGGCGGCGTCATCGGCCTGGGCAGCGAACGGGGACAGGGCAGCAGCGGCCAGCACGGCCGAGAGCAGAAGCTTGTTCATGGAGAACTCCATTTTCTTTTTGGGTTTTCCGCGGCGCGATCTGAGGGGGAAATCGTCGCTGCGGCCCGCGTGGGGTAGCGCGGGCCACGAAGGATAAGGGCGTTTTTACATTTCCAAACCCCCGGCGGGATTTGAAGCAAGGCATGGTTCAGCCTGCCGCATGACCTCTGGCAGGGGGTGCGGCATGCCGCCGCGGTCTAGCATCGGACGGTCATATTCCGTTCAACGTCCGCCCATGGGCGTTGCGCGTCTGCCATCAGGAGACCGTTTTGAAAGCTTCGCGCCTCGCTTCCGCCATCCTCGCCGCGGGCTTCGGCCTGTGCGGCTTCGCTGTTCAAGCCGACGTCCCGGCGCCGCAGGACGTGCCGTTCAACGGCACGCTCAAGGTGAGCGTGGATGCCACCGACATCGCCCGCCGCATCTTCCGCGTGCGCGAATCGGTGCCGGCGCAGCCCGGCCCGCTGACCCTGCTGTATCCGCAGTGGCTGCCGGGCAACCATTCGCCGTCCGGCCCGATCGACAAGCTGGCGGGCCTGAAGGTGTCGGCCAACGGCAAGGAGCTGAAGTGGACGCGCGATCCGCTCAACGTCTACGCCTTCCACGTCGAGGTGCCGCAGGGCGCCAGCAGCGTGGACGTGGAATTCCAGTTCCTCTCCCCGCAGGACACCCGCCAGGGCCGCGTGGTGATGACGCCGGAAATGCTCAACGTGCAGTGGAATACGGTCACGCTGTATCCGGCCGGCTATGTCGCCGCCCGCATCCAGGCCGAGGCCAGCGTGAAGTTCCCGGCCGGCTGGCAGTTCGGCACCGCGCTGGAGCAGGCTTCGCGCGACGGCGATACGGTGACCTTCAAGCCGATCAAGTTCGACGACCTGGTCGACTCGCCGATCTACGCCGGCAAGTACTTCAAGCGCGTGGACCTGGACCCGGGTGCCAAGACGCCGGTGTTCCTCAACATCGTGGCCGATGACCCGAAGTACCTGGAAATCAAGCCGGAACAGCTGAAGGCGCATCAGAACCTGGTGCAGCAGATGTACAAGATGTACGGCGCGCACCACTACAACCACTACGACTTCCTGTTCTCGCTCAGCGACAAGATGAGCGGCAACGGCCTGGAGCACCACCGCTCCAGCGAGAACGGCGTGGGCCCCGGCTACTTCACCGAGTGGGACAAGAACGTGCTGGCGCGCGATCTGCTGCCGCACGAGTTCAACCACTCCTGGGACGGCAAGTACCGCCGCGGCGCGGATCTGTCCACGCCGAACTTCAACGTGCCGATGCAGGACAGCCTGCTGTGGGTGTACGAAGGCCAGACCCAGTTCTGGGGCTATGTGATGGCCGCGCGCTCGGGCCTGTGGAAGCCGGAAGAGGCGCGCGACATGCTCGCCAACGTCGCCGCCAACTACGACAAGGGCCGTCCGGGCCTGCAGCAGTGGCGCAATATCCAGGACACCACCAACGATCCGATCATCGCGCAGCGCCGGCCGTTGCCCTACCGCAACTACCAGATGAGCGAGGACTATTACTCCGGCGGCCAGATGATCTGGCTGGAAGTGGACGGCAAGCTGCGTTCGCTGTCGGGCAACAAGAAGTCGATCGACGATTTCGGCAAGGCCTTCTTCGGCATGAACAATGGCGAGTGGGCGGTCAACACCTACACCTTCGAGGACGTGGTGAAGACGCTCAACGACATCCAGCCGTTCGACTGGGCCAGCTACCTGCGCGAGCGCCTTGACGGCCACGGCCCGCTGATCGGCGGCATCGAGGCGCACGGCTGGAAGCTGGTCTACAACGACAAGCCCTCGCCGGTGGTGAAGGCGGCCGAGGCCCGCTTCGGCGGCGCCAACCTGGTGTATTCGCTGGGCGTGTCGCTGGGCAAGGGCGGCGACATCATGGACGTGCTGTGGGACGGCCCCGCCTTCAAGGCCGGCCTGTCGCCGGGCATGAAGATCGTGGCGGTGAACGGCAAGGAGTTCTCCAGCGACGCCGTCAAGGACGCGGTGACCGAAGCGGCCAAGGACAAGAGCAAGCCGGTCGAACTGCTGGTGAAGAATTTCGATCAGTACCAGACCCTGCGCATCGACTACCACGACGGCCTGAAGTACCCGCACCTGGAGCGCATCGAAGGCAAGCCGGACCAGCTCTCGGAGCTGCTCAAGGCGCGCTGAGCGATCCATCGGGCTCACGCTACGAAAGGCCCGCCGCAAGGCGGGCCTTTTCGTTATCGGCCGCCCTCGTCGCACGCATGGCCCCAAGCCGCTATACTCCGCGCTCCGCCGCCGCCCGACAGGCCGCCGGCGGCCTCGCCGCACCACGCGCCCGTAGCTCAGCCGGATAGAGTAGTGGCTTCCGAAGCCATTGGTCGGGGGTTCGAATCCCTCCGGGCGCGCCATTTCCCTTGAATCAAAAGCAACGCGATACCGTCGCGCCGCAGGTGCCGTGGCCCTGCGGTGCCCCATGGCGTGTGAGCCGAATATCGACCATAATCGGCTCATTCCGTGAGCCGATTAAGTGGCGTAATCGGCTCACCCCCTTGGGAGTCCGCCGCATGGATCACCCCCGCTGGATCTGGCAACAGCCGGATTGGCCCACCTTCCGCTGGCACGCCAGGACGCTGGCGCCCCTGCTGCGCTCCTGCCAGCAGCTGCAGGGCCGCCTGCTCGGCATGGCCGGTGCGATCGCGGGCGACGAACAGGTCGAAGGGGAACTCGACACCCTGCTGCAGAACATCATCACTTCCTCGGCGATCGAGGGTGAGCGCCTCAACGTGGCCTCGGTGCGCTCCTCGCTCGCGCGGCGGCTGGGCGTAGTGCAGGACGCGAAAGCGGCCACCACCCCGCGCAGCGAAGGCCTGGCCGAATTGATGCTCGACGCGACCCAGCGCTATCGCGAGCCATTGACCGCGCAGCGCCTGTTCGACTGGCATGCCTGGCTGTTCGCGCAGCAGGATTCGCTGCTCGCACGGCCCATCCGCGTGGGCAGCCTGCGCGGCGACGAGCCGATGCAGGTGGTATCCGGCCGGCTCGACCGGCCGATCGTGCATTTCGAAGCGCCGCCCCGCGCCGGCCTGGAGGTGCAGCTCGATGCCTTCCTGGCCTGGTTCAACAGCAGCCGCGGCGACGCCGCGCTCGATCCCTTGCTGCGCGCCGGGCTGGCGCACTTCTGGTTCGTCACCCTGCATCCGTTCGACGATGGCAACGGCCGCCTGACCCGCGCCATCACCGACCTGGCCCTGGCGCAGGCCGAACATCAGGCGATCCGCTTCTACACCATGTCGGCCAGCATCCTGGCCGACCGCGCCGGCTACTACCACGTGCTCGAAACCAGCCAGAAGGCCACGCTGGACGTCACGCCGTGGCTGCGGTGGTTTCTCGCCACCTTGCAGCACAGCTTGAACGAGGCTCTGCAGCGCATCGACCGCGTGCTGGACAAGGCGCGCTTCTGGCTGCAGCACTCGTACCAGGGCCTGTTGCCGGAACAGCTCAAGGTGCTCAATCGCCTGCTCGATGGCGGCGAGCGCGGCTTCGAGCAGGGCATCAGCGCGTCGAAATACCAAGTGGTAGCCAAGGTGTCCAAGGCCACCGCCACGCGCCACCTGGCCGACCTGGTCGAGAAGGGTTACCTGGAGCGCCTGCCGGGCGGCGGCCGCAGTACGCGTTATCACGTGAAGCACTGAGCTTCGCCGGCAGGCGTCCGCGGGAGCCTCTCAACCCAGCGCGCTAAACGCTCGCCGACGCACCCGCCACCACGCGCGTTGCCGCCGCGCCCATCCACGTGGCCACCACCCGGTTGCGCCCTTCGCTCTTGGCGCGGTACAGCGCGTGGTCGGCGCGCACCAGCAGTTCGCTGACGTCGTAGCCGGCGCTGTGCGTGTCGGCCACGCCCAGGCTGGCGGAGACGGAGAGTTCGCCGCTTTCCAGCGGCGACAGCGCGCCGATCGCCGCGCGCAGCTGTTCGGCGCGGGCCAGGGCCTGTTCGGGCGTGCAATCCGGCAGCAGCACGGCGAATTCCTCGCCGCCCAGGCGGCCGAATACTTCGCGCGCGCTGAGCAGCGGGCGGCAGGCTTCCACGATGTGCTTGAGCGTGTGGTCGCCCACGGCGTGGCCGAAGGTGTCGTTGATCGACTTGAAATGATCCAGGTCCAGGATCACCAGCGCGGCCGGCTGGCGCGTCTTCGCCGCCGCCTGCAGGGCCGTTTCGGCTTCTTCGATGAAATGCTTGCGGTTGCAGATGCCGGTGAGGCTGTCCAGCCGCGACAGCCACATGAAGCGCAGCTGCGAGCGCTTGAGGCGGTAGATCCACAGCGTGATGAAGCCCAGCGCCATCAGCAGCAGCACGATGTACAGGCGGCTGGCTTCCACCGCCTTGCGGTCCAGCGCCTGCTGCAGCTGCAGGATCTGGTTCTGCTTGTTGAGCGTGTCCAGCTGCAGCCGGCCCGACAGCACCTGCTGCTTCACCACCTGGTAGGCCAGCGCCTTGGCGGAGACGTCGTCGAGATAGCCCTTGTCGGCCGCCATGTACTGCTCGAGATAGGCCAGCGCCGCGGCCAGGTCGCCCTGCTTGCGCGCCACCCGGTACAGCACCTGGTAGGCCATGCCCAGCGGCGCGGTGTATTCGCCCTTGATGCTGTTCTGCACCGCGGCCAGCGCGTGCTTGCGCGCCTCGGCCAGGTTGCCCAGGCTCAGGTGCGCCTTGGCCAGGGCCGCGTCGAACTGCGCGATCAGGGTCTGGTAGCCGTCGTGCTGCACGTCGGCGTAGTTGCGCGTGAGCACGGCGATGGCCTGGGTGGCTTCACCGCGCTCGAGGTCGGCCACGGCCAGTTCGGCGCGCAGCGTGTTGGCGTAGACGGTTTCGCCGACGGAGACGCAGCGGTCGATGGCCTGGTCCAGCTGCTCGCGCGCGTTCGGCTTCTCGCCGCGATAGGCCGACTCGGCCTTGAAGAACAGGCCTTTGCACGGGCCTTCGCCGGGCGGCAGGTTCTTCAGCATCTCGTCCGCGTACTGCGCGGCGAGGTCGTACTGGCCGGCCGCGACCAGCAGCTGCGCCGCTTCGCCCAGGCCTTGCAGGCGGGCGCGCTTGTCGGTGATCTGCGGCAGCTGGCTGGTGAGCTTGTCCAGCCGGGTGAAGGCCTCTTCGTAGCGGTGGCCGATGCCGAGGATGTTGATCGAGGTGGCGGTGGCGCGGAAGCGCAGGGTGGCGTCGACGTCCTGCGCGATCACCTCGTCCAGCAGCGGGCCGGCGCGTTCGTAGTCGCCGTAGTAGGCCACGTCCCAGGCCTTCAGGTAGCGCAGGTGCCACTGCTGCTGCGGCGACAGCTTCGATGCCTCCGGCTCCATCTGCAGCAGCAGCTTGGCGAAGGTGCCGTGGTCGGAGGTCTTGATGCTGTCGGCTACCTCCAGCAGGGCGGGCGGGGCGTCAGCCGCGCCGGCCTCCGCGGCGGCCGCGGCCAGCGGGCACAGCAGGCAGGCCCCGGCAAGGAGGAACCCGTAAAGGCGCCGCATGCCGGGGCGCGCGTTCACGCGACGGCGGCCTCGCGCCGCAGGCTTTCTTCGGCCGGCGACGGTTCGTCGCCTTCGCCCTCGTCTTCCTGCTCTTCTTCCTCTTCGGCGGGCAGCTGCACGGCCATCAGCGCACCCAGGCCCAGCAGGGCCTGCAGGCCGGCGGCATCGCGGGCCAGCACGGCAGCTTCGTGCGCAGGTTCCAGGCGCGTCCCGGCCAGGGCCAGTTCCAGCTCGGCAGCGGACGCATCGCGCAGGCGGGCGTCTTCGCCCATGCGCTCCAGGAACTCGATGATGTCGGACATGTACTCCCCCTGTGATCCGTTCTTCAGCTTGTGCGATGGCCCGCGTACGGCGCCATCATTTATGGAGACCGCTTTTTATCGGCTCGAGCGAACAACCGGCACGACCTGCACGCAGGGAACGGGAACGCCGCCGCGCGGCGGCGGCGTCAGACATGGAGCGTTGCGATGTCCCCCGACCCTGGGTCCGTGCGGCACCGATGGAGCCTCCGCGCGGACGGTCCCCGGCATCATAGCCCGGCTTTTTGCGCGGCGTGTGATGGAAAAACCGCTGAAGCAGCTTGTATGCCAGGGGTCGGGGTGGCTTCCGGCAGGGCGCGGCTTCAGTGGATGCGATGCCAGATGGTGGCTTCGGCCTCGGGTTCGGCTTCGGTTTCGGCGCCCAGGTGCAGGAACACGATCGGCCGCAGGGCGCCCAGGCAGGCGATGCCGCCGAACAGCGCGGCCCAGTCGCGGCCCGGCAGCTGGTAGTCGAGCGCGCCCGGCGGGCGGCGCTTCGGCGCGGCGGTTTCGCGGCCGGCGGGCGCCAGGCCGAGGAATTCGATCAAAGCGACCGGCGTGATGCGCATGATGTCCACCTCCCCTTGCGTGATGGACCTTCGTGATGGACCTTCGCGTGAGCTTCGGCGCCGATTCTGCGCGGGCGCGCGGGGAAATCCTCTACCTCGTGCCGGCTATGCCTGGCCTATGGCTTTCCACCGATAGGCAAGCCAGGAGCGAAAGGCGAGTAGCGAGGGCGCCGTCACGTACACGCCCGGCCGGTTCGCCGACAGAGCCTAGCCGCGCGTGACAGGGGACGTACGCGCACAGGCTTGTGCCCTCGTTACTCGCCTTTCGCTCCTGCAAAGCGCGGGCGGAAACGCAGGTTAGGCGCGGCCCGGGGGCGTGTCGATGTCACTTAAGGCGGGCCGCGGCTCGGCCGAAAGCGACCCGCCGGCCGGCCGTCACAGCCGCGATACGCTCCGCTCCTGCTAGCCTGTGTCGTTGCGGCCGCCGAGGCCGTTCTTTGTGGAAGGCGCCCTGCATGCGGAACCTGGAAGAGGCCCGGATCGCCATCGTCGGCCTGGGCTATGTCGGCCTGCCGCTGGCCGTGGAATTCGGCAAGACATACGACACGGTGGGCTTCGATATCCGCGCGGCGCGGGTGGAGGAACTGCGCGCCGGCAAGGATTCGACGCTGGAAGTGGATGCGGACGAGCTGCGCTCCTCCGCGCGCCTGCGCTACAGCGATGCGCTGGAAGATCTGCGCGACCGCAACGTCTATATCGTGACGGTGCCCACGCCGATCGACGCGGCCAAGCGGCCGGACCTGGGGCCGCTGGTCAAGGCCAGCCAGATGCTGGCGACGGTGCTCAAGCGCGGCGACGTGGTGGTGTACGAGTCCACGGTCTACCCGGGCTGCACCGAAGAAGTCTGCGTGCCGCTGCTGGAGGCTGGCTCGGGCCTGAAGTTCAACCAGGATTTCTTCGCCGGCTACAGCCCGGAGCGAATCAACCCGGGCGATAAGCAGCATCGTGTGACGACGATCCTCAAGGTCACCTCCGGCTCCACGCCGGAGGCGGCCAGCTACGTCGACGCGCTGTACTCCAGCATCATCACCGCCGGCACGCACAAGGCCAGCAGCATCAAGGTGGCGGAGGCGGCGAAGGTGATCGAGAACACCCAGCGCGACCTCAACATCGCGCTGGTGAACGATCTGGCGATGCTGTTCAACAAGCTCGGCATCGACACGCTCGAAGTGCTGGAAGCGGCGGGGACGAAATGGAACTTCCTGCCATTCCGTCCGGGCCTGGTCGGCGGCCATTGCATCAGCGTCGATCCGTATTACCTGACGCACAAGGCGCAGGAAGTAGGGCACCACCCGGATGTGATCCTGGCGGGCCGGCGCACCAATGACGGCATGGGTCCCTACGTGGCCGGTGAAGTGGTGCGCCTGATGGTGCGCAAGGGCATCAACCCGGTGCGCGCGAAAGTGCTGGTGCTGGGTCTGGCCTTCAAGGAGAACTGCCCGGACCTGCGCAACACCCGCGTGATCGACATCGTGCAGGCGCTGCGCGGCTACAACGCGCAGGTCGACGTGCACGACCCCTGGGTGGATGCGGCCGAATGCGAGCACGAATACGGGTTGGCGACGCTGGGCGCGCCGGCGCAAGGCCACTACGACGCGGTGATCGTCGCCGTGGGCCATCGCCAGTTCAAGGCGCTGGGTGCCGCGGGCATCCGTGCGTTCGGCAAGCCCGAGTCGGTGGTCTACGACGTGAAATACGTGCTGCCGCGCGAAGCGGTGGACGGGAGGCTGTGATGAAAGTGCTGGTGACCGGTACCGCCGGTTTCGTCGGTTCGCACGTGGCGCGCAAGCTGCTGGCGCGCGGCGATGAAGTGATCGGTGTGGACAACCTCAACGATTACTACGACGTGGGTTTGAAGCGGGCGCGACTGGCGCGGGTGCAGGCGTATCCGGGCTATACGCACGTGCATGCGGACCTGGCCGACCGCGCGGCGATCGAGAAGGCGTTCGCAACGCACAAGCCCGAGCGGGTGGTGAATCTGGCGGCGCAGGCGGGTGTGCGCTATGCGGCGACCAATCCGCATGTGTACGTGAGCAGCAACGTCACCGGTTTCCTGCATGTGCTGGAGGGTTGCCGCCAGCATGCCGTGCAGCATCTGGTGTTTGCTTCGACCAGTTCGGTGTATGGCGCCAATCGCGATCTGCCGTTTTCCGAGCATCGCCCGGCCGAGCATCCGCTGACGCTGTACGCGGCGACGAAGAAGGCGAACGAGCAGATGGCGCACAGCTACGCGCATCTGTACGGCGTGCCTGCCACCGGCTTGCGCTTCTTCACCGTGTACGGCCCGTGGGGACGCCCGGACATGGCGCTGTTCCTGTTCACCAAGGCCATCCTCGCGGGCGAACCGATCCGCGTGTTCAACGAGGGCCGGCACAAGCGCAGCTTCACGTATATCGACGACATCGTCGAAGGCGTGGTGCGCGCGCTGGATACGGTGCCGGGCAAGGATGCGGCCTGGGATGCCACGCATCCGGATCCGGCCACCAGCGGCGTGGCGCCGTATCGCCTGTACAACATCGGCAACGAGCATCCGGTGGAGCTGCTGCGCTATATCGAGGTGCTGGAGCAGTGCCTGGGGCGCAAGGCCACCATGGAAATGCTGCCGCTGCAGGCGGGTGACGTGCCGGAGACCGAGGCGGATGTATCGAGCCTGGTCGAGGCCGTGGGTTATCGGCCGAAGGTCTCGGTGGAGCAGGGCATCGCGGCGTTCGTGGCGTGGTATCGCGAGTACTACAAGACCTGACGACCTCGTAGGTTGGGGTGAGCCGCAGGCGAACCCCAACGGTGCGCAGCGTCCGTGGCCGCGATGTTGGGGTTCGCCTGCGGCTCACCCCAGCCTACGCCGGCTTCAAGGCTCAGGTTTTTGCGACTTCGAAATCCTGCGTCGACACCACCTTCCCATCCACCGCGATCACCACCTGGTACTTCCCCAGCGGCCACTGGTTCGGATTGCGCACCTCGAACGTGGTCACCGCCGGCCCGTCCGTGGCGATCGACTGGCTGGTGCTGACGATCTGCCGCGAGCTTCCTTCCAGATAGCTCCACGTCGCACTCAGCGTGGCGCTGTCGGTCAGTCCTTGCGTTTCCACCGCGGCATAGATCGTCTTCACGCTCGGCGCAAAACGCGTCTTCGCTTCGGTGACGCGATGGTCCGGCGAGACATCGTCGCCGATGGTGACACTGGCTACGCGGAAGGCCCGGTCCACCGGCGCCGCCGTGACAGCCGCCTTGGCGGTGGATGCGGTGGAAGCCTTCGGCAGCGTGATGTCCGGAACGGCGGCCGGCGCCGTCGCGGGCGCCCTGGCCGGCACGCTGGCCGCTGCTGCCGGCGCGGCGGCGGGCGGTGCTGCTTCGTGCTTGCCGCAGGCGCCCAGCGCGAGCGCGGCGATCAGGCAACAACCGCCGGCGGCGTGGCGTTGAAAGCGATGCATGGCAATCCCCCTTCCGGTCGTCGATCCATGGATGAACGGAGTAAACGCATGGCGTTCCCGCAGCGCCAAGCTAGGCCTGTCGCGATGAAGCCGCCATTAGCGGCGGGCGCGGCGCGACAGGTTTTTTACGAACGTTTCGCGCCGCCTCCGCACGCCATGCTATTGGCGCGCGCCGCGCGGATTGCCGGGCGCCGACGCGGCGCTGGCGCGGAACGGATTGATGTCCAGGCCGCCGCGCCGCGTATAGCGCGCATAAACGCTCAGGCTTTGCGGCGCGCAGTGCCGGCTCACGTCCACGAAGATGCGTTCCACGCACTGCTCGTGGAATTCGTTGTGATTGCGGAACGAGACCAGGTAGCGCAGCAGGCCCGCGCGGTCGATGCGCGGCCCGCGGTAGCGGATCTGCACGCTGCCCCAGTCGGGCTGGCCGGTGACGGGGCAGTTGGAGCGCAGCAGGTCCGAGACCAGGGCTTCTTCCACCACCTCGCCCGCATCGGCATGCAGGTAATCGGACTTGGGCGGGCCGTAGTCGTCGATGTCGATATCCAGCGCATCGATCGAGGCGCCTTCGAGATCCACCACCGCATGCGCTTTCGCGCTCGGCTCGCTCAGGTGCACGTCCACCTCGGCGCCGGCCGCGGCGGAGAGATCGCGGCGCAGGGTCGCTGCAAGGGCTTGCGCATCGTCGATGCGTTCCTGCGCAAAGCCGTTGAGATACAGCTTGAACGACTTCGATTCGATGATGTTCGGCGAGGCCGCCGGCACGCGGAATTCGGCCAGCGCCACGCGCGGCTTGCCGCGCGCATCCAGCCAGGAGAGCTCGTAGGCGTTCCAGATATCCACGCCGTGGAACGGCAGCGGCGCGCTCACGCCGATCTCGTCGCGCTTGGCCTGGCGGGGGATGGGGAACAGCAGGGACGGGTCGTAGCGGTCGGCGTAGACGGTGGTCTTGCCGAGGGGGGAGTGTTCGGGAGTGCTCATGGCGGGCATTTTACCCGCCATGAGCCGTATTGCCGTGCCGGTCAGGCGTTGAGGAACTTGAGCATGGCCTCGGTATAGCGCGGGCCGGCGGCGGCATCGGGCGGGAACACCGCGTCGATGGCCGCGAGCTCGGCGGCGCTGAGGGCGACATCCAGCGCGCCCAGGTTCTCGTCCAGGCGGTCGCGGCGCTTGGTGCCGGGGATGCCGATCACTTCCTCGCCCTGGGCCAGCACCCAGGCCAGGGCCAGCTGCGCGGGCGTGCAGCCCTTGTCCTTCGCCAGTTCCTGCACCTTGTCCACCAGTTCAAGGTTGCGGGTGAAGTTCTCGCCCAGGAAGCGCGGGCTGCTGCGGCGGTAGTCGTCGGCGTCGAAGTCCTCGGGGCTCTTGTAGGCGCCGGTAAGGAAGCCGCGGCCCAGCGGCGAGTAAGCCACCAGGGCCACGCCGAGCTGGCGGCACATGGCCAGTACGCCGTTTTCCTGCGGGTCGCGCGTCCACAGCGAGAACTCGCTCTGCACGGCCGCGATGGGGTGCACCTTGTGCGCGCGTTCCAGCGTCTCGGCCGAAACCTCGCTCAGGCCCAGGTAGCGCACCTTGCCGGCCTGCACCAGCTCGGCCATGGCGCCGACGGTGTCCTCGATCGGCGTGCGCGGATCCAGGCGGTGCTGGTAGTACAGGTCGATCTGCTCGACGCCCAGGCGCTTGAGGCTGCCGTCGACGGACTCGCGCACGTATTCCGGCCGGCCGTTGACGCCGCGCACCTGCGGGTTGGCGGGGTCGCGCACGATGCCGAACTTGGTGGCCAGGAATACCTGTTCGCGGCGGCCGCGGATGGCTTTGCCGACCAGTTCCTCGTTGGTGTACGGGCCGTAGATGTCGGCGGTGTCCAGCAGGGTGAGGCCGCGGTCCAGCGCGTGGTGGATGGTGGCGATGGACTCGGCGTCGTCGCGCGCGCCGTAGAACTCGCTCATGCCCATGCAGCCCAGGCCGAGGGCGGAAACCTTGGGGCCGTTGCGGCCAAGCAGTCGTGTTTGCATCGCGGGACTCTCTTTCAGGTGGGAGAAAAGATGGGCACATGCTGCGCTTGCATCGTTGATGGATAAATGCTCAATAATCGCCAGGTCTGTTTCATTCATATCAACAATGGGAAGCCCCGGCCATGGACCAGCTGCAAGCCATGCGCGTGTTCGCCCGCATCGTCGAGCTGGGCAGCTTCACCCGCGCCGCGGACGACCTGAACCTGCCGCGCGCCACGCTCACCCACACCATCAAGCGGCTGGAGGCGCGGCTGGGCGCGCACCTGCTGCAGCGGACCACGCGCAGCGTCAGCCCCACCCGCGACGGCGAGACCTACTACGGCCATTGCGTGCGCCTGCTGGCCGACGTGGACGAGGTGGAAGCCGGCTTCCGCGACGCCGCCACCCAGCCCAAGGGGCGGCTGCGCGTGGACATGCCGGCCACGCTGGCGCGCCACCTGATCGCGCCGGCGCTGCCGGATTTCTTCAAGCGCTATCCGCAGGTGGAACTGGAGCTGGGCACCAGCGACCGCTACGTCGACCTGGTGCGCGAAGGCGTGGATTGCGTGGTGCGCTCGGGCGAGCTGCCCGATTCCGAACTGGTGGCGCGCCGCATCGCCTCGATGCAGCAGGTGACCATGGCCAGCGCCGACTACGTGCGGCGCCACGGCATGCCGGCCAGCCTGGCCGACCTGCACAAGGGCCACCTGGCGGTGAACTGGGCCTCGCCGAACACGCGCCGCGCGGTGCCACTGGAATTCATGGTGGGACGCAGCCTGCGCGAGGTGAGCCTGCCGTCGATGGTCACCGTCAACGGTTCCGACGCCTACGCCGCCTGCTGCGAGGCGGGCCTGGGCATCGCGCAGTTTCCGCGCTACCGCTTCGGCGATGCGCTGGCCAGCGGCCAGCTGGTGGCCCTGCTGACCGACACGCCGCCGCCGCCGATGCCGCTGCACGTGGCGTATCTGCGCCAGCGGCAGCTGCCGCTGCGGCTGCGCGTGTTCATCGACTGGGTGGCGGGGCTGGTATCAACCCTGGCGTAGGTTGGGGTGAGCGCCAGCGAACCCCAACGCTGCCGGCGACCGTGGGTGTTGGGGTTCGCTGGCGCTCACCCCAACCTACGCGGCCGCTCAGGCCAGCGGCGGCACGTCCGTCGGCGTGCCGTTGGAATCCAGCGCCACCATCACGAAGCGCCCGGTGGTGCAGACGCGGCGGTCGCCGGTGAGCGGGTCCTCGGCGGTCATTTCCACTTCCACATGCATGGAGCTGCGGCCCACTTCGACGATGCGCGCCAGCAGTTCCACCAGCTGGCCCTTGCGCACCGGCACGCGGAAGCTCACTTCTTCCGAGCGCGCCGTGACCACGATGCGGCGCGCGTGGCGCGAGGCGACGATAAACGCCGCCTTGTCCATCCACGCCAGCGCCTGGCCGCCGAACAGGGTGCCGAGATGATTGGTGTGGTCGGGAAACACCATCTCCAGCAGGGTGGCTTCGGGCAGGGCGGCGGCGTGCTTGGTCATGGCGTGCGGTCTTGGGTGGGGAGAACGCGTATTTTGACGCATGTTTCCCCCCAGGGACTTCTGGCAGGGGTCGGGGCATGACCTCCGGACTACGATCCATGACTTTGGATCGCCGGCTACAGCTTCCGGCAAGCCACGGCGGGCTTCGTATCGCGCCAATCCTCAAGGGGAGTCGACAATGGGTTTGAAGATGGATGGTTCGCGCCTGCTCGGCGCGCTGGTATTGAGCGCGCTGTCGTCCGGCGCGGCCGCACAGGCGGCACCGGCCAGGACGCTGACGGCGGACGATTACGCCCGCGCCGAGAGCTTCATGTACTACCGCGCCGCGCCGCTGATCGACCACGCGGTGACCAGCGCCAGCTGGCTCGACGACAGCCACTTCTGGTACCGCGACCACGACGCCCAGGGCGACCGTTACCTGCGCATGGACGCCGCCACCGGCAAGGCCGAACCCGCATTCGACCAGGCCAAACTCGCCGCCGCGCTGAGCAAGGCCGCCGGCAAGCCGGTGGACGCCAGCAAGCTCGGCATCACCGAATTCGACGTGGCCGCCGACGGCCAGCTCGACGTCAGCCTGCGCGGCAAGCACTACCTGTGCGACCTCAAGGGCGAAGGCGTGTGCGCGCAGCCCAGGCACGGCGACGCCGGCGAGGAGCCGGGCGTGCTCTCGCCCGACAAGAAGACCGAAGCCTTTATCCGCCACTGGAACCTGTGGCTGCGCGACGTCGCCACGGGCAAGGAAACCCAGCTCACCACCGACGGCGTCGAAGACTACGGCTACGCCACCGACAACGCCGGCTGGAAGCACACCGACAGCGCCATCCTGGTGTGGTCGCCGGATTCGACCCAGATCGCCACCTTCCAGCAGGACCAGCGCAAGACCGGCGACATGTACCTGGTCACCACCAACGTGGGCCATCCGAAGCTGGAGAAGTGGAAGTACCCGCTGGTCGGCGACGAGCACATCACCATGATCGAGCGCGTGATCATCGACGTGCCGGCCAAGAAAGTGCTGCGCCTGAAGATGCAGCCGGACCAGCACCGCTCCACCCTGTGCGACGACATCAGCTGCGGCCGCGACGGCGGCTGGGACGACGTGCAGTGGGCGGCGGACGGCAAGACACTGGCCTTCGTGTCCACCTCGCGCGACCACAAGCAGTCCTGGTTCCGCATCGCCGACGCCAAGAGCGGCGAAGTGCGCACGGTGTTCGACGAGAAGGTGAAGACCTACTACGAGAGCGGCAACGACAAGGTCAACTGGAGCTACCTGCCGGAAACCCACGAGGCGATCTGGTTCAGCGAGCGCAACAACTGGGGCAACCTGTACCTGTACGACCTCAACACCGGCAAGCTCAAGCGCGCCATCACCACCGGCGAGGGCAACGTCACCCAGGTGCTGCGGGTGGACGCGAAGTCGCGCACGCTGTGGTTCCGCGGCGTGGGCCGCACCGCCGGCGTCGATCCGTATTACCAGCAGTACTGGAAGGTGAGCATCGACGGCGGCAAGCCGACCCTGCTCACGCCGGAGCCCGCCGACCACACCGTCGTGCCGTCGCCCGACGGCAAGCTGTTCGTCGACGCCTATTCCACCAGCACCACGCCGCCGGTGACGGTGCTGCGCTCCAGCGACGACGGCCGCACCGTGGCCCAGGTGGCCAAGGCCGACATCGGCCGCCTGCTCGCCACCGGCTGGAAGGCGCCGGAGCCGTTCACCGTGAAGGGCCGCGACGGCAAGACCGACCTGTACGGCCTGATGTACAAGCCGACGAACTTCGACCCGGGCAAGAAGTACCCGATCGTCGACTACGTCTACCCCGGCCCGCAGACCGGCTCGGTCGGCACGCGCAGCTTCAGCGTCGGCCGCGACAACCAGGCGCTGGCGGAGCTGGGCTTCATCGTGGTGGCGATCGACGGCATGGGCACGCCGTGGCGCTCCAAGGCGTTCCACGATGCCTACTTCGGCAACATCATCGACAACACCTTGCCGGACCAGGTGGCGGGCCTGAAGGAACTGGGCAAGCGCTATGCGTGGATCGACCTGGACCGCGTCGGCATGTGGGGCCACTCCGGCGGCGGCAACGCCACCGTGGGCGCCATGTTCATGTATCCGGACTTCTTCAAGGTCGGCATCGCCGAAAGCGGCAACCACGACAACCGCAACTACGAAGACGACTGGGCGGAGAAGTGGCAGGGCCTGCTGGTGAAGGACAAGGACGGCAAGAGCAACTACGACAAGCAGGCCAACCAGGTCTATGCCGACAAGCTCAAGGGCCATCTGCTGCTGGCGCACGGCACCATGGACGACAACGTGCCGCCGTACCAGACGCTGCTGGTGGTGGATGCGCTGATCAAGGCCAACAAGGACTTCGATCTGCTGCTGATCCCGAATGCGCACCATGGCTATGGCGCGGCCAGCCTGTACATGACGCGCAAGCGCTGGGATTACTTCGTGCGGTATCTGATGGAAGCGACGCCGCCGAAGGAATACGAGTTGAAGATGCCGAAGGATTGAAAAAAACGGGCCCACCAGGGCCCGTTTTTTTCTACCCCCTCTCCCCTCCGGGGAGAGGGTTGGGGTGAGGGGAACCTACGGAGCGTAGAAGCGGGATCGGAAAAGCGAGCGATGCTTCGTCGATCCGCTCCTGCGAGCACCCGCCCCTCATCTGCCTGCCGGCATCTTCTCCCCGGAGGGGAGAAGAGTTCTTCGTAGCTAGAGTGTTTCCACCGGTTTGGCCACGCCCTTTGCCAGCGCTTCCTTGATCAAGGCATCGAGCTGCGCATGCGCCTTCTGGTTGGCGAGTTCCTGCCGCTTGCCCAGCGCACCCTGCTTCTCGCCCAGGGCTTGCTGCTGCTTGCCGAGTGCCTCCTGGTCGTGCGCGAGGGCTTCCTGCTCGCGTTCCAGCGCCTTCTGCTGCGCTTCCAGGTCGGCGCGCGCGGCGGCGATCTTCTGGCGTCCCGCGGCGAGGTCGGCCGCCGGCTTGCCCTGCGCCTCCATCCCCGCAAGCTGCGCTTCGCGGCTGGACAGCTCCGCTTCCTTGCTGGCCAGGCTGCCCTGGCGCGAGCCGAGCATGCCCTGGCGCTGGCCCAGGCTGCCCTGCTGCGCACCGAGCTTGCCTTGTTCGCCGCCGAGCTTGCCCTGTTCCTTGCCGATCGTTTCCACCTCGGCGTAAGCGGCCTTGGCGCGATCCAGATACGCCTGGTCGCGGATCACCCAGGCCTGCCCGCCGCGGCGGAACCACAGCAGCGAACCCTTGCCGTCCTGCAGGCGGCGCACCGCTTCCACGTCGCGGTCGGCGCCATCGAACATCACCGAATCCCCATCGATCAGCGCCAGCCCTTCGGCGGCTTCGCCGCGGGTGTGGATCGACACGTGGCGGGCGCCGAAACCACCGAAATCGGCCGGCGGCGGCGGTGGTGGCGGCGACGGCGGAACGGGCGGCACCGGCGGCGGGGGCGGAGCAGGGGGCGGCGGTGGCGGTGGCGGCGCGGCCGGCGGCGCTGGCGGCGGCGTGTACTGCGCGGCCAGCAGGGTGAGCGGGGCCGCGAGCAGCAGTGCGGAGAAGATCGCCACCCGCCATTCGGCGCGGCGCGGCAGTCGGAGAGCGGGCGGATGCAGCTTCATCGATAAGGCCTCGTCAGAGAGAAGGGGCGATCAAAGGCGCGTGCTGGGTTGGGCCTGGCCGTCGGCGACGGCCTGGTCCATCAAGCGGTCCAGCTGGCTGTAGACCTGCCGCGAGACTTCGCGCTCGCGTTTGGACAGTTCGGCCTGCTGGCGCGAGAGCTCGGCCTGGTTGCGGCTGAAGTCGGCCTGCCGCCGGTCGATGTCGGCCTGCCGGCGCTGCAGGTCGGCGCGCTGCGCCTCGATGCCGCTGAGGCGCCCTTCGAACGAGGCGGCGATGCCGGCCGCCTCCGCGCTGTCGGCCTTGCCCTGCATGCGCAGCTGCTCGCGCTGCCGGGTCAGGGCGACGCGTTCGCTGTCCAGCTCGGAACGGCGCACCGACAGCGCTTCGACTTCCGCGGCCAGTCCATCCTGGCGGCCGGCCAGCTCGCCCTGCCTGCCGGCGAACTCGCCTTGCTGGCGTGCGAGATCGCGCATCGGCGCATAAGCGTCCTTGGCCTGCTGCAGCAGCGCATGGTCGCGCACCACATAGGCCTTGTCGCCGCGGCGGATCCACAGCACCGGCGCGTTGCCGTTCTGCAGGGCGCGTGCGTTGGCCAGATCGTTCTCGCTGCCCTGCACGGTGAGGAAATCCGGCTCGACGATGGCGAAGCCGCGGGGCGCGCCGTTATCGAGGTCGAGGTCGACGTGCGAAGCCTTGCCCACGCGTACCGGCGACGGCGGTGCCGGCGGAGCGGGCGGCGGCACCGGTGCGACCGGCGGTGGCGGCGGTGGCGGCGGCGGGCTCATCGGCTCCATGGGCGCCATCGGCGCGGGCGGCGGAGCAGTGATCGGGTCAAGAGCGGCCATGGCGCGGGCGGCGGGCTTCGCGGCGGGAGCCGGCGTTACCGTCGTAGCCACGGGCGCGACCGGCGCGGGTGCCGCCGCGACCGCGGGCAGCGGATGCGCCGCGACGACGCGCGTGGGCGACACCAGCGGTGCGGGTGCGGGTGCGGCTTGCGGCGCGACCGCGGGCGCGGCATTCGCCGCCGGCGCGGAGGACGTTGCCTGCTGCTGATCCATGCCGCGCGCGGTGACGCGATAAGGCAGCGCACCGGCGACGGCCACCAGCACCACCAGCAGCCAGGCGCCCAGGCGCGGCGGCACGCGGTCGGTCTGCTGCAGCAGGGTGAGGCGGCGTTTCAGGTTCTGGAAGGTGGGCGAGGCGCCGGCCAGGCCGGAAGACACCGGGAACGCCACGCCCAGGCGCAGCAGCAGGCGGCCGTAGTCCTGCGGCTCGGCACTGGAGCGGTCCAGTACCTGCGCGTCGCAAGCGGCCTCGCGGTGAAACGCGTATTCGCGCATCGCCCAGCGCGCCAGCGGATGGAAGAAGAACGCGCGCTGCGCCATGGCCGGAATCCAGCCCAGCCACAGATCGCCGCGGCGCAGATGCGCCAGTTCATGCGCCAGCGCCATGGCGCAGTCGTCCGCATCCAGCGTGTGCTCGGTCGGCAGCAGCACCACCGGGCGCCACAGCCCGGCGACCTGCGGCGACACGATCACGTCGGAGCGGCGCAGTTCCGGGCAGTGGCGCAGGCCGAGCGCGCGCGCCTGTTCGGCGCACTGCGCGAGCAGTCGGGTATCGCGTACCGGTTCGGCGCTGCGCATCACCGCGCGCGTCTCGCGCCATTCGCGCAGCGCGGCGGCCAGCTGCAGCGCCATCGCGAGCAGCCACAGGCTGGCCAGGGTTTCGCGCCACGGCCAGGGCTTGGCCGGCGGCGCATCGGCCGCTTTAGCCGCCGCGGCGAGCGGCACCGGGATCGAGGCCAGCGGGTCGCCGGTGACCGCGGTATGGATGGCGATGCCATGTTCCTGCGCCTGCTCGCCCGACAGCGCGGTGGTTTCCACCGACGGCGTCAGCAGCGGCAGTTCCAGCGGACGGCCCAGGACGAGGCCGAGCACCAGCTGCAGGCCCACCAGCCACCACAGCAGGCAGCGCATGGCCGGCGACCAGCGCGGCAGCCAGCGGCACAGCAGCCACACCGCGCCGATCAGGGCGGCAGCTTGGATGGACGTCCAGACCAGGCGGTCGAGCAGCAGGTCGGCGAAACGGAAATAGCCGTCCATATCATTTCTCCTTGCGCCGCGACTGCAGTTGATTGACCAGGGCTTCGAGTTCGGCCAGCTCGTTGTCGCTGACCTCGGCCTTCTCGGACATCCACGCCACGAATGGCGACACCGAACCGGCCAGGGTCTTCTCCACGAACTGATCCACCGCCTGCCGCATCGCTTCGCCGGGACCGGTGGCGGTGCTGTAGCGGTACACGCCGCCGCCCTGGCGGCGGCGCAGATAACCCTTGCCGCGCAGGCGTTCCATCATGGTCAGCACGGTGGAGCGCGCCAGGCCGCGCGCCTCGCCGAAGCCGGTGGCCACTTCGCCGACCGAGGCGGGCTCGTGTTCGGCCAGGTAATGCAGCAGGGCGAGTTCCTGGTCGCCGATCGAAGGCTTGGACATGGCAGGTCATCCGGTGTGACTACAGATGTAGGCACGCTACGCCTTGACTACAGGTGTAGTCAATAGGCTGGTAGCCACGGGGAACGGGGAACGGGGCCTCGCAAGTTGCGCGCTTTTGTTCCCCGCTCCCCGTTCCCCGCACTGTAACGATGTAGCGTTTTCGCTCCGGCGCGAAAAAGCAGGAGTAAGATGCACCGCCATCACCACCCGACCCCGCGCACCGGAGTGCGCATATGAAGACTTTCGACGCTCGTCGCCTGGCTTCCTCTCCCCACCGCGCCGCCATCTCCGTCCGCCGGACCTGAGACCGCCAACCCTCGCTTAAGGCCCACGCCGAAACCATCGGCGCATCGCCTGCTGCCCGCGTGCGCGCACGCGCCGGGTGGCGATGCGCGGATCGCTTCGCATCCGCCATGAACTTCCATCAAGGAGTCGCCGCCATGAAAGCGCTGTTCGCGCAGATGCTGGCCAGCCCCTGGCTGCTTGCGCTGTGCCTGCTGCTGTACCTGGGTTTCGTCGGCCCGCAGCTGATCTCCGCCACGAGCACGTTCGCCGTGATCGCCGGCCTGGTCCTGCTGGTCCTGCTTGCGGCCTGGAGCTATCGCCTGCTCAGCCGCCTTCTTCGTCACAAGGAATGACTGTTTATGAATCGCACGATCAAACGTTTCTCGATGGTTGCCATTGCGCTGTGCGCGCTGCTGCTGGCGGCCTGCGACAAGGTGCCGGCCGGCAACGTGGGCGTGAAGTTCCAGCTCTATGGCGACGGCAAGGGCGCGCTGCAGGAATTGCCGCCGGGCCGTTACTGGGTGGGCTGGGGCTATGAGCTGTACACCTTCCCCACGTTCACGCAGACCTACGTGTTCACGCGTTCCTCGAACGAAGGCCGCCCGGTCGACGAGTCGTTGAGCTTCCAGACCGCGCAGGGCCTGATCGTCAACGCCGACGTGGGCATCACCTATCACATCGACCCGACCAAGGTGACCTTGATCTTCCAGAAGTACCGCAAGGGCATCGACGAGATCACCGACGTCTACCTGCGCAACATGGTGCGCGACGCTCTGGTGAAGGAAGCCGCGAACCTGGATATCGAATCGGTCTACGGCAAGGGCAAGGCGCATCTGATCGATGCGGTGCAGAACGACGTGGCCGCGGAGGTGGCGCCGGTGGGCATCGTGATCGAGAAGATCTACTGGATCGGCGAACTGCGCCTGCCGGACAACGTGGTGCAGTCGATCAACGCCAAGATCCAGGCCACCCAGATGGCCGAGCAGCGCCAGAACGAAGTGGCGCAGGCGCAGGCCGAGGCGCAGAAGGTGGAGGCGGAAGCCGAAGGCCGGGCCAAGGCCGCGGTGACCATCGCCGAAGCGGAAGCCAAGGCGATCTCGCTGAAGGGCGACGCGCTGCGGCAGAACCCGAACGTGGTGCAGATGTCGGCCATCGAGAAATGGGACGGCCACCTGCCCACCTACAACGGCGGCGGCATGCTGCCGTTCGTGAACCTGCAGGCGCGCGAGGCGTCGAAGTAAGGCAAATGGCGGAGCCTGCGGGCTCCGCCTTCATTTCAACCGGCGCAAGTTCTTGTCGAGCTGAACGCGCGCAGCCCAACCGATGGCAGGGTGGCCTTGATGTCATCCGCCGCACGCATACTTGGCAACTTACGCGCGCGGACCAAGCCGTCGCCCACCACCACGAGGTAGCACCCATGACTCCCCAGGAACAGCAACTTCTCGACGATTTCCTGCAGCGCCTGGCCGCCGCCGGCGGCGTGGCCAAGGACGCGCAGGCCGACGCGCTGATCCAGCAGCGCCTGGCCGGCCACCCCGATGCGCTCTACCTGCTGGTGCAGCGCAGCCTGCTGCAGCAGCAGGCGCTGGAGAATGCCAAGGCGCAGATCGCGCAATTGCAGGCACAGGTGAGCGGGCAGGGCGGCGGCAGCTTCCTCGGCGGCCAGGCCGGCGGCTGGAGCCAGCCGCAGCAGCCCTCGGCGCCTCCGCCGATGCCGCAGCAGCAGGCCGCGCCGGGTTGGCGCGAGCGCCTGTTCGGCGGCGCCGCACCGGCGCCTCAGCAGCCGGCAGCCGCACCCAGCTTCCTCGCCAGCGCCGCGACCACGGCCGCGGGCGTGGCCGGCGGCATGTTCCTGTTCAACGGCATCGAAAGCCTGCTGGGCGGCCACCACGGCGGCGGCGGTTTCTTCGGCGGCGGCGGGCAGGAGACCGTGGTGGAGAACATCACGCAGAACAATTTCTACGACGACAACAACAGCGGCAACGCGTTGCAGAACGACCACGCGTTCGCGCAGGACAACAGCGATTTCAACGGTGACCTGAGCGACGTCGGCGACGTGGGCTTCGACGACGATAACGACAACAGCTGGGTGTAACGCCTGCATGTGGAATCCTTCTCCCCGCCGGGGAGAAGGTGGCGGCAGCCGGATGAGGGGCGGTGCTTGCGGAAGAAGATCGATGAAGCGTCGCTTGCTTTTGTGCTTCCGCTTCAGCGCTCCGTAGGTCCCCCTCACCCCAACCCTCTCCCCGCAGGGGAGAGGGGGCCAAGGCGTCAGAACGCCATATCGAACGCCACTTCTCCCTCGACGCCCACCTGATACGCCGACACGCGCCGCTCGAAGAAGTTGGTCACTTCCTGCACGTCCTGCAGGTCCATGAAGTCGAAGGGGTTCTTCGCGCCGTACTTCTTCGGCAGGTCCAGCTGCACCAGGCGCTGGTCGGCGCAGTACTCCAGGTACTGGCGCATATCCTTCACCGACAGGCCGGCCACGCCACCGGACAGCACGTCCTCGGCGAACTGCGTTTCGCAGGCGATGGCGTCTTCCAGCATTTCTTCCACCTGCGCGCGCATGGTTTCGTCGAACAGGTCCGGCTCTTCCGCGCGCACCGTGCGCACCACTTCGAAGGCGAAGCCCATGTGGCCGGATTCGTCGCGGAACACCCAGTTGGTGCCGGAGGCCAGCCCGTGCAGCAGGCCGCGCGAACGCAGGAAGTACACGTAGGCGAATGCCGCGAAGAAGAACAGGCCTTCGATGCAGGCGGCGAAGCAGATCAGGTTGAGCAGGAACTGGCGGCGCTGTTCGCGCGTTTCCAGGCGCTGCAGGTTCTGGATCGAGTCGATCCACTTGAAGCAGAACTCGCCCTTCTGGCGGATCGAGGGGATGTTCTGGATCGCGCCGAAGGCCTTGTTGCGCTCGGCCGGATCGGGAATATAGGTGTCCAGCAGGGTGAGGTAGAACTGCACGTGCAGCGCTTCCTCGTACAGCTGGCGCGACAGGTACATGCGCGCTTCCGGCGCATTGATGTGCTGGTACAGATTCAGCACCAGGTTGTTCGCCACGATGGTGTCGCCGGTGGCGAAGAAGGCCACCAGGCGATGGATCAGATGGCGGTCCGCGTCGCTCATCTTGGACTTCAGGTCCGTCACGTCCAGCGAGAAGTCCACTTCCTCCACCGTCCAGGTGTTCTTGATGGCGTTGCGGTACATCTCGTAGAACTCGGGATAGCGCATCGGGCGCAGGGTGAGTTCGAAACCGGGATCGAGGATGTGCGACATGGGAATTCCTTTGCTGCGGGCGCCGCCGGCGCTCAATCGAGCTTGCGCGCGTAGCGTTCGCGCACGAAGCGGCTGATATAGGTGGACAGGCCGATCCCGGCGTCGGCCAGCTTCTGCATGTTGCCTACGTGCAGGCGGCCGGGCCGGGTGGCGTCGTATTCGTAGGTGCCGTCGTGGATGAAACGCACCCGGATGTAGCCTTCGCCGCTTTCGTAGGCGGCGACACCGGATTTCCCGCTGCGGTTCCGGTACGGCTTCATCGGGTGCGTTGCCTTATTGGCAGGCCTCGCAGTATTCCGGGTTCTCCAGCGAGCAGAACACCGCGGCGTTGGCCTGTTCCTGCTCGGCTTCCGGCGCCGGCCTGGCTGCCGGCGCGGCGGCGGCCACCGTGGTCTTGGCGATCTTGGTCGCCGGCCTCGAACGCAGGTAGTACGTGGTCTTGATGCCGGACTTCCACGCGTACATGTACATGGAACTCAGCTGCCCGATGTTCGGGTTCTCCATGAACAGGTTCAGCGACTGGCTCTGGTCGATGTATGCGCCGCGCGCGGCGCCCAGGTCGATCAGCGCCTTCTGCGGCAGCTCCCACACCGTGCGGTAGATCTGGCGTAGGCGCTCGGGGATGTTGGCGATGCCCTGGATCGAGCCTTCGGCCAGCTTGATGGCGTCGCGCACTTCCGGCGTCCACAGGCCCAGCGTCTTGAGCTCTTCGACCAGGTAGCGGTTCACCACCAGGAAGTCGCCGGACAGCGTCTCGCGCTTGAACAGGTTGCTGACCTGCGGCTCGATGCACTCGTAGCAGCCGGAGATCGAGGCGATGGTGGCGGTCGGCGCGATCGCGATCAGCAGCGAGTTGCGCAGGCCGTGTTCCTTCACGCTGGCACGCAGCGAATCCCAGCGCGGCATGTCGTTCGGCCTGGCCTGCGGCCAGTAGTCGAACTGCAGCTCGCCGTTGGCGGCGCGGCTTTCGGCGAAGCCCGGATGCGCGCCGTGCTCGCGCGCCAGCTCGTTGGACATGCTCAGCGCGTGGAAGTAGATCTCCTCGGCGATGCGCGTGGACAGCGCCAGCGCGTCGGCCGAATCGAACGGCAGGCGCAGCTTGAAGAACACGTCCTGCAGGCCCATCACGCCCAGGCCCACCGGGCGCCACTTCTGGTTGGCCGTGCGCGCGGTGTCGATCGGATAGAAGTTCAGGTCGATCACGCGGTCCAGCTGGCGCACCGCGGTGCGCACGGTGGCGGCGAGCTTGTCGAAGTCGAACACGCCGTCTACCACGTGGCGCGCCAGGTTCACCGAACCCAGGTTGCATACCGCGGTCTCACCCGCATTGGTCACCTCGAGGATCTCGGTGCACAGATTGGACAGGTGGATGACGTTCTCGGCCTTGGCCGTCTGGTTGCTGGTGGCGTTGCTGCGGTCCTTGAAGGTCATCCAGCCGTTGCCGGTCTGGGCCAGGGTGCGCAGCATGCGCGCGTACAGCTCGCGCGCCTTCACCTTCTTCACCGCGATGCCGGCGGCTTCCGCTTCGCGGTAGGCGCGCTCGAAGGTCTCGCCCCAGCTGTCGACGAAGTGCGGCACGATCTTCGGATCGAACAGCGACCAGTCGCCGTCGCTCTCCACGCGCCGCATGAATTCGTCGGGAATCCAGTTGGCCAGGTTGAGGTTGTGCGTGCGGCGCGCCTCGTCGCCGGTGTTGTCGCGCAGCTCGAGGAACTCCTCGATGTCGGCGTGCCACGGCTCCAGGTACACGCAGGCCGCGCCCTTGCGCTTGCCGCCCTGGTTCACCGCGGCGACCGAGGCATCCAGCGTCTTCAGCCACGGCACCAGGCCATTGGAATGGCCGTTGGTGCCGCGGATCAGCGAGCCGCGCGAACGCACGCGCGAGTAGGCCAGGCCGATGCCGCCGGCGAACTTGCTCAGCTTGGCCACGTCGCCGTACTTCTCGTAGATCGACTCCAGCGAGTCGGTCGGCGAGTCGAGCAGGAAGCAGGAGCTGAGCTGCTCGTGCGCGGTGCCGGCGTTGAACAGGGTGGGCGAGCTGGCCATGTATTCCAGCGAGGACAGCAGGCGGTACAGCTCCAGCGTCTCGCCGATCTCGTTGCCGCCCAGCGCGCAGGCGATGCGCATGAAGAAGTACTGCGGCGTCTCGATCACCTTGCGCAGCTGCGGGTGGCGCAGCAGGTAGCGGTCGTACACGGTGCGCAGGCCGAAGTATTCGAAGCGGCGCGTGGCCAGCGGATCGATGGCGTCGTTGAGCTTGCGCGCATTGGCGGCGACGAAGTCGCGCAGGCGTGCGTTGAGGATGCCCAGCTCCGCGCCGCGCGCGATCGACTGGGAGAAGCTCTGGATTTCCTGGCCGCTCACTTCCTTGTCGACGTAGGCGCCGAGCAGGCGCGCGGCGAGCTGGCCGTATTCGGGTTCCTCGGCGGTGAGCGCGGCGGCGGTGCGGATCGACAGCTCGTCCAGCTCGCGCGTGGTGGCGCCGTCGTACAGGCCGCCGATGGTCTTCAGCGCCACGCGCAGCGGATCGACCGCATGCAGGCCTTCGCCGCTGCGGGTCACCGCGCGCACGATCTTGTTGACGTCGACGATCTCCTGGCTGCCGTTGCGCTTGGTCACGCGCATCTGGCCGGGGTTGTGCGGCGGGGTGAGGGCGAAGGGGGTCTCCGCCACGGCTTCCATGCGAACGGGCTCCGGCGCGGCGGCAGCTGCGTCGGCGGCAGGGAAGGCGGATGCATCCGCGCGGTCGTCGGTGCGCTCGCGCGAGTCGGTGTCGATAGGTTGCATGGCATCGCTCCAGGCCAAAGGCTTCAACGACCTGCTCCCGCGCGCAGGGCTGAGACGAAGGCGGTGTAGGCGGGGACGGCCGTGCGGCGGAGCGAAGGCTCCGCGCCACGACGCGCCTCCCCGCGGAAGCCGCCATCACTCACCGCGGCGCTGAAGGCCGCGATGTGCCGGCAGGTCTTCGGACTCGCAGACATGGACCGTTCGCTGGCGACCGATCCGACCTACTCGCCCCCGCTTCCCAGCCTTGGAAGGCCAGTGCGATGGGAGCTTTCGTTTCCGCTTACCGCTGCGGGGCAGTTCCGGATTCGCACCGGATTCCCTATTAAGCCAATCCGACCGTGGGTCTGAGAAAGGCACCGACCGACACAACATATAGGGGTAAGGCAGGGAAGGTCAACCCAAGCCATTGTGCATATATCGGTGGATAAGTGGGGTAATTCAAGGCCTGGCGCGGCCTGGCGGCCATGCGAAAAATCTTGGCGATCGGTTCTGCCCGGGCGCTCAGGGGGCGATGCTGAAATCCACCTCGATCGGATACGGCGCCGGGCTGGCCGGCGGGGCCGGCAGCTTCCAGCCGGCGAAGCGGCTGAGCAGGCAGGTGGCTACGTCGGTGGGGGCGCGGACTTCGACCCGGCCCAGGCTGCCGTCGGCGTGCACGTCGGCGACCAGCACGAAAGGGGACTTGTCGGGCTTGGGCAGGGTGGCGATGCAACCCTTGAGCGCGTCGGTGGTGCGGTCGCCGATCGCGGCCCACATCTTCTTCTGGTAGTCCGGCCCGTCCTTGGCGCCCTCGGTCAACTTGGCCTGCTGCACCCGCGTTGAGAAATCGTCCGCCGGCATGCCGGGCGCGGACAGCAGGGCGAGGAAGAGCAGGCTGGTCATGGCGGGGCTCCGTGCAGGAAAGGCCGCCACGTTACCGCAGTGCAGGCCATCGAAGGGGAGCGAAGCATGTCGACGACGTCGCCGAAGATCGTGGCCGTACTGCTGGCGCTGGCCGCCACCGTGCAGGCCTGGGCCGCGGAACGCATCGAGGTGCCGCGTTCCGATGGCGCGAGCACGCCGCTGATGGTGTACGAGCCTGCCGCGGCGAAAACCTGCCCGCCGCTGCTGCTGGTGTCGCACGGCGCCGGCGGAAGTGAGCAGGGCCTGCGCTATGTAGGCGAGGCCTTGAGCGCCGACGGCTGGCGCGTGGTGGTGATGGGGCACCGCGAAAGCGGCCTGCCGGTGCTGAAGCAGGACCTGCGCAGCGATGGCTTCAAGGGCGGCATCACCGCCCTGGTCACCGATGCGCCGGCTTATCGGGCGCGCTTTCTCGACATCGACGCGGCGCTGGCGTGGTCGGAACAGCGCTGCCACGCATCGTTCAAGGCGCTGCTCGGCCATTCGATGGGCGCGATCACGGTGATGCTGGAAGCCGGTGCGCACAACAAGCTGGGGCTGGCGCCGAAGGGCAGCTTCGACGCCTACGTGGCCTTATCGCCGGAAGGGCCGGGACCGGTGTTCCCCGAAGGCGCATGGGCACCGATCGCCGCGCCCACGCTGCTGGTCACCGGCACGCGGGACCAGGGGCTGGGCGGCGACTACGGCTGGCGCATGCAGGCCTTCGATGGACTGGGGCCGGGCTGCCGCTGGCTGGCCGTGGTGGATGGCGCCAACCATATGAACTTAGGCGGCGGCCAGTTCGCCGCGGGTGCGCAGAAGAGCACGACGACGCTGGTGTCGGCTTATCTGGATGCGCTGCGCTCCGGCCGCTGCGGCACGCCACCGGCTTTGGCGGGCGTGTCGGTTCGCCAGAAGCCGGACGAGTAGCGGGCTTTCCACCCCCGTCTGCTCAGCTCGCTGCTTGCTTCTGGTGATCCGTTTCGGTGGATGGGGCCTGCAGATAGTCCAGCGTCGCCTGCAGCATCGAGGTCATGCCTACCTTCATGGCGCCCTCGTCCATGAAGAACCGCGGCGAATGATTGGCTGCCGCCTTCGCCGCATCCTGGCCGGCTGGGGTGGCGCCGACGAAGAAGTACACGCCGGGCACTTCTTTGGCGAAATAAGCGAAATCCTCCGAGGGCATGGCCGGCGGAGCCTCGACCACATGCGCGTGGCCGACCGCCTTGACCAGGCTGCTGCGTACCCGTGCGGTCAATGCGGCGTCGTTGACCGTGACCGGATAGCTGTCGCCCATCGGGATCCGCAGTTCCGCCGTGGCGCCGTTCGCGGCGGCCACGTGTTCGGCGATGCCGCGCAGATGGTCGATGGCTTGCTGGCGCATGGCGGGATCGAAGCTGCGCAGGGTTCCCTGCAGTTCCACTTTGTCCGGCACGATGTTGTGGCGCGTGCCGCCTTCGACGATGCCGAAGCTGAGCACGGCCGGCAGCGTGCCGATATCCAGCCGGCGGCTGACGATGGTCTGCGCCTGCTCGACGATCTGCGCCGCGGTGACGATGGGATCGACGCCGTTCCACGGCATGGCGCCGTGCGTCTGGCGTCCGTGGACCACCAGCTTGAAGCCGTCCGCACCGGACAGCGCGGGTCCCGGCCGCAGCGCCACCGTGCCGACGTTGAGCGTGCTGATCACATGCATGGCGAATACGGCGTCCGGCGCGAAGTCGCGGAACACGCCTTCTTTCAGCATGAGCGCGGCTCCGCCTTGCTCGCCCGCTGGCGCTCCTTCCTCCGCCGGCTGGAAGACGAACATCACCTCGCCCGGCAGCTCCTGCTTCATGCCGGCGAGCACGGTGGCGACGCCCAGCAGCATGGCCGTGTGCGCGTCGTGGCCGCAGGCGTGCATCACGCCGGTGGACTTGCCGCGGTATTCGCCCAGCGCTGCTGAGGCAAACGGCAGGCCGGTTTCCTCGGTGACCGGCAGCGCGTCCATGTCGGCGCGGATTGCCAGCCTCGGCCCGGGCTTGCTGCCTTTTAGAACGCCCACCACGCCGTGGTGCGCGATGCCGGTACGCACGTCCAGGCCGAGCTTCTTCAGCTGCGCGGCAACCAGTGCGGCGGTGCGCGTCTCGCGATTGCTCAGTTCGGGATGCAGGTGGATGTCGTGGCGCCATGCGACGACCTGGGGCAGTTCGTCCTGAATGCTTTGCGCCACATCGGTGGCATGGACAGGTACGGCCGATACGGCGGCAAGGGACAGCATGAGCAAGGCGCTGCGCATCATGAGCATTCTCCGGCGTGGATGTCCGTTGCGAAGCGTATGCGCAGCGCTGCATCGATGGCGGCTTTGAGAGCAGCAATTGGGAGTATTCCGGATATGCAGTGTGCCGCGCGCCGCGAAGCTGATATGTCGGGGACAACTTTCGTATTTCTTCGATATCTGAAAGGCGCGACTGAGCGTCTACTCATAGTCGCGTAAGCGCTGGCGTTCTGCACGCTTATCGCAATGCAGTTGCTAATCCTCTTCCATGAACTGGAGAAGTCCCATGCAAATGCGTTCGAGAAAGAAGACGGCCGTCAGGGTCATGGCCTGGATGGCGGGAATGCTCGCGCTCACCGCCGCGAGTCTCGCTATCGCCACGCCGCGGGCATCCGTGGAAAACAGCCCGCGCATCGATCCGCGCATCATCGGTGGCAATGAAGTATCCAGGGGGAAGTACCCATTCATGGCTTCGCTGCAATTCGACGGGCAGCATTTATGCGGAGGATCGCTTTATCGCCAGGATGTGGTGATTACTGCTGCTCACTGCGTCAACGATGTAACCGACGACAACGCGGCGGAGCTCACGGTCACCATCGGGCAGACCCTGCTTTCGGATGGCATCGGCGCGCAGCGGCGAAGGATCCGGGCAGTGGCGATCAGTACGCTCCCGGCGTCCGATCTGGCTCTGGTGTTTCTGGACAAGCGGGTCAGCGGCGTCGTTCCGGTCAGCTTGCCCACGCTGGGCAGCGATGCCTTGTACCGGCCCGGGCAGACGGCAACGGTCATGGGCTGGGGCAACACCGATGCGGAGCTGCCGTACTTCCCTAATCGGCTTCGGGAAGTGGACGTGCCCATTCTTGCGCCGGAGGAGTGCGCCGCCAGCTATGAAGGATACGAGCTGGGCACCTACTTCTGCGCAGGTGTCCGTGGCAAGGATTCCTGCCAGGGCGATAGCGGCGGACCGATCATTCGCAGCATAGGTGGCCGTGTCTATCAGATCGGCGTCGTCTCGTTCGGCGAGGGATGCGCGGAGCAGGGTGCGCCTGGGGTGTATGCCAACCTCAGCTCAGGCGAGCTGTGGAATAGCCTGCGGTTTATCTGGGTGCAACCGGCGCGGAATAAAGGACTGCATACCGTCGGATCGAACCGTCGCTAGGCCTGATTCCCAAGCAGCCGTACGGCGGAACGGCGATGCAAGCCGTGACTCGGCGGCAATGCTCGACCATGGCGTGCCTGCTGGCACGCCATGGTCGAGGAGGGCACGGCCGCCCGGAGTGATCCGCTCCTGGTAACCGTCCCTCACGCCAGATGCGGCGACGCGAGATTTTCCTCGCTCCGCATTTCGACCAACTTCAACTTCGTGCGCCCGAACTCAGCACGCAGCTACTCCCGTCGTACAGCTCAGTGGTCGGCGCAGTAGCGGAAGAGGCCAGCTTCATGGAGCTGCATGTCAGAGAAGACTTTCGTACTTCTGCGATATCCAGGAAGCAAAGATCATGTGTTTACTTGTAGCCGCGTAAGCGCTGGCTTTTAGCGGGCTTATCGCAATGCAATGGCTAATCCTCTTCCATGACCTGGAGAAGTCCCATGCAAATGCGTTCGAACAAGAAGGCAATCGTCAGCATCGTGGCTTGGATGGCCAGCATGCTCGCTCTCACCACTGCGAGCCTGGCTTTTGCGAAGTCCCAGATATCCGTCGAGAACGGCCCACGCATCGATCCGCGCATCATTGGTGGTCATGAGGTCTCCAGGGGAAAGTACCCGTTCATGGCCTCCCTGCAATCTGGCGGGCGGCATTTCTGCGGAGGGTCGCTTTATCGCCGGGACGTGGTGATTACCGCTGCGCATTGTGTCAACGACGTAACCGACGGGAATGCGGCGGGGCTCTCGGTCACCATTGGGCAAACCCTGCTTTCAGACAACATTGGAGCGCAGCGGCGAGGCGTCAGCGCGGTAGCGGTCAGCACGGCCCCGGGCTCCGATCTGGCGCTGGTCTTTCTGGACAAGCGGGTCAGCGGCGTCGTCCCGGTCAGCTTGCCCACGCTGGGCAGCGATGCCTTGTACCGACCCGGTCAATTTGTGACGGTCATGGGATGGGGCAACACGGATCCGGATATCCCCTTTCTTCCGGATCGATTGCGTGCGGTGGACGTGCCTTTGCTGGCACACGACGAGTGCGCGGCCGCATATGGCGATGATCTGAGCACTTATTTCTGCGCTGGAGTGCGCGGACAAGGAGCCTGTCATGGCGACAGTGGCAGTCCCATCATTCGTAGTATCGGTGGCCGCGTCTACCAGATCGGGGTGGTCTCATTCGGTGGTCTTCCTTGCGCAGCGCAGGGAGAACCTGCTGCATATGTCGATCTTAGTTCGGGCGAGCTGTGGAACAGCCTGAAGTTTATCTGGGTGAAGGCAGGGCCGGGTAAGCAACTGCCTATGGTCGGTTCGGGCCGTCGCTAGGAGCCGCTTTCCTGCGGCTTGCCGAGACAGGGATGGCGATGCGATGCATGCCGCTTGACTCGGGCGGCAATGCAAAACCCTGGCTCGTTGGCATGCGCAGGCATGCCAACGAGCCAAGGGAAGCGGGCACCAGTGCGATCGGTTAACCGCTGACAGGCTCGTTCACGCCAGATGCGGTGAAGCCAGGTATTCCTCGCTCTGCATCTCGATCAGCCGCGACTCCGTACGCCCGAACTCCGCACGCAGCCGCTCGCCGTCATACAGCTCGGTGATTGGCGCTGCAGCGGAAAGGATCAGCTTCACATGGCGGTCGTAGAACTCATCTACCAGCAGCACGAAGCGGCGCGCGGCATCTTCGCTGTAGATGCTGAACTGCGGCACGTTGGAAACGATCACCGCAGGTCCCGCCTTGGCGATGGCGATGTAGTCAGCCACGGCGCGCGGACCTTCGCACAGGGCGTCGAAGTCGAACCACAGGATGTTTTCGGCGCGCTTGCGCACGGGGATGGCGCGGTCGTTGACGACGATGTCGCCGCCTTCCGTCGTGTCGCCCTGCGCCTGGGTGCTGAAGATGCGCGCCAGCGAGCGCTCCGCCTCGGCGCTGGGCGGGGTGAAGTACACCGGCGCCTGGGTCAGCGCGCGCAGGCGCCAGTCGCGCGAGGAGATCATCTCCACCACGTGGCACTGCTGTTCCAGCAGGGCGATCGCAGGCAGGAAGCGTGCGCGCTGCAGGCCGTCCTTGTAGAGATTCTTCGGCTCGGTGTTGGAGGTGGTGACCAGGCTCACGCCGCGGGCGAACAGCGCCTCCAGCAGGGTGCCCAGTATCATCGCGTCGCCGATGTCGTTGACCAGGAACTCGTCCAGGCACAGCACGCGGCAACGCGCGGCGATGCCCTCGGCCACTTCCGGCAGCGGATCCTGGCGGTTGCCCAGTTCGCGCAGGCGCTCGTGCACTTCGCCCATGAAGCGGTGGTAGTGGCGGCGCAGCGCCATGCCCTGCGGCAGGCTGGCCACGAACAGATCCATCAGAAAGGTCTTGCCGCGGCCCACGCTGCCCCACAGGTACAGCCCCGGCACGGCTTCGCGCGGCTCGGCGCCGAGCAGCGACTTCAACCGTCCGAACAGGCCGCCGTTCTCTTCGCGGGCGGCGGTGAGCGCCGCATGCATGCGGTCGAATTCGGGCAGCACCGCCAGCTGGGCCGGGTCGCTTTCCCAGCGGTGCGCGGCGACGCCTTCCTGGTAGCGCGCGCTTGGCGCGATCGTAAGTGTTTCGCTCATGGGAGAAATCGCGGAAGGGCGCGTCAGCCGCGCGGGGGCGGCAGCCAGTCCTGCACCACATGCTTGATCGCGCCGCGCAGGTCCATCAGGCGGCGGTGGAAGAAATGCCCGGTGTCCGGCATGCGCACCAGTTCGGGTTTCTTGTGCAGGCTGTCGATCCAGTCGAACACCGCCTGCGGATCGACCACTTCGTCGCTCTCGCCCATGACTACCAGCCAGGGGCAGGACGGCAGCGGAATGGCGTCGAACTCGTAATGGCGGCGCGCCACCGGCGGCGCGATGCTGATCAGCGCGTCCGCATCCAGCTCGACCGCGCTGCGCAGGGTCACATAGCTGCCGAACGAGAACCCCGCCAGCCACAGCGCATCGCCGGGCCGCCGCGTGCGCACCCAGCGCACCACGGCGGCCAGGTCGTCACGCTCGCCGTTGCCGTAGTCGTGCTGGCCTTCGGATTCGCCGGTGCCGCGGAAGTTGAAGCGCACCGTGTCCAGTCCGCGCTCGCGCAGGCTGCGCTCCACCATGGTCACCACCTTGTTATGCATGGTGCCCCCTTCCACGGGGTTGGGGTGGCAGATCACGGCCACGCCGCGGCGCGCGTCGGCCGGTTCGGCGACGTTGCTGATCGTTTCGAGCTTGCCGGCCGGGCCGCTCAGCGCGAAGCTGGCTTCTTCACCGGGGAACTGATCCGGATCGTTGGGGAAGGCGATGGGAGTCATACGCGGAATGATAACCGCCGGGCCGGTCCGCCGCCCGCTCGTGCGGCAAGCTCGGACATGAACCATCTTGCGCATGCCCTGCTGGCGGGCGATGACGACGAGCTGCGCCTGGGCGGCATGCTGGGCGACTTCGTGCATGGGACGCCCGATCCGCAGCGGTTTCCGGCGCGGGTGATCGACGGCATCCGCCTGCACCGCGCGATCGACGTGTACACCGACGCCCATCTGGAAGTCGCCGAAGCGCGGCGCCTGCTGCCTTCGCCCTACCGCCGCTTCGGCGGGATCCTGCTGGACATGTGGTTCGACCATGAGCTGGCGCGGGATTTCGCGCGCTGGAGCGGCCAGCCGCTGGATACGTATTCCGCAGGACTGCGCGCGCTGCTGCACCGGCACCACGGCCTGCTGCCGGACGGACTGAAGCGCTTCCTTATCTATATGGAAGCCCACGATCTCCCCGCCGGCTACGCCGAACGCACCGAGATCGAGCGCGCGCTGCACGGTGTGTCCGCACGCCTGAGCCGGGCCAACCCAGTGGGCGAGGCGATGCCCGTGCTGGTGGAGCTGGAACCGCAACTGCGCGAGCGCTTCGAGGCGTTCTTCCCGCAGCTGCGCGCCTTTGCGGCGGACTGGATCGCCCATGGGGAAGTCTCCGAATTGCGCTGAAAAGGCTGTGCTAAGCTGCATAGCAATTGCTATACATGGCGCTCCATCCATGAAGACAGCGGTCATTCCTCCCTTGCGCGTCGACCCCGAATTCCGCGAACAGGTGCTGGGCGTGCTCCACCAGGGCGAAAGCCTGTCGGCCTTCACCGAAGCCTCGCTGCGTGCCGAGATCCACCGGCGCACCGCCCAGCGCGAGTTCATCGAGCGCGGGCGGGCATCGGCGGAGAAGGCGCAGCGCAGTGGCCGTTACGTCGAGGCCGACGACATGCTGGGCCAGCTCTCTGCCCGGCTTGGGGCGGCGCCCCGGCACGAGGGCGATGAGTGACTTGTCGCGTCCGCTTCACGGAAGAAGCCCGCGACGACCTGCTGCGCTGCTTCGACATCCTGCTCAGCCGCGACCGTCGTGCAGCCGGGCGCGCGCTTGCCGCTGTCGCCAAGGCGACCGAGCTGCTTAAGGATTTTCCCTACGCCTGCCGCAAGGCGGACGAGTCCGACCCGTTCCTGCGCGAGCTGCTGATCGGCTTCGGCGATGCGGGCTATGTGGCGCTGTTCGAGATCCGCGGGAGCGAGGTGCATGTGCTCGCGGTGAGGCATCAGCGTGAGGACGACTACCACTGAGATGGGAGCTGACGGGCGCCTCCGCGAGCTCCCCTCATCCCAAGCTTCTTCCCGGCGGGGAGAAGGGGCGAACGAAAAACGCCGCCCTGTGGGCGGCGTTTTGCTTTGATCCGATTGAAGCTGGCTTACTTCGCCTGATCCACAATCCAATGCACGGCGTTCTTCACCTGCTCGTCGGTGAGCGCCGGGTTGCCGCCCTTGGCCGGCATGAAGTTGCCGTCCGGGCCGTGGTAGCCCTCGATGGCGTGCTTGACCAGGGTGTCGACTCCCTGCGCGATGCGCGAGCCCCAGGCGCCCTTGTCGCCCAGCTTCGGCGCGCCGGCCACGCCGGCGGTGTGGCAGCTGTGGCAGAGGTTGTCGTAGATGGTCTTGCCGTCGGTGCTGCCGCCGTAGGCGACCTGCGACGCGGCGGCCTTGGCGGCGGCGTCGGCGGCGGCCTGCATGGCGGCGCGGCCGGTGTCGCCGGCGTAGACGGCGCCCGCCGGAGCGATGCGCTCGGCCACCTTCTTGGCCGCGTCCGGATTGGTTTCCTTGGGTTCGGCGTCGTAGATCATCCACGCGCCGCCGATCAGCAGCAGCGTCAGCACACCCAGGCCAGCGATCAGCAACGAGAAGCTGCGCATGAAGCTCTGGTCGGATTTGGTCATGGAACCGCTCACGCAATACTCCCGTTTTCGGTGGGCGAACCATCGGGCCTGGCCGGACCGCGGGTTCAGGCAATGAAGTCCCGGATTATAGACGAACGGACCGGCCTGTCTTCCAGCCATGGCACCATGGGCGGCGAGGGAACCGGATGCGGGCCGGTCCGGTCCCTCATGCCGACACCGGACGGACATCGTCGGACCGCATAGTGGCGCGGCTCATCCCTGCCATCGGTCATGCGCCCCCCCTGTCAACTGGCATTGTCCCTTTTCGTTGAACTGCCCCTATCCTTTCGCCGTCGTATCAAAACAGGCGCGCAACCGCGCGCGGCGGGGTCGGGTAGGGGCCCGCCTATCATCCAGGAGCTTTTTTCATGTCGCGTTTTTGGAAGATCGCGCTGATCGTGATCGCCGTGATCATCGTCGGAGGAGTCGGTTTCCGTCTGCTGCACAAGCCGGGCGAAGGCCAGGGCGGACAGGCGGCCGGCAACGGCCAGGGCGGCCCGGGCAAGGGCGGCGAAGGCAAGGACAAGGAAGCCCCGGTGCCGGTGACGGTCGAGCCGGTGGTCAAGCGTGACGTGCCGGTCTACCTGACCGCGCTGGGCACCGTGCAGGCGCTCAACACCGTGACGATCAATCCGCAGGTGTCCGGCCAGCTGATGAGCCTGAAGTTCAAGGAAGGCCAGGAAGTGAAGCAGGGCGACGTCCTCGCCGAGATCGACCCGCGCACCTTCCAGGCCAATTACCAGCAGGCCGTGGGCAAGAAGGCGCAGGACGAGGCGCTGCTCGCCACCGCGCGCGCCACCCTGGCCCGCAACCAGAACCTGTTGCCTCAGGGCTATGTCTCCAAGCAGGACATCGATACCCAGCGCAACTCGGTGGCGCAGTACGAGGCGGCCATCCAGGCCGACGTGGCGGCGATCGCCAGCGCGCAGGTGCAGCTGGGCTTCACCAAGGTGATCTCGCCGATCGACGGCGTCACCGGCATCCGCGGCGTCGACCCGGGCAACCTGGTCACCACCACCAGCACCATCGTCACCATCACCCAGCTGCATCCGATCTACGTGATGTTCACGCTGCCGGAGCAGAACCTGGAGATGGTGCGCAATGCCGTGCGCGACAGCAGCACGCCGCTGGCGGTCACCGCGCTGGACCGCGTCGACGCGCATCCGATCGCCGACGGCGGCGAGCTGAAGGTGATCGACAACCAGATCGACACTACCACCGGCACCTTCCGCCTACGCTCGCAGTTCGCCAACGAGAAGAACGACCTGTGGCCCGGCCAGTTCGTCAACGTGCGGCTGCAGGTGCGCACCGTGGCCGGTGGCCTGGTGATCCCGTCGCAGGCGGTGCAGCGCGGTCCGGACGGCGACTACGTCTACCAGATGCAGGCCGACAGCACGGTCAAGATGCAGCCGGTGAAGGTGGCCGGCGAAGTCGGCGACAGCCACGTGATGATCGGCACGGGCCTGAAGGAAGGCGACCAGGTGGTCACCGAAGGCCAGTTCCGCCTGAAGCCGGGCAGCAAGGTGAAGGGCCTCAAGCCGGGCGAAGTGCCGGCCGCGCCCACCGCCGAAGAGCTGCAGCAGCAGGGCAAGAAGGGTCAGCGCAACGGCGGCGGCCGCCGCGGCGGCTAAGCCACACCGGCCGGGCGCGCGCCATGAGCGCGACGCCCGGCGCCACGCGCGGCGCATAGACGCGCCGCGCCTTGAAGTCCACAACGGACGGCCATCCAGGTAACCATGGGATTCTCGACGCTCTTCATCCGCCGGCCGATCGCCACCTCGCTGCTGATGGTGGCGGTGATGCTGCTCGGCATCCTGGGCTATCGCCAGCTGCCGGTCTCGGCGCTGCCCGAAATCGACGCGCCCAGCCTGGTGGTCACCACCCAGTATCCGGGCGCCAGCGCGTCCACCATGGCGGCGCTGATTACCACGCCGCTGGAACGCAACTTCGGCCAGATCTCCGGCCTGGCGATGATGACTTCGGACTCCTCCGCGGGCCTGTCGACCATCGTGCTGCAGTTCGCCATGGACCGCGACATCGACATCGCCGCGCAGGACGTGCAGGCCGCGATCAACCAGGCCAAGGGCACGCTGCCGAACAACCTGCCGTATCCGCCGGTGTACAACCGCGTGAATCCGGCCGACGCGCCGATCCTCACGCTGAAGCTCACCTCCGACACGCTGCCGCTGCGCAATATCAACGACATCGCCGACTCGATCCTGGCGCAGAAGCTGTCGCAGGTGCAGGGCGTGGGCCTGGTCTCGATCGCCGGCAACGTGCGTCCGGCCGTGCGCATCCAGGTCAATCCGGCGCAGCTGTCCAATCTCGGCCTGACCATGGAGGACGTGCGCAGCGCGCTCACCCAGGCCAACGTGAACGCGCCCAAGGGCACGCTCAACGGCAAGACGCAGAGCTACAGCATCGGCACCAACGACCAGCTGATCGACGCGGCCGAATACAAGAACACCATCATCAGCTACAAGAACGGCGCGCCGGTGCGCCTGTCCGATGTGGCGCGGGTGATCGACGGCGTCGAGAACGACCAGCTCGCCGCCTGGGCCAACGGCAAGCCGGCGGTGCTGCTGGACGTGCGCCGCCAGCCGGGCGCCAACATCGTGCAGACCGTGGAGCACATCCGCGGGATCATGCCGGAGCTGCGCAGCGTGCTGCCGGCCGACGTGCACCTGGACGTGTTCGCCGACCGTACCGTGACCATCCGCGCCTCGGTGGAGGACGTGCAGTTCACGCTGGTGCTCACGGTGTTCCTGGTGGTGGCGGTGATCTTCGTGTTCCTGCGCCGCCTGTGGGCCACCATCATTCCGTCGGTGGCGGTGCCGCTGTCGCTGATGGGCACCTTCGGCGTGATGGCCTTCGCCGGCATGTCGCTGGACAACCTCTCGCTGATGGCGCTTACCGTGGCCACCGGCTTCGTGGTGGACGACGCGATCGTGATGATCGAGAACATCGTCCGCTACATCGAGCAGGGCAAGAGCGGCAAGGAAGCGGCCGAGATCGGCGCCAGGGAAATCGGCTTCACCGTGCTGTCGCTGACCGTGTCGCTGATCGCGGTGTTCCTGCCGCTGCTGCTGATGCCCGGCGTCACCGGCCGCCTGTTCCACGAATTCGCCTGGGTGCTGACCATCGCGGTCGCCATCTCGATGCTGGTGTCGCTGACCCTGACGCCGATGATGTGCGCCTACCTGCTCAAGCCCGACGCGCTGCCGGAAGGCGACGACGCGCACGAGCGCCATGCCGCCGCCGGCAAGCGCACGGTGTGGTCGCGCACGGTCGACCTGTACGACCGCACCCTGGGCTGGGTGCTGGACCACCATCGCTTCACCATGTTCGTGGCCCTGGTCACCGTGGTGGTCACCGTGTTCCTGTATGTGGTGATTCCGAAGGGCCTGCTGCCCGAGCAGGACACCGGCCTGATCACCGGCGTGGTGCAGGCCGACCAGAACGTGGCCTTCCCGCAGATGGAGCAGCGCACCCAGGCCGTGGCCGAGGCGCTGCGCAAGGACCCTGCCGTGAGCGGCGTGGCGGCCTTCATCGGCGCCGGTTCGATCAACCCCACGCTCAACCAGGGCCAGCTCAGCATCGTGCTGAAGGACCGCGGCGACCGCGGCGGCCTGGACGACATCCTGCCGCGCCTGCAGAAGACCGTGGCCGGCATCCCCGGCGTGGCGCTGTACCTCAAGCCCGTGCAGGACGTGACGCTGGACAGCCGCGTGGCCGCCACCGAGTACCAGTACTCGATGTCCGCGGTGAACTCGGCGGAACTGGCCGGCTATGCCAACCAGATGACCCAGGCCATGCGCCAGCGCCCGGAACTGTCGGACGTGGACAACAACCTGGCCGACAGCGGCAACGCGCTCAAGCTCACCATCGACCGCGAGAAGGCCAGCCGCCTGGGCGTGCCGGTGCAGACCATCGACGACACGCTGTACGACTCGTTCGGCCAGCGCCAGATCTCGACCATCTTCACCCAGCTCAACCAGTACCGCGTGGTGATGGAAGTCGCGCCGGAATTCCGCACCAGCCAGGACCTGCTGAACAAGCTCACCGTGCGCGGCAACGGCAACGGCGCGCTCACCGGCAGCAACGCCACCACCTTCGGCCAGGTGGCGTCGAGCAACTCGGCCACGCCGGCGGGCATCGGCAACACCGGCAACGTCGGCTTCCAGGTCGGCGCCGGCGGCACCATTCCGATCGCTTCGCTGGCCAATGCCGAAGTGACCAGCGCGCCGCTGGTGGTCAGCCACCAGCAGCAGCTGCCGGCGGTGACGCTGTCGTTCAACGTGGCGCAGGGCTATTCGCTGTCCGATGCGGTCAAGGCGATCCACGAGATCGAACAGCAGCAGAATTTCCCGCCGCAGGTGCGCGGCCAGTTCATCGGCAAGGCGGCGGAGTTCTCCTCCTCGCTGGGCGACGAAGTACTGCTGCTGCTCGCCGCGATCGTGGTCATCTACATCGTGCTGGGCGTGCTGTACGAAAGCTACATCCACCCGCTGACCATCATCTCCACCCTGCCGCCGGCCGGCGTGGGCGCGCTGCTGGCGCTGATCCTGTGCGGCATGAGCCTGTCGGTGGACGGCATCGTCGGCATCGTGCTGCTGATCGGCATCGTGAAGAAGAACGCGATCATGATGATCGACTTCGCCATCGAGGCGCAGCGCACCGGCATGAGTCCGCCGGAAGCGATCCGCCGCGCCTGCCTGCTGCGCTTCCGTCCGATCATGATGACCACCGCGGCGGCCATGCTCGGCGCCCTGCCGCTGGCGCTGGGCAACGGCATCGGCGCGGAGCTGCGCCGTCCGCTGGGCGTGTCGATCGTCGGCGGCCTGCTGCTGTCGCAGCTGGTCACGCTGTACACCACGCCGGTGATCTACCTGTACATGGAACGCTTCTCCGACTGGCTGCGGGTGCGCCGCGAACGCCGCGCGCTCGAACGCGCGGCGACCGGCGGAAGCGCGGCGGCGTGAGGCCGCCAGGGCCGGATAAACGACGCGGTGACGCGACCAAGGGGTGGAGCCGGAAGGCTCCGCCCCTTTCGGCGTCCTGGGCCTGGCGATCCGCACCAGTGCCAGAAGGCCCCGGCCCGCATGTTCAACCGATACCCGGCCGGTGCGTTCAGTTGATGAAACCCCGCCTCGCCCGACGCCTGCGCCGCGCCGGCCATTCCCCCGCTACGCTTACCGCATGAACATCTCCGGCCCGTTCATCCGCCGTCCCATCGGCACCTCGCTGCTCGCCATCGGCGTGTTCGTGCTCGGCGTGATCTGTTATTCGCTGCTGGGCGTGGCCGCCCTGCCGGATATCCAGTTCCCGGTGATCTTCGTGCAGGCCGCTCAGTCCGGCGCGGACGCCAGCAATATGGCCTCCACCGTGGCCGCGCCGCTGGAGCGCCACCTCGGCCAGGTGCCAGGCATCGACACCATGCGCTCGCGCAGCTCCGAAGGCAGCGCCTCGGTGTTCCTGATGTTCCAGAGCGGGCGCAACCTCGATGCCGCCGCGCGCGACGTGCAGGCGGCGATCAATGCCGCGCAGCCGGACCTGCCGACCGGCCTGACCAGCCAGCCGAGCTACCAGAAGGCCAACCCGAACGACGACCCGATCATCGCCTTCGCGCTCACCTCGGACACGCAATCGGCCGCCGCGCTCTACAACGTGGCCGACTCGCTGCTGGCCCAGCGCCTGCGCCAGCTCGAAGGCGTGTCCTCGGTGGATATCGCCGGCGCGGCGACGCCGGCCATCCGCGTCGACCTCAACCTGCGCGCGGTCAATGCGATGGGCCTGTCGCCCGACCAGATCCGCAACGCGCTGATCGCCGCCAACGTCACTTCGCCGCAGGGCTTCCTGGACAACGGCCAGACCCTGATGGCGATCACCGCCAACGACAACCTGCACACGGCCGAGGAATTCGCCGACCTGGTGATCGCCACGCGCAACGGCACGCCGGTGCGGCTGTCGGACGTGGCCAAGGTCTATTCCGGCCAGCAGGACGCCTTCCAGGCGGCCTGGTACCAGGGCAAGCCGGCGGTGCTGATGTACGTGTACAAGAAGTCGGACGCCAACGTGATCGCCACCGTCGACGCGGTGCGCGAGCTGATCCCGACCTTGCGCTCGTTCCTGTCGCCCGGCACCAGGCTGATGCCGTACTTCGACGGCACGCCGACCATCCGCGCCTCGCTGCACGAGGTGCAGGCGACACTGCTGATCAGCCTGGCCATGGTGGTGCTGACCATGGCGCTGTTCCTGCGCCGGCTCGCGCCCACCCTGATCGCCGCGGTGGCGGTGCCGCTGTCGCTGGCCGGCGCCTTCGTGTGCATGTATTTGATGGGCTACACGCTCAACAACCTCACCTTGCTGGCGCTGGTGATCGCGATCGGCTTCGTGGTGGACGACGCGATCGTGGTGATCGAGAACATCATCCGGCACATGGACGAAGGCCTGTCGCGCTTCGAGGCCACCTTGCTGGGTGCGCGCGAGATCGGCTTCACCATCGTGTCGATCACCGCCTCGCTGGTGGCCGTGTTCATTCCGCTGCTGTTCGCCAGCGGCTTCACCGGCCTGTTCATGCACGAGTTCACGCTGACCCTGGTGGCGGCGATCGTGATGTCGATGCTGGTGTCGCTGACCTTGACGCCCTCGCTGTGCGGCCGCTTCCTGCGCGCGCACGACGACAGGAAGCGCAAGCAGCCGTCGCGCCTCGACCGCGCCCTGGACAAGTTCCACGAGAGCATGCTGGCGGTCTACACCACGGCGCTGAATTTCTCGCTGCGCCACACCTTGCTGTTCGCACTGACGCCGCTGGCGCTGATCGTCGCCACCGTGTTCCTGGCCGGCTCCGTGCGTACCGGCCTGTTCCCGCAGCAGGACACCGGCCTGATCTGGGGGCGTTCCACGTCCAGTGCCACGGTGTCGTTCGGCGAGACCATCAAGCGGCAGGAGCGCATCACCGCGATGCTGCAGAACGACCCGGCGGTGAAGTCGGTGAGCTCGCGCCTGGGCACCAGCCGCACCGGCACCAGCGGCTCTTTCAGCATCGAGCTGAAGACCCGCGCCGAAGGCCGCCGCGAAACCACCTTCCAGGTGCTGGACCGCCTCAGCGCGAAGGCCGCCAAGTTCCCCGACCTCAACCTGCGCCTGCGTCCGCTGCAGGACTTGCCCAGCGGCGGCTTCGGCGGCAGCGGGCAGGGCGCGCAGTACCAGATTTCGCTGCAGGGCAACGACATCGACGAGCTGCAGGCCTGGCTGCCCAAGCTGGTCAACGAGCTGAAGAAGAATCCCAAGCTGAAGGACGTGGGTTCGGACATCGACGATGCCGGCCTGCGCCAGAACATCGTGGTCGACCGCGACAAGGCCGCGCGCCTTGGCGTGGGCATCGGCACCATCGACAGCGCGCTGTACAACGCTTTCGGCCAGCGCCAGATCTCCACCATCTACTCGGACATCAACCAGTACAAGGTGGTGCTCAACGCGCTGCCGAACGAGACGGCCACGCCCGAAGCGATCAACCGCCTGTACGTGGCCAACACCAAGGGCGAGATGGTGCCGCTCACCGCGTTCGCGCGGCAGCAGCCGGGCGTGGCGCCGTCCACCATCTCGCACGAGAACCAGTATTCGACGATGGACCTGAGCTTCAACCTCGCCCCCGGCGTCAGCATGGGCGAGGCAATGCAGATCGTGCAGGCCACCGTCACCAATATGCGCATGCCCGGCGACATCCGCCTCAACGTGGGCGGCGATTTCCGCCGCTTCCAGCAGTCGCAGGGCGGCATGCTGCTGTTGCTGCTGGCGGCGGTGGTCACCGTATACATCGTGCTGGGCATGCTCTACGAGAGCCTGATCCATCCGGTGACCATTCTCTCCACGCTGCCGGCGGCGGGCATGGGCGCGCTGCTGGCGCTGTGGCTGACCGATACGGAGCTGTCGATCGTCGCGCAGATCGCCCTGGTGCTCTTGATCGGCATCGTGAAAAAGAACGCGATCATGATGATCGACTTCGCCCTGGTGGCGCAGCGCGAGCACGGCAAGTCCCCGCTGGAAGCGGCGCGCGAAGCCTGCGTGGTGCGTTTCCGCCCGATCATGATGACCACCATGGTGGCGATCCTGGCCGCGCTGCCGATCGCCATCGGCCTGGGCGAAGGCTCGGAGCTGCGCCGCCCGCTGGGTATCGCGCTGATCGGCGGCCTGATCATCTCGCAGAGCCTGACCCTGCTCAGCACGCCTGCGCTGTATGTGATCTTCACCTGCCTGGCCGATCGCTGGAAGGCGGCGCGCGCACGCCGCCGCGAGCGCTCGCGGCAGGCCGTGGTGCGGGCCTCGTAGCCTCGTAGGTTGGGGTGAGCGCGAGCGAACCCCAACAGCGCCACCCGCCCGCCTGAATGCGCTTGCCAACCAATAACGGCGCGTTAACCCCCAACTCGGAACACTGCCCGCTCCTTTCGGGAAGGAGGAGTGTTCGATGGGCAATGAAACAGGAAAACCCGATTTCTCCAACGTGCAAAGCGATGTCCAGTCGACGGCGCCCGACGCGCCCAAGGCGGACTTCAGCAACGTGGAGAGCAAGGTCGTTTCGACCGCGCCGGATGGAGACCAGACCTATACGGTCGTCGCCGGCGACAACCTTTCGAAGATCGCCAAGCATTTCTACGGCAACGCCGACTGGAAACGCATCTTCGACGCCAACCGCGACCAGCTGAGCAATCCTGACCTGATCAAGCCGGGCCAGGTGCTGAAGATCCCCGCCAAGGACTGAGAGAGGAGACACGCATGAAGATCACCGCCAATAAGATCAGTAAGACCCCGTACCTGATCGCCTTCGCGCTCGCCGCCACCCTGAGCCTGGCCGCCTGCGGCAAGAAAGAAGACGCCGCCGGGCCGACCGCCGCACCCGCGGCCACCGCCGCACAGCCGGCCACGCCGCCCGCGGCCGCCCCGGCACCCGCGCCGGCCGTCAGCCTGGTCTCGATCGACCTGGGCAGCGCTGTCGGCGCCGACCAGAAGGTCACCACCGCCACCACCACCTTCACGCCGAAGGACAGCATCTACGCCGCCGTGAGCACCAGCGGCAGCGGCAATGCCACCATCGCGGTGAAGTGGACCTACCAGGACGGCCAGACGGTGAAGGAAGACAGCAAGACCATCGCCCCCATCGGCCCGGCCACCACCTCGTTCGAGATCAGCAAGCCGGACGGCTGGCCGGCCGGCAACTACAAGGTGGACGTCACCTTGAACGGGCAGCCGGCGGGGACCAAGGATTTCTCGGTGAAGTAACCGGCTTGGATCATGCAGTCGTTACGAAGGGCGCGGGAGACCGCGCCCTTCGTCGCTTCAGGCGCACGCTCAGCCGCGGGTGGCCAGCTCATGGCAGGCCGGCGCGGCGCGCGCGGGCGTGTCCCGCGCCGGCAGCACGTCCGGCACCGTGATGTCCGCCCCTTCGGTGCCGGCATAGAAGACGATCAAGGTCGCGGCCTGCTCGCCGGTGTAGCCGCGATGCACCTGGCCGACCAGCTCGGGCAAGACCTCGCCTTCGGCGAGCGAACAGGTGGCGTTCACGCCTTCGGCGCGCTTCTCCACCGTGAGCGCGCCTTTGAGCACATACGCCGCATTGATCACCGGATGGTGATGCCAGGCCAGCGTGCTGTGCGCGGGAATGACGATGCGCAGCACGGTGATCTGCGGCTGGCCGGACGCGTAGGCCGGGTAGGGCGTGCCGTCCCAGGAGCGCGTGGTCTTGAGCAGGGTGGTGCTTTCGGCGGCCGGGGCCGGGCTGGCGGCGGCCGTCAGTGCCAGCACGGCGAGGAAGGCCTGGACGAGGCGGGGCATGGCGTGTCCTTGCGGGTCGGGGGTCGGGCCATGGTCCGATGTTTCGTGGGGCGTATCCATGCGCCGGTCGCTTGCCCGATCCCATACCGCGCCGTACGTCTTGTTCGGAGTATTGGGCAAACGCGTGCCGCAGCGGTTCCGTCCCCCCGGCGAAAACGCGACAATGCTTGGCTTTCGCGGATGCCGTCGCCATGTGACCGGTTCCGCCCGCCGTCCAGCGGCGCCCCCTTCCTGTCAACGTCGTTGCAAGAGGCCAGACATGTCCAACACTCCGAAGATCATCTACACCCTCACGGACGAAGCGCCGTTCCTTGCAACGCAGTCGCTGCTGCCGATCGTCAAAGCCTTCGCCGGTTCCGCCGGCATCGCCGTGGAAACGCGCGACATCTCGCTGGCCGGCCGCATCCTGGCCCAGTTCCCCGACCTGCTGAAACCCGAGCAGAAGATCGCCGACGATCTCGCCGAGCTGGGCCAGCTGGCCACCACGCCGGACGCCAACATCATCAAGCTGCCGAACATCAGCGCCTCGGTGCCGCAGCTGAAGGCCGCGATCAAGGAACTGCAGCAGCAGGGCTACGCGCTGCCGGACTACCCGGACGAGCCGAAGAACGAGCAGGAGAAGGACGCCAAGGCGCGCTACGACCGTACCAAGGGCAGCGCGGTGAACCCGGTGCTGCGCGAAGGCAATTCCGACCGCCGCGCGCCGCTCTCGGTGAAGAACTACGCGCGCAAGCATCCGCACAAGATGGGCGCGTGGAGCAAGGACTCGCAGTCGCACGTCGCGCACATGGACGGCGGCGATTTCTACGGCAGCGAGAAGTCCGCCACCGTCGCCCAGGCCACCTCGGTGAAGATCGAGTGGACCGGCAAGGACGGCAAGAGCACGGTGCTGAAGGACAAGACCGCGATCAGCGCGGGCGAGATCATCGACGCCGCCGTGATGAGCCGCAAGGCGCTGGCCGCCTTCGTCGACGCCCAGGTGGCCGATGCCAAGCAGCAGGGCGTGCTGTTCTCGCTGCATCTGAAGGCGACCATGATGAAGGTCTCCGATCCGATCATGTTCGGCATCGTGGTCAGCGAGTTCTACAAGGACGTGCTGGCCAAGCACGCCGACACGCTCAAGCAGATCGGCTTCGATCCGAACAACGGCATCGGCGATCTCTACGCCCGCCTCAACGCGCTGCCGACCGACAAGCAGGCGGAAATCACCGCCGACATCCAGGCCGAGTACGCGCGCCGCCCGGCGCTGGCGATGGTCAATTCCGACAAGGGCATCACCAACCTGCACGTGCCCAGCGACGTGATCGTCGACGCCTCGATGCCGGCGATGATCCGCGACTCCGGCAAGATGTGGAACGCGCAGGGCAAGCTGCAGGACACCAAGGCGGTGATCCCCGACCGCAGCTACGCCGGCGTGTACCAGGCGGTGATCGAGGACTGCAAGGCGCACGGCGCCTTCGACCCCGCCACCATGGGCAGCGTGCCGAACGTGGGCCTGATGGCGCAGGCCGCCGAGGAATACGGCTCGCACAACAAGACCTTCCAGATCGCCGCCGACGGCGTGGTGCGCGTGATCGACGATGCCGGCAAGGTGCTGCTGGAGCACGCGGTGGAAGCCGGCGACATCTGGCGCATGTGCCAGACCAAGGACGCGCCGATCCAGGACTGGGTCAAGCTGGCCGTCACCCGCGCGCGCCTCAGCAACACGCCGGCCGTGTTCTGGCTGGATCCGCAGCGCGCGCACGATGCGCAGCTGATCGCCAAGGTCGAGCGCTACCTCAAGGACCACGACACCAGCGGCCTGGACATCCGCCTGCTGTCGCCGGTCGAGGCCACCCGCTTCTCGCTGGAGCGCATCCGCAAGGGCCAGGACACCATCTCGGTCACCGGCAACGTGCTGCGCGACTACCTCACCGACCTGTTCCCGATCATGGAGCTGGGCACCAGCGCCAAGATGCTGTCGATCGTGCCGCTGATGGCCGGCGGCGGCCTGTTCGAGACCGGCGCCGGCGGCTCGGCGCCCAAGCACGTGCAGCAGTTCCTGGAAGAGGACTACCTGCGCTGGGATTCGCTGGGCGAATTCCTGGCCCTGGCCGCCTCCTTCGAGCACCTGGGCAACCGCTACGACAACGCCAAGGCCGGCGTGCTGGCCAAGGCGCTGGACCAGGCCAACGGCAAGATCCTCGACAACAACAAGTCGCCCGCGCGCAAGGTCGGTGAACTGGATAACCGCGGCAGCCACTTCTACCTGGCCATGTACTGGGCGCAGGCCCTGGCCGGGCAGAACGACGATGCGGAGCTGAAGGCCAAGTTCGCGCCGGTGGCCAAGGCGCTGACCGAGAACGAAGACAAGATCATCGGCGAGCTCAACGGCGCGCAGGGCAAGGCGGTGGACATCCACGGCTACTACCACCCGGACATCGCGCTGCTCGGCAAGGCGATGCGCCCGAGCGCGACGTTCAATGCGGTGGTGGATGGGTTGGCGAAGTAAGCACGGCCTGCCGCGATGAAGAAGGGGCGCCTCGATGGCGCCCTTTTTCATGCACCTATCTCGGGCGCCCGGCATCGATCCACCGTCGCGCCCGTTCCTCCGATATGCGATACCTGGCGCTGTTGTATGGCTGCAGCGAATCGAGGCGCTCTTCGAGCAGGCTGCGGAACGGTGCAGCCTCCTCATGCTTCAAGCCTTGGGCTTCAACCGCGTGGCCCACGGTCGCGCCTTCGCCCACGATCATGCCTATGGCAGACGTCAAAGCTGCCCTGTAGCGCACTGCGAGCTGATCGGGCGAGCCCATGGATTCCATGATGGTGCGGTATCGCTTGATGGACCGCCGATAGGTCCAGACGAACAGGTCGGTGGCCGCGCTGAAGTCGTTGAATTCATAGATGCCCAGCATGGCTTGCGCATACTCGTGGCGTCCGACATCCATGAAAGCCAGCGGCGAGCAGTTGTAAAGGGTGAGCGGAATATTGGCGCAGATGCGACTTGTTCGTTTATTGCCGTCGATGAAGGGCTGCAGGTACGCGATCTGCACCCAAAGGAAATAAGCCGCCTCGATCGGATTGGGAATCGCACGCGCCTTCGCCACGATGAGATCGAGCAGCTCGCCCAGTACATGCGGAACCTGCAGCGGAATAAACGTGGTTCCGGTGATGTACACGGGCGTGGTGCGGATCGTTCCCAGCTGGGCTTCCGGCATCAGACCATCCATGAGCAGCGAATGGATATTGCGCACCGTCGACGTGGTGAGGCCGCGCATCGGACCGTCGTCGACCAGAAACTCGATGGCGCGCTTATGGTTCAAGAGCATGACGGCATCCTGGTCCGTGCCGTGCGCGCCTTGCTGGAACAGTCGTTCTGTATCGAGCAGCGAGTAGGTATTCCCCTCCAGCTTGGAAGACGACCAGGAGAGTTCGACCAGGAGCTGTTCGAGCACTTTTCGGGCGTAGGTGCCAGCGGGTTGCTGGTCGGGCCATCGGCCTTCGGCCAGGAGTTCGGCAGCAAGCTTCGGCGGCAGCAGCGAGCTGATACCGGGGCTGTAGCCGTCCAGCAGCGCGCGCCGGTAGGACACGGGTTCGCGCGCCGTCATGGGGGCCGCAAGCTTTTGCAACAGGGCAATGGCAGCGGGTGACCAGGGAATGTCTCCAGCCGGTGGATCTGGCCGGTCATGGATCTGGTTGACAGGAGCCTGGCGCGGCCCGGCGGCGAGCGCGTAGCGAGTGGCGCGCGCCCTGCCTTCCGTGATCACGTCCCCGCTGTCGACCAGCCGGCCGAGTTGGCGCAGCGCCGTGGATACGGACACGTTCGCCTGCGCAGCCACCTCCGTGATCGATGCCCATCCTTTGCCGCCTGCCGCAAGGTCATGCATCGCCTGGAGCACGAGCGCTCGGCTGGTTTCCATGGGCCTGGTTTCCGTCGTTGGCTGATAGGCCGGCCTGGAGCGTGGATTGGCCGCTCGTTCGACCGCGATGACGTGATTTTATCAGAACCCCGTCATTATGACGTGATTTGGGCGGATTGCGTCACAATCACGTCATTATGAAGTGATTCACCTTGATCGCGTCAGATCACGCCAGCAGGAGGGGCTCAAAGGGACGCGCTGAAGCCGCCAGTTCCCTCTCCAAGCCTACGCACGTCCCAAATTTCCGCATCTCCCCGCCGCATGGGCAACCAGAAAGATGGACCGGTCGAGGCCTCGTCCGGCGCGATGGCGCGTGACCACTCTTCGCTCTCGAACGAACCGTCTGCATCCTTCCCCCGACTAGACTGCACCGCATGTCCGACGCCCCCGCCATGACCCGCTACCAGCTCGCCGAAGTCGGTGCGCTGCTGGCCGAGCCCGCGCGCGCGGCCATGCTGCTGGCGCTGTCCGATGGCACCGCGCGCCCGGCGGGCGAGCTGGCCCGCGTGGCCGGCGTCGGGGCTGCAACCGCCAGTGCACATCTCAAGCGCTTGCTCGATGGCGGCCTGCTGGCGTTGCACGTTCAGGGCCGCCATCGCTATTACCGCCTTGCCGACGATGAAGTCTCGGCGATGCTCGAAGCACTCGCCATGCCGCGCACGCGCAGCGCGCCGCCAAAGACGTCCGCCGATGCGGCGGTGCGCCGCGCGCGCACCTGCTATCGCCATCTCGCCGGCCAGCTCGGTGTGGCGCTGTGCGAAAGCCTGCTGGCGCGCGATTACCTGGAAGCGGCCAGCGAAGGCCTGCGCCTGCTGCCCGCCGGTGCGCGGGCGCTGAGCGAAGCCGGTCTTGAACTCGAAGCCACCGGCCAGCTGCTGCGCCTGCACGGCCGCGGCTGCCTGGACTGGACCGAGCGCCGCCTGCACGTGGGTGGCCCGCTCGGCGTGGCGATGACGTCGGCCATGCTCGATGCGGGCTGGCTGCGCCGCGCCACGCAGGGCCGTGCGCTGGTGCCCAGCGCCGACGGCCTGCGTTGTCTGTCCTCGCTGGGCGTGAGGCTGGACACCCCGTTGTAGGTTGGGGTGAGCCGCAGGCGAACCCCAACGTTGCGCTGCGCTTGGAGCTGGCGGTGTTGGGGTTCGCCTATGGCTCACCCCAACCTACGTTCCGCGGTTTACTGCGCCTTCTTGCGCCCGAACAACCTGGCGAAGAAACCGCCGATCGCCACCACGCCCACCATGATCACCTTCTTGAAGCCCAGCAGCAGCACGCCGAGCTTGGCGAACAGGCCGGCTTTCGCCGCGATGCCGCCGGCCACCAGCGCGCCGATGCCGTAGGCGGCGACCTTGTCGGTCTTGGAGTTGTAGTCGGTGTAGCGCTCGCCGTCGTTGAACTCGGTCATCTCCAGCACCTTGGGCATGTCTGCGCGCACCTGGGCCAGCTGGTCGATCGGCGCCACCGCATTGAGCGACAGATAGCCGCGGCGGCCGAGCACGCGGATGGCGTAGTTCAGCGAGGCGCCGTCGGAAGAACCGTCGGCCTTCTTGAACTTGAGATTGCGCGCCCAGTACAGCTTGTGCGAAGCCGCGTCGTAATGCGGCTGCTCGGCCCAGCCGACCAGCTCGATCGCCGGATAGCCCTGCTTGAGGCGCTCGGCGTTCTCGTCCTTGCTGGCCTCCTGCATGTCCTTGAGCATCTGGTTGTAATCGAGCTTGGCCGCGTCCTCGTCCGACACATAGCCTTCGTCGACGAAGGTCACCACCACCGCCCAGGCCTTGTCGTCGAGCAGCACGTTCATGTTCTCGCTGGGCAGGATCATGCCCAGCACGTCCTGGTCCGGCGGGTTGTTCCACAGCCGGGTGAGTACGTCCTGCGCTTCTTTCGCCTGCAGGAAGCTGTAGCCCTTGTCCAGTTTCAGCGTGGCCTGCGCGCCCGGCACCACCACGTCGCCGGTGGCCGGGTGCAGCGACTTGAGGAAGGCCTGCGCCTCGGCGGGCACGCTGTCTTCGGCGGCCGGCGTGTCGGCCGGCGCGGCGAGCAGCGGCGAGGTCCAAGCGAAGGCGGCCAGCAGGCCGAGTGCCGGCAGGAATTTGCTTTGCATGTGTAGTCCCTGGAATCGTCCGTTGATATGGGTGCGTCCGGTGCCGGCGCGCGTCCATCGCTCCCCCTTCGGCGCGATGGTTCGTGAATTCTTGCAGGGAGGGGCAGGTTTTTGCCAGCCCCATGCCGGCTCAGGCCACCGCCAGCAGCGGTTTCACGTCGCCGCCCGGCACGCCGCGCTGCACGCGCGCCAGCGCATCCGGCAGGTGCTCGGCGATGTAATCGATGAAGCAGCGCATCGCCGGCGTATGGCCGTGGCGTGACGGATACACCGCATGCACGTTGCCCGGCGGCAGGCTCCATGCCGGCAGTACCGGGACCAGTTGTCCACGGGCGATCGGCTCGCGGCAGATGAAGCGCGGCAACTGCGCGATGCCGAGCCCGCCGGTCACCGCCTGATACAGCACCTGCAGGTCGTCGCTCACCAGAGCAGGGTGATGCTCCACGCGCTGCGCGTGGCCGGCGGCATCGAGCAGCGTCCAGAAATGGCGGCCTTCGCAGGACAGCACGCTGACGCTCGGCAGATGGCGCAGGTCGGCGGGTTGCTGCGGCGGCTCCGCACGCTGCAGCAGTTCGGGGCTGGCCACCAGGAGTTGCGGATCCATGCCGAAGCTGCGCACCACCAGGCTGGAATCCTGCACCGACGCGCGCACGCGGAAAGCGATGTCGTAGCCGTTCGCCACCACGTCGACCTGGTGATGGCAGATATCCAGATCCACCTGCACATCCGGGTGCCGGCGCAGGAAACCTACAAGCACCGGCGCCAGCAGCAGCTGCGCGAACATTACCGGGCAAGCCACGCGCAGGCGTCCGCGCGGAATGGCCTGCGCATCGTCGATCACTTCCTGCGCGCGCTCGGCGGCGGCCAGCATCAGGCAGCACTGGTCGTAGTAGCGGCGGCCGATGTCGGTGACGTGAGAACGCCGCGTGGTGCGCTGGATCAGGCGCACGCCCAGATGTTCCTCGAGCCGCGCGATGCGGAAGCTCAGTTGCGATTTGGCCATGCCCATCGCGCGGCTCGCGGCGGTGAAGCTGCCGTGCTCGACGACCTGCACGAAATAGAGGATGTCGTTGAGATCCTGCATGTCCCGGCTCCCGTCGCGGGATGAGCCCCCGCTTTTCAGGCTACCGCAAGCTTTGGCGGCGCGATGTTGCGTCGCCACAGGCTGCGATTGTTCTCGCGCCTTGGACAATCATTTTCGGCGCGAGGGCTTATTCCCGTTCGGGCGAGGGTGAATACTCCTGGCGGCACCGGCCACAGGGGACGACACGCCGGCGCATCACGCTAGCCAATGGGGTTACGCCATGCGTGTGTTCCCGTTTCTGCCAGGGACGTTGCTTTGCGCGGCCATCGGGCTGCTGGCGGCGCTGCCGGCACCGGGTGCGCAGGCGCAGCAGGCGGCCCCGGCCGGGTCGTCCGGCCTGAGCCAGAGCGATATCGCGCGGATGCTGCCGGCCACCGACATGGGCGCCAACGATGCGCGTAACCGCGACCCGCATCTGCGTCCCGTCAGCGACTCGCCCGCCACGCCGTTCGATTCGGCCCCCATCCCGAAGAACCCGCTGGCGCCCGACGCCGATGCTGTCGGCGCCAGGACCTGCATGGCCTGCCACGCATTGGAAAACGTGCAGGCCTCGCATTCGCTGCATGTCGCTTCGTTCCGTGTCGGCGCGGCACACAGCGGGCCGCAGGCAGCTTGCGAGACCTGCCATGGCCCCGGCTCGCTGCACGCGAAGAACCCCGCGGCGAAAGGCTCGATCATCGCTTTCACGCACGACGGCGGCACGCCCGTGCAGGCGCAGACGCAGGTCTGCCTCGGTTGCCATGCCGGCGGCGCGCGGCAGCACTGGCTGGGGTCGGTGCACGAGAACCGCGGCCTTTCCTGCAGCGATTGCCACAACCCGATGGCGCGGCTGTCGCCCGAAGGCGTGCTGGCCAAGCCGTCGATCAACGAAGTGTGCAGCGGCTGCCACCAGGACATCCGCGCCAAGTTCAACCGCCGCTCGCACATGCCGCTGCCGGAAGGGCAGGTCGCCTGCACCGATTGCCACAACCCGCACGGCACCATCACCAAGCCGCTGCTGAAGACCGACACGGTCAACGAGACCTGCTACGGCTGCCACGCCGAAAAGCGCGGCCCCTTCCTGTTCGAGCACGCGCCGGTGCGGCAGAACTGCCTCAACTGCCACGACGTGCACGGCTCCAACCAGCAGACCTTGCTGGTGGCGCCGATCCCGATGCTGTGCCAGCAGTGCCACACCATGACGCAGCATCCGAACGACCTGCAGAGCGCCGCGGGCCTGGGCAATGGCGTGTCGCCGGACGAGCGGATCATGGGCCGCGGCTGCCTGACCTGCCACACCAATATCCACGGGTCCAACAACCCGTCCGGACCGAAATTCCACAAGTGAGGGAGGCGGACGATGCGCAAGCTCCAGCTCCTTCTCCTCGCGCTGCCGGGCCTGGCGGCGGGCGCCGCTTCCGCGCAGGTGGCGGACGGCAGCGACACCATGCGCGTGGGCGACATGCAGTACGGCAATGCGCTGGATCCGCGCGGGTGGACGCCGATGATGGCGGGGATCCAGGACGGGCTGCTCTCAAACGGCATGTCGTGGCTGCATGCGGGCATGAAGCGCACGCCCACCGGTGTGCCATATCCGTATCCGCCGCAGGCCGATGACGGCACGCCTGTCGCGCCGGGCAGCGACTGGACCTATCGCGGACTATTGCAGCTCGGCTATATCCACCTCAACGGCGACCGCAACGCGGAATTCTTCCGCCAGTACAGCGACTGGAAGAACGGCTTCGCGCTGGGCTATCTGGGATTGATGTTCGACAACCGGCGCACCGGCGAATACGTGGAGTTCCGCGCCAGCCGATTGAGCGCCGACGACCAGTACTACCGTTTGCGCGCCGGCAAATACGGCAGCTACCGGATCGAAGCGTTCTACCGCGATATGCCGCATACGGTGTCGACCAACGCCTTCCCGATCTGGAATGGCATCGGTAGCAGCAACCTCACCTTGCCCGCTTCGCTCACACCCGGCGCCAGCACGCCTGCACAGATCGCCGCTGCTTCCGCGGCCGTGCCGAGGCGCAGCATCGGACTGACCCGCACCCGCAGCGGCCTGTCGCTGGAAGGCGAGTTGTACCGCGGCTGGATCGGCACCGCGGCGATCAGCAACGAGGAACGCAAGGGCACGCGTTTGTGGGGCGGGCCGATGTTCTTCGCCTTCAACGATCTGCAGGGCGGCATCAACGAGACGGTGCGGCCGGTCGATTTCTCCACCACCGACGTCAACCTGTCGTTGCGCAAGGTGGGCAGGGTGTGGCACTTCGTCGGCACGTACACCGGCTCGTTCTTCCGCAACCACAAGGACTACCTGGATTACCAGAGCCCGTTCCAGCTGCAGAACGTGGTGGGCGTGCCGCAGGTGGCGAATATCTACCAGGGCGAGTTCTCGCTGGAGCCGGACAACGACTACCACAACCTGCGCCTGGACCTGTCGCGCGAGCTGAAGGGCAACGGCCAATTCAGCGTTGCCGCCGCGTGGGGCACCATGCGCCAGAACGCAGCGCTGCGTCCGCCGGTGACCTGCGCCGGCGTGCTGGGTGTCGACATGACGCCGATCGGCGGCCCCAACTACACCTTGCCTTGCGCCGACTGGAACACGCCGGCCGCGCTGTCGCAGCGCAATGCCAATGCGCGGATCGATACCGGCCTGGTCGATGCGCGGGTGAATTTCCATCCGTCGTCCAGCTTTGGCTGGCATGCCGGCTTGCGCTGGTATCGCGAAGACAACAAGACGCGCTATCTCGCCTACAACCCGCAGACGGGGCAGTACGGCTATATCTCGGAGAACGGCTCGCAGGGCAGCATCGTGCCGGGCGAGGTGGGCATTTTCGATCCGCGCAATCCGCTGTACTGGTCGTCGAATGTCACCGTGCGCAACGTGCCGTATGGCTACGACGACACGCTGTTCGAGTTGGGCGGCGACTGGCAGTTCGGGCGGCGCAACAGCCTGGGCGTGGCCTATACCTTCGACCACAACGAACCGAAGTATCGCGAACGCAAGCGGGTGGACGAGCACCGCATCAAGATTTCATGGATGTCGCGCTCGTTCGGCGATGCGACCTTGCGCGCCAGCTATGAATACGCACGCCGACGCGGCGGGCCGTACAACTATGATCCCTATGCGCAGTTCTTCTCCGAATCGCTGCCGGGCTTTATGGATCCTGCCAACGGCCTGCCCGCGCATACGGTCGCCGACATGCGCAAGTACGATCTCTCGGACCGCAACGAAAGCAAGGCGCGGCTGATCGTCACCTATCCGTTCGGCGACGCCACCACGGTTTCCGCCACCTTCTACGGCAACCGCGACCAGTACGCCACGCCGATCGGCCGCCAGGACACGCGCAGCAACGGCGCCACCTTGCAGTGGGATTGGCAGCCCGGCGCGCGCACTACCGCCAGCGCGTATCTGGGCATCGAGACTTCGCATATGGGCATTGCCAATGTGGGCGACTCCGACGGCGGCGCGGCCGGCGCGGCGCTGGGCACACCGGGGCAGACCAACCCGAATCTCGGCGGGCCGCTGTATCCGTACGGCAACCAGTGGTGGGAATTCGACCGCGAGCGCAACAGCAATGCCGGCTTCACCCTCACCCACGATTTCGGCCGCGTGCGCGCCGACCTCAGCTACAACTACAGCGGCTCGTTCGGCCACGTCGGCTACAGCTACGCCACCATCGGCGCCCTCGCCTACCGCGCACCGGATGCGGCTACGGCGGCGGGCAACGCCTTCCCGGACAACAAGTACCGCAGCAATACGCTGGACCTGGGCTTCAACTTCGACTTCACCCGCCGCTTCGGCATGCGCCTGTTCGGCCGCCGCGAAACCGGCAGCTTCACCGACTGGCATTACCTGGGGTTCGACCAGACGCTGAGCTATGGCCAGCGCATCTATACCGACAAGGGGCCGCAGCACCATTACGGCGTGACCATGCTGGGCGCCCTGTTCAACGTGAAGCTGTAAGGAGGCCGCGATGATCCGCCAACTTTCGCTCGCGGTTTCCTTGCTGGCGATGCCGTGTGCCTTCGCGCAGGACGCGCCGGCACCCGCGGCGAGCGCTGCCGCGAAGCCGGTGGCGATGCTCGACGTGCGCGCGCAGCCGCCGGTCCATGGCGATGCGAAGGCCGGCGCGGCCAAGGCGGCCGTCTGCGGCGCCTGCCATGGTCCGCAAGGCGTCGCGATAGCGCCGAACTTCCCGAACCTCGCCGGCCAGTCGGCGACGTATCTCTATCTGCAGCTGAAGGCGTTCAAGGGCGGCCAGCGCAGCGATCCGATCATGACCGGCCAGGCCGCGACGCTCAGCGACCAGGACATGCGCAACCTCGCGGCGCACTTCGCCGCGCTGCCGGCCAAGGCGGCGGGCAAGCCCGATGCCGCGTCGCGCGGCGCGCAGTTGTTCCTGGCGGGCGATCCGGCCAAAGGCGTGCCGCCATGCCAGGGTTGCCATGGTCCGGCGGGGCAGGGGCCGGCCAGTCCGTGGTCGGGCGCGCCGGATACCGCGTGGCACACCTTCCCGCGCCTGGCGGGGCAGTCGGCGTTCTATGTCGGGCAGGAGCTGGGCGACTACCGCCATGGCAAGCGCGTCGGCGTCAGCAACGGCAGGATCATGGAAGGCGTGGCGCAGCACTTGGACGATGAAGATATCCAGGCGCTGGCCGCCTACATCCAGTCGCTATAGCGGCAGCACGCGCAGCGGCGAGCTGCGCACGGGCTGGCGCATGAAGGCGTGTTCGGCCGCCAGCCGCAGCATTGCCGGGCTGACGTGGTGGCGGTGCATGCGTTCGATCAGCCCGATATAGATATCGCCGAACAGGTTCTTGCAGTGCACGCGCGTGCCGAGCGTGAGTTCGACGTGCGCGTCGTCGACGATGCGTACCGCCACGCAGGAGCGGAAGCGCAGGTGCTTGTCGTCGGCGCCCAGGATGACCTGCGCATGCCGCGCATCCACGGCTTGCGCGAGCACCGGGAAGCGGCCGTCGAAGGTCTCGCCCGCCTGGTGCGAGAGCAGCGAGGACACCGGGCAGCCCAGCGGCGAAGTGCGCAGGCCGAGCGGACGCACCAGCGTGTTGCGCACCGCCATCATGCGCGACACGCTCGAAGGCGGATTGCGCAGGAAGCCGTCCAGCAGCCCGGCCAGCAGGCGCGGCGCGCCGGCGCGTGCCAGCGCCGGATCGCGCAGGCGGATGCGCACCATGTCCTCGTGCTGGTGGCTGTGTTCGAGCTGTCCGCGCAGCAGCGAGTCCATCGGCGGCTCGATGGCCTGCACCGGCAGGCGCCCCTGCGATTCCCACAAAAAGCCGCCGGCCTTGCGGCAGGTGGCGCACAGGCCGCGCAGGCGGCCGAGCATGCCGCGCGCGACGCGGCACAGGCGGCTCTGCAGCGAACCCGGCGCCGCTTCCAGCGCGAGTGCGATGGTGGGAATGTCTTCGGATGCCGGCGGGTTGGCGGCCAGCCAGCGCAGCACCGCGCCGGGCAGGGTTTCGGTGAGCGAGGGAATCGAGGCGGTGCCCGCAAGCACCTGCTGGCGCACGGCTTCGCTCAGCTCGCCGCCCAGTTCGTTGGTGTGGCAGGAGATGGCGAACAGCGCGGGGTGCGCGGGGTCCAGCGGCGCGAACTGGTGCCAGGTCGTGCCGTTGAAGCGCACGGTGAACATGCAGTCCGGCGGAATATCGATGTGGTGCAGGGTGCGCGCGAAGTGCGCGGGATCGTCGGCCAGTTCGGCGCTGGTCGCCGTGGAGAAGCGCAACTGCGCGCCGCCGCTGCCGGAGACGGCCGTAAACACGCGGTGCCCCGCATGGCGATGGAACGGATGTCCCTTCGTGCCCACCGCGAAGGTGTACAGCGCGGTGGCATCGCCCTTGGCGAAATCGGTGCCGCCCAGCTTGGTCGAGGGCTCGTCCAGCTCGTCGACAAAGGCCGGATGCGCCCGCTGCAGCGCCGAGGCGCTGGCATGCATCTGGTCGCCCACGCCATGCCCGAGCTGCGCGATCAAGCTGACCTCCACCGGCAGCCCGCCATGCGGCGAGGCGATCGTCGCCGTGGGAAAACTGCCGGTGCTGCGTGTCTGTATCGCCATGACGCACTTCTCCGTGGCGGCGCCGCTGGCACCACCGGTACGAACCGCTCGATTGGATTCCCCTGGGCTGGCGCTTTCGCCGCGTCAGCTTTCCTTGCGTGCGAGCCGGCGCGACTCGCGCTTCAACGGTCCGGCCTTGGGACAGATTTCGAAGGCGAACCCCGTCAGCGTATTGACCAGGTTGTCCTTGTTGAGCCGGTACACCACGTACTGGCCGCGCCGCTCGCTGCTCACCAGCCCCGCGCCTTCCAGCACGGACAGGTGGCGCGAAATGGCCGGCGCGCTCATCGAGAAACGGCTGGCGATCTCGCCCGCGGTCAGCTCCTGGGCCGACAGATAGGCCAGGATTTCGCGCCGGGGGCGGGAGGCCAGGGCTTCGAAGAACAGGTCGACGGCCATCAGCTCTTAAGCAATTAACGAAGTTGCTAAATATATAGCCGCGGAATCCGGCCGCGTCAAGCGGCCCGGTTCAAGCAAGCAGTGTGCAGGGAAGAGACCTCACCACTGCGTGCGGTTGGGCAGCAGCCCTTTGAGTTCCGCCTCGGTGAGGTTGCGCCACTGGCCCGGCTTCAGGTGCCCCAGCTTCACGTTGACGATGCGCACGCGGCGCAGCTGGGTGACCCGGTAGCCGAACTCGGCGGCCATCAGGCGGATCTGCCGGTTCAGGCCCTGGGTCAGCACGATGGCGAAGCCGAACTTGGCGATCTTGCGCGTGCGGCACGGCTTGGTCAGCTGGCCGTGGATGCGCACGCCCTTGGCCATGCCGGCGAGGAAGGCATCGGTGACGGGCTTGTTCACCGCCACCAGGTATTCCTTCTCGTGGTTGTTTTCCGAACGCAGGATCTCGTTGACGATGTCGCCGTTGCTGGTGAGCAGGATCAGGCCTTCCGAGTCCTTGTCCAGGCGGCCGATCGGAAACACGCGCTGCGGGTGGTCGACGAAGTCGACGATATTGCCGGACACGCTCTGGTCGGTGGTGCAGGTGATGCCCACCGGCTTGTTCAGCGCGATGTACACCGCGCGCTTCGCCGCCGGCGTCGCCGCCAGGATGCGCGCCTTGACGATCTCGCCGTCCACGCGCACCTCGTCGCCTTCCAGCGCCTTGGCGCCGGTGCTGACGACTTCGCCGTTGATGGTGACGCGTCCGGCCAGCAGCAGCTCGTCCGCCTCGCGGCGCGAGCAGAGGCCGGCCTCGCTGATGTACTTGTTGACGCGCATGCCGGTTACGAACGCAGGCCCACGCCGCGCTTGAGCAGGTGCAGCGCCACCGCGGCCAGCCCGCCGACGAACAGAAGCATCACCACGAAGGCCACGCCGATGTTCACGTCGCTCACGCCCAGCACGCCGAAGCGGAAGGCGTTGACCATGTACAGGATGGGGTTGACGCGCGAGATGCTCTGCCACGGCTCGGCCAGCATGTTGACCGAATAGAACACGCCGCCCAGATACGTGAGCGGGGTGAGCACGAAGGTCGGCACCAGGGCGATGTCGTCGAATTTCTTCGCGTATACCGCATTGACGAAGCCGGCCAGCGAGAAGATGGTCGCGCCCAGCAGCACCGAGACGAAGGTGATCAGCGGGTGCACCACCTGCAGGTGGGTGAAGAACAGCGCGATCACCAGCACCAGCGCGCCGACGATCATGCCGCGCGTGACCGCGCCGGTGACGTAGCCCAGCAGGATCACCCAGTTCGGCATCGGCGACACCAGCATCTCCTCCACCGCGCGGCTGAACTTGGCGCCGAAGAACGAGCTGGAGATGTTGCCGTAGCTGTTGGTGATGATGCTCATCATCACCAGGCCCGGCACGATGTACTGCATGTAGCTGAAGCCGCCTTCGATGGTGCCGATGCGGCTGCCGATCAGCTTGCCGAAGATGACGAAGTAAAGCGTCATCGTGATGGCCGGCGGGATCAGCGTCTGCGTCCAGATGCGCAGGATGCGCACGATTTCGCGGCGGACGATGGTGCCCAGCGCGACGAGGTTGCCGGTGGCATTCATGCGGCCTGCTCCTGCGCGGACTTGGCGTTGCGGCCCTGCTCCACCAGGCGCACGAACAGTTCTTCCAGGCGGTTGGTCTTGTTGCGCATCGAGGTGACGGTGACGCCGTGCGAGGACAGCGCGGTGAACATGGAGTTGAGGTCGTGGGCGCGGGACATTTCCGCTTCCAGCGTGTGGTCGTCCAGGCGGCGCAGGTTGACGCCGGGCAGGGCGGGCAGTTCGCCCGGCACGCCGGACACGTCGAGCACGAAGGTTTCCGAGTCCAGCGTCGACAGCAGGCGCTTCATGGTGGTGTTCTCCACGATGGTGCCGCGGTCGATGATGGCGATGTTGCGGCACAGCTGCTCGGCTTCCTCCAGGTAATGCGTGGTGAGGATCACTGTGGTGCCGGCCGCGTTGATGCCGCTGACGAACTGCCACATCGAGCGGCGGATCTCGATGTCGACGCCCGCGGTGGGCTCGTCGAGGATCAAGAGCTTGGGCTCGTTCATCATGGCGCGGGCGATCATCAGGCGGCGCTTCATGCCGCCGGAGAGCGTGCGCGCCTGCTCCTGGTTCTTGTCCCACAGGCGCAGCTCGCGCAGGTACTTCTCGGCGCGCTCGGTGGCGATGCGCCGCGGGATGCCGTAGAAACCGGCCTCGTTCACGCAGATGTCGAACGGCTTCTCGAACACATTGAAGTTGATTTCCTGCGGCACCAGGCCGATCAGCTGCATGGCCTTGCCGCGCTGCTGGTTGACCGACACGCCGAACACGCGCGCGTCGCCGCCGCTGGCGTTGACCAGGGAGGACAGGATGCCGATCAGGGTGGACTTGCCGGCGCCGTTGGGGCCGAGCAGGGCAAAGAAGTCGCCGGGTTCCACGGTCAGGCTGACGCCCTTGAGGGCTTCCACCCCGTTGGCGTAGGTCTTGCGCAGGTTGTCGACGACGAGGGCGGGGGCGGATGAGGATGGCGGGGTGGGCATGGGCTGCACCGAAGGGGCCAGCCTCCTATTATAGCGGGCTGGTTCCCGCCGGCCGGTTCCGCGGGGCGCACTCACTGTTTCCGGATTCCCATGGCCGATCATTTCACCCTCCGCCTCGTCGACAGCTACATGCTGGCTCCCACCGTGCGCCACCTGGTGTTCGAGCGCGCCGACGGGCAGGTGCTCGCGTTTGTGCCCGGGCAGTTCCTGCAGGTGCACTTCCAGTACGACGACGGCACGCCGACCAAGCGCAGCTATTCCGTGGCCACCGTCGGCGACGGCCGCTCGCCGGCGCAGCGCATCGAAATCGCCGTGAGCTACGTCGAAGGCGGCGCCGCCACCAGGCTGCTGGGCAGCCTGGAAGCGGGCCAGACTGTCGAAGCCAGCGGCCCCTATGGCCGCTTCTGCCTGCAGCCGGGCGACGCGCATCCGCGCTATCTGCTGCTGGCCACCGGCACCGGCGTCACCCCGTACCGCGCCATGCTGCCGCTGCTGCGCGAGCTGCTGGCCCAGGGCGGGCGCGAAGTGGCCCTGCTGTACGGCGCGCGCAACGAGACCGAGCTGCTGTACGGCGCCGAATTCGAAGCCTTCGAGCGCGAGAACCCGGGTTTCTCCTTCCACGCCTGCCTGAGCCGCCAGGCCCGCGCCGTGCCGCGTCCGAACGACCGCAGCGGCCACGTGCAGGGCGTGCTGGCGGAGCTCTCGCCCAGCGCCGACCGCGATATCGCCTATCTGTGCGGCAATCCGAACATGGTCGACGGCGCCTTCAATGCGCTGAAGGAATACGGCCTGCCGGTGCCGCAGATCCGCCGCGAGAAATACGTCTCCTCGCGCTGAAGTTTCCGGCTGGCGGGCCGACACCTTCCTGGTACCCGATCGGGCGGGCTCGAATACCCGCCCCAAAAATCCCCTGCGCCTGCCGCAGGCTAGCGGCAACTCTGCATCCGGCCCAAACAAATTAATCACAAAGCTTTGATTTACATCGAGCTTTCGGCCATAGACCGTTCGACATACGCCCACGCATTGTGACGCTCATCACAAATCCGAATTCGCAACAGTTTTCGGATTAAAGCCCGGTCCCGGGCAGCCGACAGACCGGAAAAGCGCTCATCCGATTGAGGGGCGCAGGGAGGTCGGGATGCGGATCTGGATACGCAAGACGCTGGTGGCTGGCCTGGTCGCGATGGCCTTCGCGCCGGCGGCGGCGATGGCCGATGGCGGGACGATCGTCTTCTCGGGAAGGATCGTCGAACCGACCTGTTCGGCGAGCTCCCAGCGCATCGGCGATGCGCAAGGCGCGAATGCGGCGCATCGCTATCGCTGTTCGGAGGGGGCCCATCCCACGCCTGGCCAGCTCGCGCAGTCGTATGCGCTGTCGGTGAGCGACACCGTCGGTACGCCGCTCGCCTCAGACCCCTTAATCGTCTACTTCGGCCAATACTTGAGCGCGCAGCCGAAACTGGTCACGCAGACCTACGACTGAAGCCTCACTGGTACGACAGGGTAAACGTCGCCGTCGCGCTCACCGAGCCGGCCGCGACCGGCGTGGCGGTCTGGTAGTAGCGCGCGTAGTAGGTAAGGGTGAGGGGCCCGTTCGGGGTGGTGCCGACCAGCGCGGGCGTGCCGAAGCTGACCGGCACGAAGGTCTTGTCGATCAGCTGCACGCCGACGTTCTGCGCGCGCCCCGTGCCGGTGGCCGGCGCGATCACGCCGGTGGCGCCGCTGGCGGCGTTGGCCGTATCGAACTGGATGTACATCTGGCTGCCCGCCGCGCACTGCAGGGCGATCGGCACCACCGTCGCGCCCGCCACCGTACCCACGCCATTGAAGGCGGTATTGGACACCGTGGGCAGCACGATGTTGATCGTGCTGGTATTCACCGAGCACGAGGGATAGACGAAGGTGAGCGTGGTGCTGAGGTTGAAGTTCTCGATGCGCCGGTTGTTGTCGTAGCGCCAGTAGCCCATCGTGCCGCTGCCCACCGTGGCGCCGTTGGCGATAGTGCCGGTCTTGACGAACTCCAGGCCGGAGGTCACCGACATCTGGTAGCTGCCGCTGGCGATCGAATCGCCGGGATAGGCGCGCAGATAGCTGGAAGTATCCGGATGCGTCACGCGATAGCCGACGCCGGCCACGCCGGTGGGAAAGATGGTGGCGCCCGAGGCAGGCTGGCTGCCGGCCACGTTGACCACGCCGATGGTGGTGGTGCTGTTGCAGGAGATCTGCGAGATCGGCGTCGGCGAGAACTGGCCGGAACTGGCCAGCGTCGCGCCCACCGGCAGGTTCGGGTCGATCGTGATCGTGGTGCTGCCGAACGAGATGTTGACGTTGGCGGTATTGCCGCTGGTGAAACTGCAGCTGGCCTGCGCGCCCAGCGGCAGCAAGAGCATGGTTGCCGCGAGCAGCAGCAGAATCCGGCGCATCACGTTGTTTCCCCCTGCATGCCGCCGTGCCTTCCCCGGCAGCGGCGGCGGATGGCGGCCAGCCGCGGCTGGCCGTGCTGACTGGCGCTCACGGCGCTATTGGTAGGTCAGCGTGTAAGTAGCCGTCGCCGTCACCTGGCCGCTGCCGGCCGGCGTGGCGGTCAGGTAGTACTGCGCGTAGTACGGAATGCTCAGCGTGCCGTTGGGCGTGGCGCCCAGCGACTTCGCCGTGTTGAAGGTCACCGGATTGCGGCTGCCGTCGAGCAGGCGCACGCCCACGTTCGCCGCCTTGCCGGTGCCGGTGGCCGGCGCGATCACGCCAGCGCCGGTGCCCGGCGTGGACGTGGCCAGCGTGATGGACACGTTCGAACCCGACTGGCAGCTGAGGTTGATCTTGAACGCCGTGGTCGCGGCGGTGGCGCCGACGGCCGTCAGCGCGCTGGTGCTCACCGGCGGCAGGGCCACGTTGAGCGTCTGCGAATCGGTATTCACCGAGCAGGCGATCACGCTGACATTGCCGCCGCTGAAGGTGAGGCTGGACAGCGGGCCGACGCTGGAGGTCTTGCCGTAGATGTACCACCAGAACTGCATGAGCTGGATCGAACCCAGTGCACCGGGCGTGATCGGGCCGGTCTTGACCAGCTTGGCGGTGAAGGTGGAGGTCGCGCTGGTGGTGGGGTAGTTGACCGTCACCGCTTCGAAGCCCGCCGTGCTGCCCGGGCCGCAGCGCAGGCAGGCGCTGTCCGAGGCCTGCACCGGCGTCGCGGTGACCACCAGGGCCACGCCCTGCACATTAGTGTCGAAGGCGATGCCGCCGCCGCTGGGCGGATCGCTGGGATCGCGCGGCGCCAGGTTGCCCGCCTGCATCGTCACCACCTTGCCCTGCGCCGTGTTGTCGTACGGCATGCCGGTGCAGCTGATGGTGATCGGCGCGGTGCCTGAAGTAGCCAGCACCGTGCCCACCGGCGCGCTGGGCGACACGCTGACGTTGCCGATGCTCAGCGTATTGTTGGTGATCGTGCAGTTCACCGCCGCGCTGGCGCCCAGCGGCAGCAGGCACAGCAGCAGCGCCAGCAGCAACAGGCCGCCGATGCGTCGCGAGAAATGGAACATGCGCATCACGGGTGGCTCCCGCTGCCCGACACCGCCGCGGTACAGGTGGCGTCGAACTTCTGGTAGCTGTCCGCCGCGCCCTTGGCCGCAGCGGGCAATTGATAGGGGAACTGGCAGCGCAGCGCGTTCTCGTCGGCATCCTGCCACTGCACGCTCAGCACGCCGCGGTCGCCCGCGACGCGGGCCAGGATACGCCCGGCCTGGCCGACCACGCCCACGTTCTTGCCGTTCTCGTCCACCACTTCGGCACCGAACGGCACCACGCGGCCGTCGGCCTGCTTCACGCGCACGATCATCGAGCGGCCGCTTTCGGTCTTGTAGCGCAGCATCACCACGGCGCCGGCATGCGGCGCCGTTTCGGCGCTGGTGCTTTCCATCTGCACCGACAGCGGCAGGCCCTTCGGGTCGATCTGCACGGTGTTGCGGTTGTACGGCGTGAGGTAGGGCACCAGCGCATAGCCGGCGCCGTTGATGCGCACGCCGGCGGCGTTGAGCACGCGCGCGCCCTTGGCGTCCGGCGCGGAGACGATCGCCACGGTGTCGCCCATCGGCTGGCCGAAGGTCACGCCCCCCGGATGCGCCACCACGGAACCGGCCACGGTGACCGAGGCCTGCGAGTAGCCGCTGCCCTTGCCGTAGCTGGCGTTGAACTGCGCGAACGGGCTGCGGTAGCCGCCGTACACGGTGCCGGCATTGCTGGAATCCGTACCGTTGCCGCCGTTGTCGTGCGTGGCGGTGGCGCCGTAGCTGTATTCGTTGTCGACGCCGGCGGTGCCGCTCAAGGTGCCCTGGGCCAGCGAATGGCCGCTGCTGTCGTGGCTCACGGTGGCGCCGAAGGTCGGCGCGTGCACGCTGTCGCCCAGCGGCAGCGAGATGCTGGCGAAGAACTGGTTGCTGAAGCGGCCGTTGACGTCGCGCACGCGCGTGGCCGACAGGTTGTAGCTCAGGCGGCGGAACGCGTTGTTGTAGCCCACCTGGAACTGCACGTCGGTGCCGCTGCGGCTCCAGTAGTCCACCGCGGAGCCGGTGACGTAGACGGTGCCGCCGCTCTGGCCCAGGCGCTGGTTGACGTTGATGTCGAAGCGGCTGCGCTGGCGGTCGAGCTGGCGGGTGAAGCTGGTGAAGCTGTTGGACGCGCCCTGCAGCGCCTGGCGCTGCTCCGGCGTGAGCAGGTCCGGCGTGCTCACGCCGTTGATGGTGGTGAGCGTGGTGGGGTCCACGTAGCGGTAGCCGCGCGCGATGTCGCGGGTCAGCAGCGCGTCGCGCAGGCCCAGGTAGCCGCTGGTGGAATAGCGGTAGGTGGCCACGCTGAAGGACGTGTTGCTCTCCGGGATGATCTTGCTGTAGCTCAGCCGCACGCTCTGGCCGTCCTGGCTGGACTGGCCGGGGATCTCGGTGCGCGCCGCGGTGACGTCCAGCGCGATCGCGCCGTAGTGCGTGTTGAACGCGCCGCCCACCTGCACCGCGCCGTAGCCGGAGGTGCCGACGATGCCGGCGTAGCCGGTGAGCAGGTTGCTGAAGCCGTGCTGCACGGTGGCCTGCGCGATCGCCGGCTTGGCGTGGATCGAGGTGTCGTGCAGCTCGCCGGCCACCACCGAGAAGCGCGTGACGCCCGGGCGCAGCAGCTGCGGCACCGAGGCGTAGGGCACGGTGAAGTTGCGGATGCGGCCGTCGGCTTCGGTGATGGTGACATTGAGGTCGCCGCCGTAGCCGGTGGAGTAAAGATCCGAGATCACGAACGGACCCGGCGACACCGTGGTTTCGTACAGCACGATGCCGTTCTGGCGCACCGTCACCTTGGCGTTGGACTCGGCCACGCCGCGTACGGTCGGCGCGTAGCCGCGCAACGAATCCGGCAGCATGCGGTCGTCGGTGGCGATCTGCACGCCGCGGATGCTGACGCTGTCGAACAGCTCGCCGCCGGTATACGAATCGCCGATGGTCATCTGCGCGCGCAGCGACGGCAGGTCGCGGCGCAGATAGGTGTCGATGTTTTCCCAGTGGCGGCGCGACGGTGCGCCGGCGGCGCCGGACTGCATCAGCAGCGTCGAATCGTGGCGCAGCTGCCAGCCGCCGAGGTTGATGCCGGTGTTGAGGCCGAGGAAGGACGACGTCTGGCTGACGCCGCCGTTGCGCGTGCGGTAGCTGTTGAAGCTGTAGTTGAGCAGCGCCGCGTTGACGCCGCGGTCCCAGTTTTCCGGACTCACGTAGCCGCGCGCGCGGGTGCCCAGCCAGGCCTGCGGCACGCTCACGTCCAGGCGCAGGTTCGGCTGGTCGAAGTTCATGCTGGCCGCGTCGATCAGGCTGCCGATGTCCAGGCAGCCCTGCGCGTCGTTGAGCTTGGCCTGCTGTTCGGCGGACAGCTTCTGCAGCGGCAGGCCGAGGCGGTCGAACAGTTCCTTCGACAGGCACGGGATGGCGTTGGCATCGGGCTTGGGCGAAGCGAAACGCACGTCGCCGCGCGCCACCCAGGCGCCGTTGAGGAAGATGTCGGTGCGGTAGACACCGGGCACCACGATGGTGCCGCGCTCGAAGCGCGAGAGGTCGCCGGTGTTGCGGCCGGCGCCCGACAGCAGGTTGCGGTCGAAGCTCGCTTCCACCGGCGCGGAGGCGTCGGCGCCGGAAGCGGCCGCGCCGTTCGCCGCCGCCGGCGCGGCGGCGAGCGCGCCCAGGCTCCAGCCACCCAGCGCGCCGGCGATCGCCAGGCACAGCAGCGCACGCCGGCCACAGTGGCCGCCGTTGCGGTCGCTGCCGTGGCTGGCGCGCAGGAAGCTCACGGGGCGATGGCGCCCGTGTAGCTGTCGGCGGCGCCGAAATCGTTGATCGCGGTGAACTTCACCACGCTGCCGGCGGCAGGCTTCGGCGCGCCGTCGTGCAGCGGCAGGCGCAGGTCCGACAGCGGCGCGACCATGCCCAGCTCCGCGGCGACGGCCTTGCCGCCGACGCTCACGCTGAGCTCGGAAATGGTGACGTGGAACGGCGTGGGGTTGTGCGCCACCAGCGCCTTGCCGTCGGCGTCGACCTTCCAGGTCAGCTGCGACGGCGCCTTCAGCGGATCGCCCTGCAGGCCGGCCGGGCGGTAGAACAGCTTCAGGCGCGAACGCAGCGCCAGCTGCAGCAGGTTCTGGCCCTCGGCCTGCGGGCCGGTGGGCTTGGGCGGCACTTCCAGCACGTTGAGCCAGAACAGCGACTCGCGGTCGGCCGGCAGCTGCTCGTGCGTGTAGACGATGCGCAGGCTCTGCTCCTTCTTCTGCTCCATGCGGAACAGCGGAGGCGTGATCAGAAAGGGCACATCGACGGATTCGGGGGTGCTATGCACATCGCCGCGGTCGATCCACGACTCGACCAGCACGGGGTGGTCGTTGTCGTTGGTCAGGCGCACGGTCACTTCGCCATCCTTCGCGGGGAAGACCACGCGGGTGCCGCCGATCAATACATTGGCGTGCGCGGCCGGAGCGCCGAGACACAGGGCCAGCAGGCCCGCGCCCAGGGCGCAGACAAACTTCCTCATGGATTTCCCTCGCTGCGAACTTGAGATGCTCCGCCGGTGGCGGCGGAGTGGGCGCCGGAACCGCATGGGGTCGAGCCCCATGGGTTCCGGCGCGGACTTGCCTCTACAACTGACCGCCTAGCCGGGCGGGACTTACTGGTAAAGCATCGTGAACTGCACGGAGGTGGTCACGTTGCCGGCGCCGGCGGCGGCGGTCGCGAAGTACTGCGCGTAGTAGTTCAGGTTGCCGGCGCCGCTGGTCAGGGCGACCTGCTGCGAGTTCTGGGTCGAGGCCGTGCCGGCCAGGTTGATCGCGCTGAAGTCGCTGTTGAGCAGCTGCACTTCGACGCCGGTGGCGCTGCCGCCGTTCTTCAGGTTGCCGTCGGCCATGATGGTCGGGCCCGGCTCGAAGAAGGTCTGGGCCTTGGTCAGCGAGCCGCAGTTGCTCAGGGCCAGCGCGAAGGCGGTGCGGCCAGCAGTCGTGCCGGCGGCGCTCAGCGAGGTGGTCGACACGGTCGGCAGGGTCACGTTGACCGTGGCCGGGCTGTTGGCGCCGTTGATCTTGCAGGTGGAGGCGTTGACGGAGCCGGTGATGTTGATGGTGCCGTCGGCGGCCGAAGCCTGGTTCGGGGCCAGGGCGGCAAAGCCCAGGGCGGCGATCAGGGCGGTGGCGAGAACGTTCTTCATGGTATGCCTTTGTCCTTAACGGGTTTTTGGTTGGGTACGGCAGTGGTTGCGCTCCGGACGCGGGCTTGGTCTCTCGTCCCCCTGCGTCTTTCTCCGAGGGGAGGGCGCTGCCGGCGCTTCCCTCGTTGGCGATGGGCCTATGCAGAAGCCATGCCAAAAAACGTGATCTAGTTGACACTTAAATCTGAGAACAATCTCTCAGAATTTTCCTACCAACGATTAAGCAACGTCAAAAATTTGTCGAGGACATGGAGGGTCAAAAAGTGACCTCCGTGGGCCAAGTCCTTGCCTGTACGCAAAAAATCGTACAAACGCCCAGGTTTACAGTGCTCCTGTCAAGCGTGCTTGACATCGCGCCGGGCCCTGCCTAGCGTGCTGTCAAGCTTGCTTGACACGGCAGGCGTCCTGATCGACGGGGGAGCGAGGCGTATGGAGGGGGCGATGGAAAGTCTGACCAGGCGCATGGCGGCTTGGCCGGCGTGGGCCCGGCGCCTGCTGCTGGGGCTGATCATGGCGGGGTATTTCGCGGTCGTCGGGCTGATGGCCCGCCTGCATGGCACCGGCTCGCGCGTGCTGACCCTGGTGCTGCTGGTCGCGCTGACCTGGCTGCTCGCCTACGTGTCGCGCGCCACGGCCTGTTCGGAAGCGGACGGCGAAATGCGCCGCGAGGACCGCCGCTACCTCGCCGAATTCGTGCCGGCCATGGCGGTGTACTTCGCCCTGATGCTGTTCGTATGGCCGCTGCACAAGACCACCGGCACGGCCTGGCTGAAGGCGCTGATCGCGCTGGCGCCGGCGTTGCCGGTGGCGGCGATGGCGGTCTCGCTGTTCCGCTACGTCACCGCCAGCGACGAATTCATGCAGCGCCTGCACTTGCAGGCGCTGGCGCTGGCCGCGGGGGTGGTGGCGGTGCTCAGCGTGGCCGTCGGCTTTCTGGCCGCGGCCAAGGTGGTCAGCCTGGACGGCACCGTGCTGCTGCTGGTGTTTCCGGCGCTGATGCTGGTCTACGGCCCGACCCTGGCCTGGGCCAAGCGCCGCTACCGCGACTGACGCGATGGAGAACCGGGTACGCGAACTGCGCGCCGGGCGCGGCTGGTCGCAGGCCGACCTGGCCGCGCGGCTGGACGTGTCGCGGCAGACCGTCAACGCGGTCGAAACCGGCAAGTACGACCCCAGCCTGCCGCTGGCTTTCAAGATCGCGCGGCTGTTCGAGCAGCCGATCGAAGCGATCTTCCAGCCGGACGGCGAGGCGGGGCACTGACGCATTGGGGATGACAGCGGCCGCACGGCCGCATGAGCGAGGGGAACACAAGCAATGGCCATCAAGGGACGCACCATGGTGCGCATCGCCGCCGTCGCGCTGGGGTTGGGCGCGCTGGCCTGGAACCAGTTCCATGCGCGCGGCGGCGGCAACGACGCGGCCGCGGCGGACGACGGCACGCCGGCCGCCGCGGCATCCGCCGCGCCGGCCCGGCCGGAAACCTGGCGGCTCGGTTCGCTCACGCTGACGCCATGCGAGCTGGGCCAGCCCAACAGCGGCATGACCACCGCCGCCTGGTGCGCGCCGTTCGAGGTGCCGGAGAACCGCGACGACCCGCACAGCCGCAAGATCAAGCTGAAGTTCGGCGTGATCCGCAGCAGCGCCCAGGTCGCCACCGACGACATGGTGGTGCTGCTGGCCGGCGGCCCCGGCCAGGCGGCCACCGAAACCTGGCCCGGCGTGGCGCCCGCGCTGCAGCCGCTGCTGGCGCACCGCCACGTGCTGCTGCTGGACCAGCGCGGCACCGGCGGCTCCAACCCGCTGACCTGCAAGCCGGCGGAAGCGAAGCCGGGCAGCGACGAAGAGCTCGCCTTCGACCCCGCCAGGCTGCGCGCCGAAACCGCGGCCTGCCTCAAGCAGCTCGAAGGCAAGGCCGATCCGCGCTACTACACCACCACGGTGGCCACGCAGGATCTGGACGACCTGCGCCGCGCGCTGGGTTCGCCGAGCTTCGACCTGGTCGGCGTTTCCTACGGCACGCGCATGGCCCAGCAGTACCTGATGCGCCATCCGGAGGCGGTGCGCGCGGTGGTGCTGGACGGCGTGGTGCCGAACGAACTGGTGCTGGGCGAAGACTTCGCGCAGAACCTGGAAAGCGCGCTCAAGGCGCAGTTCGCACGCTGCACGGCGGACAAGGCCTGCCACGAGCGCTTCGGCGACCCCTACCAGACGCTGTACCAGCTGCGCGATGCGCTGCGCGCCAATCCGCACCAGGTCAGCTTCCGCGATCCGCAGAACTACCAGAGCGTGCAGCGCGTGCTGAGCGAGTACTCGCTGGCCAGCGTGGTGCGCATGTTCGCTTACTCCCCGATCACCGCCGCGCTGCTGCCGGTGTCGATCGACGCGGCCGCGCATGGCGATGTCGGCCCGCTGCTGGGCCAGGCCAAGCTGCTGTCGGGCGATCTGTCGGACACCATGAACGGCGGCATGCAGTCCTCGGTGATCTGCAGCGAGGACGCCGACCTGTTCACGCCGCGCCCGCAGGACGCGCACTCCATGCTCGGCACCCGCGTGCTCGACACCTTGCAGGCGGTGTGTTCGGTGTGGCCCAAGGGCACGCGCCCGGCCGACTTCCACCAGCCGGTGAAGAGCGACAAGCCCGCCCTGCTGTTCTCCGGCGAGTACGACCCGGTGACGCCGCCGGCCTATGGCGACACCGTGCTGAAGGGCTTCGCCAACGGCCGCCACTTCGTGCTCAAGGGACAGGGCCACAACGTGGTGACGGCCGGCTGCGCGCCGGACCTGCTCAAGCATTTCGTGGAAGACCTGGCGCCGGCCAAGCTCGACGCGAAGTGCCTGGAGCGCCTGCAAGCCACCCCGCAATTCATCGATTTCAACGGAGCCGCGCCATGATCGAGGTGAGGGACCTGCACAAGGCATTCGGCACGGTCAAAGCCGTCGACGGCGTGGGCTTCACCGCGCGCGACGGCGAGATCACCGGCCTGCTCGGCCCCAACGGCGCCGGCAAGACCACCACCCTGCGCATGCTGTACACGCTGATGAAGCCGGACCGCGGCCAGATCCTGGTCGACGGCATCGACGCCGCCGCCGATCCGCTGGCGGTGCGCCGCCAGCTCGGCGTGCTGCCCGACGCGCGCGGCCTGTACAAGCGCCTGAGCGTGCGCGAGAACATCGATTATTTCGCGCGCCTGCAAGGCCTGCCCGAGGACGAACTGGCCACGCGCCGCGAGGCGCTGATCAAGGCGCTGGAGATGGAAGAGATCGCCGACCGGCGCACCGAGGGCTTCTCGCAGGGCCAGCGCGTGAAGACCGCGATCGCCCGCGCGCTGATCCACGACCCGCGCAACGTGATCCTGGACGAGCCGACCAACGGCCTGGACGTGATGGCCACCCGCGCGCTGCGCCAGTTCATGCAGAAACTGAAGGCGGAAGGCCGCTGCGTGCTGTTTTCCAGCCACATCATGCAGGAGGTGGCCGCGCTGTGCGATCGCATCGTGGTGATCGCGCACGGCCGCGTGGTGGCCGACGAATCCCCGCAGGCGCTGCGCGAGCAGACCGGCGCGGCGAACCTGGAGGATGCCTTCGTGAAGATCATCGGCAGCGAGGAGGGCCTCGCCGCATGAACACCGTTGCCTACAAGGCGCGCCGCGCCAACGCCTTCCTTACCGTGTTCCTGAAAGAAGTGCGCGAGAACCTGCGCGACCGCCGCACCCTGATCAGCGCGCTGCTGACCGGCCCGCTGCTGGGGCCGCTGATCTTCGTGATGCTGGTGAAGGCCTCGCTCAACCGCGAGCTGGAGAAAGCCGAGCAGCCGCTGAAGGTGCCGGTGATCGGCGCCGAGTACGCGCCCAACCTGGTCGGTGCGCTGAAGGCCGGTGGCGTGGTGCCGCAGCCGGGCATCGGCAATCCCGAGCAGGCGGTGCGCAAGCAGGATGCCGACGTGGTGGTGCGCATCAGCCCGGATTACCCCGCGGCGTGGCGCAAGGGCGAGCCGGTGCAGGTGGAGGTGCTGTTCGACTCCTCGCGCAGCGACACCAATACGCCGGTGGAGCGCGTCAGCAAGCTGGTGGAAGGCTATGCGCGCCAGCAGGGCGCGATGCGCCTGGTGGCGCGCGGCCTGTCGCCCGGCACCGCCTGGCCGATCGCCGTGGCCAGGCGCGACCAGGCCACGGCGCAGGCGCGCGGCGTGCTGATGTTCGGCATGCTGCCGTACTTCTTCATCATCACCATGTTCATGGGCGGCATGTACCTGGCGATCGACCTTACCGCGGGCGAGCGCGAGCGGCAGTCGCTGGAGCCGCTGTTCGCCAATCCGGTGGCGCGCTGGAAGATCCTTACCGGCAAGCTGGCGGCGATCTGCGCGTTCTCCGGCGTGAGCCTGGTGATCAGCCTGGTGGCGTTCGCCCTGGTCGGCCGGCTGGTGCCGACCGAGAAGCTGGGCATGGAGCTGGACCTGGGCGTGCATTTCGGCTCGCACGTGTTCCTGCTGATGCTGCCGCTGCTGTTGCTGCTGGCGGTGCTGCAGTCGCTCGTCGCGGCGTTCGCCAAGAGCTACCGCGAGGCGCAGACCTACGTGTCGCTGCTGATGTTCGTGCCGGCGCTGCCGAGCCTGCTGCTGACCTTCATGCCGATCAAGCCGCAAAGCTGGATGTACGCGGTGCCGGTGCTGGGCCAGCACCTGGGCGTGATGCGCCTGCTGCGCGGCGACGCGGTCGACATGCAGCAGCTGGCTACCTGCGTGCTGGGCACCCTGGCCGCGGCGCTGCTGCTGTTGCTGGTGACGATGCAGCTGTACCGCTCGGAGCGGCTGGCGATCTCCTCCTGAGCTGCGGGTACCATGGGGGTTTCCCGGCCTCGAGGAAGCCCCCATGCGTTACCGCCTGCTCGCCGTGAGCCTTGCCGCCGCCCTGGCCGGCTGCAGCTCGTCCCACCAGGACGCCGCCGCTCCAGCGGAGCCCAAGCCCGCCCCGACCGCCACCGCCCCGGCCCAGCCGGCGCCGCCGTCCACCGATGCGGACCTGGCGAAACAGCGCATGGGCGACTACGCCACGGTGAAGCTGAGCGCCGACCTCTCCGGCTTCGACGACCAGCAGAAGCAGATGCTGGCCCTGCTGGTGCAGGCGGCCGACGTCACCAACAGCCTGTACTGGCAGCAGTCCTGGGGCGACAAGGCAGCGCTGATGCAGCGTATTCCGGACGAGGACACCCGCCGCTACGCCGAGATCAACTATGGCCCGTGGGACCGCCTGCACGACGACCAGCCCTTCGTCGCCGGCATCGGCCCGCGTCCCGCCGGTGTGCAGTTCTATCCGGCCGACATGGACAAGGACGAGTTCGAGAAGGCGGACCTGAAGGACAAGGCCTCGCTCTACACCCTGCTGCGCCGCGACGCGCAGGGCAAGCTGATGACCGTGCCCTTCCACGAGGCCTACAAAGCCGACCTGGAAAAGGCCGCCGGCCTGCTGCGCCAGGCGGCGGAGCTTTCCGCCGACAAGGATTTCGCCCATTACCTCAAGCTGCGCGCCGACGCGCTGCTCAGCGACGAATACCGCAAGAGCGACTTCGCCTGGATGGCGATGAAGAAGAACCCGGTCGACATCGTGATCGGCCCGATCGAGACCTACGAAGACCAGCTGTTCGGCTACAAGGCCAGCTACGAAAGCTATGTGCTGGTGAAGGACCAGGCCTGGAGCGAGAAGCTCTCGCGCTTCGTCAAATACCTGCCGGAACTGCAGCGCGAGCTGCCGGTGGAGGCGAAATACAAGGCCGAAAAGCCGGGCTCCGACGCCGACCTCAACGCCTACTTCGCCGTGTACTACGCCGGCGACGCCAACGTCGGCGCCAAGACCATCGCGATCAACCTGCCCAACGACGAGGAAGTGCAGCTGAAGAAGGGCACGCGCCGCCTGCAGCTGGAAAACGTGATGCAGGCGAAGTTCGACAAGATCATGCTGCCGATCGCCAAGGAACTGATCGCCGGCGACCAGCAGTCGCATCTCACCTTCGATGCGTTCTTCGAGAACACCATGTTCCACGAGGTGGCGCACGGCCTCGGCATCAAGAACACCTTGACCGACAAGGGCCTGGTGCGCGCCGCGCTGAAGGACCAGGCCTCGAGCTTCGAGGAAGGCAAGGCCGACATCCTGGGCCTGTACATGGTCAGCAAGCTGGCCGAGAAGGGCGAGCTGGACAAAGCCAGGCTGATGGACAACTACGTCACCTTCCTGGCCGGCATCCTGCGCTCGGTGCGCTTCGGCGCCAGCGACGCGCATGCGAAGGCGAACATGGTGCGCTTCAACTTCTTCAAGCAGCAGGGCGCCTTCAGCCGCGACCCGGCGACGGGCCGCTACCGCGTGGACTTCGACAAGATGACCGCGGCGATGAACGCGCTGTCGGCCAAGCTGCTGACCATCCAGGGCGACGGCGACTACGACACCGCCAGGAAGCTCACCGACAGCATGGGCAACGTGGATGCCGAGCTGGCCGGCGACCTGAAGAAGCTGGACGGGGCGAAGATCCCGGTGGATATCGTGTTCGAGCAGGGCCTGGACGTGCTCGGCCTGCAGCAGCCCTCCAAGTAGCCCCACCGCTACCCCCTCTCCCCTCCGGGGAGAGGGCTGGGGTGAGGGGCCGGGCGGAGCAGTGAGCTCAAGATCGGAAAAGACCTAAAAGCTCTTTCCCGATCCGCAGCATCAAGCATCCAGGTCCGGAATCAACCGGCTTTCCAAGCGAGCGATCGCATCCTTAAGCAGCAATTTCCGCTTCTTCATCCGCGTCAGCTGCAGCTCGTCGCGGCCCATGGCCGCGGCCAGGGCGTCGATGGCGATATCCAGATCGCGGTGCTCGACGCGCAGTTCGGCCAGCAGATGGGCAATCTCGGCGGGATCCTGGACCTGCATGGGCGGCGGCTGGCGGCTGGCGAAAGGACGAAACCCGAGTGTACTCCGCCGGGCCGGGGCCGGTGGAGTTGCCGGAAGACAGGGCGGGGCCGGGGCAGGGCCGCTACAATGGGCGGCCATTCGCTCGCCGATGCCACGCCATGTCCGCCCAGCCCGAAGCCACCCGCAAGCAGCAGTACGAGGCCGCCAAGCTGGCCAAGCGCCTGCGCCACCAGGTCGGCCAGGCCATCGCCGACTACAACATGATCGAGGACGGCGACAAGGTGATGGTGTGCCTGTCCGGCGGCAAGGACTCCTACACCCTGCTGGACATCCTGCTGTCGCTGCAGGCGAAGGCGCCGGTGCGCTTCGAGCTGATCGCGGTGAACCTCGACCAGAAGCAGCCGGACTTTCCCGAGCACGTGCTGCCGGACTACCTCACCGCCCGCGGCGTGCCGTTCCACATCATCGAGCAGGACACCTACAGCACGGTGACCCGCGTGATCCCGCAGGGCAAGACCATGTGCAGCCTGTGCTCGCGCCTGCGGCGCGGCGCGCTGTACACCTGGGCCGCGGCCAACGGCATCACCAAGATCGCGCTGGGCCACCATCGCGACGACATCCTCGGCACGTTTTTCCTCAACCTGTTCCACCAGGCCAGCCTCAAGGCGATGCCGCCGAAGCTGCGCTCGGACGACGGCCGCCACGTGGTGATCCGTCCGCTGGCGTACTGCAAGGAAGCCGACATCGCCGAGTACGCGCAGCTGCAGCAGTTCCCGATCATCCCGTGCAACCTGTGCGGCTCGCAGGAGAACCTGCAGCGCAAGGTGGTCAAGCGCATGCTGGAAGATTGGGAGAAGCAGTACCCCGGCCGCAGCGAGACCATGTTCCGCGCGCTGGGCGCGGTCGCTCCCTCGCAGCTGGCCGACCGCAACCTGTTCGATTTCGCCTCGCTCGGCACGCGCGAAGGCGCGTCCCGCGCGGACGCGCACCAGTGGCTGGCCGGTGCGCCCGAAGAACCAGCCGAAGCCTGATCCCTCCCCCCTCACTTGCGAGTAACGCCGTGTCGCACTTTGCATCCGTTGAAATGACTCCGGGCGATCCGATCCTGGGACTCACCGAGGCCTACCTGGCCGATGCGCGCCCGGGCAAGGTCAACCTTGGCGTGGGCATCTACTACGACGAACAGGGACGGATCCCGCTGCTGCGTGCCGTGCACGAAGTGGAGCAGCGCCTGGCGCAGGAAGCGAAACCGCGCGGCTACCTGCCGATCGACGGCCTGCCGGCCTACACCCAGGGCACGCAGAAGCTGGTGTTCGGCGCCGAATCGCCGCTGCTGGCGGCCGGCCGCGTGGCCACCTCGCAGACCGTCGGCGGCAGCGGCGCGCTGCGCGTGGGCGCGGACGTGCTGAAGAAGGCCCTGCCGAAGGCCAAGATCGCCATCAGCAACCCGAGCTGGGAAAACCATCGCGTCGTGTTCCTCGCCGCCGGCTTCGAGGTGGTCGAGTACACCTACTACGACCCGCAGACCCACGGCCTGGATTTCGCCGGCATGCTGGCGGACCTGGGCAAGCTGGAGCCGGGCACCGTGGTGCTGCTGCACGCCTGCTGCCACAACCCGACCGGCGTGGACCTCAACGCCGAACAGTGGCAGCAGGTGGTCGAGGTGGTGAAGGAGCGCCAGCTGCTGCCCTTCATCGACATGGCCTACCAGGGCTTCGACCAGGGCATCGACGCCGACGCCACCGCGGTGCGCCTGTTCGCCGCCTCGGGCCTGGAGTCCTTCGTGGTGACCAGCTCGTACGCCAAGTCGTTCTCGCTGTACGGCGAGCGTGCCGGCGCGCTCAGCTTCGTCGCCGCTGACCGCGACGAAGCCCTGCGCGTGCAGTCGCTGGTCAAGCGCACCATCCGCTCGATCTATTCCAGCCCGTCCACCCACGGCGGCGCCCTGGTGGCCGGCGTGCTCAACAGCCCCGAGCTGCGTGCGATGTGGGAGCAGGAGCTGGGCGAGATGCGCGAGCGCATCCACGCGATGCGTGCCGGCATGGTGGAGAAGCTGGCGGCGCACGGCGCACCGCAGTTCGGCTTTATCCAGCAGCAGGCCGGCATGTTCTCGTACTCGGGCCTGAGCAAGGCCCAGGTGGATCGCCTGCGCGACGAGTACGCCATCTATGCGATCGGCACCGGCCGCATCTGCGTGGCGGCGCTGAACCGTTCCAACCTGGACACGGTGGCCGCGGCGGTGGCGGCGGTCAGCAAGAACTGAACGCAAGAACGCACGTCACACCGGCGTCACGCGTGACCGTTTGAATTCCGGTTCGACCGAAGGCGCGGCTGCAAGGCCGCGCCTTTTTTTCTTGCCCGGAGGAAGCCGTCATGAAGAAAGCATGGATCGTCCTGTCGCTCGCCAGCCTGCTGTGCGCTTCCGCCGCGCACGCCGCCAGCACGCGCACCAGCTGGGTGGTGTCGCAGGTGTATGGCTATAACCATCCGTTCGCCGCTACCGACAGCGCGGAGCTCGGCACCAAGATGTCGACCATGGCGGCCAGCGCGTTCAATTTCTATCGCGGCACCGCGCATATCTTCTACCAGGATATGCAGACCCTGCCGGCGTCCAGCTACACCACCATGCAGACCGGCTACACCTGGATCGGCGGCGACGCGCATATCGGCAACTTCGGCGCCTGGCAGGACAGCGGCGGCAACACGGTGTTCTCGGTGGACGATTTCGACGAGGGGTATCTCGGCCAGTACGTGTGGGACCTGCGCCGCCTCGCCACCAGCATGGTGCTGGCCGGCCGCGCCAGTGGCCTGGCCGACAGCGACATCAAGACCGCGATCGACACCATGGTCGGTGCCTATGTCGACAAGATGGACGATTTCAAGGGCAGCAGCGCCGAGTTGAGCTTCCAGCTCAAGAACGGCAATACCTCCGGCGTGGTGAACGACACCATCGCCAAGTCCAAGGGCGATGCGCGTTCCGATCTGCTGGCGAAGTACACGCAGGTGGGCGGAAGCACGCGCCAGTTCCAGACGATTGCCGGCACGCTCGCCACCGTCGACAGCAGCACTTACAACAACATCGCCGCGGCGATCGGCGGCTACGTCAACACCATCGCCTCGTCCAAGCGCTATGCCGCCAGCTACTACCAGGTAAAGGACATCCGCCAGAAGCTCGGCTCCGGCATCGGCAGCCTGGGCCGGCTGCGTTATTACGTGCTGGTCGAGGGGCCGTCCACGTCGACGTCGGACGATGTGATCCTGGAATTGAAGCAGGAGGTGTCCAGCGCCGTCGCCGAAGTCGACGACGGCCAGCTGCCGGCCGCCGATTACAACAACCACGAAGGCGACCGCGTGGCGATGACCGCCAAGGCGCAGACCTTGAACGCCGACGTGCTGGCCGGCTACGCGACCATCAACGGCATGGCGTTCTACGTGCACGAGAAGTCGCCCTACGCGGAAGACTTCGATCCGACCAAGCTGAGCAGCGCCGGCAAGCTGAACACCGCCGCCACCTACCTGGGCCAGGCGCTGGCCTCCGCACACGCCATCTCCGACCAGGACTACGACAGCAGCATCGTGCCGTACAGCATCGACAAGCAGGTCACGAATGCGGTGAGCAGCAAGAGCGGGCTGGAATCGGAAATCGCCACTTTTGCGTTCGGCTACGCGGACCAGGTGAATCTGGACTGGCAGTCCTTCGTCGGCGCGTACAACGCCGGCACGCCGCTGTACTGAGTAAGCGAAGGAGGGCGGCGCGCGCGCCGCCCTCCCTGTCCTCAGTAGTCGTAGCTCACGCTCAGCCGCACATAGCGCGGCAGCTGCCGCGAGGTCGGCGTGCCGTACAGCGGATTGGCCTTGTTCGGCGAGGACTCTCCGTTGGGGAAGATCGCGAGCACGCGCTGCTCGTTCAGCGCGTTGAACACGTTGGCGCTGAAGGCCAGCCGGCTGGCCGCGAACGCGGGCCGATAGCTCACGCCCAGGTCCAGCTGGCGGATCCACGGCAGGCGCCCCTGGCTGCCAGGCGGCGAGGGTTCGCCGAAGCAGAAGTGGTAGCTGTTGCCGTAGCCGGCGGGGTCGGCGCGGTCCGGGCCGTAATAGCCCAGGCAGGGCTTGGGCGCGCCGGCGATCAGGCTGAGGTTGGCGGAGACCAGCCATTCCGGCGTGAGCTGGTAATAGCCGAAGAACTTCAGCTGGTGCTTGTGATCGTTGTTCTGCGCGCCGTTGCTGTACGCCATGATCCAGGAGTTGTCCCAGTCCTGCGTGGTCGACACCGCGGTCTGGCCGGTGCCGCGCGATTCGCGGTACAGGTCCGAACGCAGCTGGCCTTCGGTATTGCCGTAGCTGCGCGAGAACACGTAGGTGAGCTTGCCGTACCACTGCCCGTCGAACGGATGCTCCAGGAAGGTCTCCAGGCCGTAGTACTTGCGCTTGAGCGTGGGGAAGCCGAACTCCGCGTTGTTGAGCGGCACGCTGACGTAGCGTCCGGAGGTGTCGACCAGGGTGAAGGTATTGGCCTTGCCGGGATTGAACAGCCAGCAGCTCACCGGATTGCTGGACGTGGTGACGTCGTAGCCCAGCGACTGCGCCTTGGCCAGTACGCGGTCGATATCGCAGTAATCGTCGATCGCGCTGCGCAGCACGCGCTGGGTGAGCTTGGCGCCGTAGACCCAATCGGTGCCGGCGGTCTTGGTGAAGCCGAGGATGAACTCGTCCTGGTATTCGGATTTCAGATCCTGCGTGCTCACCGTCTTGGGGTCGGGCAGGATGCCGAACGCATTGTTGGCCGATACCGGACCCGACATCGCGGTCAGCCCGGTGGGCGTGCCGTCGGCGGCGATGCCGCTGTAGGTGTAGTACTGCGAGGTGCTGACGTAGGCGCCCGCCGCGTTGAGCGAAGGATTCAGCGGCAGGCCGAGGTAGTAGCGGCCCGCATTGCCGTAGATCTTGAAGCTGGAATCGCCGTACACGTCCCAGGCGAAGCCCAGGCGCGGCGCCCACTGCGGCTTGTGCTGGGTGATGTAGGCCTGGCCGTCGGCGTTGTAGTTGCGGAACTGGTCGTTGCGCACGCCGATGGAGAGCAGCCAGCGCTCGGTGAGCTGCCATTTGTCTTCGATGTATTGCGCGCGCTGGCTGGAGCGCACGGTGGCCAGGCTGTTGGCCACGGTCTTGACCACGTAGTAGCCCTGCGCGCCGTTCGGGAAGCCGCCCGTAGCCGGCACGCCCAGGCCGGTGGACAGCGGCGTGTTCGGATCGGCCTGGTCGTAGGCCCAGTAATAGCCGGGGCCGGAGGTGTTGGAGCCCTGGTTGAGCGCCTTCGCGGTCTGGTTGTCGATGCCCGCGCTCAGGGTGTGGTCGCCGAGCTTGTAGGTCAGGTCGATGCGCGTATTGGTGGTGCGGTTGCCGCGGCCCGGATCGAACAGCGAGACGATGGTCTGGCTGTTGCCGCGGCCGACACCGCCGTTGAGCGCGGGGTTCTGGTTGGTCACGCCGTCGACGTAGGTGAGCGAGGGGTCGTAGCCGCCCGGCACGTCGTAGTCGGACGTCTTCATGCGGCCGTACTGCGCGGTAAGCGTGAGCGCGTCGGTGAGATAGCCGGTGTACTTGGCCGTGTACACGTCGCCGCCGCTCTTGATGTTGTCGTCCGCGCCGATGCGCGCGCCCTGCGCGCGGTTGACGTAGTCGTAGCGGTAGATGGTGCCCGAGCTGTTGTATTTGTCGGAAGCGCCGGTGACTTCGAGGATGTGGTTGTCGGTGATGTTCCAGTCCAGCTTGCCGTACCAGCGCGGGTCGTTGTGCCGATAGTCGACATACGGCTTGCCGGAAAGAAAGCCGCTGACCGGGTTTACCGTATTGCCTTCCTGCCGCTCGTATTCGCCGGCGACGAACAGGAACAGCTTGTCCTTCACCAGCGGGCCGCCGGCGTAGGCGCTGACCGTGGTGGTCCAGCTGCGGTCGGCGCTGTCCGGTGCGTAGAGATTGCCGGCGACCGGCGTGGCCGGCAGGCCGCTTTCGTAGAAGCGGTCGCGCTGGCGCGCGCGGGCAAATGCCGGCTCCCACAGCACCTGCGTGCCGAAGTGCCATTGGTTGGTACCGCGCTTGCCCACCACGTTGATGACGCCGCCGTCGGAGCGGCCGTACATCGCGCTGTAGCCGCCGGTGTAGACCTCCTGCTGGTCGATCGCTCCATAGGGCAGGGTGAGGCCGCCGAAGCCGCGCAGCGGGTCGGTGGTGTTGAAGCCGTTGACGTAGTACGCGTTCTCGCTGGCCGAGGAACCGCCGAAGCTCACCAGCGACTGCCCGGTGGGCCCGCTGAAGCTGCCGCCGTTGTTCACCACGCCCGGCGCCAGCAAGGCGATGGCTTCGGAGCTGCGGCCCAGCGGCACCTTGGCGAGCTGGTCGGAGGTGACCACGGTGCGCGAGTCGACGCTGGACACGTCGATCGCCGGCAAGGCATTCGCGGTGACGCTGACGCCGCCGAGATTCTGCGCCGACACCGCGCCGGCGAACGACACTTCGGTGCCCGCGCCCACGCGGATCGCGATGTTGTCGCGCGTTTCCACCACCTGGCCTTGCCGCTGCAAGGTCACCGTATACGTGCCCAGCGGCAGCTGCGCGACGCTGTAGCGGCCCTTGTCGTCCAGCGGCACTTCGCGGCTCAGGCCGGTGCTGCTCTTGATCAGCACGCTGTCGCCCTGGCCCGACGCCACCTGGCCGAAGATGCCGCCGGTGGTGGCCTGCGCCAGCGCGCCGCCGCTGATGCACAGGCCGATGGCCAGTGCCAGGAATCGTTTGCTGCCCGAGTTAGTCATTGCGTCGTGCTCTCCCCATTGAGCGGGCGCGGAAGCTCCCCGCGGACATGGCATGCCGCGGCTGAGCCCTGCGGTGCCCGCAGTGCCTGGATGGTGCTGTTCAATCCGATGGATGGTCGAAAGCGACGCTGCCGGAAGCCGCTGGCGCGGCCGACGCTTTTCGCTCGAGACATGACCGCGCAACTTCTCCCAGAATGTTGCGATGCGGCATGCGAGTCCGTTATAGCGAAAAGTTTTTTGGATGTATAGATGGCTAAACGAATCCGTGCACGGCTTCGTACTTTTTCCTGAGCCGCAGGTCCGCGGCAGCGGCGATGTGTCCAGAACCGGCATATCGACATGCCCCGGACGGCATGAGCGAGGGCCGGGGCGGCCTCATCCGGTATGATGGTCGTTTCGTGCGCCCCGGTCCGGGGCCGCCAGACCGCCCGGATACCCAGCCCAGTCATGTTCTTCCGCAATCTCACGCTGTTCCGCTTTTCCCCCGCCGTGGCCGAAGACCTCAACCGACTCGACGAAGTCCTGGCCGAGCACCGCCTGCGCCCCTGCGGGCCGCTGGAAATGGGCACCAAGGGCTTCGTGCCGCCGGTAGGGCGGGGCGAGGAAGCGGCGCTCACCCATGCGGTGAAGGCCTGCACCCTGGTCACCGTGGGCAGCGAGGACAAGCTGCTGCCCGCCGCCGTGGTCAACGACGAGCTGCAGCGCAAGGTGCAGAAGATCGCCGAGGAAGAAGGCCGCAAGGTCGGCGGCCGCGAGCGCAAGCGCCTCAAGGAAGACCTGCTCACCGAACTGCTGCCGCGCGCCTTCGTGCGCAGCTCGCGCCTGTCGGCCTACGTGGACAAGCGCCACGGCTGGCTGGTGCTGGATACCTCCAGCCGCAAGTCCGCCGAGAACGCGCTGACCCAGATGCGCGAGGCCCTGGGCAGCTTCCCCGCGGTGCCGCTGGCGCCGGAGGAAGGCCCGCGCGTGCTGATGACCGACTGGCTGGCCACTGGCAACCTGCCGGCCGGCCTGGCCCTGGGCGACGAATGCGAGCTGCGCGACCCGGCCACCGCCACCGGCGCCATCGCCCGCTGCCGCCGCCAGGAGCTGGACAGCGAGGAGATGAAGGAGCACCTGCGCAACGGCAAGCAGGTGTTCCAGCTGGGCCTGGTGTTCGACGACCGCATGAGCTTCGTGCTGGGCGAGGACCTGGTGGTGCGCAAGCTCAAGTTCCTGGACGTCGTTCTGGACGAGATGGGCGACAGCCACCAGGACGCCGCCGCCGAGATGGATGCCAGCTTCGCCCTGCTGACCCTGGAGCTGGAGCGCCTGCTGGGCAAGCTGGAGGAGTGGTTCGGCCTGCCCCGCCCCGCCGACGGCTGAGCCGGCCAGGCTGAACGGCGGCTCGAAAGCGTCGAGCTGCCGCCCGCCAGGCCGCGCGGTTATGCGGCCAATGCTCCGAAACCCCCGCCACGGCTGGAATTTTTCCTGCCGAACCCCATCTATCCGGGTTCCCGGCGTCCCTGCGCCGGGCGTCACCCAGCCGTCTTGCATAGCCTGCATGCTCTCCCCACAGTGGCGGGCGGACAATGGCGGGACAGGGCGGCCGGGAGCAGCATAGACAGCAAGGCGGGGTAGTACCGATGACGCAGCATCTGGAAGGCGACTGGCTGGAATTGTCGACGACGAGCGGCGGGACCATCCGCGTGCTCAAGTCCGCGCATCCGCGCGCGCGCCGCCTGCGTCTCACCGTCACGCCGAAGGGCGCGCGCGTTTCCTATCCGCACGGCACGCACCCGGCCCAGGTCAGCGCCTTCCTGCGCAGCCACGTCGACTGGCTGGAGAAGAAGCTCGACGAATTGAACCTGGTGACCAAGCCGCTGCCGCCGCTGCGCCTGGGCTATGCCACCGAATTCCCGCTGCGCGGCGAAACCACCTTGCTGGACTGGGCCGAAGGCCCGTATCCGAAAGTCGAACCCTACGAAGGCGGCCTCACCCTGGTGCTGCCGCGCCCGCATACGCGCGCGCTGCCGGTGGCGCGCGGCCTGCTCGCCTCGTATTTCGAAACGCTGATGCGCCGCGACGTGGCACGCTGGATGGCCGGCTATGTGCCGCAGCTGGGCCTGGCGCCCACCGCGCTGCGCATCCGCCCGATGAAAAGCCTGTGGGGCAGCCTCGACACGCGCGATCGCATCAACCTCGATCTCGCACTGGCCCTCGCGCCGCCCGCGGCCCTGCGCTACGTGCTGGCGCACGAGCTGTGCCATCTGAAAGTGCGCAGCCATTCGCCGCGCTTCTGGGCGCAGGTGGAGCACCTCTTCCCCGACTGGCGCGAGCAGCGCGACTGGCTGCGGCAGAACGGGGCGATCCTGAAGGCGGAGCTGGACCGGCTGGTGGCCGACGTCGCGGATTGACCCGCGCTAGGTTGGGGTGAGCGCAGCGAACCCCAACAGTGCGGTGCGCACGAGGCTTGCACCGTTGGGGGTCGCCGCGCTCACCCCAACCTACGCAATGCGGCGGCCGTAGCGCAGATAAAGCCATGCGGTGAGCGCGATCGCCACCACCGAAAACCCCGCCGCCGTGGCGAACAGCGGCCCATAGCGCCCGCCCGACACCAGCCATCCGCCCAGCGGACCGGCCACGCCCAGCGCCAGGTCGGTAAACACCGAATACGCGCCCAGGGCGGAGCCGCGATTGCTCAGCGTCACCCGCTGCACCGCTTCGACGCCCAGCGCCGGGAAAATCAGCGAGAAACCCAGGCCGGTCAGCGCGCCGCCGAACATGGCCATGGCCGCGCTGCCCGCCGACGCGAGCACGATCAGGCCCACGCATTCCAGCGTGAACGACACCAGCGCCACGCGATAGCCGCCGAAGCGCGAGATCGCCCCGCCCAGCACCAGGCGCACGCCGACGAAGCACGCGCCGAACACGCTCAGCGTGGCCGCCGCGCCGCTCCAGCCCATCGCCGCGTAGTACAGGGTGACGAAGGTGGCGAGCGCGCCGAAGCCGATCGCGCCCAGGGCCAGGCCCATGCCGTAGGGGAACACGCGGCCGAACACGTGATGCATCGGCAGCCGTTCGCCGGATTCCACTTTCGCCGCCGGCCGGCGCCATCCGAGCAACAGGCCCGCCACCATCAGCAGCGCGCCCGCGATGCCGATGCCGATAAAACCGAACGCGCTGGCGAGCTGCACGCCCAGCGGCGCACCCGCGGCGAGCGCACCGTACGTCGCCACGCCGTTCCACGAAATCACCTTGGCCGTATGCGCCGGCCCCACGCGCCCGATGCCCCACATGATGCAGCCCGTGCCCACGCAGCTTTCGCCCACGCCCAGCGCGAGGCGCCCGAGCAGCAGCAGCACGAGCGACGCCAGCGGCCACGGCCGCAGCAGGGCGGCGACGATCATCAGCACGGCGCTGACGCCGCAGGCGGCCATGCCGATCATCGCCGCGCGCTTGGGGCCCGCGGTATCGGAAGTGCGTCCGGCAAAGCCGCGGCTCAGGAAGGTGGCGATGTACTGCGTGCTCACCACCAGGCCGGCGAGCACCGCGCCGTAGCCCAGGTCGCTGTGCACGAACGGCGGCAGCACGGCCAGCTGCAGGCCGATCACCAGGTAGGCCAGGAAGGTGAAGCTGACGATCTGGACGATGCGCCAGGTCAGCCGCAGGCCCTGGGGCTCGTCGTGGATAGCGGTAGTCATGGATTTCTTTCGGGCAGACCGCGAAGCAGGCGGGGCGCGGCGTCGCCTATTGTCGCAGAGCAGCATGGCTGCGGCGACTAAAGAAACTTTTAAATTCAGCCGTCGGCCGCGGGAAAATCCACCTGGCCGATCCAGTTGCGCTGGCGGCGCGCCAGGCGATCGCCCACGCCTTCCCCGTCCAGGGTGCTGGAACTGCGCTGCAGCAGCGAGGGATCGACGTTCTCGAAGGTATTGACGTTGACCACCGCGTACAGCTGCCCGTCGATGCGGCTGGTGACCAGCGGTACCACGCCGCAGGTCATGCAGATCTGGAACGCCGCGGTTTCGGTGCCGAAGGCATAGCGCGAGACGCGCGCGGGATCGGCCACGCGCACCTGCAGCCTGCCCTGGGGATTCGACGTCCACAGGCCGCCATGGCGGGTGCAGAAGGTGCAGGTGCACGCGCGCGCCGGGATGCTCTCGGGATCGGGCTGCCAGTCCAGCACGAACGAGATGTTGCCGCAGTGGCAGCGTCCTTCGATCAGCATGCCGGACTCCCTTCGTCGAACATCAGCCGCCCAGCGGCATGTGCTGCACGGCGAAGGCGCCCAGGATCCGCGAGGTCTCCTCCGGCTTCTCCAGCACCGGCATGTGATTGCAGCCGCTGAGCACCGAGGAGCTGATCGCGCTGGAATGCGTCAGGCCGTTGCGCAGGCTGTCCAGCCCGGAGATGTCGATGATCTTGTCGTCGTGGCACCACAGGCCCAGCACCGGCATGGTCAGGCGGTCCAGGCGGTTCTGCACCGACAGGTACTGCGAGGGATCGAGCAGTTCGTGGAAGGTGCGGTCGGTGAAGGGGCGTTCGTCCTGGTTCTTCTTGATCAGCACGTCGACGAAGCGGCCCGGGATGCTGGGCATCTTCTCGAAGGCCAGCAAGGTGGCGCGTTCGAAGCCGGCGCGGTCGTCGTAGTTGAACAGGTTCGTGCCGGCCAGCGACTGGCGCACGAAGTCGTTCTCCCTGGTCTTCAGGCCGAACGCATCGATCAGCGCCAGCGCGGCCACGTGCTCCGGATGATCGGCCGCGTAGGTGCCGGCGATGGCGCCGCCCATCGAATGGCCGACCAGGATCACCTGCTGCAGCCGCAGCGCCGCGACGAAGCCCTGCAGGCGCGCGGCCTGTGCATCGATGTTGTAGCTGGCGCCGTCGACGCGGGTGGAATCGCCCCAGCCCGGCAGGTCCGGCGCGATCACGTGGAAATTCGGGGTGAGCAGGCGCAGCTGTTCCAGCCACACATTCTTGTCGGCGCCGAAGCCGTGCAGCAGCAGCAGGGTCGGCCCCTTGCCGCCTTCGTAGTAGACCCACTTGGTGTCGCCCACCTGCACCGAATGCGTTTCCACGTGCGCGGCCATCGCCTTGCGCGCCACTTCCGCGCGCAGCAGCCATTGCGGCGCGAACAGATAGCAGCCGCCCAGCCCCAGGCCCAGCACCAGGGCCACGATGGCGAGGAATTTCAGGCGGCGGATCAGCAGCCGCTGCCACAAGGGGCGCTGGCTGCCCTGGCCGGCGGCGGGAAGGGTGGACTTGGTCATCGTGACGATCCGCGCAGGAGAAAGGAGAGCATGTCGGGTCGCACGGCGCGCCGATCAAGCCCGGCGCGCCGTGCGGCGTCGATCACTTGGCCGGCTTCTTCGCCGCCGGGTGCCTGGCCTTGTCGATGATCCGCTGGACGGCGTCCTGGGTCATCGGGTGATAGCCGGACTTCGCCTTCGCATACACCTGCTCGGCGTAGGCCAGGCCTTCCGGCGTCTTGACGAAGGCGCGGTACAGCGGCGTGGTCAGGTACAGGCGGCCGATGCGCGTCATATGCTCGGCGGCGGCGCTCCACACGGCCTTGTCGCCGGCGGCGATGGCGTGGCTGTACCAGCGCATGCCGATCTCGGCGTTCGGCGTGCCGGTGAGATGCCAGGCGGCGTCGAGCTGCTGCATTTTCTCCAGCGGCGCGACGTCGGGCATGCCGTCCAGGAAGTACATCCATTCCTGCGTGTTCCAGCCCCGGGCGTCGAGCTTGTCGGCCGCCAGCGACCCGGCGAGGAAGCCGGCGCGTTCCTTGTCGATAGCGTCGAAGCGCGGCGAGACGGGCAGCGGCGCGTTCTTCGGAATGCCCGGCTCGTACACCCATTCCTTCACTTCGGCCCAGTCCATCTTGCCCGGGTTCTGATCGAACAGATGGGCCTTCAGGTACTCCAGCATCTGTTCGGTGTCGATGCTCTGGAATGCGAAGTGGGCGAAATAGCCCTTGAGGTACGCATCGAAGGTGCTGCGGCCGAAGCGCTGCTCCAGCGTGCGCAGGAACCACGAACCCTTGGTGTAGGCCACGTCGGACAGCGTGTCGTCCGCGTCCACGCCGTGCGGTTCCGGCGCCAGCTTCTGCGAGTTCTGCGGCATCTCGCCGATATGCTTCTGCAGGTCGCGCGCGGACAGCAGCGCTTCCTCGTCGGCCAGCGTCTTGCCGTACACCGCTTCGGTGATGCGGCCCTGCACGTAGGTGGTGAAGCCTTCGTTGAGCCAGATGTCGCGCCACGCGGCGCTGGTCACCAGGTTGCCCGACCAGGAATGCGCCAGCTCATGCGAGACCAGCGAGACCAGGCTCTTGTCGCCCACCAGCACGGTCGGCGTGGCGAAGGTCATGTTCGGGTTTTCCATGCCGCCGAACGGGAAGGACGGCGGCAGCACCAGCAGGTCGTAGCGGCCCCACGCGTAGGGGCCGTAGAGCTGCTCGGTGGCCTTGATCAGCTTCTCGGTGTCCTCGAATTCCTTGGCGGCCTTGCCGACCACGCTGGGTTCGGCATACACGGCCGAGCGCGGGCCGGTTTCCTTCACGTCGATATCGCCGGCGGCGACGGCCAGCAGGTAGGACGGGATCGGGTGCGGCTGGTCGAAGCGGAAATCGCCGTCCAGCGCGTGCTTGGCGTCGTTGAGCGCGCTCATCGCCACGCGCACGTTCTTCGGCGCGCTGACATGCGCGCTGTAGGTGAAGCGGATCGCCGGCGAATCCTGCAGCGGCACCCACGAGCGCGCGTGGATGGATTCGGACTGCGAGAACATGAAGGGTGCTTTCTTGTCGGCCGTCTGCTCCGGCGTCAGCCACTGCAGTCCCGAGGCGGTGGGCGCGGTGACGTAGGCGATGCGCACCTGCGCCGGATGCTGCGGTGCCTGGATGGTGAGCTTGCTGCCAAGCTGCTTGTCGGCCGGCGCCAAGGCGTACTTCAGCGCGCTGGCCTTGCCGGCGGCATCCACCGCTTCCACCTTGGCGATCTTCAGGTCGCGCGTGTCCAGCACCAGCGCCTGCGCCTTGGCGTCTTTCCAGTCCAGCTTCAGCGTGGCCACGCCGTCGAGCTGCTTGTGCGGGAAGTCGATCTTCAGGTCCAGGTCCAGGTGGGTGACGCGCACCTGGTCGGGCTGGGCGTAGGAATGGGGATCGGCGGCGTAGGCGGCCAGCGGCAGGCTGAAGGCGCCGATGGCGAAGGCGCTAAGGAGGCGCATGGGATGCTCCGGTCAACGGGAGCGCCGAGTATGCCATTGCCCCGGCGGGGCGGCCCGTACCGGGAGTACTGAGAGACGCCGGGTATAAACCGGGCAGCCTCCTCGTACAGACCCGCGCGTGGCTTGCGCTCAAGCCGGTGCGTGCGGATCGACCGTGTACGGGAACCGCTCGCCCAGGTGCGCGGGCTGCGCTTCCACGCGCGCCATCCATGCGCGCAGATGCGCGTAAGGCTGTAGCTCGAATCCCGCATCGCCTGCCAGCCTGGTATACGCAAAGAGCGAGATATCGGCGATGGTGTAGCGCTCGCCCGCGATGAAGGGACGGGCGGCCAGCTCTGCATCGAGGATGGCCAGTGCGCGCAGCCCCGCTTCGCGCTTCAATGCCACCAGGGCCGGCCCGCGCTGGGCCAGCTGCCCCGTCAGCGTCCAGTAGCGCAGCGAGCCGATCACCGACTCCACCCGCTCCTGCTCGAAGTTGAGCCACTGCAGCACCTTGGCGCGGCCATAGGCGTCGCCTGGCAGATAGGGCGTGCCTTCGGCGAGGTAGGCGAGGATGGCGTTCGACTCGGCCAGGCTGCGGCCGTCGTCCAGTTGCAGCGCCGGCACGGTGCCGGTGGGGTTGATGCGCAGGAACTCGGGCTGGCGGCCTTCGCCTTCGAAGATGCTCACCGGCACGGTGCGATAGGGCAGGTCCAGATGCTGCAGCAGCTGGCGCACTTTCCAGCCGTTCTGCGAGGGCAGGTAGTCGTACAGGGTGAGCATCGGGGCATTCCACGCTTCGGTTGCGCGCAATATGGCGCGAACGCGATGTCCAGCCCCTCCGTTTCTTGCGATGTGTCAGCGCGATGTCAACCGCGGCCCGGTTCGCGCGTCATCCCTCTTTATGCCCATTGAGGGGTGACTGACGGTTGCATCTATGGCCCGGAGCTTTCGCCGCCGCCACGGCTTTCTCTTGCTGCTTTTGCAGCTGACGATTCTCGGCGCGGTCGCGCTGATTGCCAGCGACCTGCATGCCGAGCAGGCGCAGACCGCCAGCTATGCCGGCGCCTGGCGCCTCGACGACCGCAACAGCGACACCCCCGACACCGTGCAGGGCCTGCTGCGCGAAGCGGCGCGCGGCATGGCCGCGCCTGCGGCGGCTTCGTCGAGCGGCGCGCCGGCGCAAGGCGCGCGCAGTGGCGGTGGCCGCCGTGGTGGTGGCATGGGGCGCGGCATGGGCGGTGGAGGTATGGGTGGCGGCGGCATGGGCGGAGGCGGCCATATGGGCGGCGGCCATGGCGGCCATGGCGGCAAGAGCGCTTCCAGCGACGGCAGCAAGGACGACAAGGCCCAGGACTTCCGCGGCGACTACGCGCTGCCGCCCACGCTCGAACAGGACAACGTGCTGCTGGTGCAGCAGGACGCGCAAGCGGTGCAGGTCCGTTTCGCCAACGGCCAGAACATGGACGTACGCCTCGATGGGCAACGCCGCCAATCGCTGTCCGGCAACGCGATGGTCGCCGGCTTCCGCGAAGCCGACGGCCTGCGCGTATCGATCCAGTACGCCGACGGCTCGCAGCTCGAACAACGCTGGCAGCTCGCGCCGGATGGCAAGCAGCTCACCGTGCTGGGCGAGTGGAGGGTGCCGGGGATGGCGCAGGCGGTGAAGTTCAAGCGGAGCTACGTTGGCTTGCCGTAAATCCGCACCAATTGCTTTCGTTCGAGAAGAGCTTGGGCTTCATCCATGACTTGCCTGTGGGAAAAGGCAGGTCGGTGATCTTCCATGCCCTCTATGACTTGTGCTCTGAACCAAGCGTCGTATGCATCTTGGCTGCTGGTGTTCCTGGTCACGTAAATCTCCGCGCTCTTGCAAGAAAGCTTTCCCTTAGGCGGCGTATCGATCCGCCAGCGCGTCGGTAGCCCGCACCAGCACATCCACGATCTCCGTCTCATACGCCGCATGCCCGGCCGTCACCACGTGGAAATCCGCCTCCGGCCATGCTTCGGCCAGGTCGTATGCGTTCTTCACCGGGCAGATCAGGTCGTAGCGGCCATGCACGATGGTCGACGGAATGCGGCGGATCTTGTCCACGTCACGCAGTAATTGCCCCGGCTCCAGGAACGCGCGGTGGCGGAAGTAATGCACTTCGGCGCGCGCCTTGCTGATCGCCGATTCCTGCGTGCCTGCGTCGGCGGGGTCGTACGGGGTGTCGGCCAGCGCGATGCAGCTGCTTTCCCAGGCATCCCAGGCCAGCGCGGCGCTGAGGCGCACCTGCGGGTCGGCGTCGTCCAGGCGGCGCCAGTACGCTTCCACCATGTCGCCGCGTTCGGCTTCGGGGATGTGGGCGAGATAGCGGTTCCATTCCACCGGACGCACGAAGGCCGCGCCGCCGCCCAGCTCGTTGAACCAGCGGATTTCCTCGTCGCGCACCAGCCAGATGCCACGCAGCACGAGGCCCAGCGCGCGTTCCGGATGCGCCTGCGCATAGGCCAGCGCCAGCGTCGAACCCCATGAGCCGCCGAACACCACCCAGCGCTCGATGCCCAGCGCCTCGCGGATGGTTTCGATATCGGCCACCAGATGCCAGGTGGTGTTGTCGCGCAATTCCGCGAACGGCGTGGAGCGGCCGGCGCCGCGCTGGTCGAACAGCACGATGCGGTAGCGCTGCGGATCGAAGAAGCGGCGGTGGTACGGCGACACGCCAGCGCCCGGGCCGCCGTGCAGGAAGATCACCGGCAAGCCGTCGGGGTTGCCGCATTCCTCCACGAACAAGGTGTGCAGGCCGTCCACCGCGATGCGCTGGGTCTGGTACGGCTCGATCTGGGGATACAGCTCGCGCATGCGCTTGGCTCCTTGGCAACCGCGCGAGCATAACCCGCGCGATCGCCAGGCATTCAACCCAGCGTGGCGTTGGCCGCGTTGCGCATCGCCTGCGTGATCGGCCGGTTGGCATGCGAGGTCTGCAGCACCACCAGGGTGGTGGTGCTGATGCTCGGATGGATCTTCAGCAGCCGGTCCAGCACGTTTTCCAGGTGCGGCACCGACATCGCCACCACGCGCAGCAGCGCGGAGTCCTCGCCGGCCAGGCGGCGGCAGTCGAGTACCTCGGGGATGCCGGCGACCAGGGCGCCGACGCGGGCGCAGGTGCCGCCGTCGCAGCGCAGGCGGATCATCGCCTCCATGTCATAGCCGAGCCGGCGCGGATCGACCTGGGCGCGGTAGCCGGTGATCACCCCGGCTTCCTCCAGGCGCTTGACCCGCTCGGCCACGGCCGGCGCGGAGAGCCGCACCTTGCGGCCCAGCTCGGCATAGCCCAGGCGGGCGTCCTGCTGCAGGGCTTCCAGGATCTGCCAGTCCTTGGTGTCCCAGGTGGGTTTCGATTCGAAGGTAAGAGCGTTCATGGAATGGTTCGATCGTTGGCGAAACATGCCCATCCTACGCCGATTCATCATTCCGGGGCGGCCGGCGCCGATCTACGATTTCCCCCTGTTTCCGCCCCAGGAACCATCCCCATGAACACCCCGGAACGCCTCGACGGGCGCGCCCTGGCCTATATCGGCATCGCCCTGCTTACCTGGTCCTCGGCCTATGCCGCGATCGCCCACGCGCTGGGTTCGTTCACCCCGGGCGAGGTGGCTTTCGCGCGCTTGGGCATCGGCGCGCTGTGCTTCGCCGCCCTGCTGCTGTTCAAGCGCGTGCCGCTGCCGGCGCGCAAGGACTGGCCGCAGCTGGCGGTGCTCGGCGTGCTGGGCCTGACCGCCTACCACTTCTGCCTCAACACCGCCGAAACCCGCGTCGCCAGCGGCACGGCGGCGATCATCATCTCGCTGATCCCGGCCGCCACCGCGGCGTTGTCCGCGGTATGGCTGCGCGAGCGGCTGTCGGCGCGCACGCTCACCGGCTTAGGGATAGCCCTGGTCGGCGTGGTGGTAGTGGTACTGGCCAGCGGCAAGGGCGTGAAGTTCGAGCCGATGGCGGCGCTGGTGCTGGTCAGCGTGGTCTGTTCGGCGGTGCTGTTCGTGGGCCAGAAGCCGCTGTTCGCGCGCAACAGCATGCTGGGCGTCACCGGCTTTACCTTCTTCGCCGGCGCGCTGGCCGCGCTGCCGCTGGGCCTGGGCCTGCCGCACGCGCTGGCGCATGCGCCAATGGCGCATATCGGCTCGCTGCTGTGGCTGGGCATCGCGCCCACCTTCATCGGCTATATCGCGTGGAACGCGGCGCTGCAGCGTGCTTCCGCTTCGCAGGTGAGCAGCTTCATCTACTTCTCGCCGCCGATCGCGGTGCTGATCGGCTGGGTCTGGCTGGGCGAGCGCCCGGCGCTGCTCACCGTGGTAGGCGGTGCGATCACCGTCGGCGGCGTGATCCTGGCCAATGCGCGCAAGCGCCCGGCGGCGCCGGCGTCCACCGCGTCGATGGCGGCCACGCCGGCCAAGCCGTGCTGAGGCGCGCATGACGCTGATCGCCCTGGCCGAGGCCGCCGGCCAGCTGCCGCAGGCATGGAAGTCGCACGTGCTGGCGCGTTTCGGCGGCGCCCGTCTGAAAGTGGTGCGGATGGATGCGTCGGCGTATCCGGACGAGTGCCACGACTACCCGGAAGGCCTGCTGGTACTCGACGGGCAGATGCTGCTGGAGATCGGCGGCGCCGTGGTGCGCGTCGGCGCCGGCGAGCTGTACGTGGTGCCGGCGGGCGTGCCGCATGCGGTGGCGGCGGGGAGCCATGGCACCTTGGTGATCATCGATAGCTGAGTTGGCGGCCGATGATCGGACCGATCTGACTCAGGGCCCATAGGCCATCCGGCGGCTGTCCATCGGCGTCACGACCACATCCACGCGGTAGCGCAAGCGCCAGGGCGTCCACGGATTCGCGCAATGCCTCGGCTTGAGTTGTTTTTCGCCAGAGGGGAAATCGAACGATTCCGAAAGTACGTGCCGAGAGTTGCTGCGCGGCACGTAGGCGCTTTCCGACCCTTGCGGCTGCCATTCCCCAGCCTTCCGGCTTAGGCTTGGCGCTCAAGTCCACGCCGCATGGGGAGAGGCCGGCATGTACACCCTCTACATCGCCAACAAGAACTACTCGTCCTGGTCGATGCGCCCCTGGCTGCTGCTGCACGAGCTGGGCATTCCTTTCGAGGAGCGGCTAGTGCGCTTCGAAGGCAACCATAACTGGGCGAACTTCCGCCGCTTCGCGCCGAACGGCAAGGTGCCGTGCCTGCACCACGGCGACACGGTGCTGTGGGATTCGATGGGGATCGCCGAATACCTGGCCGAGCGGCATCCGGGCGTGTGGCCGGAGGATCCCGCCGCGCGCGCCTGGGCCCGCTGTGCGGCGGCGGAGATGCATGCCGGTTTCGGCGCGCTGCGCGAGCACGCCTCGATGAGCTGCGGCATCCGCGTGCGGCTGTTCCATCAGCCGGAAGCGTTGAAGGCGGATCTGGCCCGGCTGGATGAGCTATGGACGGAAGGATTGCAGCGTTTCGGCGGGCCGTTCCTTGCCGGTGCGCGCTTCAGCGCCGTCGATGCGTTCTACGCGCCGGTGGCGTACCGCATCCAGACCTACGACCTGCCGGTGTCGGCGGCAACAGCCGCTTATGCGGAACGCCTGCGCGCCCTGCCTTCCTGCCGCCGCTGGTACGAAGAGGCGTTGCGCGAACCGTGGCGCGATACCGATCACGAGGACCACACCCATCTCGCCGGCGAGTGGCTGGAAGACCTTCGAACCGGTAGTTGATTCGCTTATTTCCTGGTAAGCCCGAGCGAGGCCATGGCCTGCACCGGTGCATCCGGCGAGACGGCGGTGGTCAGGGTGAACAGCAACTCGCTGCTGTCGCCGGGGCGCGACCACGTATAGCTCAGCGTGTGGATCGGACCGGTTGGCGACATCGCGTGTTCGTCCTTGTCCGCGGCGGCGGTAAGTGGCGGCGGGCTTGTGGATACCAGATTCCGGAAGCCCTTTTCCACGGCCACGTCATCCGCGTGCTGCGCGAACACTGCACAGATGCCGTCATCACGCAGCGACACCACGAAACGGCCCTGGCCCGGCCCGCGCTGCGGCCAGGCCTTGCCAGGCATACCGCCGAGGAAGAAACCCGCGGTGGAGGCGGGCAGTTCCGGCGTCTTGGCCGCCTCGAATTCCGCCTTCAGCGTGTCGGGCTTGCTGTAGTGCTTCATGCACGTTTCCGCGTAGAGCTTGACGAAAAAAGCCGCCGCATCGCCGTCCTGGGCGAGCGCGGGCGCGGTAACGAGCAGCAGGGCGAAACCGATCGACAGGATACGCATGGCGGTCCGGGGTGGTTGGCGCGTGCGCGCATTCTGCCGCAAGCGCGTGACGGAAGCGTCAGGCGGGCTGGGTGGTTGTCTGCGCCGCGCGGCGTGCCTGCCAGCGTGCCAAGGCCACCAGCGCCAACGCCACGGCGATGAAGAACAGCAGCACCAGCAGCGCATTCATCACCACCTGCGCATAGCCCAGGCTGGTGACGTCCAGGAAGGGATAGGGATACCAGCCGTTCACCGCGCCGCGTGCCAGCGCATAGGCGAAATAGGCGACCGGATAACCCTGCCAGGCGATGATCTGCCGCCAGGCCAGCGAGGCCTTCGGCACCGCGAACCACCAATACGCAAGGAAGGCCAGCGGCATGGCGTCGTGCAGCGTGGCGTCGGCGAACAGCTGCCAGCCCTGCGGATGCCACAGCTGCCGCAGCATCACGTTATAGACCGCGCTGACCACCACGATGCTCATCGCCACCGCCGTGCAGGTGCCGGGGCGATGGAAGAAGCGGGTGAACGCTCCGCGCGGTCCGAGCGCGCCGGCGGTGAAGGCCAGCGCCACCAGGATATTGGTCAGGATCGTGTAGAAGCCGAAGAAGATCCACGTGCCGGCCAGCGCCCCTTGTCCGTTCGCCATGGTCAACTGGATCGACAACAGCCACTGCAGGATCAGCGCGAACCACCCCAGCGCGGCGGCCGCGGCGGCGAACAGGCGAAAGCGTGTGGACATGCCGGCTCCGGAAGCGATCAGGCGCCGGCCACCGCCTGTTGGCGCAGTGCGCGGCGCCGGCCGGCGGCAGCATACAGCCGCACCATGACAGGAATGCCCAGCAGCAGGAAATTGTTCCAGCCCGGCGCGTACCACGCGGCGATCAGCGACAGGGCGGCGGTCGTCGGCAGGCCCCAGGAGCGCCAGCGCGCGGCTTCGACTTCCGCGGTGGGCACGTCGGTGCGCACGTGCGGCGAGCGCAGCGCCATGTTGAAGAGGCGACGCTGCAACAGGCCAGCCGCCAGCAAGGTGCCCGAATAAATCAGCTCCGGCACGCGCGCCCGCGGATTGGAACTCATCAAGGCGGTGGCAAAGGGCATGAAGGCCACCGTCATCAGCAACAGCAGGTTCGGCCACATGATCTTCGGGCTGTAGTCGTGCAGCAATCCGAATACGCGGTGATGCGCCATCCACAACAGGCCGATCACCAGGAAGCTCAGCATGAAACCCAGCAGGCTCCCGCGCAGCTCGCCCAGCGCCTGCCAGTACGACGCATCGTCGATGGCGCCGACGTGCGGCACGTGCACCTCGATGATCAGCAGGGTGATGGCGATGGCGAAGACGGCGTCGGAAAAGAAAGTGAGGCGTTCGAGTTGCGAGGCGTTGTTGCTCATGCGGTGCGGCTCCCCTGGATCGGGCGGGATGCTGCGGGAGAGCGGGGGCGTTGTCTAGCGAAGCGGGCCTTCGGGCAGCCACGGCTCAGACGTGTACGAGCCGGTGCGATCTATCTCAATGAATTTAATCGATATTTGGGAGTGTTCGTGATTCCTTGCCGTGCCCGGCCGCCCTAAGATGGGAACCGAGGGATTCATGCAGGATAAGCTTGATAAGGAGAATAAGATGGGGCACCATGCTTATGCGGCCGTGTACCCCATGGCTGGAAGGAGACGCGACATGAGCATCCATGGCCACGTGGCGATCATGGAAATTCCGGCCGATGGCGACGTTCGTTTCGGCAGCCGGCCGCTGGCATCCTTCATCCGCTCCGCGGGAGCCGCGTCGCCAGGCCTCGGCAGGCCGGACTCCAAAGGCGTGCTCCGGGTGTTCCGTCCCGACAGCGATGCCGACTGGTTGAGCAGGACCGAGATCGCCGAGCTGGAGAAGCTGGCCAGAAAGCTGCTGGAGGCCACCCGCCGCATGGACGCGTTCGATCAGCCGGCAGCCGCCGGCAAGTCGCCCAGGCTTCGCCAGGACAGGAGCCCGCAGGCAGTCCGCTACTTCGAACTGTTCGCCGACCAGGCCGTGCAGGAAGTGCGCGCCACCGAGCTTGCGGAGCGGGCAAGCCGCATGCTGAAGCGTGCGGATCAGGCCGGCTCGTCGTCCGGCGTGCTGTTCGAGATCGAACAGTACGATCCCAGCGCCACGCTGCGTTCGCTGTTCGAAGGTTTCAGCCGGAGCTTCCGTGCCGCGACAGCCATCGAAGCCGAAACCAGCCCTGTCGCGATCAGCGCACCGGCGCGGACACCCGTCCAGGCTTCGGCCGCGCTGCGCGACCAGCTGCTCGGCCTGGGCTGGCCGACCTCGGCGGAGGTCGGCGAAAGCCATGGCAGCAAGGCCGGCAACAAGGGCCAGTGGGCGAAGGACCGCCGCGACCGCGGCGAGCTGTTCGGCGTCTGGTCCGCCAACGAGCGCACGTTCCGCCATCCGACGTTCCAGTTCGACGAGACCGGGGCGATCCGGCCCTTCGTCAAGGAGCTGCTGGCCGCCTTGTCGGCGAATCCGGACTTCACCCCCGAAGCGGACAAGGGCGGCTGGCGCCGCGCCTTCTGGCTGCATGGCCCGACGCTGGCTCTCGCCGGCGCGAACGGCGCGGCGCGTGCGCCCGCGGACGTCTTCGCCACCGAGCCCGCCGCAGTGATCGAGGCCGCTCGCGCCATGACGGGGGCGGACACGCATGACGCATGGTGAGGACGCACTGCTCGAGCGGATCGCTTTCGACACGATGCCCGCGACGATCTACGCACGCGTGCATCCGGCGCGGCTGCAGGACGGCAGTCCGGTCGATCCGCTGAGCGCGAATCCGCGCTCCACCGCGCGCATGGCCATTCAACCGGCGCTGGTGGCCAGGGCCCCGGCGCTAGGCATGTTCTACGCGGCAACCACGTCGGCGGGTGCGCTGTTCGAGGCGCTGCTGCGCCATGCCGCCATCTATCCGAAGCGCCAGGTCTATCTTCCTCGGCACAAATTACGGGGGCAGTGCCTTGCGCTGGTGGAGCTGCGCCGTCCACTGGACATCATTCCCTTGGGGCTGCCGGATCGGCGCATCGTGGTGCCGGACCCGGATTCGTGGCGCGAGGCGCGCTGGCGCGAGCTGATCAGTACCGCCGACCATCGCGATACCCACGCGGCGGCGCTGGCCGTCTACGAGCAGGTGCGAGCGGCGGGCTTCGAGCATGGCGGGCTGAGCTGGCCGTCGATCCAGGCGCCGCATGCCGTGGTCTATCTGCTTTACGAGCCGCCGTTTCAGCGCGAGGACTGGTCGCTGATCCAGGTCATCGCACTCGATACGCCGCAAGGCGAGGCTTTCATTGCCGATGCGCTGGCCCATGCGGGATACGCGTGGCTGGCCGATCCGGCCGGCGGCGACTACGAACCGGAGCCCGGTGCGATCTGAACAGGCACGCACCAACCGGCGTCCTGACGCCTGTCATATCTTCCCGATGACGCCGGCGATTGGGGCGCGCCCCGCCGGCATGATGAGATACGCAGCATCACCGATGCGGCGGCCCTGCCCGAAGCGAATGCTCCGCGTAAGTCGCAGGCTTTCTGTTGTGGGCCGCCATGGCGCATGGTGAAACTGGACCTCTCCACCCAGTGGCAGCGCCATCGCTGCCAAGGCCGCAGAGCCAAGGGGAACATCTGCAGATCAACCGTCACTGCGCGAGCCACGCCGGCTTCGCGCAGCCGATGGCAGCCATCGTTCGATCGACAATCACCAGGAAGGGGAAGGCGGCATGGGCTTTTGGGGCGCGATGATCATGAGTTTCTGGGGCACGGTGTTCGCCGTCGCCGGCATCGTCCAGCTCGACAGCGCGCGCAGTCCGTACCTGGCGATACCGGTAGCGGTGTTCGCGGTGTATGCGCGCAGCGTGCATCGGGCCATTTCCAGGGAAGGGCAGATCCGCAAGCTCACGCAGCGTGCCGAGAAGGTGGTGCAGTGGGCCACGATCGGCGAGGGCGTCGGCATCCTGATCGCGATCAACGTGGCCAATAACCTCGGTCATCCGGAACTGAAGCTCGCGGCGATTGCGCTGGTCGCCGGCCTGCACTTCCTGCCGATGGCGTATGGCATTCCGTTCCGGCAGTTCTACGTGCTCGGCGCAGCGCTGGTGTTCACCTCGATCCTGGGCATGTGCATGCCGCAGCCGATGGGCAATGCGTTTGCGGTGTTCATGGCTTGCGTGGGGCTGTGGATCGCGGCGCTGTTTGCGATGCGGCGCGAGCTGCGCGGCGCCTTGCCCGCACCGGCGAATCCGTAAGGGCTTTTGGTCCCGGGCTGGCTGTCGTCGATGTGAATCCGTTCGCGCTCGCCGCCGTTGCAAGACACGGCGGCGCGTTTTATGGTCACCGGCGGCCGCCCTTCCTTTGTGACAGAAGCCATGCGATGAGAGTCGTCGCCGCAAGTTATCGCCGCTCCCCATGAGCTACGCATCCATCGATTTCGTCAGTGTGCTTGCGGATTCCGTTACCGGCGCGCAATCGCTGGAGGAACTGGTCCGTCCGCTGCTGGAACTGCTGCAGGCGGTGACCGGCCTGGAATCCACCTACCTCACGCGGATCGACACCACGGCGGGCGTGCAGCACGTGGTGTACGCGCGCAATACCTTGCGCCTGCAGATTCCGGAGGGCCTGGAAGTGCCCTGGGAAGGCACCCTGTGCAAGCGCGCGCTGGAGGAAGGCCGGCTTTACACCGACGACGTGGCCAACTGCTGGGCCGACTCCGAAGCCGCGATGGCGCTGGGCATCGCCACCTACACCAGCACGCCGGTGCGCATCGAGGACGGCACGCTGTACGGCACGCTCTGCGCCGCCAGCGGCGAGCGCAAGCCGCTGGCCGACGGCGCGGAAAAGATTCTCTACATGTTCTCGCGCCTGATCGGCCAGCAGATCGAGCGCGAGCGGCTGGTGCACGCCTTGCGCCAGGCCAACGATTCGCTGGCGGTCAGCGCCCTGACCGATACCACCACCCATCTGCCTAACCGCCGCGCGCTGATGGAAGAGATGCGGCGCCGGCTGGCCGCGCTGGGACGCGAGGGCGGCGCGCTGGCGGTGGCCTTCGTCGACCTCGACAAGTTCAAGGCGATCAACGACCACTACGGCCACGAGGTCGGCGACCAGTTCCTCGCCGCGATCGGCGGGCGCCTGCAGAGCGCCCTGCGCGCCGGGGATTTCGTGGCGCGCCTGGGCGGCGACGAATTCGTGGTGCTGTCGCACACGCCGCATGAGAGCGATGCCGAGGTCGCCGCGATGGCGATGCGTGCGCGCCTGCAGCTCGCCACGTCGGGGCACTTCGGACTGGCCGGTGCGGCGATCGACTATGCCGGCCCCAGCATCGGCATGATCGTCGCCACGCGCGATGCGCACGATGCCGAAGCCCTGATCGCGCAGGCCGATGCGGCCATGTATGCGGACAAGCGCCAGCGCAAGCGCATGGCGGCCGGCATCGCCTGACCGCGCGCGGGGGGCTTACAGCTTGTAGGCCTTGTGGATCGCCACGATCCCGTTGGTGAGGTTGCGCACCTCGACCTTGCCGAAACCGGCGCGCTCCATCATGCCCTTGAGCGTCTGCTGGTCCGGATGCTTGCGGATGGATTCGGCCAGGTATTGGTAGCTGTCGGCGTCGCCCGCAAACAGCTGGCCCAGCTTCGGCAGCACCTTGAACGAGTGGAAGTCGTACAGCTTGCCGAACAGCTCGCTCTGCACCTTGGAGAATTCCAGCACCAGCGCACGGCCGCCGGGCTTGAGCACGCGGCAGATGTCGGCCAGGGCCTTGTCCTTGTCGGTGACGTTGCGCAGGCCGAAGGCCATGGTCACCGCATCGAAGCTGTTGTCCGGGAACGGCAGGCATTCGGCGTTGAGCTGGGCCCAGCGCAGGCCGCCGACCAGGCCGCGGTCGGTGAGGCGGTCGCGGCCGACCGTAAGCATGGCGGCGTTGATGTCGCCCACCACCACCTCGCCCTCGGCGCCGACCACCGGCTTGAGCAGCGCGGCGATGTCGCCGGTGCCGCCGGCCAGGTCCAGCACGCGGTCGCCCTTGCGCACGCCGCTGATGGCCACGAAATGGCGCTTCCACAGGCGGTGCACGCCGAACGACATCAGGTCGTTCATCAGGTCGTAGCTGCCGGCCACCGAGGTGAAGACGCGGCCGACAAGCTTCTGCTTGTCGCCGACCGGGACGTCGCGGAAACCGAAATGGGTGGTCTTGGGCTGCTGTTCGCTCATGGGCATATGCTACAGGATGGCCTGTTCCGGCGCCCCGGCCGGAGTCTCAGGGCTCGAAAGCCTTGCCGTCCATCTTGTAGATCACCCCGTCCTTCATCACGAAGCTCACCTGCTGCATGGCCTTGATGTCGTCCAGCGGATTGCCGGGCACCGCGATCACGTCCGCATGGCGGCCCGGGGCGATCTGGCCCAGTTCGTCCGACTTGTGCAGCAGCTCGGCTGCGTGCGTGGTGGCCGCCTGCAGCGCGGCCACGGGCGGAATGCCGGCCTCCACCATGTACTGGAATTCGCGCGCGTTCTGGCCGTGCGGATAGACCGCGGCATCGGTGCCGAAGGCGATCTTCACCCCGGCCTTGTACGCCTTGCCCGCGGTGGCCTGGATGATCGGCCCGACCTGCTTCGCCTTGGCCGCCACCTGGGGCGGGTAGTAGCCGGGCTTTCCAGCCATCTGCTGCACGTACTTGCCGGCGGTGATGGTGGGCACGTACCAGGTGCCGTGCTGCTTCATCAGCTGCATGTCCTCGTCGTTCATGAAGGTGCCGTGCTCGATCGAGTCGACGCCGGCCAGCACCGCGCGGCGGATCGCCTCGGCGCCGTGCGCGTGTGCGGCGACGGTGTAGCCATAGTCGTGCGCGGCGGTGACCACGGCCTTGATCTCCTCGATGGTCATCTGCGCGTTGTCCACGCTGGCGCTCTCGTCCAGCACGCCGCCGGAGGGCATGATCTTCAGCAGGTCCACGCCGTCCTTGTAATGCTGGCGCACGGCTTTGACGGCGTCTTCCGGGCTGTTGACGATGCCGTCCTTGATGCCCGGGTCGCCGGCCAGGTCCATGCGGTAGCCGTCGGTGGGGTCGGCATGGCCGCCGGTGGAGCCGATCGGCTTGCCGGCGGTGAAGATGCGCGGGCCCACCACCACGCCGGCGTTGATGGCATTGCGCAGCGCGATCGATTCGTTCTGGCCGTCGCCCAGGTTGCGCACCGTGGTGAAGCCGGCCAGCAGAGTGCGCCGCGCATAGACGGTGGAGCGCACGGCGTAGTCGGCGACGTTCCAGCGGAACTGATCGGTGAAGCCGGTGGGGCTGGTCTCGGAGGTGAGGTGGGTGTGCGAGTCGATCAGGCCGGGCAGGCAGGTGCTGTCGCCGGTATCGACGTAGGCGAAGCGCCGGCCCGCGGCGGCCTGGCGATACGGCTCGGGGTCGACCGCGCCGCTGCGGATTTCCTTGACGCGGCCGTCCTCAACGATCAGCGTGGACTGGCCGAGCATCTTGCCCGCCGCCGGATCGAACAGCCGCGCGCAGCGCAGCACGCTGAGGTCGTGCCCGCCGGCTGGCGGAGCTTCCTGCGCCCGCACGGTCAGCGGAAGCATGGCGACGGCGGCGACTGCGAAGGCGAGACGGGCGTGCATGGCGACCTCCTTGGCGGAAGCCGCATCCTAGGCGGACCGGAGGCCCGCCGCCATCCGCTTATGGCTGCGGCTTGTGGTGCTCGTGCCGTTCCGTGTCGACGTGGCGCTCGTGCAGGGTTTCGCTGGTGGTCGGCTCGTCGGCTGCGGGCGGCCCGGCGGCCGGCGGTTCGGCCATCTGTACGGCTTCTTCGGCCAGGGGCGCGGGACGCTGCTCGTCCTTCTCGCTGTCGCCGCCGGGCGTCATCTTGAGAATGGAATGGCGCACTTCGCGCGCAAGGATCACGCGCGCATCGCGCACCATCACTTCCAGCGCGGTGTCGTAATCGAGCTTGCCGCCTTCGTCGGTCCAGATGATGCGGCTCTCGCGCAGCTTCTGGATAAAGCCGCGGAACAGCGCCTTGTCGAAGAACTCCGGCGCGGACAGCTCGTTGAGCAGGGCCAGGCGCTGCGCGGTGAGCGTGCAGGCGTTCTCCAGCTCCGCTGGCGTCAGTACGTGCGAGCCGTTCTTCACCAGCGCGGCGATGGTGATGTAGTAGCGCTCGAAGGCCTGGATCAGGCTGCGCGCGATGGCGCGCAATTGGTAGGCGGCATCGTCCTGGCCGGGGCCGCGTTCCAGCACGCGGCCTTCGCTGGTGGCTTCCAGCAGGCCGCGGCGCACGAAGAAGTCGATGGTGGCCTGCACCTGCTGGCCGAAGCCGTCCGCATCCCACGGCAGGAACAGCTCGCCCTGGATGAAGGGATAGATGATGCGGCCCAGGCGCAGCACCGAGGCGCGCGTCATGCGGCGGTTGTTGAGGAAGCAGCAGGCCACCCACGCGGCGGTGGCCATCAGGTGCAGCACGTTGTTGCGGAAGTAGCTGAGCAGCACCGCCTGCTCGCCCTCGGTCATCAGCACGTCGCCGAGCGGATGGCGCACGCGGCTGATCCAGCCCATCTGTTCGCCGTAGGCGATGATGCCGGCCGGGTCCATCGGGGTGAGGGTCATGCGGTCGGAATAGGGCAGCTCTTCCAGCAGCGCCTTCATCAGCTCCAGCTGGGCGAGCAGGTCGTTCTCCGCCATCGCGTGCTTGGGCGTGGCCAGCAGGGCCAGCGCCAGCAGGTTGATCGGATTGACGTCGGCGGCGCGATTGATGTTGACGTGGATCTTCTCGGCCAGGTCGTCGACCAGGCCGTTGAGCCATTCCGGCTTGACGTCCGGATCGCCGCCGGCGGTGCGCCAGTCGGGGCTGGCGGCGTCGAGCAGCGGATTGAGCTCGATCGGTTCGCCGAAGTTGAGCGCGACGTGGCCGTAGCGCTGGCGCAGCACTTTCAGGCCGCGCAGCAGGCCGATCAGCGATTCCTTTTCCTTGGCCTTGCCGGACAGCTCGCCGACGTAGCTCTTGCCTTCCATCAGCTTCTCGTAGCCGATGTACACCGGCTGGAACAGCACCGGGCGGCGCGGCGCGCGCAGGAAGGCGCGCACGGTCATCACCAGCATGCCGGCGCGCGGCGCCAGCAGGCGGCCGGTGCGGGAGCGGCCGCCTTCGATGAAGTATTCGATCGGCACGCCGCGGTCGATCAGCTGCGCCAGGTATTCGTTGAACACCACCGAGTACAGCGCATTGCCCTTGAAGCTGCGGCGCAGGAAGAACGCGCCGCCGCGGCGCAGCAGCGGGCCGATCACCGGCAGGTTGAGGTTCACGCCCGCGGCGATGTGCGGCACCACCACGCCGGCCTGGTGCAGCTGATAGCTCAGCAGCAGGTAGTCGGCATGGCTGCGGTGGCAGGGCACGTACACCACTTCGTGGCCCGGCGCGGCGGCGCGGACCTTGTCGAAGTGATGCATGGCGATGCCGTCGTACAGCTTGTTCCAGAAATTGGAGAGCAGGAACGACACCGAGCGCACCACCGGGTGCGAGTAGTCGGCGGCGACTTCCATCGCCATGTCGTGCGCCTTGCGCCAGGCCTTGGCGGGGCTGATGTTCTCGCGCGCCGCGGTGGCGGCGATGGCGTCGCGGACCGGTTCCGCATTGAGCACGGAGTCGACCACGGTGCGGCGGTGCGAAAGGTCGGGTCCGATCACGGCCGCGCGGATGCGCCGGAAATGCGTGCGCAGCACGCGGGCGATCTTGCGCGCGAAACGCTCCGGCTGCTGGATGTCGCCCGCTTCGGTCATCACCGAGCGCAGCGACACGGGCGTGGAGAAGTGCACCACGGTGTCGCGGCCGTTGAGCAGCAGCGCGATCAGGCGGCGGAAGCGGCCGACCATCACCCAGTTCTCGGAGAACAGCACGCTGAACCAGCCGGACTCGCGGTTCGGGGCGCGGCCCACATAGATGGATACCGGCACGATCTGGATGTCGCGCTCCGGGTCGGCCTCCAGCGTACGCACCAGCTGGCTCAGCGTTTCGGTGGGCGCACGGTGGCGGTTGCGGCCGAACAGCCAGCCGTCACGGCGCACCAGCGCGAACATCGAGCGGCGGCGGCGCGTGCCCTGCAGCGGCTGCATGGGGCTGGGCAGGCCGGCTTCGCGGCAGGCGCGTTCCAGGATCAGCGCGTCGGAGAAACCATCGCGTTCCACCACGTAGCACACCGGCAGGCCGGGCTTGAGCAGGGTCGCGGGTTCGGCCGGGTCGCGCCGCAGGCGCAACCAGGGTTCGAGCAATTGCCCGGCCAGGTTGAACCACCAGGGCGCACGGCTGCGGGCGGGAAGTTCCGCGGTCGACATGTTCAGCATCCGCGCATTGTACCGGGTGAACCCGCCCGTTCCGGTAGGCGGGGTTTGGGGCAACGAGCTCTTAACGCTTGGGCGGTGCGGTCGCCGGCGCGGTGGCCGCATGCGTGCTGGCCGCAGCTGCCGGCATCGGCGCACTCGCCGCGACGGCGGGCGTGCTCAGGCGCTGATGCGCATCGCGCACGTTCTTCAGCAAGTCTTCGCTGTACCAGCGGCCGTCCTGCTGCATCAGGGTGGACTCGGTGCTGAGCGGCTTGCCCAGCAACACGTAGTCGATCTTCACCCGCGCATAGCCGTAGGCGTTTTCCAGCGTGGTCACCTTCACCGAATCCAGCGCCTGGTCCAGCGACAGGCCGTAGATGGCCAGCACGTCGCGCAGGCCGAGATAGCCGGTGCTGTACTTCTGCATGGCGGTGTCGAAATCCAGCGCCCGCAGCTGGTCGGCATGTTTGATGTCGAGCTTGCGTGCGGTGGCTACCAGGGTGGCGATCGCCTGCCTGGCCTTGGCCTGGTCGAACCACGACTGCTGCTGTGCCCAGGGCACCACTACGTCGAGCACGTCGTTGGCCTGCTTCTTCTGCACCGCCGTCATGGCGTGGCTTTGATCGATCGCGGTACGCGCGATGCCCTGGCCGATGCCGAGCATCACCGGCAGCTGGTCGCTGTACTGCTGCTGCAGCTGAGCGAGCTTGGGCTTGGCTTCCGCATAGAGCTTGTCCTCGGCGCCGGGCTCGGTGAGCTCCTTCATCTTCGCCTCGAACTGCGCGCGGTCCTCCGCGCTGGGCGGTTCGACGGCGTGCTCGCGCGGCCAGTCGGCGCGCAGGGTGGCGTAGTCGGCCGCGGGCAGGGAGTGCTTCCAGAAACCGACGAAGTCGCCGGCGCGGATCAGCTTCACTTCGTCCTGGATCGCCGCCTCCGGCGTGGCGCCGCCGGTGAGTTCGGCTTCCTTCTGCTTGTCCTTGTCATGGCAGGCCGCCAATGCGGCCACGGCCAGCAGCCCGGGCAGTAGAAGACGGAGCGGACGATGACGCATGGGAGGGATCTCGCGGAGTGGATCGCCGCACCGTCGGTGGGTAGGACCAGGCGGGCAGGACGATGAGCGGCGGAGCGTAAGGGCGCCCGCTTCGGCGAGACAAGGGCAGAGGGTGCCAAATCCGCTGCGCCGTTCACGATCCGTGAACCGCGCAAAAGAAAACCCCGCGGGCGTTGGGCCTCGCGGGGTAATCCGGCAGAGCCGGAAGGGAAATGGCCTTGCCCGCAGAATCTGTGGTCAGCAGCAGGGTCGGCGCGGCGATCTTAACCGCATCCTGAAAGCTAAGGCAACACTTTCGTTAGGTGCGCTAAGTCATTGATTATTCGTGATCGAGAATCTCAGTCCACGCGCAAGGCGTTGACTTTCAAGCGATGCCGCTCTTCGCGCGGGGCGGACCAGTCGTTGTTGAACAGGGCCGGCTCCCAGGAGCCATAGGTGGCGTTCGGCAGCACAAACCAACGCGTGCCGACCCAGTTCAGATACGGCGCCATGGCCTTGCTGCGGCCCTCGGCGTTGTTGGCCAGCACGGTGACAAAATCGCCGATCTGGTCGCCAAATTGCATCAAAACCCGATATTTCTTGCTGATCTGCTGACGCCGGCAGCCCTTTTCGGTGCCGATCTGCTCGCAGTCCTGCACGAAGGTGCCCAGGCCCAGAAAGGCTTCCGGGCCGGACACCGGCAGGCCCGCCTTGCGCAGATTGCCCAGGGTCGCTTCGTCCAGATCCTTGGCGCGGTTGGAGATATAGATCACGGCCACACCATGCTTGGCGGCGAACTGGGTGAACTCCACCACGCCCGGGAGGGCGCGCGCTTTCTGCTCCTTGCACCAGGCGGCCCAGTCGGCCTCGTTGAATTCGCCGCCGCTGCGGATCAGGCGCGCCTGGTAGGGCGAGTTGTCCAGCACGGTTTCGTCGATATCCAGCACCACCGCGGGCTTCTGGTTCTTCAGCGGCGCGGCGCGGTCTTCCTTGCTCAGCGCGTCCCAGCTCCTGTCCTTCAGCGCGGCCGGCAGGCGGGCCTGGGCGTCGCGGTAGGTCTGCAGGTAGATCAGGTCGTGCTCGATCGCGCTTTGCGACCAGGCCACGGCGTTGAGGTTGTCGTCGGCGGCGGGCCTAGCGGCCGCCGCCTGCGTGGCTGGCGCAACAGCGGAGGGCTTGGCGGCATGCTGAGCCGAGCAGCCGGCGAGCAGGGCAAGGGCGGCGCAGGACGCCGTCAGACGAATACGCATGGTTTTCCCTGTAGATAAAGCGAGCGGACAGAATCGCCGCAGTTTACGCCAGGGGAAAGACCCTGCCGGCTTTCCTGAAGCCACGCTCCCACCCCTGCCTTCCCGGGGTGGCGACCGCCATGCGCTGCTGACAGACTGCGGGCTCCCTGGACTGCCCCAAGCCCGCATGGAAACCAGCCTGCCCCAGCCTCGCCAGCCCAGCCTGCCGATCCGCATCACCACCTATGTGCTGGCCGGCGCCGCCCTGCTGCTGGTGCTGTGCCTGCGCCTGCTGCCGGCGCTGTTCGCCGGGTTGCTGGTGTACGAGATCGTGCAATCGAGCGCGCCGCTGCTCGGCAAGCGCATTCCCGGCGACCGCGCGCGCGTGCTGGTGGTGGCGCTGCTGGCGGTGATCGTGGTCGGCCTGTTGATCCTGCTGATCCTCGGCGCGCTGAGCTTCTTCCGCACCGAGCTGGGCAACCCGGAACTGCTGTGGCAGGACCAGCTGATGCCGCTGGTGGAAAAAGCCCGCCAGCAGCTGCCCGCCGCCGTGGTGGGCTGGCTGCCGGACAGCGTGGACGAGCTGCGCGTGATGGCGCTGGAACTCACCCACAAGCACTCGGTAAGCCTGCAGTCGCTGGGCAAGGAAACCGCCCGCGTGCTGGTGCACATCATCATCGGCATGGTGCTGGGCGGCATCGTCGCGCTCAGCCGCACGCGCCCCGCGCACCAGGTCGGCCCGCTGGCCGCCGCGCTCGGCCTGCGCTGCCAGCGCCTGGCCGAGGCCTTCCACAACATCGTGTTCGCGCAGATCAAGATCTCGCTGATCAACACGGTGTTCACCGCGATCTTCCTGCTCGGCGTGATGCCCTTGATGGGCTATCACATCCCGTTGGCCAAGACCCTGGTGGTACTCACCTTCATCGTCGGCCTGCTGCCGGTGATCGGCAACCTGATCTCCAACACCGCCATCACCATCGCCGGCCTGTCGGTATCGCTGGGCGTGGGTGTGGCGGCGCTGGGTTTCCTGATCCTGATCCACAAGCTGGAGTACTTCCTCAACGCGCGCATCGTCGGGACGCAGATCCGTTCGCGTGCGTGGGAATTGCTGGTGGCGATGTTGCTGGTGGAGGCGGCATTCGGGCTGCCGGGGTTGGTGGCGGCGCCGATTTACTATGCGTATCTCAAGAGTGAGTTGGAGGCGGAGCGGTTGATTTAATCGCGCAGTCCCTCGGCCGTTACAACTCCGCTTCCATCAACAGAGAAAGCGGACCGCCCGACGAAGCCGCATAGCCGCTGGACCATTGCGCGCCGCCGGACACCGTGAAAATCAGGCATACCAGCCCCTGATTGATCACGCCCAATGCGGGGTCGCTCGTATTGGAAGCTGCACCCACCCAGCGAATAGGCGATCCGAGATTGCGCATCGACGGCGAGGCACGCATGGCCGTGGGAAGCGGCAGCGGGACGAAGGTGCTGGTGGCGTTGTGCTGCGTGCCTACCCCAATGCCCGTGCCGATCGCTGCGTTGAAGGCATAGCAATAGCGGTTGCACAGCTGCTGTTCGATCGCCTTGGGGCGCACATCGAAGGACGTCGCGGCGCCACCGATCTCCAGCTGTACCTGAGCGAAGTCGAACGTGCCGGATTGCTGGCCCAGCGTATTCGTCCGGCCGTTGTAGTTGCCGCCCGCATCCATCCACAGTGCTATCTGCAGGAAATCGTCACCGTACGGGCCCATGGCGGTATTGACCAGCGCGGGAACGTCGAAGGTCGCGGAGAACCTCTGCCAGTCGCCGGTCACGTTGAAGCTGGTGACTCCGATGGCATTGATGGAAGCCGGCCCGCCGCTGCCGAAATATTGCGTGGCTTCGAGCGCGATCTTCCTGGCGGCATCGGCCTTGGCGTAGAACGACACGGTTACCCGCTTGCCGGCGAGCGAGGCTACGCTTTCGATGCGCTGCGCCAGATAGCAGGCATTGCCTGCTCCGGCGACGGAGCTGACGGCGCAGCGCATGAAGTACGCCGGATTGTCGGGCACCGCGGACTGGCCGATCGCAAACGCCTGCCGCGTGGCATTGATCGTGGTCCCGGTCTGCTGCACCAGGAATCGGTCGGCGCAGTAACCCGTCGACGAGAAACTGGTGCCCCGCTGCCAGATATCGAAGCTGCCGTTGACGATGCGGTTCTTGAAAGTGGCGACGCTGAGCGCGCCGCCGTAAAGCTCGTTGAAGTTGGCTTCGGTCTTCTGCCAGGCAACGCGGTTGGTGTCGCCGTCCTTGCCGTCGGATTGGGTGCCGAGGTTGATGTGCTGCTGTGCCATGAATGGCGATTCCTGTGAGATTGCCCGTGGGCGGCAAGAGGTTGGGATGGCCATGCCACAGGCACGGCAAAGCGGCCCGTTCCGGACGAAGCCGGAAGGCCGCTTGACGGGATGAAAAGCTAGCCGAGAGGGCTAGTTCGCTGCGCGCCGCACCTTTGTATAGAGCACGCGCGTCCACAGCCACTGGAAGCCGAGCATGCCCAGCAGCGGGATCAGGCCAAGAGCGACCAGGATCGCGATGGCGATTACGTCGTCCACGTGGCCGCTGCCGCCGAAGATCAGCAGCGCCACCACGACGCCAACACCGGCCAGCAGCAGATAAGCACACACGAACGCAAGCACGCTCGCGCTCAACAGCCGGCCCACCCGCACCAGCGACAGGTTGCGCGGCAAGCCAAGCCATGCGCCACCGAAGGCGAGCGCGCCGGCCAGCAGTGCGCCGATCCAGGTGCTTATCACGATCACCGGCGAATAGGCGTCGTACGCGTTGACCAACGGATACAGCAGCGCCATGCCCACGACCACCGCCGTCGCCTGCATCCATCCGGCGAGGCCCGCCGCACGCGTGCGCTGGCCCGCCGGCGGCGGCATGGCGATCCTGTCCTTTCGGCAGACCAGCAAGGCCAGCCACCACGACGATGCGATGACCACGACGTCCAGCGCCAGGCCGAAAGCGAAGATGCCGGTCTGCAAGCCATGCCCCATCATCGCCGTGCCGAACAGCATGAACATGCCCTGGTACAGCACCATGATCACGATGTCCCAGCCCAGCAAGCTTCCGGCGAACACAGCCATCAGCAGCAGCGGCCGCTGGAACGCCCATTCCTGACGGCGCTCGCCGTGCCACTGCGCGACCAGGAACGCCAACCCGCCCTGCACCAGCAATCCTTCGCCGATCGTCTTCAGCGTCATCGTCAGATAAGTGAAGATCTGTTCGTTATCCGACGGCGCGCGCAGCATCATCAGGCCGAAGGTGACGCAATGCCACGCCACCACCATCAGCATGGCGGTGACGGCGGCGAGCCAGGGGAGGTTCGAGCGCTGGGCGGGGTGGTTCATGCGACGTCCTTGTGCAGAGCGGCACCGGTGAACGCCATGGCCGCCTCGTGAGGCTGCACACGCTAACGGGAGCGGGCCGGCGGCGCTAGTGCAAGGCGGTGCTTCGCCGCGGTCAGGCCGGCCGGGAGGAGAGCTGCTCGCGCAAGGAGTCGATCAGGGCCTCCTGGCGCTCGAGCTTCGCTGCCAGGCACTGAATCGCCGAAAGCGTGCGCGCAAAGACCGAGTTGTAGTCCACCGCCTGGTATGCCTCCGCCATGCCGATGTCCGAGGCATCGCCCGACGGCGCAACGCTCATACCATCCTTCTCGCCGACCACCGCGTCCGGCATGACCTCCTGCAATTCATGCGCAAGCACGCCGGCAATAAGGCGTTTCGCCGGATCGTTGCGCAATCGATACAGGACGATGCGCGTCGCCATCACCGAAGCCAGTGCCTCGGCTGGATCGAGATCGCGCTCGACGTTCTTCAGCCGATAGTCGGACTGCGTCAGTGTGCCGTTGATGGTCATGTTGCCGTTGGCAGAAATCTGGCAGACGCCATTCAGCGGCCCGTCGTTCGTACCGAAGCCGATGATGAGATTGCCGAAACTGGACCACAGCCCGATGTTGTAGCTTCCGTCCTTCAGTCCGTAGCCGCCTCCGAACGAGCCGCTGGTCGTTACGCCCAGCGTATAGGCTCCGTTGCCGGGCGAGGAAGGAATGCTGCGGGTGATGACGCCGGGATAGGTAACGGTCCAGTAGGTACCGGTGTCGGCGCCAACCTGCAGCGTTCCGCCCGTGGCCGAGAGCTTGCCGGCCACGGCGAGCGCCCCGGCGACAGCGCCACCCGCCTTGGGCAGGGCGGCGTCTGCCGTGCTCTTGGCCGCAGCGGCGGCGGCTTTGGCTGCATCCGCCGTGTCCTGCGCGGTCTTGGCGCGGGTGTCGAGTTCGGAGAAGTTGTTGTTGCACTTGAGGTTGGCGGTGCGGCTGGTGTCGCCGTCCTCGCCCTTCGGCGGTGTGCCGAGATTGATCAATTCGATGGTCATGTCATTTCCATGGTGGTTCGCGAAGCCGCCCGCGCCGTGCGCCGCGAAACGGGCTTGCGGGTTCCGATGAATTCGATTGTGCCTATGCTGCCGCGCTTCGCTTATGCCAAGGCAGCAGCGGCCACGTCACGCAGACGGAAGCTTCTGTTCGAGCGCCGCGATGCGCGCCATCGCCTGTTGCAGCAGTTCGTCGGTGTGCTGCCACGCGGCGATCAGGTAAGGCACGGTGCCGATATAGTTGACGTTCTGCAGCACGGGCTCTTCGCGCTCGACCGGGACCGGAGGCGTATATCCAGCGGGCTCCGTTCCTGGTGCGTACGGCGTCGTATCGCCGACCATGTGCGCGACCTTGCGCACCGCATCCTTGGTGCCTTCGACCAGCAGGGGAAACTGATGCGCGAGTTCGTGGGCGATCATGCCGGCGCGCCTTGGCGCACCCGACGGGTCGCGGTTATCGGTGTACTCGACGGGACGCACGGCCCTGAGGCTCGATGCCGCGGCCGCGCCATCGATATCGGCCACGTCGCGCTTGATTCGGTAGTCGGAATTCTGTGCCAGCGTGCCCGCAAACGTCGCATTGCCCCATTCGTAGAACTGGAAGGCGTTGATCGTCGAGCCCACGTGCAAACTGACTACGGGATGGCTTGAATCGGAGCCGCCTTCGTACATGTCGATTGCGGCGAGATGGCGCACGCCCCAGTGCGTCGCTCGGACCACCATATAGGCCGACGTATTGTTCTGCGCGTCGACCTGCAGTGCCGGTGTCCGATTTTGCGTCCACTCGGCCCACGGGCCGCCGATGCCGCGGTCGACGCCGGTGTTGGATACGCGATAACAGAATTCGTTGGTCACCCCGGTCTTGCCGATGCTGCCGGTGAAGTTAGGATTGGCATTGGGCATGGCTCGGTCGGCCGTGGCTTTGGCGGCATTCGCGGTGCCATTCGCCGTGTCTGCGGCCTGGCCAGCGCTGTCGGCAGAGGCCTGCGCGGAGGTCACTTGCGCGTCCAGAAGGGTGAAGTTGACGTTGCACTTTTCCAGCGCAGTACGGCTGGTGTCGCCGCCCTCGCCTTTGGGCAGGACGCCGAGATTGATCAGTTGGATGGTCATAGGTTTCCGTACAAATGCAGCCCCTGCACGTGGCGTGCGCGGGCTGGGGTCAATGGCCCTTTGCACCGGCTAAGGGCTTCGTCGTCATAAGGTCAGGCCGCCAAAGCCTCAGAATTCGGCGCGGAAAAGAATGGCCTGCAGACGATCGAGTTGCGCCATGGCGCCTGTCGACGGCGTGCCTGTGGCTACCGAACCGACGATGTCGACTTGCACGCGCCGGTTGTCACCGTTGCACGAAGTGATCTGGAGATTGCTCATGGTGTAGATCGCGACCTGGGTCGACTCGACCTCGATGGTACTCGACTGCAGCGAGGCATCCGGAAGCCGCCGCATCGGCACCTCAAAGTCGTTGAAAAGGCGGACGCTGCTGGCCGAACCCCACCGGCCCATGATGAATGCCTTGCTCGTCGTGCAATAACGCTTGCACAACAGCTCCTCCAACGCAAAGGGCCGGTCGTCGAAGTCGGTGGCGATCACGCCCGCTTCGAGCTGCATCATGGCAAAGTCCAGATAACCGGCCGTGGCCCAGGCGCCGAGCGGGGCAAAGTTGGAGCCGTCTCCGTTGTCCTGCTTGTAGAGGTAAAGCGCCAGCGAAACACTGCTGTTGTCGCCGATGGTCTTACCCGCTACCGACGGCAAAGTGCAGGTGAAAGTAAAGCGCTGCCACGTCGTGTTAACCGTAAACACTGTCTGCGCGGCGACTACCGCCGCCGAACCGTTCGTGCCGAAATTCTGTTGCAACATCAAGCCGACGCTGCGCACCGAATCGGACTTCAGCCAGACCGAGAACGTCGCATTGCCGCCGGCGAAGGTCGAAACGTCCTCGATATACTGCAGCGTCCGTATCATCGGCCCGGTACCGCCCTGCGTGCCGAGCGCCGTGGCCTGCAATCGGGCGAAGTATTTCGGGTTGCCGGGCACTGCGGTCTGGCCGGGTGCGAACGCCAGCCGGTTAAGGCTGATGGTCGAACTGCCGCTGCCGTTGGATCCGTTGTAGGCCTGGCCCAGGTAGCGGTCAGGTCCCCAGGCGATGGCGTTGACCGACGATGCAGTGGCGGTGGCACCGGCCTGCCAGACGTCGAGCTTGCCGTTGATGATCTTGTTCTTCATCGACTGCACCGACATGGCACCGCCGTACAAGTCGTTGAAGTTGTACTCGGTCTTTTCCCAGGCCTGGCGGTTGGTGTCGCCGTCCTTGCCATCGGATTGTGCGCCGAGGTTGATGTGCTGTTGTGCCATCGTTGGATTCCATTAAAAAAGCCGCCATGCGGCGGCTTGGCGGAGGGTGGGTCGGCGCCGCGTGAGCGGCGGAGTCAGTCTTTGCGGATGCGTGCTTTGACGTCCTGGCAGGCGTCGAGCCAGCGCAGGGTTTTCTCCGGCAACGCCTGCCCGCTGGCGCGCAGGTGCTCAGCCAGTGCGAGGATGGCATCCAGCTGTTCGCCAAGTTCCGGATAGCGCGCGCGGCGCGCGGCGCGATAGTCGCCTTTAGTGTGAATTTTCATAATCGATGCTGCTCTCGAATGGCAGGAAGGGCGGTTGGCTGACCTTGATCTCGTAGTGGCCGGGCTGGTCGAACGACAGGTCAATCTCGCTTCCGTCCGCGATGTGGCTTGCGCCCTGGATGGAAACGATGGCACCCGCCGGTACGCCAAGCAGCCGCATGCCGTCCAGATGCACGGGCAAGGACTGGCGCAAAAGCACCTGGTCGGTGGAGCGGTCGTACCATCGCGTGGCGGCGTCGTAATCGCCTTGAACGAAACCGGCCGCGCCCACCAGCTGCACCATGAGTTCGGCATCGCTGGCATACGGACTGAACAGATTGCCGACGAAGACGCCGGTGTTGTCATAGATCGAGAAGTTCATCGCTTCACTCCCAGTGCGACGATGTAGGAGCCGGTGAAGTTGGCGCTGGTGGAGCTGGATGAGGCATTGAGCTTGATCACGTGGCTGCCTTCGGTAAGCGCGATCATCTTCGAGACCTGCAACTGAGGCGGCACGTTGTGGGAGGCAGCGATGCTTTCGGCCAGCGCACCGTCGACGTACAGGCTGGCCTGCGACCAGTCGTTGACGGTGTAGGTTCCGAAGAAATACGCCGTCGCGGTGATCATGAAGTTGACAGTCATGCCCGGATCCACGGTGACGGCAAGCACGGCGACGTCGCCAGCGCCCACGGTGGCGTTGGTATTCTTGTACGAGCGCGGCACGGTGACCGCCTCGCCCTGGATGCGCAGCGTGTCGATCTGCGCCGTGCCGATGTGCGCCGTGGTGATCGCGGCGGTGGCGATCTTGGCCGAGTCGATGCTGCCGTTCTGGATCTTGGCGTTGGTGATCGATCCGTCCGCGATGAAGGCCTGGCTGATGAAGGTCTGGCCGTTCTGGATCACGAAGGGCGTGCTGGTCTGGCCGTTGCTTACATTGAGCAGGGCGAAGCGATCGGCCTGGAACAGGATCTGCGACTGGTATGTGCCGTCTGGCTGCTGCTCCACGCCCAGCCCCATGCCGGCCGCATACGCCTTGCCAGCCGCATTCACCTGACACTTCACCGTCCAGGTCGCGCTGACTTTACCGTTGAGATCGACCAGTGCCTGCGAGGTCTGCTGCACGGCAGCGGTGGTGCTGTCCACGGTGGCCTGCACCAGGTCCACGCGTTTGGCCATGGAGCGGTCGCCGTCCTGCACCGCGTCGAGCAAGGTCCAGGTGCCGGCGTAGTGGGTGGTATCGCCCGCCCAATCACTGGCGTCGCCGGCCATGTCGGAGTTGGCCAGGTCCACGCCTTCGAGAATCTCCTGGCCGAGCTGGGTCTGCTCGATCAAGCCGGTGATCACCGGCTCGTAGTCGGCCGCATTGGCACTGGCTTGCCCAGGTAGACCGGCGCCGTCGGGATAGAACGCGCCGACGTTGCCGGTCTTGTCCACCAGTCGCAGCCAGAAGTAGAACGACGCACCCGCGGCCAGGCCGTCGATCTCCAGCGAGTTCTGCGGATAGGCCAGGTCCGCCATCTTGGTGGCGTCCTGCAGGTTGGCGGTCTTCGAACGCCAGACTTCGGTGCGCTGCGTATCGTCGGTGCCGGCGGGGAAGCTCCATTCCAGATGGATGCCCCACACTTTTGGCGTCGCCTTGAAGGTGGCGACCACCGGCGGTGCGCCGGTCTTGCCCACGATGTCCGTCGCCACCGAAAGCACCGGCACCGACACCACGCCGCCGGGGCTGACCGCCCGCACGCGTGCGACATAGGTGCCGGTATAGATGCCTTCCACGTCGACGGACAAGCCTGGGGTGCGTCCCGCGCTCACCCATTCGCCGTCGTTGCGCCGCCATTCCACCTGGTAGCCGGTGGCGCCCGGCGCGGCATCCCACGCGATGGTCACCACATTGGTGGCGATGCCCTGGGTGATCACCACGTGGCCGTTGAGCTGCACATTGGCCGGCGGCGTCTGGGTGGAAGCCGGCAGCGCGCTGATCGGCGGGATCTGGATGATCGCGCCGTTGTCGATCGCTGCGAACTTGCCGGGCACATGCTGCAATGCCGTGATGGTGTAGCTGATATCGCTGGACGACTTGTCCTCGATCACCGACAGCACGCGGTAGGTTTGCGCGGCGAGCGTGTCGCTCTCCACCATCCACACGGCTTCATTTTCCGGCTGTACCGAGAAGCCCGGAGCGGCAACGGTGAGCTGGGCACCGTCGATCGCCGTAATGGCCTGCGTCTCCGACATGCCGGTGGATAACATCACCGTCAGTCGATCGCCAACCGTCACCTGCTCCGGCGCCTGGTCCACCGTCACCACGGTCCGCGTGGCCTGATGGACACGCCCGCCCTGGCGCTTGCCGGCACGGGCGGGGTCCGTGATACGGACGATCTGCCCCGGCGCCGCGATGGTGCCATCCAGGCCGACCTTGAACGTCACCGTATCGGTTTCCAGCCGCGAGGTAAGCAGCACCCACTGGCCCGCGCGCTGAGCCTGCGCCTGCGAGGTGCAGCCGAACGCGGTGAGCGTGGTCTGCTGGATGCCATAGCGTGCCAGGCCCGTGCGGTCTTCCACGTACTCGACCTTGGCGCGATAGAAATCACTGGGGTCGTTCCAGGTCACCAGCGCGGTCGTGTAGCGCGTCATGCGCGTGCTCGCCGCATAGGTGAACTGGCCGCCGATCACGTTGGCTGCGCTGTACGCATACACCGGGTCCGCCGGCATATCGGCGGAAGCCGTGATGGCGCCGCCCGTCCAGAACGAGATGCCGCGAAACACGCTGGCCAGGTCGCTCAGCAGCTTGTACGCGTCGCTGGCGGTCTGCAGGAACACATTGCAGGTAAAGCGCGGCTCGGTGCCGCCCTTGCCGTCGCTCACCGGCTGGTCGCAATACTGCGCGATACGGTACAACTCCCACTTGTTCACCTGGGCCGCGGTGATCAGATGGCCCAGGCCATAGCGCGGGTGCGTCGACAGGTCGTAGTAGATCCACGCCGGGTTGTCCGTCCACGCCGGCTTGAAGCTGCCGTCCCACACGCCGCTGTAGCTGCGCGCGAGCGGATCGTAGTTGCTCGGCACCTGGATGATGCGACCCCACAGGTCGTAGGCGCGGCTGGGAATATTGCTGAACTGCGCGGCGTCGCCAGAAATACCGAGCAATGCGCTGTTGGGATAGCGCAGCTTGGCATCGATCACCTCGGTATAGCTATCGACGGTGGTGATGTCGGCGGTGGCCGAGCTGTTGGCATTCGGCGTGATCCGCGTGACGCGCACGTTCCAGCCGCTTTGCGCCGCCGGCAGGTCGATGCGGTGGCTGCGCTGGTACTTGGTGGTGGTCTTGCCGGTGATTGCGCCGTTGTAGGCCAGTTGCCACGCTCCGCCGTCGGTCTGCACCTCGATCTTGTACTGCACCGAATAGCCGTTGATGTCGCCGTTCGAAGTATTGGCCTTGGACAGGCCCGGCACGCCAATGGTCACGCGCACAGCCGACAGCGAGATGTTGCTCAGCGAACGGATCCACGGCGTGCTCTGCTTGAGCTCCACGCCGACGTTGATCTCGTTCTCCACCGCCGGATAGCCAGGCACTTCCTCCTGGTCCTGCGTGCCGGTGCGCGTTTCCACGTGCACGTTCTGGAAATTGAGCGAGCCGTCGGGGTTGGCCAGCGGCGTTTCATCGAGGTAAATCGATTGCAGTCCATTGACCAGGCCGCCGATTTCGCCTTCGCTCACCAGGTCGAGAATGCGGAAATAGGCGATCGAGCGCAGGCTGTCCGGCGACTCGACGGGCGTGCGCTGCTTGCTGCCGCCCTTGGCGCCTTGAAGAGTGGAAGTCATGTCTACCTCTCGTAGAAATTCTTGAGCATGCGGCCGTTGAGATTCACGCCGACGCCGACGCCAGCGGTGGCCGGTGCGTAGTCCTCGGCATGGATGCCCGCGGAGACCACGGCGGAACCGACGATCATGCGGCCGTAGAGCACGGGGACGGGGTTGCCTTGGGCCTGGGTGTTGACGGCGCCGTTGAAGACGTAGCTGGATTGGTTGTCGGGGCGGTCGCCGGATTGCAGCGCCTTCGGCTGCGGCGACAGCAATTGCACGACACCGCCGACGATAAGGCTGATGCCGACCTTGGAGATGGCGCCGCCGACCGGTGCCGCCCACCCGTAGCTCAGGCCGGTGACAAAGGCGCCCACCACCACCAGGACCGCGCCGAGGATAATGCTGCCCAGGCCGCTCTTGCTGCCGAGCAGGACCGGGGCAATGCGGATGTCATCCGCACCGGATGGACTGGTGAGGTCGTCCTCGCTCAGATTGCGTTTGCCCACGAAGACCATGAAGCCCATGCCACGATCCTTGGCGCTGGTCAGGTATTCGCGGAATCCCTTCAACTGGGAGCAAAGGGCCGAGATGGCTTCGGCGGGCGTATTCGTTTCGAGCGCGAAGCTGAATTTACGACCGAATAAAGCCCCGAGGCGGCCGTATAGGCGTACGGTTCGAAGCTGCTGCATAGGATCTCCAGACGAAAAAAAGCCCGCTTGCGCGGGCTTCGTGTAGAAAGAGGTCGGGTTGCGGTCAGAGGCAGTGGACGACATCGTCCTTTGCCCAGGAAGTGAATCCGTCGCCCTTGTAGTAAAGAATCTTCGATCCCGTTCCCGACGCCGTGACGTCGACAAAGCCGATGGGCGTCATGTACTCGGGATAGATCATGTTGATTCGCGTGCCATTCTCCAGCGGCGTGGCGTTGACTGCCTTGTTGTGCGATTGCCACGCCTGGGACACGCAGGCGCTGACCGACTGGACGCTCCTGGCGCTGGTGAATGTTCCGTCGGGGCCTTTGCGCTGGAGGTCCGTGACGCTGGAGCAAGCCGTCAACGCGATTACCGCCAGTATCGCCGCCCAGTTCTTGCGCATGTCTATTCCTTGGCCGTTGTCGACGCAGTGTACCTTGCCACCAGCCGCAGGTTCTCCAGCCAGTAGCCGCCGAGCACATCCCGGCTCGACAGGCGCCCATACATGTGATGCAGCATCAAGCCATCGCCAAGGTAGATGCCCGCATGATTCGGCACCAGGTTGCGGCTGCGAATCTGCATCAGGACCAGATCGCCACGCCGGATGTCCTTGGCATCGACGGGCACGAAGCCGGCGGCGGCGAGGTTGTCGGTATAAAGATCGGAGCAGCCATCGTCCCACCAGTTGTCGTGCCGCATCGGGTCCGGCAGCGCGAGGTTCCATTCGCGCGCATACCAGTCGCGGCATAACGTCCAGCAATCCAGCACACCGTGATGGAACGGCCTTCCGACCAGCGGCGCTTCATAGCCGCTGGGTTCGATGCACGAAAGCTCACCCGCTTGCGGATTGCCATCGGCACCGACGACAACCGCCACGATCCACCACGGCAACCCGGACGCCTCGCACGCCACCCGATCACCCTCCGACGCACGCGCCGGCGTATCGGGATGCGAATGCATGACGGCCACGATCTCGCCCAGCTCCTCGGCTGCCGCATAGTCCTCCGCGGCCAGCACGAAATGCTCGCTCGGCGTGGTGGCGAGGTTTCGGCAGGCGATATAGCGCTCGCGCCCCTTGGCCACCACCACCAGCCCGCAGGCTTCTTGCGGATAGTCGGCCGTCGCGTGGGCGCGGAAGGCATCCAGGGTGGCCGGGTTCATGTGCGCAGCAACCCGGCGGCTGGATAGCTGCCGAACGGGATCGGGTTGTTCTGGCCGAAGCGCAGCTTGCACGACGACAGCCGCCCACCGCACACATCCTGTGCCGGATCGCTGGTCGGCGTGTCGTCCGCCTTCGCCACCGGGCCGCCGGTGTAGCCGCAATACGGCCCGCGATAACCGCCGCGCTGCAGCCAGCTGCAGCTGTTGGCGATGATCGTGCGCCCCGGCAACTGCTGCTGGCCGAAGTCCAGCGCGCTGGCAAGTTCGAACTGCACCAGCGTGCTGGTCTCGCTGGCCTTGCGTTCCAGGAACCACTTGTCCGGCGGAAACTCCTGCGTGGCATCGGCGCTGGCGTTGCCGTCGGCGAAGTTGCGGGCATCGAGATAGCGGCCGAAGGTGCGATGGCGCACCAGCAGCGCGCCGACCAGATCCTGGTAGGCCAGGCACAGCGCGGTGATGCGGCCATCGACATTGCCCACGCTCAGCATCGGCATCGGCGGCTTGTCGGGATTGAGCTCGAAGCCTTCGGCCTGGATCGGCCAGGGCGCGTATTCCAGCCCCTGCCACCAGATCGAACCGACCTGCGTATAGCCGTGGAAACGCAGCACGTCGCCCGTGCCGCCGCCGGTGATCGAGCGCGCATCCAGCTCGAACAGCTCGATCTCCGCGCCGGGTTCCAGCTTCTGGATATCGGCGTAGACGCTCATGGCGCGAACACCTGCTGGAAGGTAGCCGACAACGTGTAGTTGCCGGCCGCGCGCGGCACCAGGGTGTAGCCGGCGCAGCGGAACAGCGACGGCGCGCCCAGCGGCGGGGTCCACTGGAACGAGGCGGCGCCGGCGTGGCGATCGAGGAAGTCCTTGATCGGCGCCATGTAGCTGCCGTCGCCGTCGAACGAGAGCGGCCAGCTGTCCACGCGGTTGTTGATGCCGTCGGTGACGGTCTGGGTGTAGCCGTCGCCGAACTGCGCGCTGCGCACGCGGAAGGTGGTCTGGCCCTGCGGCTCCACCTGCGGAACCCAACTGAATACTTCAGGCATGCTGCATCCTCCACAAAATGCCGCCCTGGCGCTGCTCGCGCGCCATGACTTCCTTGACCTTGCCTTCCACCATCGATGCGAGCTGGCGGCCGGCGTCGTCGCTCTGCGCCTGCGTATCGCTCTGCGCGTTGCCGTTGGCGCCGACGTTGACGGTGATGCTGATGTTGTTATTGACGCCGCTGCCGCCATCGCGGCTGCTGCGCACGCCGAGGCGGCCATCGGCGCCGCGGGTGAGCGGCATGATCGCTTCCGGGCCGGCTTCGCCCATCAGGCCGGTGCCGGTGGCCATCGGGAACAGCGTGGGGCTGCTGACGATGCCGCCGCGGGCGAACGGCTTGAACGTGTTGCTTATGACCGGCACGCCGTAGCGCAGGGCGTCGGCCCCCGCGGTCCAACTGGTCAGCGTCGAGCCGGGACCCATATACGAATCGCCGCCCAGGATGTTCGGGCTGTTCAGGCCGGGCCAGGTGTTGTTGTTGAACAGGCCGCCGACGAAATTACCGAGCAGTCCCAGCGCGGATCCGGCGAGCTTGGAGATCTGCGAAGCCGCCACGTCGGCGACCATCTGGCGCAGCATCGAACGGAAGCTCTTGCCCACGTTCTTGAAGTTGCCGTCGAGCGTGTCGTAGAGCATCGTGCCCAATGAACCGCGGATCCGTTCGCCCGCCTGCGCAGCGAGATCGACCATGAAGTCCGTGCTCTTGGCGACCTCGTCTTCGGTCTTGCCGGTGCCACCCTTTGCCGCATCGCCACCCGCCTTGGCGGCGTCCGTCGCGGCACCGCTTTTCGCCGCTTCCGGGTTCTTGGCGAAAGCGCCGAGGAAAGCCTTCGCATACTTGTTGTCGCCGTCGTAGCTCGTGCGTGCCGCATCCGCCAGGCCGTAGCTGGTGGTGTCCGCGACGCCGCGCTTGAGATCGTTGTACAGATCGTCGCGGGCTTTCATGCGCGCATCGCGGGCGGCTTTGCCATCCGCGTTGAACGCCGCCATCAGGTCCTTGGCGAAATCGTCCTTGATCTTCTGCGCCGAGCCGCTGACGGCTTTCTCGGTCGACTCGGGCTTGGCGGCTTCCTTGGCAGCGCTATCCGCCGCCTTGCCAGCGCTCTGCGCCGACTTCGTCGCCGCATCCATCGCCTTCTGCATGTCGCCCAGCGACTTGCTCGCCTTGTTCAAGGCGGTCACGAAATTATTGAGGCTGTTGCTGTCGATATCAGCCATCGCTGCGTATCCTGTCGAGCATCACCAGCGCTTCCACTTCCCAGCGATCGAGTCGCCGGGCGGTGAGCTGCGTCCAGTGATGGAGTTCCGTATGGGTGAGCGGCGTGGGCAGCTGCGCCAGCCACTCGGCCAGATAGGCCAGTTCCGCCGGGCATGCCGGGCGGTCGGCCAGCTCGGCCGGCATGCGGCCGAGCTGGCGTTGCACCGCTTCGAGATGCCGCTGCAGCGGCTGGCCGCCCGCGCCCGTCGGGCGGGCCAGCTGCTGCTGCGCCTTCAGCCAGTCGGCGAGCTGGCGAAGGCGTTGCCGAAAAAAGCCGGATCGTCGGCGCCGGCGCGGTCCACCAGCTCGGCGATCTGCGGCGCTTCGCGCAGGAAGGCCTGCACGTTCGCCGCCACGCAGGGCTCGTCGAAGCTCCACGCCGAGACCAGCGCGGCACGCACCGCCAGCGTGCTCTGCTCCACCGCCGCTTCCAGCTCCGCCTCGCCGGCCTGCGCCACGCGGGCCACCTGCTGCATCGCTTCGTCGCGCGCCTGGCGGAACGCATCCGACCAGCGGCTGCGGATCTGCAGCCAGTGGTCGGTGGGTGAACCGTCGGGCAGGCTCAGCGCGATCCGGCGGCCGTCGTTGGCGCGCTGGCGGATGCTGAAGTCGTCCATGCCGCTCATGCGCCGCTCCGGGTGATGCGCAGCTGGGTGCCGGTCGCGCTGTCGTACAGGGCCTGGATCGGCAGCGACAAGGTGACCGGGCCGTCGTTGGCCACGTCGGCCTGGCCGCCGGTGTACTTGATGCGCGGCAGGTACAGCACATAGCTGTTGGTGCCGTCGGACAGGGTCAGCTCCAGCGAGCTCTCGGTCTCGCCGATGAACTTCGACAGCAGCGAACCGTCCAGGAAATACGCGGTGAGCGTGCCGGTGAGGTTGCTGCGGCCGATGCTCGGCTGCAGGGTCTTGGCGCTGCCGATCACGAAGCGCGGCTCGATGCCGTTGGCCAGGTCCAGCTTCAGCTCCGTCACCACGCCCAGCACCGCGCCGCCTTCCTTGATCGCGCCGCTGAGCGCATCCATCGGGCGGTTGGCCGCGGCGTTGACGTAGGTGGCGCCGGCCACGGCGCTGGCGTCCACGGCTTCGCCCTGGCCGATCACGTCGAAGGTGACGTTGGCGATGGCGCCCGGCTGCACGTCGAAATGCAGGCCGTTGATCTCGCAGCCGGTGTAGCGCAGGTACTGGCCGATGTCGGCGAAGTGGCGCTCGAGGGTGAAGCTGGTGCGCGCGGTGCCGGCGTTGAGCACGTTGGCGTTCCAGCTGCCGCCGAGCGCGGCGGCGAACAGGTCGTCGTAGGCGCCGTAGCTCAGCTCGCCCTGCATGTCGCCGCCCACCTGGACGGTGCCGTGGCGGAGGTCGGCGATCTGGCGGTCGCCGCGCAGTTCTTCGGACTGCAAGGTGTTCTTGGTGAGGGCGAGCGTGGTGCTCTTGTGGCGCAGCTGGCGGAACGCCGGCGTGGCGGGCGTGGCGCCGTAGGTGGCCTCGGCGATGTAGGCGAGGCTGTGGCGGCTGCCGGTGGCGATGGTCATGCGGATGCTCCTTGATGGAAAGAAACGCGCGGCAGGCGGCCGCACGGGTGGGGCCGAGAAGGCCCGGGTCGAACAAGCGGAGAGGTCACGGCTCAGCCGTGGTCGGTCCAGGCGGACCAGGCGACGATCACCGACATGCGCAGCCAGCCGTCCTTGCTGGTGACCACGCTGCGGCTGGTGCTGTTGACCAGCACCGGCAGGCCGTTGCCGTCGAGCTGGCGGCCGGCCTTGAAATAGCCGCGCAGGGTGTCGGCCAGCGACAGCAGGCGTGCGATGCCGCCGCCCGGCGCGTCGTTGAGGTCGATCTGGAAGGTGCCGGTGTGGCGGTCGTTGCCGGCCGCGCCCAGGCTGCCGCCGACAACCGGCAGCGGCAGCACGGATAAGGCGGCCCAGGGCTGGCCGGTGGTCGGCGCGAAGTCGGTGCCTTCGTAGGCGGTGGGCAGGTTGAGCGCGGCGGCCTGGTAGCCGGCGACGAGCGCGGCATTGATGTTGGTGAAACTCATGGCGGGTTCCCGTGGCGGAAAAAGAAAAACCCGCCTCGATGGGCGGGTTCGGATGCGTGGCGCTGCGTTGGATGCGATGTCGCGTTGTAGCCAGATTAGGGGTGAAAGCGCGGAAGCGTCACTTCCGCAGCGCGACGCCGGCCGGATGCGGCGACAGGAACAGCGTGCGCTCGGCGATGCGCCGGCGCAGCAGCCCCGGCAGCACGCGGCCGCCGGCGTAGCGCCAGCGTTCGAACTCGGCGGCGGCGCCTTCCATGTCGCCCTCGTTGAGCTTGCGCAGCAGGGTGGAACCGGCGAACGCGGTGGCGCCGACGTTGAACACGAAGCTCACCAGCGCATCGAACGAAGGCTGGGCGAGCGGCTGCGTGACCCAGGCGCGCACGGCTTCTTCCGCCGTGCCCAGGTCCTTGCGCAGCAGCGCGTCCGCCTGCGCGGCATCGATGCGAAAACCGGAGCGCACGTCATCGCCGGTGTGGCCGTAGCCGATGGTCCAGATGCCCGCGGCATCGAGATAAGCGCAGGTGCGCAAGCCTTCGAACTGCTTGATCAGCGCCACGCCGAGCGCGCTGGTGTGCATGCCCATGGCGTTCATGCGTCCAGCCTCAGCACGCGCGCCAGATTGCCGCGCGCCACGTGCAGCAGCGCGGCCAGCACCAGCAGGATGCCGAGCTGCCACGGCGTGGTCTCGCCCGGCGCCGCGTGGCCCAGCGCGATATGGATGGCCTGGCCGCCGCTGCACACGATCAGCAGCCAGGCGCAGGCCGAGACCCAGGGGCGGTAGCGTGCATCCGGCGCGCGCCGGTAGGTGATCAGCCGCAGGCAGATCGAGCTGCAGGCGAACAGGGTGAGCAGTTCGACGGGGTCACGCATGCGGGCCTCCCCGGCTGCGCAGCCAGGCGTCGAGGTCGAAGGTGCGGCCGCGCTCGAGCAGGCCCAGCGTGACGGTGACGCCCAGCGCCGCACCGAGAAACGCAGCGACACCCGACGCCTGCAACGGCAGCCAGCGCATCACCTCCGGCGCGGCCAGGTAACCCAGCGCGATCGACACGCCGAGATAGGCAAGGCGCCGCCAGATCGGCAGCTCCTTGGACGAGACGACAAACAGCGTGGCGCCGGCGAACGCGCCGATCAGCGCGTTGCCGTCCACGCCAGGCAGCGCTGCGGCGAGGCCCAGGCTGGCGGCGGCCGCCATCGCCATGGCGGGTTCGGTCATGAGTGATCTCCATGAAAGCAAAAGGCCGCGCATGGCGGCCTGGGGAGGGGAGGGCGTTGCGTGTCTACGCGTGAGGGGCGCGGCGTGTGCGTCGTTCGCTCGATGGCCCATGCTGCGTATTTTCGTCGGAAAGTGCGGAAGCGTCGATTCCGCAGCGGCGAACCATGAAAATAAAAAGGCCGCTCGGTGAGCGGCCTTGATGCGAAGATCCGATGCGATGCGTCGTTCGCCGAAACATCCCACGCTATGCATTTTCCTTGGGAAGTGCGGAAGCGTCGATTCCGCATCTGCACGCGATCATGCAGGTGCCAGTGCATGTTCCAGCGCACGAGCGCCGCGTGTTTCCGCGCCTGCGCACAAAGCCAGCGTCCACTCGTACACCGGACGCCACACGCGGCGATAACCCGCTTCGTCGCGCTCGATCATCGCCGCGCGCTTGCGGTCGCTCACCGGCGTGCGGCCGTGCCCTGCGCAGTGCGGGCAGGCCACCAGCCGGTCCTGCGCGAACACTTCGCCGCGTCCCTCGCAATGCGTGCACAGTTGCGGCGTGGCCAGTTCGGTCAGCACCGCGTTGCGCACGGCGCGGTAGATCGGACCGACCGCGGGCCACTGGCGCGCCTTCACTTCGTCCAGGGTTTCGGTGGCGCGCTGCAAGGCGGCGCGCTGAGCGTTACGGGTGCCGTGGGTGCCGTCGATATCGTCCTCGGCCACGTGCAGCGCGAGCTTCGCGGCTTCCAGCTCGCGGCGCAGGCGCATCCATTCGCGCAGCTGCGCCTCGCGCACGATGCGGTCCAGCTCGGCGCGCTGCAGCTGGGCGCCATCGGGCCACCACACGGTGCACAGCACTTCGCGGGCGAGGCGGTCCTCGATCATGCCCAAGGCGCCGGCGATGTCCTGGGGAGTGAGTTCGGACTGGCCGCCATGGTGCACTTCGAAGCGTGCGATCGAAGGATTGAGGCGGGCCAGGAGCTTGCGTACGTTCATCGAATTCCTCCCTGTTCGGCGATGGATGGAGCGTCGGGCGAGGCGTCCGGAGCGGACGATTCCCGTAGGACAATGATAAGTTTACTTGGCACCTTTTGTCAATTACACTTAGCAGAACGCCAAGTAGACTTAACGCATGAGTAACTTCGCCGAACGCTTCAAAGCCGCCCGCGAGCACGCGGGCATCTCCCAGCGCGCGCTGGGCCGCCGCATCGGGTATTCCGGGTCGGCCATCAGCCAGTGGGAGGCGGGTGTGATCGAAGCAGACAACATCCGCGTCGCGGCGCTTGAGATGGCCGCCGGCATCATGGGCGTCTCGGTGCGCTACCTACGCACCGGCAAGGAAGACGACAGCCGCGGCGAGGTGCCCAGCGGCCTGCGCGCCGCCCAGCCGGACGTGCGCCAGCTGCCGGTGATCTCGATGGTGCAGGCCGGCCACGGCCGCGAGGCGGCCGATCCCTATCCGCGCGGCTACGCCGAGCAGAGCGTGAGCGTGGACGCGGAGCTGGCGCAGGACCTGGGCCGGCTGGCCTTTGCGCTGGAAATCACCGGCGAGTCGATGCTGGAGGAATTCCACCCCGGCGACATCGTCATCATCGACCCGGCGGTAAAGCCCCTGCCGGGCGACTTCGTGGTGGCGCGCATCGAAAGCGACGGCAGCGCCACCTTCAAGAAGTACCGCAGCCGCGGCCGCGATGTGGAAGGGCACGAGATCTTCGAACTGGTGCCGCTCAATGCGGACTACCCGACCGTGGTGGTCAATGCGGCGAATCCCGGCAGCATCATCGGCACCATGATGGAACACCGCCGGCGCCGCCGGCGGCATTGAGCGATGGGGCGTCGCAAGAGTGGCCCCTCATCTGCCTGCCGGCATCTTCCTCGCTCCTCAAAGCAGCGCACATCCCTGTGCGCTCCCCGCGTGCTCCCCGGAGGGGAGAAGAGTTCCAACTTGGAGGCTACGCATCCCGATCACCTCATCGTGCCCCCTCTCCCCTCCGGGGAGAGGGCTGGGGTGAGGGGCCGGCCGGAGCGAGAAGCCGAGCGTCGCCTCACCCGCCCGCTCTTCAATTCCCCGCCAGCATCGCCTTGATCTTCGCCATATGCGACTCGGCAGTCTCGCGCACCACTTCCTTGTCCGCCTCCGGATCCTTCCCCTGCCAATGCAGATCGTCCTGCGGCAGCTCATGCAGGAACCGGCTCGGCTGGTTGCTGTGCACCTCGCCGTAGCGCTTGGTCTTGGACGACCACGACAAGGTCAGCATTTCCTTGGCACGCGTAATACCCACGTACATCAGGCGGCGCTCTTCATCGACACGCCCCTCGTCCATCGCACCGTCATGCGGCAGCGTGCCCTCCTCGCAGCCGACGATAAACACGAAGCGAAACTCCAATCCCTTCGCCGCATGCAGCGTCATCATGCGCAGCGCATTGCCGGGTTCGTCGCGATCGGCATGGCTCAGCAACGCCAGCTGCGCCGCCAGGTCGCCCGTGGTGCTGTCATTGCGCTGCATCGCGCGGAACCAGTCCGCCAGCTCGCGCAAATTGCCCAGCCGGCGTTCGCGCAAGGCGGTGTCGGTGGTGCTGGCGGCGATCTCGCTGGCATAGCCGGTGCGCTTGAGCACCGTTTCCACCAGATCCGCCGCGCTCGAATGCACCGAGGCGCTACGCAATTCGTCCATCAGCTGGGTGAAGCCGGCCAGCGCGGCGGCAGGGCGCGGCGAAAGCTGGCGCAGCACGCCATCGCTGCGCGCCGCGTCGAGCAGCGAGGCGTTGCGCGTCTGCGCGATCTGGCCGAGCTTCTCCAGCGTGGTGGCGCCGATCTCGCGCTTGGGCACGTTCACCACGCGCAGGAAGGCCGCGTCGTCGCTGGGGTTGGTCAGCAGGCGCAGATAGCACAGCAGGTCCTTCACCTCGGCGCGGTCGAGGAAGCTCAGCGCGCCGGTCAGGTGATACGGCACGCGCGCCAAGCGCAGCGCTTTTTCCAGCGGACGGGCCTGGAAATTGCCGCGGTAGAGAATGGCCATCTCATGCCAGCGCGCCTTGTGCTTCTCCGCCAGCGTCACGGCCATGGCGGCGATGCGCTCGGCCTCGTGCTCGTTGTCCTTGCACTCCAGCACGCGGATCTGCGCGCCTTCCGGATGCTCGCTCCACAGCTTCTTTTCGTGCAGATGCGGATTGTTGGCGATCAGCTTGTTGGCCGCGCGCAGGATGCGGCGGCCGCAGCGGTAGTTCTGTTCCAGCTTGATCACGCGCAGGGACGGCCAGTCCTTGCTGAGCTGGTCGATGTTTTCCGGATTGGCGCCGCGCCAGGCATAGATGGACTGGTCGTCGTCGCCCACGCAGGTAAAGCCGCCGCGCTCCCCGGCCAGGGCCTTGAGCAGGCGGTACTGCGCGTCGTTGGTGTCCTGGTATTCATCCACCAGCAGGTAGCGCAGGCGCTCGCGCCAGGCGTTGCGGCACTCCTCGTCGCTTTCCAGGATGCGCAGCGGCAGGCGGATCAGGTCGTCGAAGTCCACCGCGTTGAACGCGGCCAGGCGCGACTGGTAGAGCGTGTAGATCATCGCCGCGTCCAGCTCGCGCGGGCTGCGCGCGGCGGCGGTGGCTTCTTCCGGCGACAGGCCGGCGTTCTTGGCGCGGCTGACCAGGTTGCGGATGCCGAACAGCACGTCCGGCTTGGCGCCCTTGGGTGCCAGTTCCTTGATGATCACTTCGCTGTCGTCGGCGTCCAGCACCGAGAAGCCTTTGCGCAAACCGGCGCGCGCATGCTCGATCTGCAGGAACTTCAGGCCCAGCGCGTGGAAGGTGCACACGGTGAGCGCGGCGGCGTCCTCGCTGCTGATCAGCTTGGCCACGCGCTCGCGCATTTCCTTCGCCGCCTTGTTGGTGAAGGTGATCGCGGCGATCTTCGACGGCGCCAGCCGGCGGCGCTGGATCAGGTAGGCGATCTTCTGCGTGATCACGCTGGTCTTGCCGGAGCCGGCGCCGGCCAGCACGAGCAGGGGACTGTCGCAGTGCTCGACTGCGGCCAATTGTTGCGGGTTGAGCATGGACGGGCGGCAGGCGGAAGGCGGTCCGGAATGGTAGCAAAGAGCCGCGGGCTTGAGCCCCTCTCCCCTCGGCGACCCGAAGGTAGTCCCTGTGGGAGAGAGGGGTTGGGGTGAGGGTACGGGCGGAGCGCAAGAGTGATGTGCTTCGCTCCGGCCGGACCCTCATCCGGCTTCCGCCACCTTCTCTCCCACGGGGACTACCTTCGGGTCGCCGGAGGGAGAAGGACTCAATCAGGGAGCGGCGGCGAGTCCGGCGTCTTTCAGTTCTTTCGCAGCGGCATCCAGGTCGCGCCGCAGCGCCGGATTGGCCAGGAATGCCGCCGCCAAAGCCTGCCCGAACACCCGCCCCGCATAAATGTCCTGCGGCGTATGCACGCCACGCACCACCCGGCGCCAGCCCACGTCGCGCGCATAGCCGGCGACCGCATCGGCGCGGCCCGGCAGGGCCTGGGCCAGCAGGATGGCAAACACCGTGGCGCGCGTGCTGTGCCCGCTCGGGTAGCCGTAGCTCTTTTTCTTCAGATCCTTTTCGTCGCCTTCCGGGTCCTTGCGGCAGCTGTCCAGCGGACATGGGCGCTCACGTTCCCAGTGGTTCTTGGCTTCCTTCACCGCCTTGCCGGTTTCCTTCTGCACTTCGGCGAACAGCGCCGCGGTGCGCGGCAGCCTGGCGGCATCGAAGCCGGGACCGAGCACGCGGGCGAAGGCGAACACGTCGAAGCTTTCTTCCTGGTGCGAGAGTGCGTTATCGGCATCGCTGCGATGAGCGTAGGCCTGGTCGGTGACGGCGCGGTCGGCCTGGTCTTCCGGCGAACCCGGCACCGAAGGCGGCGCGAGCACCGACTGCAGCTGGTGCAGGCGTGCATCGTCGAGGTAGCGCGTGGCGCCGTCGGCGTGAGCGGCGCCGACAAGCAGCAGCAGGCCGCACAGCAGCGCGCGGCGAACGGAGTGGGCGAGGATCATCGATATCTCCCGGATCACAGGGCAAGCGACACGGAGGCGAACCAGCTGCGGCCCGGCAGCACCAGGTAGTAAGGCGTGGTGCCCTTGATCGCGTCGATCACCTGCTTGTGCTGGTCGAACAGGTTGTCCACCTGCAGGCGGATCTTGTAGCTCTTGATCACCGAGCCGGCGAGGTTCTGGCCGTAGCCGAGGCTGAGCGCCGTGGTCCACCAGCCGCTGCTGTGGCCGCTGGCGGTGGCGGAGGCGGCGACATCGGGATTGAGGTCGCTGTTGTACACGCGCTGCCCGCCGACGAACTTGCCGGTGAGCGAGCCGGAGAAGCCGCCGTTGTCGTACAGGAAACCCAGCGCCGCGGTGCCGGACGGCACGGTGGGCATGCGCAGGTTGGAGCGCTTGAACGTCGCGTCGATCACCGAGCCGTTGGCATAGAGGCTGATGCCTTCGCCGACGTAATACGTCGCTTCCGCTTCCGCGCCTTTCATGGTGGCGCCCTTGGCCAGCGCGTAGATCGGGTCGTGGGTGACCGGGTCGGTGCCGATCAGCGGGAAGTTCTGGTAGTCGATATAGAACACGTCCGCATCGGCGTTGAAGCGGTCGGTCTTGTACACCGTGCCGGCCTGGTAGTTCATCGTTTCCTGCGGCTTGGTGCGGCTTTCGCGCGGGTTCGGCACATAGAACTGGTTGAGGTTGGGCGACAGGAAACCCTGCGCCGCCTGCGCGTACACGCTCCACTCGCTGCTCAGCAGGTAATTGGCGGTGAGCGAGCCCAGCGTCTTGTCCCAGGTCTGCTGGTAGTTCAGCGGCAGCTTGGTGGTCTGGTTGATCGGCGCGTCGATATAGCGCGTGGCGCGGTCGTACTTCACGCCGGGCGTGAGGGTGAAGGCGTCGGTCACGCGCCAGGCGTATTCGGCATACAGCTGGGTGGTGCGCAGGCGATCGACCATCGTGTACTTGTAGGCGCTGCTGTCCGGCTTGCCCTTCTTGACGTCGTGGATGCCGCCCAGGCCGTAGTCCAGCGCCACGCTGTAGCGGGTGTTGTCGATGTATTCGTACCAGCCGCCCAGCTTGAGCTGGCCGTGGTCGTCAGTGTGCGTGGCCTCGAGCGTGTTGCCCCAGGCGCGGTAGTTGTTGATCTTGTTGTAGCCGCCCATGTTGGTCTTCGACGCCGCCGTGCCGACGTACGGGCTTTCGTGGCTGTTGTTGTCGTAGGCGTAGGTGTAGAGCTTGTCGTCCAGGCGCCAGGTGTCGCTGAGCGCGCTGCTCAGGCCCAGGTATTCCAGGTCGGTCTGCTTGGTCTGGTAGTTGTAGCAATAGCAGTCGGTGCTGGCGCGGTTGGTGTTGAGGCCGAAGTCGCGGCCCAGCGTGTCGATCTGCTGCTGGGTGAGGTCGGTCTTGTCCGGGTTGTTGAAGCGGATGTAGTTGTAGTTGCTGAGGAAGGTCAGCTCGGTCGCCTCGCCCAGCGGCTGCACGTATTTGATGTAGCCGGTCTTGCGGCTCATCGGCGAGTGGGTGCGGGCGGTGTCGGTGTCGTTGTACTGCGCGCTGGCGATCAGCTTGGCGCCGCCCAGGCTGTCCAGGCGGCCGCTGTTGAGTTCCAGGTGGGTGAGCGTGGTGTCGTAGCTGCCGTAGCTCAGGGTGGGGATGAACGAGAACTCGTCGCGCGCATCCTTCGAGCGCAGCGCCACCGTGCCGCCGAAGGTGGCCTGGCCGATCTGGCTGGCGCCGCCGGGGCCGCGGTCGACGGTGACCTGGCCGATCATCTTGGCGGGGAAATAGCTGCTGGTGTGGTGGCTGAAGTCGTTGGTATCGCCGAACGGGATGCCGTCGTAGGTGACGTTGTACTGGTTGTCGTTGAAGCCGCGGATGGTCATCTGCTTGGCTTCGCCCAGTCCCGGGCCGCTGACGCCGATGGTGGACACGCCCGGCGCGATCGCCGCGATGGCGGCGTAGTCGGCGGTGGGCGCCACGTGGTTGGCGATGTAGTCCAGCCCGATCACCGACTGCGGCTGGGTGATGTCGAGCTCGGCCTGGGTCGGCGCCTGCACCAGGGCCGAGCTGGCGGTATTGGCGCGGACTTCCACCTCTTCCAGCTGCCTGGCCGCCGGCTGGGCGGCGGGGCGCGCGGGGTTCTCGGTCGGCGTATCCGTCGCCGCGGCCGTGCCGGCCACGCAGAAACCGGCCGCCAGCAGCCACCACGGCGCCGGCAGCACATGCCGGCGGATACCGGCCACCAGGGCGCTCAGCGCGGGGAGGTCCGCGCGGGCGGCGCGGACGAAGAACTTGCGGTTCGGAATGGGCATGCGAGGCGCCGCTGTGTTGGGAAGGAGTTAAAGCGGCGCATCGTGGGCGGGATATTTGACGATTCCGTTGCGCTGGTGTGACTTGCGCAAAGAAACTGGTATGGCCGTTTGGACGCCTAAACGAAGCTCGCCGCAACGCGCGCGCGATGCCAGATCAGCCTTAGCTGGAGCTTAGATGGCGGGGGTTTTTCGCGGCCGGGTCCAGGCCGGTTCGCCAGGACTGGTATGGTCAGATCTAAAACATATCCGAAAGTTGCCCGTCATTTGGCCGTCCGAATCGCTTTGACGCGGCGCACCAACTATGCTTTAGTCGATTCAACACCCACGCGCGGGCAGTGGTGCGTCACGCACCGCTGAGAGTGTGTGTCCCTCATATCCGTCGGCCGGGGAGGCAAGATGGTCCAGGCAGGTGCACCGGCGCTGTACGACGCCGCGTTCGAACACGACAGCTGCGGTTTCGGTCTGGTCGCCCAGATCGACGGCCGCGCCAGCGCATGGGTGGTCGATACCGCCTTCGACGCGCTGGCCAAACTTTCGCACCGCGGCGGCGTCAACGCCGACGGTATCAGCGGCGACGGCTGCGGCGTGCTGGTGCACAAACCGCAGGCCTGGCTGGCGGCGCTGGCGAAAGAAGCGGGCTTGTCGGTGGGCGAGCGTTTCGCGGCGGGGCTGGTGTTTCTTGATCCGGCCGGCGGGGGCGACGAAGCCTGCGCCACCCTGGAAGCCTTCGTGCGCGAGGAAAACCTGCGCGTGGCCGGCTGGCGCGAGGTGGCGGTCAATCCCGACGCCTGCGGCCCGCTTGCCGCCGCCGCGCGGCCGCGCGTGCGGCAGATCTTCGTGGAGGCGCAGGGCCAGGACGACGACGCCTTCGAGCGCGCCCTGTTCCGCGCCCGCCGCCGCGCCGAAACCGCGCTGGCGCAGGATGCGCATTTCTATGTGGTGAGCCTGTCCGCCCAGGTCATCGGCTACAAGGCGATGGCCGCGCCGGGGCGCCTGCGCGAGGTCTATCCGGACCTGGGCCACGCCGCCCTGGTCTCCGACGCGGTGGTGTTCCACCAGCGCTTTTCCACCAACACCACGCCGCAGTGGAGGTTGGCCCAGCCGTTCCGCCTGCTGGCGCACAACGGCGAGATCAACACCATCCGAGCCAACCGGCGCTGGATGCAGGCGCGCGAATCGATCCTGCGCTCGCCGCTGGTGGAGCTGGGCGACCTCGGGCCGCTGGTGCGCCAGACCGGTTCCGATTCCGAAAGCCTCGACAACGCGCTGGAAGTGCTCACCACCGGCGGCCTGGAGCTGATCGCCGCGATGCGCGTGCTGGTGCCGCCGGCTTTTGCCGCGCGCGAAGGCATCGACGAGGACCTCGCCGCCTTCTACGAGTACTACGCCCTGCACAGCGAACCCTGGGACGGCCCCGCCGGCCTGGTGATGTGCGACGGCCACTACGCCGCCTGCACGCTGGACCGCAACGGCCTGCGCCCGGCGCGCTGGGCATTGTCGGACGACAACCACCTGATCGTCGCCTCCGAAGCCGGCCTGTGGGACGTGCCCTCCGCGCGCGTGGTCGCCAAGGGCCGCCTCGCCCCCGGCGAGATGATCGCCGTCGACTTCGCCAACCGGCGCCTGCTGCGCAACGCCGACATCGACGACATCAACCGCCGCCGCGCGCCGTACCGCGACTGGCTGCGCGCGGGCGTCAGCTATCTCGAATCCGACCTGATCGACCCCTCGCTGGCCGCCGAACCGCTGCCGGCCGAGCAGCTGCGCTGCTACCAGAAGCTCTACGGACTGTCGCGCGAAGAGCGCGAGTCGGTGCTCAAGGCGCTGGCCGAGCTGGAAATGGAAGCCACCGGCTCGATGGGCGACGACACCCCGATCGCGGCGATGTCGCGCCAGGTGCGCCCGCTGTTCGACCGCTTCCGGCAGGCGTTCGCGCAGGTGACCAATCCGCCGATCGATCCATTGCGCGAAAAGCTGGTGATGTCGCTGGTGACGCAGATCGGTCCGGAGGGCAATCCGTTCGAGTTGCAGCCGGAGAACGCGAAGCAGATCCTGATCAACTCGCCGATCCTCTCCCAGCGCAAGCTGCGCCAGCTGCTGGCCCTGCCGCAGTTCGGCGGCACGCCGCGCTTCGACCTGATGTACGCGCCGGAAGAAGGCCTGGAGAACGCGCTGCGCCGGCTCTGCCGCGAGGTGGCGCAGACGGTGCGCGCGGGCGGCGCGCTGGTCTTCCTCAGCGACCGCTACCCGGAGCGCGGCCTGCTGCCGATCCACTCCCTGCTGGCCACCGGCGCGGTGCATGCGCACCTGATCGACGAAGGCCTGCGATGTCAATGCAACATCATCGTGGAGACCGCCGCGCCGCGCGATCCGCACCAGTTCGCCTGCCTGATCGGCTACGGCGCCACCGCCATCTATCCGTGGCTGGCCTACCAGAGCCTGTTCGAGCTGGGCCGCGAAGGGCATATCGCCAGCGACCGCATGGAAGTGGGCCGCAGCTACCGCCGCGGCATCCGCAAGGGCCTGCTCAAGATCCTCTCCAAGATGGGCATCTCCACCGTCGCCGGCTATCGCGGCGCGCAGCTGTTCGAGATCGTCGGCCTGGCGCCGGAGGTGGTGGCGCTGTGCTTCCCCGGCACGCCCTCGCGCATCGGCGGCGCCGGTTTCGCCGAGCTTGAGCAGGACCAGCGCCTGCTCGCGGCCGAGGCCTGGAACGAAGCGCAGTCGCTGCGCGCCGGCGGCCTGTACAAGTATGTGCACGGCGGCGAATACCACATGTACAACCCGGACGTGATCGCCAGCCTGCAGAAGGCGGTGCGTTCCGGCGAGGCCTCCGACTACCGCGCCTATGCGGATTTCGTCGACCGCCGCCCGCCATCGGCGCTGCGCGACCTGCTCAGCCCGCAGCCGCTGGGCGAGGCGGTGCCGCTGGACGAAGTGGAATCGGTGCAGAGCATCCTGTCGCGCTTCGACTCGGCCGGCATGTCGCTGGGCGCGCTGTCGCCCGAAGCGCACGAGGCGCTGGCGATCGGCATGAACCGGCTCGGCGCGCGCAGCAACTCCGGCGAGGGCGGCGAAGATCCGGCGCGCTACGGCACCGAGAAGATGTCCAAGATCAAGCAGGTCGCCTCGGGGCGCTTCGGCGTCACGCCGGCCTACCTGGTCAACGCCGAAGTGCTGCAGATCAAGATCGCCCAGGGCGCCAAGCCGGGCGAGGGCGGCCAGCTGCCGGGCCACAAGGTGGACGCCACCATCGCGCGGCTGCGCTACGCCAAGCCGGGCATCGGCCTGATCTCGCCGCCGCCGCATCACGACATCTATTCGATCGAAGACCTGGCCGAACTGATCCACGACCTCAAGGAGGTCAATCCCGGCGCCCTGGTCTCGGTGAAGCTGGTCAGCCATGCCGGTGTCGGCACCGTCGCCGCGGGCGTGGTGAAGGCCGGCGCGGACCTGATCACCGTCAGCGGCCACGACGGCGGCACCGGCGCCAGCCCGCTCACCTCGATCAAGTACGCCGGCACGCCGTGGGAGCTGGGCCTGGCCGAGACGCAGCAGACCCTGCGCCGCAACGACCTGCGCGGCCGCGTGCGGCTGCAGACCGACGGCGGCCTGAAGACCGGCCTGGACGTGGTGAAGGCCGCGCTGCTGGGCGCGGAAAGCTTCGGCTTCGGCACCGGCCCGATGGTGGCGCTGGGCTGCAAGTACCTGCGCATCTGCCATCTGAACAACTGCGCCACCGGCGTCGCCACCCAGCACGCGGTGCTGCGCAAGGAACACTTCATCGGCCTGCCGGAAATGGTCATGCACTACTTCCGCTTCGTGGCCGAAGACGTGCGCGAACATCTGGCGCGGCTGGGCGCGCGCAGCCTGTCCGAGATCATCGGCCGCAGCGACCTGCTGCAGCAGCTGGAAGGCGCCACGCCGGTGCAGCACAAGCTGGACCTGCGCCCGCTGATCCAGGGCGAGACGCTGGGCGCGGACGTCGACTTCGCCTGCACCCTGCCGCGCAATCCGATGCGCGACGACGCGGCGCTGGCCACGCGCATCGGGCACGACACGCGCGAAGCGGTGGCTAATGGCAGCGGCGGCGAATTCCGCTATGCCATCGCCAACACCGACCGCGCCATCGGCGCGCGGCTGTCCGGCGAGGTGGCGCGCCGCTGGGGCGACCACGGCATGGACCACCAGCCGATCGTGCTGCGCCTGGAAGGCGCGGCCGGGCAAAGCCTGGGCGCGTGGAATGCCGGCGGCGTGCATATCGACCTGGTCGGCGAAGCGAACGACGGCGTGGGCAAGGGCATGGCCGGCGGCCGCATCGTGGTACGTCCGCCGCTGGACTCGCCGTTCGCCAGCCAGGACGCCGCGATCATCGGCAACACCTGCCTGTACGGCGCCACCGACGGCGAGCTGTACGCCGCCGGCCGCGCGGGTGAGCGCTTCGCCGTGCGCAACTCCGGCGCGTTGGCGGTGGTAGAGGGCGCCGGCGACCACTGCTGCGAATACATGACCGGCGGCGTGGTGGCGGTGCTGGGCAAGGTGGGCCTGAACTTCGGCGCGGGCATGACCGGCGGCTTCGCCTACGTGCTCGACCTGGAGCGCGACTTCGTGGATTGCTACAACCACGAGCTGGTCGACATCCTGCGCATCTCGCCGGAAGGCATGGAGCACTACATGCAGCACCTGCGCGGCCTGGTGTCGCGCCATGTGGAGCTGACCGGCAGCGACTGGGGCCGGCAGATCCTGCGCGACTTCCGCGGCCTGCAGTACAAGTTCTGGCTGGTGAAGCCGAAGGCCGCGAGCCTGGATGCGCTGGCGGAAGAATTGAGGAGTGCGGCGTGATGGGGCTGCCGCCAGCGCAAGGGAACAGGGAATGGGGAACAGGGAATAGGCATGAGGTCGCGGTAGCCATGGGCGCCTCGCTTCGTCCCATCGAGCGAAAACCGCCGAATTCCCTCACGCTTTCCTAGTGCACCTATTCCCTATTCTCTATTCCCGACTCCCAGCTCCCATGCCAGATAAGTCATTCCAATTCCTCCACGTCGAACGCCAGACGCCGCGCACCGTGCCGGTCGCCATCCGCGTGCTCGGCTACGGCGAGATCGCCGGCGACTTCGCGGCGCCGCAGGCGGCCGGCCAGGCCGAGCGCTGCATCGACTGCGGCAATCCGTACTGCGAACACGCCTGCCCGGTGCACAACTACATTCCGAACTGGCTGAAGCTGGTGCAGGACGGCCGCATCCTCGAAGCGGCCACGCTGATGCACGAAACCAATCCGCTGCCGGAAATCTGCGGCCGCGTCTGCCCGCAGGATCGCCTGTGCGAAGGCTCCTGCACGCTGGAGCAGACCGATTTCGGCGCGGTCACCATCGGCAGCATCGAGCGCTGGGTCACCGACGAGGCGCTGCGCCAGGGCTGGCGGCCGGATCTCTCGCGCGTGCGCGAAACCGGCAAGCGCGTGGCCATCGTCGGCGCCGGCCCGGCCGGCCTGGCCTGCGCCGACCGCCTGCGCCGCGCCGGCATCGCCGCCGACGTGTACGACAGCCAGAACGAGATCGGCGGCCTGCTCACCTTCGGCATCCCGCCGTTCAAGCTGGACAAGGGCGTGGTGCGCACGCGCCGCGACGTGCTCGAAGGCATGGGCGTGCGTTTCCTGCTCGGCCGCGAAGTGGGCCGCGACGTGGAATTCGGCCAGCTGCTGGACGATTACGACGCCGTCTTCGTCGGCACCGGCGCCTACACTTACGTGGACGCGGAACTGCCGGGCCGCGAACTGCACGGCGTGCACGACGCGCTGCCGTTCCTGATCGCCAACACCGAGCGCCTGCTGCGCGACGAACCGGCGCCGCACGCCTTCGACTTCCGCGGCAAGCACGTGGTGGTACTGGGCGGCGGCGACACCGGCATGGACTGCAACCGCACCGCGATCCGGCTGGGCGCCGCTTCGGTCACCTGCGTCTACCGCCGCGACGAAGCGAACATGCCCGGCTCCGCGCGAGAGGTGAAGTACAGCCGCGAGGAAGGCGTGGAATTCCTGTTCCAGCGCCAGCCGCTGCAGATCCTGGGCGACGCCGAGGGCAAGGTGCGCGCGGTGCGCGTGATCGACACCACCCTGGTCAAGGACGGCCACGGCCGCGCGCGTCCGCAGAACGTGCCCGGCACCGAGGCCGAGCTTCGCGCCGACGTGGTGATCCAGTCCTTCGGCTTCCTGCCCAGCCCGCCGGACTGGCTGCGCTCGCACGGCGTGGCGCTGGATCGCTCCGGCCGCATCGTCACCGGCGCCGCCGGCCAGCTGCCGCACCAGACCAGCCATCCGCGCATCTTCGCCGGCGGCGACAACGTGCGCGGCGCGGACCTGGTGGTGCGCGCGGTGTATGACGGACGCGAAGCGGGCGGGTCGATCGCGCAGGCCTTGCTGGCCTGAGCCGGTCCCGGCATCGGAAAAAACCTGCGCCGCCCGGAAGGGCGGCGTTTTTTTTCTTGCCGAATGATTATTCGGGAATTTCCGGAATTACCCGACCGGCTTGGAACGTTCCAAATAAGCGGATTAATGGATAAATCCGCTTCCGCCTAATATGTCCTGATTATGTCGGGCTCTTTCAGGCACGCCTTATGCAAACTACATTGCGCGCAAAATATTGCGCCATCAAATACTTAGTTTGCGTTGTAATGGACTTGTGAAGCCAACCTTAAAGTGCTTGACTCTCTTTCGAGCCCATTAAGCATGCGCCCGACGCGGCGCGTTCCCCCACCCGGCTGATGGGCTCTCTGGCGCAATGCCTTAACAAACAAAGAGAGGCCATCCCCATGAAGCGCAACCAGCTTGCACTGACCCTGGCCGGTTTATTGTTTGCTCCGGTCGGGGCTGCGTTTGCCCAAGACGCAGCCACTCCAGCTCCACCGCCGCCGCCTCCGCAGGAGCAGGCGAAGCAACTGCAGACCATCACCGTGACCGGTTCGGCCGTGCCGCGCATTGACGTGGAAACGCCGTCGCCGGTCACCGTGCTCACCGCCCAGCAGATCCAGCGCAGCGGCATGACCACGGTCTCGGACGTGGTCCGCTCGATCTCCGCCGACAACAGCGGCTCGATTCCCAACGCCTTCGCCAACGGCTTCGCGGCCGGTTCCTCCGGCGTCGCGCTGCGCGGCCTGACGGTGAACTCCACCCTGGTGCTGGTCGACGGCCATCGCGCCGCCAGCTATCCGGTGGCGGACGACGGCCAGCGTTCCTTCGTCGACCTCAACACCATTCCGCTGGCCGCGGTGGACCGCATCGAAGTGCTGAAGGACGGCGCTTCCTCGCTGTACGGCGCCGATGCCATCGCCGGCGTGGTCAACATCATCCTCAAGCCCAACTACAAGGGCGTGGAGGGCACCGTCGACGTCGGCACCTCGCAGCACGGCGGCGGCTTTACCCGCAAGGCCACCCTGCTGGCCGGCGCGGGGGACCTGGAGAAGGACGGCCACAACGGCTACATCGCCATCCAGTACCAGAAGGACAACCCGATCTGGCTGCGCCAGCGCGGTTTCCCGTTCAACACGCAGGACCTGCGCTCGATCGGCGGCCCCGACCTCAACATCGGCCAGCCGGGGCAGCGCACCGGCTCGGTGTACGGCTCGGTGACGCCCGGCTCGCTGACCCGCCCCGGCGATCTCACCAGCGGCACGCCCAACGCCGGCGCGCTGGCGCAGCCGCTGCGTCCCTGCGGCAGCAATTCGATCGGCGTCACCGACGACACGGGCAGCTACTGCGAGCAGAACTTCCAGTCGCTGTACGGCCAGGTGCAGCCGGCGATGGAGCAGGGCGGCATCTATGGCCGCTTCACCATGAAGATCAACGACACCACGCGGGCCTATCTGTCGGCCAGCTACTTCGAGGCCAAGACCTGGGTGCCGGGCCTGCCGCGGCAGCTGCAGTCCAGCACGCCGCACAACACCAACAGCATTGCCTTGCCGCCGGGCAATCCGAGCAATCCGTTCCCGAACGACTATGCGCTGATCAACTACGCGTTCGGCGACATGGCCAACGGCTTCAATTACGACAACCACAACGCGCGCATCGTCGGCGGCGTGTCCGGCGCGTTCGGCGAGTGGAACTACGACGTCACCGCGGTGATCAACCACGACTGGCTGGACACCAAGCAGTACGGCTATATCAACTACGCCGCGCTGCTCGACGCCGTCACCAACGGCACCTACAACTTCGCCAACCCCGCGGCGAACAGCCCGCGGGTGCGCGCGGCGCTGGCGCCGGGCTACGACAAGACCTCCACCTCGGACCTGGACTCGCTGGACCTGGCCGCCAACCGCTCGCTGTGGGACATGGCCGGCGGTCCGCTCGGCTTCGCCCTCGGCGCGCAGTTCCGCCACGAGTCGATCGACGATCCCACGCTCAATCCGAACTTCGAGTTCCAGGGCCTGGGCAATGCGCAGACCAAGGGCAGCCGCAATGTGTCTGCCGGCTATGTGGAGTTCAACGCGCCACTGCTCGAATCGCTGGAACTGGACGTGTCCGGGCGCCTGGACCACTACTCCGACGTGGGCACGCACTTCACGCCCAAGGTCGGCATCAAGTGGAAGCCGTTCGACTGGATCGCGCTGCGCGGCACCTATTCCAAGGGTTTCCGCGCGCCCAGCTTCTCCGAGAACGGTTCCAGCTCGTCGCAGGGCTTCATCAACCACACGCCGCCGGCGGATTTCATCGCCGCGCACGGCGGCAGCGGCAACGGCTACGTCAATCAGTACGCGCTGTCGCTGGCCACGCTGGCCAACAAGGACATCAAGCCGGAGAAGGCGCGCAACTACACCCTGGGCGTGCTGGTGCAGCCGACGAGTTGGCTGAACGTGTCGGTCGACTACTTCAACATCAAGAAGGAGAACGTGATCGGACCGGCCGACGCCTCCGCCGCGCTGGCCAACTACTACGCGGGCCTGCCGCAGGCGCCGGGCGTGATCGTGATCCCGGATACGCCTGACCCGCTGCATCCGAACGCGCTGCCGCGGCCGGCGGAGATCGACAGCCTGTACATCAATGCCACCTCGCTGAAGACCACCGGCATCGACGTGGACCTGCAGGCCCATTTCGATTTCAACCACGACATGCACTACATCAGCCAGTTCAGCGGCACGCAGATCTTCAACTGGACGCTGACCCTGCCGGACGGCACCAAGCAGCAGTTCGTGGGCACGCATGGGCCGTACCAGCTCTCCTCCGGCGCCGGCACGCCGCGGCGGCGCATGTCCTGGGCCAACACCTTCGAGTGGGGTCCGGCCACGATCACCGGCACGCTGTACCACGTCAGCGGCATGGCCAATTACGCGCTCGATGCCGGCACCGATCCGAGCAACTGCCTGACCGTGATCCCGGTCAGCTGCCGCATCGGCTCGTTCACCTACATGGACCTGACCGGCAGCTACCAGATCAACGACCACATCGCGATCACCGGCTCGGTGATGAACCTGTTCGACCGCAAGGCACCGTTCGATCCGTCCAACTATGCCGGCGGCGGCGCCAACTACAACCCGACCTACGCGCAGGCGGGCCTGGTCGGCCGCTTCTACAACCTGGGCGTGAAACTGAAGCTCTGAACGGGAGGGGAATCCAGGCGGCGCGCCGGTAGCCGGCGCGCCGCTTTTTTTGTGCCGAGGAAGCCGGCGTTTGTCCCCGCCATGCAGCCGCGCGCGGTACGCTCTGCGTTCGATCCATCCACCCGCAGGGGAAACCGCAGATGCGCATCGGCCTGGCCGCCAATCAAGCCCATCACAGCCATGCGGAATCCGCGCTGTTCCATTGGCTGCGCGCCAGCCGGCAAGGCATCCGCGAACTGGGCATCCGCCTGCATGCGGTGGGCCGCACTTACGATGCGATCGTGCGCGACGGCGTGCTGGGCGACTACGACGGCCTGGTGCGCTATCCCTACGGCCGCGACGGTGGCCTGATGAAGCTGGTGGCGGAGATCGTCGGCCTGCCCGAATCCGGGCGCGTGCTCGATGGCGCGGTGTACCTGATGCATCCGGTCGACCCTTCGTCGATCTTCCCCGAAGCGATTGCGCTGAAGCGCCAGTGCGTGATCCACCAGAAGCCGTTTATCTCCACCGTGGCCTCGGCGCGCGACTGGGTGGAGCAGGAGCGCATCCTGGCCGGCTTCGCGCCGGACCCGGGCGCCGACGCGCTGCACGCGCTGGAGCGCCAGACGCTGGCGCTGATCGCGCACGATGCGATGAAGCCGCAGATGGTGGCCTACGCCGCCGAGCATTTCGACGTGCTGTCGCGTTTCGCGCAACGCATCGCCACCGGCACCACCGGCCAGCGCCTCAACGAACTGGCCTGGAGCCGCGGCTGGCCGCAGGAGCAGGACTGGGTGCAGCGCTACCAGAGCGGCCCGATGGGCGGCGATGCGCAGATCGCCGACCTGGTGCTGGAGCGGCGCTGCCAGCGCGCGCTGTTCTTCGAAGACCCGCACGTAGCGCGCCAGCACGAGGCCGATATCCAGCTGCTGGAGCGCGCCGTCACCACCGTCACCGACGACGCGGTGTGCATGACTTCCCCCGCCGTCGCGCGCCGCTGGGCCGAGGCGGTGCGCCGCCGCGCCGGGCAGCGGCCGTGCTGACGCCATGTGCCTGATCGCGTTCGCCTGGCAGGCCCACCCGCGCTGGCGCCTGCTGCTGGCCGGCAACCGCGACGAGTTCCATGCGCGTCCGAGCGCGCCGCTGGCGCGCTGGAGCGACGGCGTGACGATCGGCGGCCGCGACCTGGAGGCGGGCGGCACTTGGCTGGGCGTGACCGATACCGGCCGCTGCTGCGTGGTGACCAATGTGCGCGACCCGCGCGATCCGCAGCTCGGCGCCTCGCGTGGATTGCTGGCGACGGACTACCTCGCCGGCGCGGCCGATGCCGCGTCGCATGCGCAGGCCTTGCAGGCCGCGGCGCCGGGCTACCGGCCGTTCAACCTGCTCACCTTCGATACGGCCGCGGCGTTCTATCTCGGCAACCGTCCCGTGCCGAAGGCGCAGGCGGTGGTGGCGGGCGTGCATGGCCTGTCCAATGCGGACTTCAATACGCCGTGGCCCAAGACGCGCGTCTTGATGGGGCATCTGGAAAGCTGGCTGGCCAAGCATGGCGAGGGCGACGACTTCGCGCCGCTGTTCGCCGCGCTGGCCGACGAACATCGCGCACCGGACGAACAACTACCCGACACCGGCGTGGGCCTGGAACGCGAGCGTTGGCTGTCTTCGGCTTTCATCCGCGGCGAGTTGTACGGCACGCGTGCCAGCACAGTGGTGGCGCTGGGGCACGATGGGCGCGGCGTGATCGTGGAGCGGCGCTTCGGGCCGAATGGGCGCGACGAGGGTGAGACGGCGATGAGCTTCGGCGGTAGGTTGGGGTGAGCCGCAGGCGACTGCGAAGGCAGGATGCCGTAGCGAACATCCGCGTAGCGGATGGCCCGAAGGGCTGGCTGCTGATGCAGCCAGTAACCCCAACGTTCGCCACCTTGGTACCTTGCGCATCGTTGGGGTTCGCCTGTGGCTCACCCCAACCTACGTCACGCGTCAGGGAAGCTGCCGTCGACGTAGTACCACCGCCCATCCTCGCGCACGAAGCTGCTGATCTCATGCATCCGCTGCGCCTTGCCGCCGCCGTAGCGCAGCCGTGCGATGAATTCGACGATGGCGCGGTCGCCTTCGCTCTCGTGCCGCTTCACGGTCAGCCCCAGCCAGGTCGGCGCCGGCTGCTGCGCGCCGAGCTTGAGCGTGGCCGGCCGTGTGCTGGCGTGCCAGGTGGCGAGCAGGTAATCCTCGCGCTTGAGCACGTAGGCGCTGTAGCGCGAACGCATCAGCGCTTCGGCCGTGGCCGCCGCCGCGCCTTCGTGCAGCGGCCCGCAGCAACGCAGATAGCCGGCGGGATTGCCGCAAGGGCAGGGCGTGAGCGTGTCGATGGCTTGCACGGATAGATGAGCCGGCGTGTGGCGATAGGCCATGATGCCACCCGTGGCGGCGCTTGGCACGGCGAGCCGGCCAAATGGACTAGCCGCGACGCCAGACCAGGCAGCGGTTGTTGGCTGGCATGGCGATATCGGCCACCGCATGGAAGCCCGCACGCGCGGCCAGTGCGTTCACCGCCTCGGCATCGCGGATGGCCATATGCGCGCCGCGCGCCTTCAGCCACTGATCGAAGATTGCATTGCTGTCGCTGCTGTAGTGGCCGCCGTAGTTGAAGGGGCCGTAGATCGCCAGCACGGCGTCGCCGGTGGTGGCGTCGGCCAAGCGCGCGAACAAGGTCTCGACTTCGGGCCAGCTCATGATGTGCAGCGTGTTGGCGCTGAACACCGCGTCGTAGCGGTGCGCCGGCCAGGCGCCGCCGACGTCGAGCTGCAATGGCGCGGGCGTATTGGGCAGCCCGGCTTCGTCCAGCCACAGCTGCATGCCGGGCAGGTTTTCCACGCGGTCCGAGCATTGCCAGCTCAGCCAGGGCATCGCCGCGGCGAAGTACACCGCGTGTTGCCCGGTGCCGCTGCCGATCTCCAGCGCGTCGCGCCGGCCGGCGAAGTGTTCGCGCAGCACCGCGAGGATAGGCTCGCGGTTGCGGTCGCAGGAGGGGGCGTTCGGTTTCTCCACCCGCTCAGGCGGGACGGCCGCGCAGGATGCGCGCCGGCAGCATCAGCAAGGCGCCGAGGAAGGAGAACACTGCGTTGACCGTGATGCCCACCAGGCGCAGCGGCAGGGTCAGCAGCCACACGATGGGATACAGCACCAGCGCCAGCAGGGCGATCGGCCAGCAGAACACCAGCAGCAACAGCCAGAGCAGGAAAGCGGCCATGGAGGGTTCCTTACGGGAACGGATAAAGGGTGCGAGCACTCTAGCGCGCTGCGTTGCGATGGGGGAGATGACTCCCTACACCCCTCGATCCACTTCTCAAATCCGACGTAGGTTGGGGTGAGTCGCAGGCGAACCCCAACCTACGCTGAGCCATGGGCGCAAGAACGTGCGGGTTCAGTGCATCGGGTTGACGCCGATCCAGCGCAGATGCAGGTAGAACGCGAAGAAAGCCCAGGCGGCGACGCCGACGGCGATCGTCACCAGGGTTCCGCGCAGCGTACCGGCCGGGTAGACCGTGCCGGCCGCGCGGTCGCGCCGCCGCGAGATCACGAAATCGGTAGTCGCCCACAGCAGAAAGGCGCCGAACAGGAGCACGTCGTGCAGCATGCCGGTGGCCAGCAGATGGCCGAACGCCCACACCTTCACGCCGGCCAGCATGGGATGGCCGAGCCGGGCCTTGAAGTGATTGCGCGGCACGTAGGCGGCGACGAACAGCACGAAGGCCACCAGGGTGAACAGCGCATTGAGATGGCGCAGCGCCAGCGGCGGCACGTACAGCAGCACCGGTGCGAGGCGGGCGTCGCGGAAGCCGATCATCAGCACGATCAGGCCGACGATGGAGGCCAGCGAGTACAGGCCTTTCCAGCCCATGTCGCCGAAGCGCGCGATCTGCCGCGTGCGCCAGCCGGGAGCGAGCATGCTGATGGAATGCACGCCCAGGAACAGCAGCAGACCCAGGATCAGCAGTGTCATCGGGAACCCCTTCCGGATGGATGGGGCGAGTATAGAGCGCTAAACGGCGCGCCGATGAAGGCGTACGGCGAGCGCGATGGATTCGCCGTCCAGCGCCAGCGTGCCTTGGGTGCCATCCGGCACATGCCACACGTCGCCGGCCTGCAGGCGGCCTTCCGGCGTGACGATTTCCGCGCGGGTGGCATAGATGAGAACCACGCCAGCCAGTGCATGCGTGCCCGCGCGCCAGGTTTCGATGCGGCCGTCCGCCACGCCACGCCGCAGCATCAGGTTGAAATCGCGCGTGGCGCCTTCGATCAGCGTGACGTCCACCGATGCCTCGCCGGCAAAGGCGAACGGCGTGCGGAGTTCATCGAGCCGATGCTCGCTGCCGTCCGCAAAGCGCATGGCGAAACCCGCGCCTTCCAGCAGCGCGATCTGCCGATCCACGCCGGGAAACGCGGAGAACGGCGCCGCGCTGTCCACCTCGGCCACGCTCACGCGCCAATCGAAATCGCTCAGGGCCGCACCCGCCGGATGGACGGCCAATTCGCGCGTGCGCCCCATGCCGTTCTTCCACGGCGTCACCGCGATATCGGCACCGCGCACGATGCTCACGCCGCGCGCTCGATCGCGCGCGCGAACGGCGGCAGCGCATTGAGCATGCGCTCGCCGTAGCGCTTGGTCACCACGCGGCGGTCCAGCAGCACGATGCGGCCGTGGTCGGTCTCGGTGCGGATCAGGCGGCCGCAGTACTGCGTGAGCAGACGCGTGGCATCGGGCACGGTCACTTCGATAAACGGATTGCGCCCGCGCGATTCCAGCCATTCCGCGTAAGTGGCGCCGACCGGATCGGTGGGCACGGCGAACGGCAGCTGGGTGATCACCACCGTCTCGCACAGCTTGCCGGGCAGGTCCAGGCCTTCGCCGAACGAGGCCAGGCCGAACAGCGTGCTGCCCTTGCCGGCTTCGACATCCGCAATATGCTCGGCGACCAGTTGCGCCTTGCCCAGCGAGCCCTGCGCGCGCACCTTGCGCACGCATTCGATCGGCAGCTTCTGCAGTACGCGGTCGAGCTTGGCGCGCGAAGTGAACAGCACCAGGTTGCCTGCGGCCCAGTCCAGATTCGCGGCGAGCCAGTCGCTGATCTCCTGCGCGTGTTCCTCGCGCGCATCCGGCATGGCGCGCAGCGCCGGCACTTCCAGCCGTGCCTGCGCGGCGAGATTGAACGGCGAGGGCAGGCTGAGCGTGACCGCGCTGTCGGGCAGGCCGACAGCATCCGCGAAGGTGCGGAAATTGCCGCCGGCGCTGAGCGTGGCCGAGGTCATCACCACGGCGCTCGCGTTCTCCCACAGCACGCTGCGCAGCAGGCCGCCGGCGGATACCGACGACGCATGGCAGACCAGCTGCTGGTCGCCGGACAGCGTGACCCAGCGCGCCAGCGGCGGGCCGCCTTCGCGGTCCTCGCTGGACCAGGCGCGCCAGGTACGCAGTTGGCGGTCGATGCGTTCCAGCGCCATGCCCAGCTCGCGCGACAGCGCCTCGTTGGTCGGCCCGCTCTCGGTCATCTCCAGCACCGCGCGGCGCACGGCGCCGACCCAGCGCTCGATCTCGCCGGTGAACACGTACAGCACGCGCGCATGCTCCACCCAGGATTCCGGCAGCTGGCCGAGCGAGCCGCGGTACATCGGCTCGTCGTCGTTGGGCGAGGGCAGCCAGTGCAGGCGGATGTCTTTTTCCAGTTCTTCCAGCGCGTCGCTCAGTTCCTGCAGTTTTTCGTCGCCGGCATCCAGCGCGAGCTTGCCGATCACTTCCTTGTCGGTGAGCGAGTACGCCGCGTGGATCTGCCGGCCCAGCCGGCTGAGCTGGCGCACGGTGGCGCTCATATGCACTTCGGCGGCGCCGCGGTCGATGGCCTTCGAGGGTACGTGGTGGCCTTCGTCGAAGATGTACAGCACTTCGTCGGGCTTGGGCAGGATCACGCCGCCGAAGCCGTCTTCCTCGCGCGGCATGGTGAGGTCGGCCAGCACCAGGTCCTGGTTGGCGACGATGATGTCCGCATCGCCCACCGCGCGGCGCGCGGCGAAGAACGGGCAGGCCATGAACTGCGCGCATTTGCGTCCGGTGCAGCCGCCCGCGCTGGTGGTGATCATGGCGCGCAGCAGGTCGCCGGGGGTTTCCGGCGCGTTGTCCATGTCGCCGTCCCATTCGTGGCGGTCGAATGCGCCGACGAGTTTGTTCAGCACCTGCTTGTCGCGTTCGGCCGGGGGCTTGGACCACAGGGCGAGGTCCGCCTCGAAGCCGAGACCCATCTGCGCGGTGTCCTGCAGGCTGTTGGCGGCCATGGCGAGGTTGCGCGGGCATACGTAGCGGCCGCGGCCTTTGGCGAGGGCGACTTTGGCTTCGCGGCCGTTGAGCTTGAGGTAGAGCGGGATGTCGCGCTGGACGAGCTGTTCCTGCAGGGCGATGGTGGCCGTGGCGATCAGCAGTTTCTTTTTCTGCGCGCGCGCGACTTCGACGCCGGCGATGAGGTAGGCCATCGATTTGCCGGTGCCGGTGGGGGCTTCGATGATGGCGGCGCCACCTTCTACCGACAGGGCCTTGGCGACCTCGGCGATCATCTTTCCTTGTGACGCGCGGGCGCGGAAGCCGGGGAGGCCTTCCTTCAGGCGCGTGTACGCGGTGCGGATGGATTCCTTGGTTTCGTCGGTGAGCATGGGGGGGCGGCGGGGCCGCGCCGGGGGGCGGCTTTTTTGGGTGGTTGTTGATTGTAGGGGGTGGGGAGGGGGTTGGGGGGCTCGGCCCCCCTTGCTCGTCATCCCAGCGAAGGCTGGGATCCAGTGACTGTATCGCCTGGTTTTCGCGTGGCCGCGACTTGGCCGCTTATGCAGCGGGCATTTCGGACGCCTGCCGGCGCCCGAGTCACTTTCTCTTTGCTGGCTCAAAGAGAAAGTAACCAAAGAGAAATAGCCTTAGAGCAAAGGCTCGCGACGCGACTAGAAGGAGCAGTGGACGGCTGCGGTAACTTGATTAACCTGGGTCTACACGAAACATCAGTGCGTTTACGTAACGGCTTCTTCAACGTGCCGTTGCCGAGAGGACTTTCAGTGACTGAGGCCAGCTTTTAGGCTTAGCCCTGTTCGTCGCGTAAGCGCACGGTGTAGGTTGGGGTGAGCCGCAGGCGAACCCCAACATGGCGAGGCGCGTGAAGGTGCCGGTGTTGGGGTTCGCCTGCGGCTCACCCCAACCTACGCCACGGCAAGAATTAACGTTGTGCTCCGCCCGGCCCCTCACCCTGCCCTCTCCCCGGAGGGGAGAGGGGTGAAGTGGTGAGGCAGGCGGGAACGAAGAACAGAAGCTGGCCTCGGTCACTGAACATCCTCTCGGCCACGGCACGTTGAAGCACCCGTTACGTAAACGCACTGATGTTTCGTGTAGACCCAGGTTAATCCGTTTACCGCAGCCGCCCACTGCTCCTTCTAGTCGCGTCGCGAGCCTTTGACTTGAGGCTATTTCTCTTTGGTTACTTTCTCTTTGAGCCAGCAAAGAGAAAGTGACTCGGGCGCCGGCAGGCGTCCGAAATGCCCGCTGCATAAGCGGCCAAATCGCGTCACCGCGAAAACCGAGCGATACAGTCACTGGATCCCAGCCTACGCCGGGATGACGAGCAAAGAGCCGACGCGCAAGCGCCCAATCACCCCTCAGCAGCGATGCGCCGCAAGCTATCCTCAAACACCTCCGGCGGCTGCCCACCCTGAATCAAATACCGATCATTGACGATCACCGACGGCACCGCCCGCACCCCCTGCGACTGATAGAACGCCTCCTGCGCCCGCACCTCATCCGCATAGCGACCCTCGTCGAGCACCTTGCGCGCCTCGGCCGCATCCAGGCCGACCTTGCTGGCGGCATCCACCAACACCTCGCGGTCGCTCACATTGCGCCCATCGGTGAAATACGCACCCAGCAGCGCGCGCTTGAGCTCACCCTGGCGCCCTAGTGTTTCCGCCCAATGCAGCAAGCGGTGTGCATCGAAGGTGTTGTAGATGCGGCTGCGCTTATCCAGGTTGAACGTGAAACCCACATCGGCCCCGCGCTGGCGGATCGCCTCCTGGTTCTGCTTCATCTGCTCCGGCGTACTGCCGTACTTGCGCGCCAGATGCTCGCCCACATCCTCGCCCTCCGGCGCCAGCTGCGGATTGAGCTCGAACGGCTGGAAATGGATCTCCACTTCCACCTCACCCTCAAGCCGGCGCAGCGCCTCGTCCAGCGAACCCAGGCCCACCGCGCACCAGGGGCAGACCACGTCGGAAACGAAATCGATCTTGAGCTTGTTGGCCATGGCGGGTATCCGATAGGGGAACGGATGGGAGATGCGGCCTGGGCGGGTGCAATCAAGTCAGCGCCGCCCATGCGGACGGCGCTGCAGAGGGGATTTACATCTTCCCCATGAAATCCGACTTCCCCAACTCCGCCCCCGCCGCACGCAAAATCGCGTACGCCGTCGTGCAATGGAAGAACAGGTTCGGCAGCACGAAGTGCAGCAGATAGGCCTGGCCTTCGAACTGCTGTTCGCCGGTACGGGTCTTGATGGTGACGGTGCGGCCTTCGCTGCCGTCGAGCTGTTCGGTCTTGAAGCCCTTGATGTATTCCACCGCGCGCTCGATGCGCGCATGCAGCTGCTCGAAGCTGGTTTCGGTGTCTTCGAACTTCAGCGGCTCCACGCCGGCCAGGCGGGCGGTGCCGTTCTTGGCCATGTCGGTGGCGATCTGCACCTGGCGCACCAGCGGGTGCATGTCGGGGATCAGGCGGGTCTGCAGCAGCACGTCGGAAGTGATGCCCTTGGCGTGCGCGTGGGCTTCGCCCTTCTTCAGCACGTGCTGCAGGTTGGCCAGCGCGCGCAGGAATACGGGCACCGAGGCCTGGTACATGGAAAGCGTCATGAGGATGGCTCCGAGGAGTGGACGGGGTCGGCATCGGCCGGCTGCGTGGCGGCAACCGGCGAAAGGTCATGGGGTACGGCGGCGGCGCAGGGCGTGGGTTCCTCGTGGCGGGTCAGCGAGGGATCGGTCACGCGCCGCGCGGTGCGCGCGGCGATCAGCGTGCCGATCACCAGCAGGGCGGCTGCCACCACGAAGGCCAGGCCGGGCAGGTGCAGCGGGGTGCCGGGCATGATCGAGAAGGAGAAGATCTGCGCGAACAAGGTGGGGCCGAAGATGCCGGCAAAGCTGCCCAGGCTGGTGATCGCGCCCTGCAGGCGGCCCTGTTCGCTGGGGTCGACCTGCTGCGTCATGATCGCCTGCACCGGCGGGCCGGACAGGCCCCACAGCGCCAGCAGCGGAATGCCGAGCAGGAACACCCAGCCCACGTTGGCCAGGCCCATCAGCAGGAAGGCGCCGATGCCGCACAGCATGCCGGCCACCAGCACGCGCCGCTCGCCCCAGCGCGGGGTGAGCTTGCCGGTGAGGAAGGCCTGCACCGAGCCGTCGCAGGCGCCCACCAGCATCAGCACCAGGCCGACGGCGCGGGTGCCCCAGCCGTAGCGGTAGTCGGCATACAGCACGAAGGTGGTCTGCAGCACGTAGTGCGCCAGATAGACCAGGAACATCACCGTGCCCAGCCCAAGCAGCACCGGGTCGCGGCGCAGCAGCTTCAGCGAGCCCAGCGGATGCGCGCTGTGCAGTTCGAAGCGCGCGGTGCGGTGCTCCTTCGGCAGCGACTCGGGCAGCACGAACAGGCCGTAGAGGAAATTGCACAGCGCCAGGCCCGCGGCCACCCAGAACGGCAGGCGCAGCGAGATCTCGCCCAGCACGCCGCCCACGCCCGGGCCCATGATGAAGCCCAGGCCGAAGGCGCCGCCGAGCATGCCGAACGCGGCGGCGCGTTTTTCCTTCGGCGTGATGTCGGCGATATAGGCATTGGCGGTGGTGAAGCTGGCCGCGGTCATGCCCAGCAGGATGCGTCCCAGCAGCAACAGCCACAGCGTGGGCGCCAGCGCCAGCACGATGAAATCCACGGCCAGGCCGAGGTTGGAGATCAGGATCACCGGGCGCCGGCCGAAGCGGTCCGACAGCGCGCCCTGGATCGGCGCGAAGATGAACTGCACCACGGCGAAGACGGTGCTGAAGATGCCCACCCACGAGGCCGCCGTGGCGATGCCGCCGCCGGCGAGCTGTTCGAGCAGATGCGGCAGCGTGGGGATCACGATGCCGAAGGCCAGCATGTCCAGCAGGACGGTGACGAAGATAAACGCTACCGCCGCGCGGCGCCGCGGCTCGGTGACGGTGGTGACTGGCTGGTCCATGGTCGGCCGGCGGGATGAAAGCGCGAACGATAGCGCAAGGTGCGTGATGCGCGTTGTAGCGCCGCATCATCCTCCGTTCGCGCCGGTCCGGGGTAAAACCCTCAGGCCGGCGGTGCCGCGAGTTCCTTCGCGTCCAGGTAGCCGTCGTGGTTGCGGTCCAGCTTGTGGAACTGGCGGCGCAGATTGTCCTGGTGGCTGCGCAGGGTGATCGGCTTGCCATGGCCGCCGGGCAGTTCCTCCGGCTCCAGCACGCCGTCGCCGTTGGCGTCCATGCGGCGGAAGCCGGCGCTCAGGTAATCCACGTACTCCTGCTCGCTGACCCGGCCGTCGCCGTCGGTATCCATCAGCCTGAGGTATTCGGCCGGCGTGCGCGGATAGCCCTGCGCGGCGGCCAGGCACGGCAGCGCCAGCAGGGCTGCCGCCAGCACGGCGCGCATCAGCGCACGCCGCCGCGGATGCCGATGAACTGCAGGAATTCGGCGCGGGTGCGCGCGTCGTCGCGGAACGAGCCCAGCATCTGGCTGGTGACCATCGACACCCCGCGCTTATGCACGCCGCGGGTGGTCATGCATTCATGGCTGGCGTCGATCACCACGGCCACGCCGGCGGGGTGCAGGTTTTCCTGGATGCACTGCGCGATCTGCGCGGTGAGCTTTTCCTGCACCTGGAAGCGGCGCGCATAGGCTTCCACCACGCGCGCCAGCTTGCTGATGCCGACCACGCGGTTGGTCGGCAGGTAGCCGACGTGGGCGCGGCCCACGATCGGCGCCATGTGGTGCTCGCAGTGGCTTTCGAACTCGATGTCGCGCAGCACCACCATCTCGTCGTAGCCGGCCACTTCCTCGAAGGTGCGGCGCAGATACTCGCCCGGATCGGTGAGGTAGCCGGAGAACCAGTCGCGGTAGGCCTTGACCACGCGCTTGGGCGTGTCGAGCAGGCCTTCGCGCGACGGATCCTCGCCAGCCCAGCGCAGCAGCACGCGTACCGCTTCCTCGGCCTGCTCGGGGGTGACGTCGCTGGGGTGCTGATCGCTCATGGGGGTTCCTTACGTGGCGCAGGCGGTCAAGTGTAGCGCCAGCGTCAAGCCCCGGCGCCTCACGGGTCCGGTACGAAGCGGCCCGGGAAGGGCTCGGGGCGCACCGGGCGCGGCCGTTCGCAGGGGATCACGCATTGCGCGGCGAGGTTGTTCCAGGTGTCGTAGTACAGCGTGACCACTTCGTCCGGCGAGCTGGAGGTGCGTTCGAATTCCACTTCGGTAACCGAGGAATACTCACGCTCGCCGTGGCCGGTGCCCAGCGGTGCGCTGGCCTTGGCGGCACGCTGCTCCGCGCCGCGCATTGCGGACGGAGCGGCGGCGGCGTCGGCTGCGGCAGGTGCCGCGGGCGAGGCCGCTATCTCGCTCACCATCGGCGGCTCATAGACCGGCTGCGGCTTGCGGCGGAACACCGCCACGCCGATCACGCCGACGTTGTCCGGCCGCCCGGTCTTCGCGGCGTAGCTCTGGCCGATATCGGTGAAGACGAAATCGGCCACCTGGCTGAGGCTCTTGCGCCAGCCCAGCACGTCGGTGCTCGCGCGCGGGTCCAGCACGTAGCCGGCCTGCGACCAGCCGGCGGTCTGGCCGGAGACGGCATTGACGCCATCCACCGACAGCACCGCCAGCAGATCCTCGCCGCTGCGGCTACGCAGCGCGATGCGGTAGCGGTGGCCCGGTTCGCCGGCCACGTAGTAGCGGCCGTGGTGCTGGTAGACGGGCAGGCTGCGCCCGGTGTCGCGGTCGTACACGCTCAGATCCAGCAGGCGGCCCACGGCACTGGCGGGTGCGGCGTGGGCCAGGCCGGCGGCGAGGGCCAGCGCGATCAGCAGGGTTTTCATGGGAAGGCTCCGGCAGGCATCGCGGCTCGATGCGTGGGATGGAACGCCTTGCCGCGGCCGACGGGGTTGATGGGTCTGCGGTCGATGGATATGGGGTTGATCGATCGCACCCCGGCTCTTTATGGTCCCGCTGACGATTCAAGTAGCGAGTACGCCATGACCCTGCGCATTTCCCGTACCACCCAGCTGTGCATGTCGCTGTCCGGCCGCCCCGGCAATTTCGGTACGCGTTTCCAGAACTACCTGTATGAAGCGCTCGGCCTGGACTACGTCTACAAGGCCTTTACCACGCGCGACCTGCCCGCAGCCATCGGCGGCATCCGCGCGCTGGGCATCCGCGGCTGCGCGGTGTCGATGCCGTTCAAGGAAGCCTGCATTCCGCTGGTCGATGCGATCGATGCCTCGGCCAAGGCGATCGATTCGGTCAACACCATCGTCAACGACGATGGACAGCTGCGTGCGTACAACACCGATTACATCGCAGTGGCGCGCCTGATCGAGCAGCATCGGGTTTCGCCGGATCTCACGCTGGCGCTGCGCGGCAGCGGCGGGATGGCGAAGGCGGTGGCTTGCGCGTTGCGCGACAAGGGGTTCAAGCGCGGCCATATCGTGGCGCGCAACGAGGCCACGGGCCGGGCGCTGGCGGAGAGTTGCGGTTATGCGTGGGCGCCGGATATGCGCGGTGTCGAGGCGCAGCTGCTGATCAACGTGACGCCGATCGGCATGGAAGGGCCGGAGGTGGATGCGCTGGCGTTCACCGAGGCGGAAGTGGAGCGCGCCAGCGTGGTGTTCGACGTGGTGGCGTTGCCGCCGGAGACGCCGGTGATACGGCTGGCGCGGGCGAAGGGGAAGTTGGTGATCACCGGGGCGGAGGTGATCGTGTTGCAGGCGGTGGAGCAGTTCGTGCTGTATACGGGCGTGCGGCCGGAGGATCGGCTGATCGCGGAGGCGGCGGCGCACGCGCTGGCATAAGCGGCGAGTTCATCGCTCGGCGTAGGTTGGGGTGAGCGCAGCGAACCCCAACAATGCGATGCGCCCGGATGTGCCTGTGTTGGGGTTCGCTGCGCTCACCCCAACCTACGCCTGCTAGTCGCTCGCTTCGTCCTCTTCCTCAGCCTCGCTGCTCGGCGCCTCCCCCAGCAACTGCTGCACCTGCTCCCCCGGCAGCGTCTCCACATGCCGCAGCTTCCGCTCGATCGCCCGCGTACGCACACCCGCCTGATCGATCACATTGCTCGCTTCCGTAAGCTTCTTGCGGGTCTTCTCCAACACGCCGGCGAACTTGCCGAACTCGGTCTTCACCGCCGCCAGCAGCTGCCACACCTCGCTGCTGCGCTTTTCGATCGCCAGCGTGCGGAAGCCCATCTGCAGGCTGTTGAGCAGGGCGGTGAGGGTGGTGGGGCCGGCCAGGGTGATGCGGTAGTCGCGCTGCAGCAGGTCGGACAGGCCGGGGCGGCGGATCACTTCCGCGTACAGGCCTTCGGTGGGCAGGAACAGGATGGCGAAGTCGGTGCTGTGCGGCGGCGCCACGTACTTGCCGTGGATGCGCCTGGCTTCTTCGCGCACGCGCACTTCCAGCGCGCGGCCGGCGGCGAGCGCGGCGTCGGCATCGGCCGCCTCTTGCGCGTCGAGCAGGCGCTGGTAGTCCTCCACCGGGAATTTCGCGTCGATCGGCAGCCACACCGGCTGCTCGTCCTGGCCGCCGGGCAGGCGGATGGCGTACTCCACGCGCTCGGCCGAGCCGGGCACGGTGGCGATATTGGCGGCGTACTGCTCGGGAATCAGGATCTGCTCCAGCAGCGCGCCGAGCTGCACTTCGCCGAAGGTGCCGCGCGTCTTCACATTGGTCAGCACGCGCTTGAGATCGCCCACGCCGGTGGCCAGGCTCTGCATCTCGCCCAGGCCGCGCTGCACCGCTTCCAGCCGCTCGGAGACCAGCTGGAAGGACTGGCCCAGGCGCGTCTCCAGCGTGTTCTGCAGTTTCTCGTCGACGGTGGCGCGCATCTGTTCGAGCTTGGCGGCGTTGTCGTCCTGGATCGCCTTGAGCTTGCTCTCCAGGGTGGCGCGCACTTCGCCCAGGCGCTTTTCGTTGTCGGCGGTGAGCGCGGCCAGGCGCTGCTGCTGCTGTTCGCCGAAGCGGTTGAGCGCGAGGGTGAGCTCCTGGCGGCTGTGGCGCGCGTCCTCGGCCAGGCGCTGAGCCAGCGCCTGCAGGCCGGCGTCGGTGCGTTCGGTCAGCACGTTCAGGCGCTGGCCGAAGCCGTCGATGCGCTCGGCCTGGTGCTGGCTCATGCCGCCGAGCTGCTCGCCCATATGCACGCGGAAGCGGTCGAAGCCCTGCTGCAGTTCCTCGCGGCCGGAGCGCTGTTCCTCGCGCAGGCTGCGCTGCAGGCGCTCGCCATCGTCTTTCAGCGCATCCAGCCGTGCGTGCAGGCCGCCGCCGTCGCGCGAACGCAGCAGCACGGCCAGCAAGGCCAGCGCGGCCAGGACGAGCAGGATCAGGACAAGCAGCAGGACTTCGGTAAGCGACATGGCGGTTCCATACGGCAAGGCGCCAAGTGTACGCGCCCGCGTCTCATCCGCCGGGACCGCTCAGTGCGGTACCGGCGTGAGCTGCCAGTAATCGGCCGGGAAATGCAGCCGCAGCACGGCCAGTTCGTCCGAGGCGGCCGGCGGCGCGTAGGGCGTCGAGGTGCAGCCGTTGGCGACCTGGCGCGCGGCGGCGAGGCGCATGCGGCCGAACATGCCGCGGCCGGACTGCAGGTTGGCGACCAGCTCCTTGCCGTTGCTCTCGACGTCTTCCTGGCCGACCGAGATGCTGAAACCGTCCGCCGAGATGCCGTCCGTATAGCCGGCGGGAGCCGGTACGCCGGGCGGGCGCATGCTGATGCTCATCTGCTTGCCGCAGCTGCCGACGCTCACCACCTGGATCGAGGTCAGCAGCGCGCGCGCCAGCGAGTCTTCGACGGTGAGCAGGTCGCCGCCCTGGCCGGCCGGTACGTCGATGCGCAGCATGTAGGCGTAGATGCCGTGGTGGAACAGATACGTACGCGAGTCGATTTCGCCGTCCCCCGCCTTCAGGCGCAGCGACATGATGCGTCCCGGCCACGCGCTGCCGTCGGGCCGGCGCAGCACAAAGTCGGTGGCGTCGTTCCACTGCGTGACGATGTACTGGCCTTTCGCCTCGGCGACCTCGACGTCGCCGCGGAACTTCGCCTCCATCGAGGCGACGCTGGCGCTGCCGCCGATGGGGTAGATCATCATGTCGGTGCTGAGCGCGGGCGATGCCGAGTCGCTGAAGGTCAAGGCCACGCCGCCGGCGAACTGGCCCTCGTCGCCGTGGTTCACGCTGCGCGCCAGCGTGTACTCCGCCGCGTACTTCGGCACGATGATGTAGGTGTCTTCGATCGGAACGCGCGGCTTGGCGCCAGGATTGCCCTGGGCATGGACGGCGCACAACGGCAGACAAGCGAGCGCGAAGCTGGCGGCGATCCTGCGCATACGGTCGATTCCTCTTCGATCCTTTTGTGTCCGTTGGCTGACGGGCCTTACCAGACCCGGCAGAACACCGCTTTCAGATAACGCCCTTCCGGCACGTCGCTGCGCACCGGATGGTCCGGGCCGGCGCCGCGCGCTTCCAGCACCTGGATCTCGCGGCCGGCGTTGAGCGCCACGCGGCGCAGCATTTCCAGGAAATCCGCCTCGCTCACCAGCCCCGTGCAGGAGCAGGTCAGCAGCAGGCCGCCCGGCGGGATCACGTCCAGCGCGAGGCGGTTCATGGCGAAGTATTTCTTCAGCGCATCGACCACGCGGTTGCGGTCGCGGGTGAGCTTGGCCGGGTCCAGCACCACGGCGTCGTACTGCTCGCCGCGCGCGACGGCCGCGCGCAGCCAGTCGAAGATGTCGGCCTGTTCGAACTTCGCGTCCACGCCGTTGGCCACCGCATTGGCGCGCGCCACCTCCAGGATGCCCGCGTCCATGTCCACGCCGGTGGCCTCGCTGGCGCCGCCGGCCAGCGCATGCACGGCGAAGCCGCCGGCGTTGCAGCACAGGTCCAGCACGCGGCGGCCGCGCGCCAGCTCGGCGAAACGGGCGCGGTTGTCGCGCTGGTCGGCGAAGAAGCCGGTCTTGTGGCCCAGGCCCGGCGCGGCATGGAAGCGCAGGCCGTGCTCGTGCACTTCCACCGGCGCGGGCGCCTCGGCGGCGCGGCAGTCGAAGGATTCCTGCTTCTGCACGTGGCTTTCGGCGAACCAGTACAGGCGCGCGCCGGGAAAGTGCTGCAGCAGCGCGGCGTGGATCGCCTCGCGGAATTTCCACATGCCGGCGGCGAAGTATTCGATCACCAGGATGTCGGCGTAGCGGTCCACGATCAGGCCGGAGAGCCCGTCGCCTTCGCTGTGCACCACGCGCCAGGCGTCGGTGGCCTGGTCCAGCGCCAGCCAGTCGCGGCGCAGCTGCACGGCGCGGGCGATGCGCGCGGCGATCCAGCCGGCATCGATGGCTTCGTCCGCGTCGGCGGTGAGCAGGCGCAGCGCGATGCGCGCATGGCCGTTCCAGAACGCGCGGCCGACGAAGCGGTCCTTGGCGTCCAGCACCTCCACCACGCTGCCGGGCGGCAGCCGCTCGGCGGGCTTGTGCACCTGCGCGGACCACACCCAGGGGTGGCCGGGCGTGCGGTCGGACTTCAGGCGGATGACGGGCAGGGAGGGGGAAGCGGGGCTGTTCATCGGAGAATGATAACGGAGCGGGGAACGGGGATCGGGGAATGGGGAACAAAGGCGCCGCGCGCTCCCGGCTTTTCCCGTTCCCTGATCCCCGTTCCCCGTTCCCTGATCAGCGCAACCGCAGCGCCAGCCAGGACAGCAGGGCCAGCAGATTGATGCCCAGCCGCGACACGGCCGGCCCGGCCACCGCCAGCACGAAGCCCTGCGAACCGATATGCCAGTCCAGGCCCAGGTGCGGCGAGGACTGCAGGGTGGCGTAGATATTCACGAAGGCGCCGCAGTGCAGGCCGTAGCTGAGCACCGGCATGGCGATCAGCGGCAGCTGCAGCAGCTGGGCGATGCGCGAGAAGGTCACGCCGCGCTCGGTATTGCCCAGCAGCTCGAAGCCCGCCACCAGCACGAAGCCGTACAGCGCCAGCCCGATCACCGCCACGATCGAATCGTGCGTGCTGCCCAGCGGCAGCAGGCGGCGCAGCATGGTCACCAGGCCGTAGAAGCCGCCGGCGACTTCGAGGATGCCGATCAGGCGGAAAAGAAAGCTGCGCACGCGAGGGTTCCGTCGGCCAAAGAGCCGCAAGCTTAGCCGGACGGAACGGCAGTGCGTAGGTTGGGGTGAGCGCCAGCGAACCCCAACATGGGCGTCGCTAAGGTGCGGGTGTGTGTTGGGGTTCGCTGGCGCTCACCCCAACCTACGCCATCAGCACGCCGCGCGGTTCATCCACGATCGCATGCGGCACGAAGCGCGCCCCGTCCTGCGTCACCGGCGAGCGGTCCTCGCGGATGCCCATGCCGCAGGCGCGGTCGGCCACCACCCAGCTGCCGATCAGCGGAAAGGCGCCGCCCAGGTCCGGCAGCGGATGCCAGGCCTGGCGGATGCACGGCCCTGTGTAGGGGCCGCCGGTTTCCACGCGGCGCCCGTCCGGCAGATGCATGGCGACGTTGGCGCCTTCGCGCGAATGCAGCGGCTTGCGCACCCAGCCGGGCTGCAGCGCGGCGCCGTCGTCGAACGCGGCGGGCAGCAGGTTGGGGTGGCCGCGGTGCTTTTCCCACAGCAGGGGCAGGATGCCCTTGTTGCTGAGCACGGCCTTCCACGGCGGTTCGATCAGTTGCAGGCGCGACGCCGGCAGATGGCGGCCGAACTCCTCGCGGAACAGATCCTCCAGCGGATACAGCTTGAACAGCGCGCCGATCACGCGGTCGTCCAGGTCGGTGAAGCGCCCGTCCGCGCTGATGCCGATGTCTTCGATGGCGATCTCGCCGCTGTCGACGCCGGCCTGCAGCGCGCAGTCGCGCAGATAGCCGACGGTGCCCTGATCCTCCGCCGACTCACGCAATGCGGCGAACAGGAACGGCCGCGCGATGTCGCGCGCGATCGCGCCGAAGGCTTCGACCAGGGCTTCCTGGATGGAATTGAACTGGTCCGCGCCGGCGGGCAGGCCGTTGCGCGCGAGCTGGTCTTCCAGCCATTCCCACTGGAAGAACGCGGCCTCGAACAGCGAGGTCGGCGTGTCGTAGTTGAACTCGTACAGCTTGGCCGGGCCGCGGCCGTCGTAGGCGAAGTCCATGCGGCCGTAGAGATGCGGCTGGCGTTCGCGCCAGCTGCGCGCGATCCAGTCCCAGTACGGCTCGGGGATCGCCAGCCGGCGCAGCTGCTGCTCGCTGGCGACGATGCCGTCGACCAGGTCCAGCGCCATGGCGTGCAGTTCTTCGGTCGGCGCTTCGATGTCGTCTTCAATCTGGCGCAGCGAGAAGGCGTAGTAGGCCGACTCGTCCCAGTACGGCTCGCCGTCGATGGTGTGGAAGACGAAGCCGCAGTCCTCGGCGCGAGCGCGCCAGTCCGGCCGCTCGCGGATGGCGATGCGGCGCATCAGCTGCCGGCCCGGCCGCGGAAGGAGGAACCGAAGCCGCCGCGGCTGACGGTGACGGCGCGGTCGGGCGTGGCGCTCACCGGCACCATCGCGCGCGAACCGCCGCTGTAGGCGCTGTAGCCGCCCGCGCCGCCGCCTGGGGTGGTGCGGCGGTCGTTCGGATCGGGCTGCTGCCACTGGCCCGCGGTGTTGCGGAAGGCCGGCCCGCCGGTGAAGCCCGGGGTGACGCTGCCGTTGCGCAGCATCTGCGAGACGAAGAAGCCGGCCATCATCGGCCCGAAGAAGGAGTGTCCGCCGCTGTCGCGGCGTTCCTCGCAGCGGTCCCAGTCGTAGGTGGCCGCGCATTCCTGGCGGTTGGCGAAGCGCGGGCCGTTCTCGGCGGCGTCGGCCTTGGCCTTGGCGAAGGCCTGTTCGCAGGTGGCGCGGTCGCTGGTCTGCGCCACGCAGGCGTCCACCGAGGTGTACAGGCCCTCGCGGGTGGCCTCGTCGTCGCCGCAGGCGGTGAGGCAGAGCGGCACGCTGCTCATCAGCAGCAGGGCGGCGGTCCTTGAGCGTTTCATCCCGGCTTTCCCTTGGCGTCGGTCGCGGTAGCGAAGCGGCAAGCATGCCCGCGCCGGAGTTCGGAAGGAAGTTCCGCCCGGCAAGTTCTTTCGAGGGCGGGCGACATGGGGCGGTCACAATGCGACGGCGTTCATGACAGGGCGAAGTCCAGTCCCGACCTAGGGTTAGCCCCAGTAGGCGGCTCCCGGTGCGGGGTTCTCCAATAGCGGCTCCCCCGTTTTCTTCGTAAAGGCTTACGACCATGGCGATCCCGCGCGATCTCGGCATCCCCGCCTACACCCCGCCGCCGCCCCCGCCGCCGCCGCCGGAGAAGTACCGGGTGGAGCACGGCGACACGCTCGACGGCATCGCCAGGAAGTTCGGCACCAGCGTGGAAGCGCTGCAGCAGGCCAATCCGGCCGTTGCCGGCGGCCGCATCATGCCCGGCGACGTGCTGAAGATGCCTCCGGCGAACGCGCCGGCCGTGGCGGGCGTGCCGACGCCGGTGCCCACCCCGCAGCAGCAGGTGAACCGCGCGCTCAACAACTACAACGAGGCGGTGGCCGACAACCGCAGCGCGGACCTGCCCGGCCTGCAGGACAAGCTCGACCAGGCCGTCAACGACGAAGTGCAGGCGCGCCTGAAGGAACCGGTGAACGACGGCCTCACCCCGCAGCAGCGCAAGCAATTGGGCGAACAGCCGCCGAGCCTGGCCGAGCGCGAAAAGGCCGCGCGTACCGACATCCTCGGCCGCTACCAGGGCGATGCCGCGATCCAGCACGCGGTGGACAAGCAGGAGGCCGACAGCCTGGTCGCCGCCAACGACCGCGCCGGCTACACCTCGCCGAAGGACAAGCTGCTGGCGCTGGACACCTCGCTGAAGAACGCCAGCTCCGACCAGGTGCGCAAGCTGGCCGAAGCGAACCCCGGCTTCGCCAGGACCGTGCAGGACGCTGCCAACTGGGCCGCCCAGCCATACAAGGAAGAGCAGCTCACCAACAGCAACCAGATCGAGCCGAAGGCCAGGCAGGCCGACGAATCCGCCGGCCGCTACGCCGAGCTGATGGCGGGCTTGAGTTCGCCCGCCGCGCGCGCCTCCATCGCCGCGCAGGGGCGCACGCAGATGGAGCAGCTCACGCATTTCGCGTTTCTGTACGACAACGAGCAGCGCCACTCCGGCAACATCCTCACCAGCCTGTCCACCGTGGTGGGCACGCTGCGGCAGAGCGATCCGGCCGCGGCGCAATCGCTGGCGGACGATCTCGCCGGCCAGCTGCCCGACCCGCGCATCGTCGCCGGCGGCATGCATACGCAGTCGATGCTTACCTCGATGGCGGCGCAGTCGGACGATCCGACCCTGGCGCTGAGCTTCGTCGACAAGGTCAGCCACGGCGGCTACGAGCGCATCACCGGCCCCTGGGTGGAGCAGACCAAGGCCGAACTGTTCAAGACGGTGGAGAACACGCATTACCGCGTGGACGGTGCGATCGACTCGTACGTCAAGCTCACCGGCGAGTTGAACAGCCTGATCGCCAAGGAAGGCAAGTCGATGACGGCCGACCAGCTGAAGGCGGCGATCGACAAGTACAAGCAGATGAAGGGCCCGGACTGGGAGAAGCAGGTGGCCGATGCGCAGCAGCTGATCGCCGACGACGGCAAGCTGCTGCTCTCGCAGCAGACCGCGCTGGCGCAGTGGGCGGCAAACCATCCGGGCGACCAGAAGGCGGTGAACGACACCATCGGCAAGCTGCTCGGCAGCGACAACAACGCCGCCGCCATGCGCCTGGCCGTGCAGAACGATCCGACCATCCTCAAGGGCGAACCGGGCCAGGCCCTGCTCAACCAGTGGGCGCAATACGGCAAGGTCGCCGACCAGGCCGGCCGCAAGCTGACCCAGGAGCTGGGCACCAACTACGTCAAGGGCCGCCTGGACGACCTGCGCGAGCAGCTGTCCAGGAGCAATGACGTGGCGACGCGCACCAAGGTGATCCAGCAGCTCGACGACCTGGGCAACAACAAGTCGCTGGCGGTGGTGCTGGGCCTGGATGGCGACAAGGTCGGCAGCCTGAAAGAAGCCACCGACGTGCTGAAGGGCAATCTTTCCGACTTCGATGCGCTGGCCAAGGATGCCAAGACGCCGGATGCGCTGAACGAGTCGTTGAAGTCGGGCCTCAAGGACACCGACGGCAAGCTCGGCAAGATCAAGGGCTTCGACAACGGCACGGCGGTCAGCACGCTGTTCCGCGCCTTCAGCGTCGGCGCCGCGGGCCTGAGCCTGGCCAATGCCTTCGACAAGGTCGGTACCGGCAAGACCGGCACCGAGGAACTGCGCAACGACATGTCCGCGCTGATCGGCGCCGCCGGCTTCAGCCAGAAGACCGCGGGCCTGGTGACCAGCGTGGGCTGGGCGCCGAAGGAAAGCCTGTGGGGCACGGTGGGCCAGCGCTCGGTGGATCACTGGGTGAACATCTTGTCCGGCGGCATCGACATCTGGAAATCGGTCGACGCCTTCGGCAAGGGCGACGGTACCGAGGGCGCGCTGTACGCCACCACCGGCGTGGGTTCGATCATGTGGGCCGCGGGCAATGCCGCGGTCGGCGGCGAGGGCATGCTCGGCGCGGCGCTGGCCGGCGGGGCGGGCTGGGGCAGCTGGGCCGGCCCGATCGGCATCGGCCTGGTCGCGCTGGGCACGGTGGGCCTGATCGCCTACCAGAGCAAGAAGGACAACGATGCCGCCGTGCCGGGCCGCGAGGCCTTCCTGCAGGGCCTGGGCTACAACCAGAGCGCCGCGCAGGCGCTGGGCGCCTGGCACAGCAAGGACGACCAGCCGGCCGCCAACATGCTGATGCGCTACGGCGAACTGCACGGCATGAATGCGCAGCAGACCATGGCCTGGTTCAACGGCCTGGGCGCCGACCAGCAGAAGACCTTCGCCGGCGCGATGGTGTCCTCGCTCGATACGGTGGGCGGCGACCCGGCCAAGTTCCAGCGCACCGACCGCAACGACGGCAACTGGGACGACCTGGCGAACCACAACGGCCTGGTCGCCGGCAACGTCGACCACGGCCTGTTCGGCAGCGGCCCCGGCGTGCTGATGCGCGGCAGCATCATCGCGGGCAACCCGTTCCCGGTGAACAGCGAGGAGAAGCCGGCCTCGGCGCATCAGCTCGACGTGGTGCTGAAGAACGTGCTGGGCGTCGATCCGCCGCTGTATCACTGAAACCCGGCGACAGCCGGGCGCCGCTCAGGCGCCCAGGCTGTCCGCCAGTTCGTGCAGGTCGTCGACGTGCTGGTCCCACCAGCGCGCTTCGCCCGCAAACGGGAACGCCGCGGGAAAAGCCGGATCGTGCCAGCGCGCGGCGATCCAGCCGGCGTAGTGCAGCTGGCGCATCGCGCGCAGCGCGGGCACCAGGGCCAGTTCGATGCGGTCGAATTCGCGGAACTGCTCGTAGCCGGCGAGCAGCGCTTCCATGCCGGCGTCGTCGCTGGCGAGCATCCACAGGTCCTGCACCGCGGGACCCATGCGCGCATCGTCGAGGTCGACGAAGTGCGGGCCGCTATCGGTCCACAGCACATTGCCCGGATGGCAGTCGCCGTGCAGGCGCAGCTGGCGCACGGGGCCGACGGCTTCCATACGCAGCGCTACCGCTTCGTCCACGCGCTGCGCGGCGACGCGGTAGCGCGACTGCACATGCGCCGGCAGCAGCGGCGAGGCCAGCACGGCCTGCATCGGCTGTTCGATCAACGTGGCGCGGTCGATGCGGCCGCGCTGCGCGAACGGCGCGCGCGCGCCGATCAGATGCATGCGCGCGATCAGCCGCCCCAGCCATTCGAGCTGGTCGGCCGATTCCAGCGACGGCGCGCGGCCGCCGCGGCGCGGCGTCAGCGCGTAGCGGAAGCCGGCGTGATGCAGCAGCGTCCGTCCAGCGATGGTGAGCGGCGCGACCAGCGGCAGTTCCGCCTCAGCCAGCTCCTGCGCGAAGGCGTGCTCTTCGAGGATGGCCGCATCGCTCCAGCGCTGCGGGCGGTAGAACTTCGCGATGACCGGCTGCGCATCGTCGATGCCCACCTGCCACACGCGGTTTTCGTAGCTGTTGAGCGCGAGCAGGCGGCCATCGGGATAGAGGCCGCAGGCGGCGACGGCATCGAGGACGTGGTCCGGGGTGAGGGTGGCGTAGGGGGCGTCTTGGGACATCCGGCGATTATCGCGCAGCTCTCGCCTCCCTCTCCCCTCCGGGGAGAGGGCTGGGGTGAGGGGGACCTACGGAGCGATGAAGCGGGAACGCAAAAGCGAGCGACGCTTCGTCGATCTTCTTCCGCGAGCACCCGCCCCTCATCCGCCTGCCGGCACCTTCCTCGCTCCTCAAAGCCGCGCACATCCATGTGCGCTCCCCGCGTGCTCCCCTGCGGGGAGAAGGGCTCCACGATTACTTCAGTCCGACCACCCGCGACGGAATCACCGCCATCGTGATGCGCGAAATGCACACCAGCTCGCCGGCTTCGGTCTCGATGCGGATCTCCCACACCTGCGTGCTGCGTCCGATATGCACCTTGCGCGCGGTGCCCACCACGATGCCGCTGCGCACGCCGCGGATGTGGTTGGCATTGATGTCCAGGCCCACCGCGGCCTCTTGAGCCGGGTCCAGGGTAAGCATCGCCGCCGTGCTGCCCAGGGTCTCGGCCAGTACCACCGAGGCGCCGCCGTGCAGCAGGCCGTAGGGCTGGTGGGTGCGACGGTCCACCGGCATGGTGCCCTGCAGCCAGTCGTCGCCGACTGCGGTGAAGCGGATCCCCAGCGCTTCCATCATGGTATCGGGGCTCCAGCCGTTGAGGCGGTCGAGGCTTGTGTCCTGCTTCCAGATGGCTGTCATGGTTGATACTCCGCGGTGAAGACCGCATTGTCGGTCGACCGCTGTCGCCGCGACAATCGATCCGTGTTCACCGTCACCCTCAAGCAGTCCGGCCGCCGCTTCCCGGTCGAGCCCGGCGAAACCGTGCTGGAAGCCGCGCAGCGCGCCGGCATCGCGCTGCCGTATTCGTGCCGCGCGGGCGTCTGCGGCAGCTGCAAGGCCACCCTGCTGGAGGGGCGCTGCGAGTATCCGCGCAATCCTCCATTGGCCCTGAGCGGCACCTCGCCGGCCCAGCATGCGGTGCTGCTGTGCCAGGCGGAGCCGTGCGGCGACCTGGTGATCGCCGCGCGCGAAGTGACCTCGGTGGAAGACATCGCACGCCGCCGCCTGGACGTGGTGGTGGCGGAAAAAACCGCGCTGGCGCCGGACGTGGTCGGCCTGCGCCTGGAGCCCGCCCCCGGCGAGGCGCGGCTGAACTGGCTGCCGGGACAATACCTGGACGTGCTGCTGGAAGACGGGCGGCGCCGTCCGTTCTCCATCGCCAGCGGGCCGCGCGCGGACGGTTCGATCGAGATGCACGTGCGCCACGTGGCCGGCGGCGGCTTCACCTCGTGGGTGGCCGACGGTCTGCGCGTGGGCGACAGGCTGCGCATCGAGGCGCCGCTGGGCACCTTCGTGGCGCGCGAGGATTCGGAGCGGCCGATGGTGTTCATGGCCGGCGGCACCGGCTTCGCGCCGGTGAAGGCGATCGTGGAGCACTTCGTCGCACTCGGTACGCGCCGCCGGATCGAGATCTACTGGGGCGCGCGCAACGCCGCCGACCTGTACCTGATGGAGCTGGCGCGCGGCTGGGAACGCACGGCGCATGCGCTGCGCTTCCATCCGGTGCTGTCCGACCCGGAACAGGCCGCCGCCAGCGGCCTGCGCATGGGCCTGGTGCACGAGGCGCTGCTGGAAGACCTGCCGGACCTGTCCGGCCACGACGTCTACATGAGCGGCCCGCCGGCGATGATCGATGCCGGCCGCAAGCTGTTCCTCGACGCCGGCCTGCCGGAAGAGCGGCTGTACTACGACTCCTTCGAGTACGCGCCGGACGTGCTGGCGCAGATCCTGGCCGGCCGCGCCGGCCTGGTCCACGCCTGAGCCAGACGAAAAAGCGCGCCCCGGGGCGCGCTTTCCGCATCCAACGAAGGCGGGGCGGGGCCTTACTTGCCGCCCTTGGCCACCGGCAACTGCGCCTGCTGCCAGGCCAGCACGCCGCCGCCCAGGGTGTAGACCTTGCCGAAACCGGCCTTGATCAGGCGCTGCGCGGCCTTGTCCGTGCTGCGGCCGTCCTTGTCCATCAGCACCACCGGCAGTTCCTTGGCCTTGGCCAGGTCCTTCTGCTCGGGGTCGAACTGGCTCATGGCCACGTGGCGGGCGCCGGGGACGTGGGCTTTCTCGAAGTCCGCATAGGCGGACAGGTCGATCAGCAGTGGGCTCTCGCGGTTGATCAGCAGGGTGAGCCCGGCCGGCGTCAGCTCCTTGTACTTGCGCAGCAGGCGCATGATTTCCAGCACGATGATCGCCACCAGCAGGATCACGAACAGCGCGGCGAGCGCCAGATGGTTGCCGATGAACTGGGGCAGTTTGTGCAGGAAATCGTTCATGCGAATGGGGTCCGCGCGGGCGGTGATAGCGAGTCAGCCGGCGATTATAGGGGGTAAGCCCCTCTCCCGTCGGGCGAGGGGCTGGGGTGAGGGTGCGGGCGGAGCGCAAGAGCGATGTTCACCGCTCCGGCCGAACCCTCATCGGCCTGCCGGCGCCTTCCTCGCTCCTCAAAGCCGGGCACGGCCCTGTGCCCTTTCCGCGTGCTCCCGGAGGGCGAAGGGCCAGGTGTGGGAATGGAGGCGAGGCTTACTGCGCAGCCGTGATATCCGGCAACCCCGTCATCAGCCACCAATGGTTGGTTTCCGGGTCGTAATGCCAGATCTGCCGGTCGATCACCGTGCGCTCGGCCTGGGTGTTGTTGTTGACCATGCTGATGGCCACCACCTGGCGCACTTCGTTCTCGCCGCTGGGCGAGGGGCCGTTGCCGTCGTCGTAGCCGGTCACGCGGAACTGCTCGAAGCGCGACATCTGCAGCGGGGTCGGCGGGTGCTCGGCGCGCACCTTGGGGTCGACGAACTGCAGCGCATTGCCGAAATCGCCCCAGCGGACCACGCCGGCATAGGCATTGAGCGTATTGGTGAGGGACTGGTTGCGCTTGTCGGAGGCGCAGCCCGAAACCAGCAGGGTGAACAGCAGGACGGCAAGGACGAGCAGGCGGCGCATGGCGCATTCCCCCAAGAAAGACCCGCCCATTCTGCCGCAAGCGGCGGCTCGCCCGCTTCCTCAGTCCCGGCGTTTTGCGACGAAGCGCGCGCTCAAGGTGGCGGCGGGCTTGTCCGGCTGCTTGCCGGGCACCTGGCAGGCCACTTCGATGCGCGCGCGGCCGCGCGTGCGCAAGGTGTGGAAGAACGCGTCCCAGCTGGCGCCGTGGGCCAGGCGCGCCTCGCTGAGGAAGTCCTCCCACACCGGCGCCAGGTAATGCACGTTCGATTCGGCCACGAACACATCGCAGTCGAAGCCGCGGCGGCGCAGTTCCAGCTCCACCAGGCCCCAGCCGCTGAGCGTCATCAGGCTGACCAGGCTGCCGCCGAAGGCGCAGCCCTTGTCGTTGATGTTCGGCGGCAGCGGCGCGAGCACGGCCAGGTGCCCCTCGTCGTGGCTGTGCAGGCGCAGGTCCATGCTGTGCGCGAGGGGAATCGAGTCGCGGATGAAGGCGATCAGGTCCTGGGCGGACGAGGCGGTGATGCTCATACGAAAGATGCCGCGCGGGGAAACGGGGGATGGGGAGCCGCCAAGTCTAGCGTGGTCCCGGTGGCGCGGGATGGGCCGCAAGTCGCGTGGCGGCGCCGCAAGAACGCGCGCCATGCGCGGCCTCGGTACACTCCGGGTGTTTCCTTGTCAGGCAAGCCATGAGCCGAGCCAGCGCCCCTGTTCCCCGTTCGCTCGCCGGCCGCGCGGTGGTGATCACGCGGCCCGCCGGCACCGCTGCCGCGCTGGCGCGCCAGGTACGCGCGCTCGGCGGCGAGCCGCTGTCACTGCCGGGCCTGTCGCTGCGCGGCGCCGAGGATGCGCGCGGTGCCACCGCGGCGCTGCGCGCGGCGCTGCGCGATGAAGTGCTGGTCTTCACCAGTCCCGCCGCGGTGCGCTTCGCCGCGCGGCTCGCGCCGCTGCGCACGCGCGCCACGGTGCTGGCGGTGGGCCAGGGCACGGCGCGCGCACTGCGCCGGCACGGCATCGCGGCGATCGCGCCACAGCGGCAGGACAGCGAAGGCCTGCTCGATCAGCCCGCGCTGCAGGATCTGCGCGGACGCCGCGTGGCCCTGATCGGTGCGCCCGGCGGCCGCGGCCTGCTGCGCGAACAATTCGCCGCGCGCGGCGCGCAACTGCGCGAGCTGCATGTCTATCGCCGCGTGGCGCCGCGGCTGCTGCGCCGGCATGTCGACGCGGTGGCGGCGCTGCCGCGCTCGGCACGCGTATTGCTGTCGAGCGCCGAGGCGCTGGACAACCTGCGCGCCCTGTTGCCGCCCGCCGCCTGGAGCCGCCTGTGCGCCGCCACCGCCATCGCGAGCAGCGAACGGCTGGCTGCGGCGGCGCGGGCCGCGGGTTTCGCGCGCGTGCGCATCGCCGCGTCGGCCATGGCCGCGGATCTGCTGGCCGCCGCGGCGCGGCGCTAGTCCTCGGCGCGAAACGCACGCTTTTCACGCCCGTTTGATGCGAACCGGCGCACGCGGGCTGCTAGCATGGCGCGCATGAGCCAGGACAACGCCATGTCATCGAGCGGCGCGCCCGCGCCCGCCCCTTCCGCCGCGCCGCGCCGCGGCGGCACCGTCGCCCTTGCCACGCTGCTCGCGCTGGTCGCCCTCGGCGGCGCCGGCTACGTGGGCTGGCGCCAGTACGTGCAGGAAACCGGCGTACGCGGCGCTACGCAGACCGCCGCGGGACTGGAGACGCGCGTGGCCAACATGGAGCGCGCGCTCGAAGCGATGGAGAACGAGCGCGGCCTGCTGCGCCAGCGCCTGGGCGACGCCGACCAGGTCAACCGCTCGCTGCGCGAGGAGCTGCTCGGCCAGTCCGAGCGCACGCGCAATCTCGAAGACGCCGTCGCCAAGCTGTCGGACAAGACCTTGTCCGGCCACGACGGCATGCTGCTGGACGAAACCGAAACCCTGCTGCGCATGGGCAAGGAACGCTATGCGCTGTTCCACGACGCGCAGGGCGCCGCCGCGGCCTACGCGCTGGCCGACCAGACCCTCGCCGCGGTGAACGACGGCGCCTTCTCCGGCCTGCGCCAGAGCGTCGGCGCCGAACGCGAAGCGCTGGCCAGGAGCCAGCCGGCCGGCCAGGCCGCCGCGCTCGACGCGCTCACCGGGCTGCGCGCGGCTTCTGCCGCGTGGCCGCTCAAGCCGCTGGATCATGCCGAGGATGCCGCCGCCGCCGACACCGCATGGGCGCGCGTGCGCCGCTCGCTCGGCGACGTGATCCGCGTGCAGCGCACCAACACCGCGCCGCTGGCCGTGGCCGATGCGCGCTTTGCGCGCGAACTGGTCGGGCTGGACCTGGCGCAGGCGCAGGCCGCGCTGCTGGCTTATGACGCCGAGGGCTACGCGGATGCGCTCAAGCGCGCCGACGCCAACCTCGCCGCGCAGTTCGACGTCAACGCAGCACCGGTGCAGCAGGCACGCGCGAAGCTGGCCGAGCTGCAGCACCAGCTGCCGGTGGTCGCGCCGGTGCAGCTGGGCGCCGCGCTCAGCGAGCTGCGCAATCTGCGCGCGGTGCATGCGCTGCGTCCCGCCGCGGAAACGAAAGCGGAAGCGAAGCCCGAAGCCGGGGCCAGGCCATGAACCTGTGGCGCTGGATCCTGCTGCTGGTGGCCGTGGCCGCGGTCGCCGCGTTCGGCTGGCATTGGGTGGCCGCGGACCCTGGTTATGTGCTCGTGCAATTGCGCGGCTGGCAGGCGGAGATGTCGGTGGTCGCGGCCGTGGTCGCGCTGCTGGTCGTCTGGGGCCTGCTCGGGCTGGCCTGGCGGCTGGCGCGCTGGCCGTTCGGCGCGCTGTCGCGCCGCCATCGCCGGATCAGCCGGCAGCGCCTGGGCGACGGCCTGGTCGCACTGATGGAAGGCCGCCACGGCGACGCCGAGCGCGACCTCAACCGCGCCTCCCGCCTGGACAGCCTGCGCGGTCCCGCGCTGCTCGCCTCGGCGGAAGCGGCGTCGCGCCGCGGCGAACATGGCCGCGCGCTGGAAGCATTGGCCGAAGCCGGCCAGTCCTCGCCGCGCGCGGCGCGCGTGCTGCGTGCCCGCGTGCTGCGCCGCGATGGCAAGGCCGCCGAAGCGCTGGCGCTGCTGGCGCCTGAGGCCGACGCCGGCACGCTCAGCCCCGGCGGTTGGCGCGAGCTGGCCATCGCGGCGCTCGACACCGGCGATTTCCGCCGCGCCCGCGAGGCGCTGGAGCCGCTGCAGAAAAGCGGCGCGCTCGGCTCGAAGAATTACGCCGTGCTGGAAGGCCAGATCCTGTCCGCTTCGCTGCGCGCCGCGCCGGATGGCGCCGCGCTCAACCAGTTGTGGTCGCAGCTGCCGAAGTCGCAGCGCCGCGCGCCGGCCGCGATCGACGCCTATGCGCGCGCCGCGTCCGGCTTCGGCATGGCGCTGGCGGCGATGGACGAAGTGGAATCCGCGCTGCGCCGCGAATGGTCGCCGCTGCTGATCGAAACCTATGGCGTGCTGGGCGACGACAGCCTCGACGCGCGCCTGCGCCGCGCCGAAGGCTGGCTCGACACGCATCCGAACGATCCCTACCTGCTGCTCACCCTGGGCCGCATGTGCGTGCGGCTGAAGCTGTGGAGCAAGGCGCACGCGTACCTGGAGCGCTCGCTCGCGCTCAAGCCCACCGCCGAAGTGTGGGAGGCGCTGGGCGATGCCTATGCCGGCGAAGGCGACGACGCGCTGGCCAGGCAGTGCTACCGCAACGCGCTGGCGTTCCATCGCGGCGCCGCGGTGCTGCCGCTGCCGCAGGACAAGCTGCGCGGCCCGCGCCTGGATACGCGTCCGGTGGCGGTGGAAGAGCGCAGCGAACACGGCGTGCCGCGCCTGCCTCAATAAGGCGCCGCGGCGGCAAGGCAGGTTCAGCCCTTCGACACCGCCCAGGTAAGAAAGCCCGCGTTGACCGTGGTCAAGGTCAGCGCCAGCAGGAACAGCACGTCCGACACGCGCTCCAGCCGGTGATTGCGGCTGAGGCTGCGCGTGCGCAGCGCCCAGTACGAAAGCAGGCAGGCGAGCAGGTAGAGGATGGTGTTGAGCGCCAGCAGGTCGTTGCCGATCAGGTCGATGCGGCGCATCGAGACGGCCACGCGCAGGATGCCGATAACGGTGATGCACACGCCGACCATCGCGGCCGAGGCGGTGAAGATGTGGACGCAGATATCGTGGTCCAGCGGTTTCGTCTTGGGCGACCAGTTCATGGCGGCAGCTTGCGGGTGAAGACATGCTGGAGACCGGCGCTCCGCCGCCTCGGTTCGCGGACAGGTTCTTGCGTTCAGCTTGGGAAAGGGAATCGGGAATAGGGAATAGGGAATCGGAAGAGCGGGTCGCCACAAGTCTCGTGGTCACCTGCTTTCACCGATTCTCTATTCCCTATTCCCGATTCCCGACTCTCTGCCAAGCCGTCCGGGCCGGCTACAATTGCCCGATGGATGTCTCGCATTTGATCGACAAGCTCAATGACGCGCAGCGCGAAGCCGTCTGTGCGCAACCCGGGCACTATCTGGTGCTGGCCGGCGCGGGTTCCGGCAAGACCCGCGTTCTCACTCATCGCATCGGCTGGCTGACCCAGGTATTGCAGGTGCCGCCGTGGGCGATCCTGGCGGTGACCTTCACCAACAAGGCCGCGGGCGAAATGCGCGGCCGCCTGGATGCGCTGATCGGCGCCGGCACGCAAGGCCTCACCGTCGGCACCTTCCACGGCATCGCGCACCGCCTGCTGCGCCGGCACTGGCGCGAGGCGGGGTTGCCGGAAGGTTTCCAGATCCTCGACGCCGACGACCAGCAGCGCATCGTCAAGCGCGTGGTCGCGGGGCTGGGCCTGGACGAGGCCAAGTTCCCGCCGCGCCAGGCCACCTGGCAGATCAACAGCTGGAAGGACGAAGGCAAGCGGCCTGGCGGCATCGAGCATCGCGACCATCCGGTCACGCGCACCTTCGTGCAGATCTACCAGGCCTACGAAGAAGCCTGCCAGCGCGCCGGCCTGGTCGACTTCGCCGAACTGCTGCTGCGCGCGCACGAGCTGTGGCTGAAGAACCCCGCGGTGCTGGAGCATTACCAGCAGCGCTGGCGCTATCTGCTGATCGACGAATTCCAGGACACCAACACGCTGCAGTACGCGTGGATCCGCGTGCTCGCCGGCAGCACGGGCCAAGTATTCGTGGTGGGCGACGACGACCAGGCCATCTACGGCTGGCGCGGCGCCAAGGTGGAGAACGTGCAGCAGTTTCTGCGCGATTTTCCCGGCGCCAAGACCATCAAGCTGGAACAGAACTACCGCTCCACCTCCACCATCCTCAAGGCCGCCAACGCGGTGATCGCGCGCAATGGCAGCCGTCTCGGCAAGCAGCTGTGGACCGACGGCGAGGACGGCGAGCGCATCGCCGTGTATGCCGCGTACAACGAGCAGGACGAGGCGCGCTATGTGGTCGAGCGCATCCGCGAATACATCGCCGAGCATGGCGATGCGCGCGACTGCGCCATCCTGTATCGGTCAAATGCGCAGTCGCGCAACTTCGAAGAACAGCTGATCCAGCGCGACATCCCGTATCGCGTGTACGGCGGCCTGCGCTTCTTCGAGCGCGCGGAAATCAAGGATGCGCTGGCTTATCTGCGCCTGTCCGCCAACCGCCACGACGACGCGGCCTTCGAGCGCGCGGTGAACACGCCGCCGCGCGGCATCGGCGACCGCACGCTCGACGCGCTGCGCAAGCGCGCGCGCGGCGAAGGCACCTCGCTGTGGGAAGCGGCCTTGAACGAGCTGGCCGGCGGCCGCGAACTGGCCGGCCGCGCGAAGAACGCGGTGAAGGCCTTCCTGCAGATGATCGACGAGATGGCGCGCACGTTTAGTGGGGCGGGGAGCGGGGAACGGGGAACAGGGAACAGCGCGGGCGATACGGGTATGGGTGATAGCGCCCAGGTTCCCCGTTCCCCGTTCCCCGTTCCCTCGCTCGCTCTCTCAGAGCAGATGGAACACGCCATCACCCATACCGGCCTGCGCGACTTCTACGAGAAGGACAGCCGCGGCAATGCCGAATCGCGGGTGGAAAACCTGGACGAGCTGGTCAACGTGGCCAGCCGTTTCGAGCCGACCGCGGAAGATATCGAGGCGGGCCTGAGCGAACTGTCGGCGTTCCTCTCGCATGCGGCGCTGGAAGCCGGCGAAGGGCAGGGCGAATCCTGGGACGACTGCGTGCAGCTGATGACCCTGCATTCGGCCAAGGGCCTGGAGTTTCCCGTGGTGTTCCTGGTCGGCATGGAAGAGGGCCTGTTCCCCAGCCAGCGCTCGGTCGAGGACGAAGGGCGCCTGGAAGAAGAGCGCCGCCTGGCCTATGTCGGCATCACCCGTGCGCGCGAGCGGCTGGTGATCACCTATGCCGAATCGCGCCGCATGCACGGCGTGGAAATGCTGGCGCGCCCGTCGCGCTTCCTGGCCGAGGTACCGCCGGACCTGGTCGACGAAGTGCGCCCGCGCGTGCAGGTGACGCGGCCGCTGTATGCCGGCCGTTTCGCCGAATCGGCTTCGTCGTCGCTGCAGGAGGATCTGCCGGTGAAGCTCGGACAGCGCGTGAGCCATCCGAGCTTCGGCGAAGGCGTGGTGGTGAGCGCCGAGGGCAGCGGCGCGCATACGCGGCTGCAGATCAATTTCGAAGGGGCGGGGAGCAAGTGGCTGGTGGCGGCGTACGCCAACCTGACCCCTTTGTAGAAGCGCCGGCGTAGGTTGGGGTGAGCGCAGCGAACCCCAACGTGGCGTTTGCGTGGCGGTGACGTTGGGGTTCGCTGCGCTCACCCCAACCTACGCCTGGCGTTTTTGCTTCAGCCCTTGCGCACGAAGCCGCCGATGGCGAGCAACGCACCGACTACGATGCCGGCGATGCCCATCCACGTCGGCACCGCCTTGTCATGCGTCGCGGTGATCTTTGCCGAGCCCAGCTGCACCAGCGTGTCGGTCTGCTGGTAAAAGGCTTGTCCGGCCAGCACCCAGATGCCGGCGGCGACCAGGATCAGTCCAAGAACGATCAGTACAGCGCGCATGCGGGAACTCCTTTCGACACGGTGCGCCGATCATAGGCGGCCCACCGTGAAGGCAAAAGACGCCCCGCTCAGGCCAGCCGGGCGAACAGCAGACCGTGCGGCGGCAGGCGCAGTTCGCCGCCTTCCAGCGTGCCCTCGGCCAGCCCATGGCCGCCGATGCGCTCGCCGGCTGCCGGCAGCGCTATCGTCACGGGCGACGGACTGAGATTGAAGGCCGCCAGCACCGTCTGCCCCGCATGCGTGCGGGTAAAGGCCAGCACCGGCTCGGGCGCGTCGAGGAAACGGATATCGCCCCAGCGCAGTTCCGCCTGCGCATGCCGCCACTGCATGAAGCCGCGGAAGCCGTGCAGGGCGGAGGCGGGATCGAGCTCCTGCCGCGACACCGCCAAGGCGCGGTGGGCGGCCGGCACCGGCAGCCACGGCGCGCCGCTGCTGAAACCCGCGTTCGCCGTTTCGTCCCAGGGCATCGGCGTGCGGCAGCCGTCGCGGCCCTTGAAGGTAGGCCAGAAGGTGATGCCGTAGGGGTCCTGCAAGGCTTCGTACGGAACCTCGGCTTCGGTCAGCGCCAGTTCCTCGCCCTGGTACACGCACACCGAGCCGCGCAGCGAACACACCATCGCGGTGAGCAGGTTGGCCAGGCGCACCGACGCATCGCCGTTACCCCAGCGACTGAGCACGCGCTCCACGTCGTGATTGGAGATGGCCCAGCACGGCCAGCCTTCCGTCATCTGCGTTTCGAGCTGCTCCACCGTGCCGCGGATATGCGCCGCGCTGAAATCGTCGGTGAGCAGTTCGAAGCTGTAGCCCATGTGCAGGCGATGGCCGCTGGTGTATTCGGCCATGGTGGCGAGCGAGTCTTCCGAGGAGATCTCGCCCAGCGCCGCAGCACCGGGATAGCGATCGAGCAAGCCGCGCAGCTCTTCGAGAAACGCAAGGTTCTCCGGCTGCGTGTTGTTGTAGTAGTGGTACTGGAAAGCGTAGGGGTTGTCCGGACTGAAGCCGCGGCCCACGCGCATCGCCTGCGGCTTGGGCGGGTTGTCGCGCAGCTGGCGGTCGTGGAAGCAGAAGTTGATCGCGTCCAGGCGCAGCCCGTCCACGCCCTTGTCCAGCCAGAACCGGACGTTGTCCAGCACCGCGCGCTGCACGTCCGGGTGATGGAAGTTGAGATCCGGCTGCGAGGTCAGGAAGTTGTGCAGGTAGTACTGCCCGCGCCGCGGCTCCCACTGCCAGGCCACGCCGCCGAACAGCGACATCCAGTTGTTGGGAGGACTGCCGTCGTCCTTCGCGTCAGCCCACACGTACCAGTCCGCCTTGGCGTTGTCGCGGCTGGCGCGGCTTTCCTTGAACCATTCGTGCTGGTCCGAGGTGTGGCTGAGCACCTGGTCGATCATCACTTTCAGGCCCAGCGCATGCGCTTTCGCCAGCAGGCGGTCGAAGTCCTCGATGCTGCCGAACAGCGGATCCACCGCGCGGTAGTCGGCGATGTCGTAGCCGAAGTCGGCCATCGGGGAACGGAAGAACGGCGCGATCCAGATCGCGTCTACGCCTAAGCCCGCGATGTAGTCCAGGCGGTCGACGATGCCGGGCAGGTCGCCCACGCCGTCGCCGTCGGTATCCAGGAAGCTGCGCGGGTAGATCTGGTAGATGACGGCTCCGCGCCACCAGGGTGTTTCACTCATGTCCCGTAATCCCGAGGCTTTTCGCGCACGCGGCGGCAAGGCGGCGTGCAGGTTGCGGGGCAGCTTAAAGGCAGGCCACGGCGGCAACGGGTTTCATGCATACGTATTCAGGAAACGAGGATTTTGCAGCGCAGCACCATGCGTGCGGCATCCGCGCGGCCTGTGCGCGGACGTGGCTTGGATCGTGGCAAGTAGCGCCAGGCGCGGCATCGGTCGCAGGGGAAGCAGCGCCGGATGCAGGTGATCCGCAACGGCCGCGCCATCGGGTTTTTGTCATGAGTGCACAAAAAAACCCCCGCATGAATACGTATGCATAACTGCATCCCCTCCGGAAAGCCGGTCCTACCATGGCCGCCACGTGAAAACGCGATTCACAAGACAAGCCGGCCGCAGCACCCGCGCGAGCCTGCACCCGTAGTGACGATTCAAGCCCTGGGGAGGGGACAAGGTGATCCTGAAACGCAACGTATTGGCCATGGCGCTGGCGTCGGCCGGCTTGTGCTTCACCGTCGGCATCCAGGCGGCTCCGGCCGGCACCGGTAACGGTGCGCCCGCCGCCACGCAGCCCGCCGCATCCGCATCTGCCCAGGACGCGCCGCAGTCGAGCGCCGCGCAGACGTCCGATCCGCAGGACGGCCGCAAGAAGAGCAACGAAGAACAGCTCGCCAAGAGCCTCGCCGGCATCACCGTGACTGGCTACAGCAACAGCGTGCAGAAGTCGATCGACTACCAGCGCTACGCCGACACCATCCAGAACGTGATCACCTCGGCCGACATCGGCGGCCTGCCCGACCAGTCGATCGCCGACGCGCTGACCCGCCTGCCGGGCGTCTCGGCCGAGCGCATCGCCGGCCAGGCCTCGCAGGTGAATATCCGCGGCCTGTCGGGCAACTTCATCCAGACCACGCTCAATGGCCGCGAGCAGCCGTCCACCAGCGGCAGCAACTACATCCAGTTCGACCAGTACCCGTCCGAACTGATCAATATGGCCACGGTGTACAAGTCGACCCAGGCCTCGCTGATCACCGGCGGCGTGGGCGGCACCATCGGCATGCAGACGGCCAACCCGCTGGAAGCGCCGAAGGAGCAGAACCTCAATATCGATGCGCGCGGCAGCTATAACGATCGCGCCAACGACGTGGCCGGCGCCAGCGCCAAGGGCTATCGCATCAGCGCGGCCTACCAGGGCAAGTTCCTCGACAATACGCTGGGCGTCGGCCTGGGCGTGGCGCAGATGTACCAGCCGCATGTGTCCGAGCAGTTCGTGGGCGAAGCTTCGGACGGCAGCAAGTACACGCTGGCCGACGGCCGCCAGGCCTACCTGACGCAGGGCCTGCAGCTGCAGCAGAACGGCGGCAACGAGCGCCGCACCGGCGAGGTCGCCACCATCGTGTGGAAGCCCACCGACGAGCTCACCGTCAGCGGCGACGCGTTCTACTCGAAGTTCAAGAACACCTCGTTCGGCTACGGCTTCCGCACGCAGAACATCTACCAGAGCGGCGCCACCGTCACCAATGCGGTGCTTGGCCCCTACGGCACGATGACCGGCGGCACCGTGACCGGCAGCGGCGGCAACCAGCAGTTCTCCAACGAGACCACCGCGGACAACTACACGACCAAAACCAGCGTGTTCTCCAGCGGCCTGAACCTGAAGTGGAACCACGGCAACTGGCACGTGGATTCGGACGTGTCGCTGTCGCGCGCTTCCAGCAATCAGATCAATGTCGACACCACCGCCGATCCGTACGTGGGCCTGGGCACCTCCAGCCCGACGCTGGCGGCGCAGTCGGTGACCTACCAGCTGCGCGGCCGGCAGATCGGCAGCGTGTCGTACGGCAATCCGGGCCAATATACCGACCTGAGCACGCTGGGCCTGTCGCGCTACGGCGTGTATCCCTACATCTATCACGACAAGATGAAGGCGTTCCGCACCGACGTGAAGTACGACCTGCCCAACAGCTCGTTCCTGTCGGCGATCGAATTCGGCTTCTACGCGAACAACCACAACTACAACGCCGACCGCGAGGTCTATGTGTACGGCTCGGAGTGGGGCACCGACCAGAGCAAGGGCGTGCCGCTGACCATTCCGGCCGGCGCGGCCAAGCTGACCTGCTGGAAGGGCGACTTCTCCCGCTTCCCCTGCTTCATGCAGCTCAACGGCCCGGCGATCCTCGCCGCCCACGGCATCACCGCCAACCCGGTGAAGAACATCACCGACCAGAGCTGGTCGATGATCCAGAGCGGCCAGGTCGACGAGCAGACGCGCGACCTGTACTTCATGGCCGACATCGCCACGCAGCTGTTCGATCATGACCTGACCGGCAACATCGGCGTGCGCTATTCGCACCAGAACCAGAACAGCTACGGCCTGCAGCAGGTCGGCAACGGCGCCGGCGTGCCGATCACCGACGGCAACGGCAACACCAGCCTCGACTACGCGCCGCTCACCGTCGGCAAGAAGTACTCCGACTGGCTGCCGTCGATGAACCTGATCTATCACTTCACCGACAGCGACCAGGGCCGTTTCTCCGCCGGCAAGGTGCTGGCGCGCCCGCCGATCAACCAGATGATGGCCGGCTCCGGCTCGTGGGTGGACAACGGCCACTACAACGTCTGGGGCGGCACCAGTCCGAAGCTGGACCCGCTGCGCGCCACGCAGTACGACGCCACCTTCGAGCATTATTTCGACGATTCCACCGGCGTGATCAGCGGCGGCGTGTTCTTCAAGAAGATCAAGTCGTTCATCCAGGCCGTCACCTACAACAACTTCGACTTCGCCTCGGCCGGCATCCCGGTGCCGATCGACCCGGCCACCCAGAAGCCCTACCTCAACGGCCAGTACCAGACGGCCTACAACGCCAAGGGCGGCATCGTGCGCGGCGTGGAAGCGTCCTTCTCCAAGACCGGCTTCCTGCCGGGCGTGTGGAAGGGCCTGGGCGTGCAGGCCAATGTGGCCTACACCGACAGCTCGGTCAGCAATCCGACCACGCTGGGCGGCGCCACTTCGTACATCGGCCTGCCTGGCCTGTCCAAGCGCGTGGCCAGCCTGGCGGTGTTCTACGACAACGGTCCGTTCTCGGCCCGCCTGTCCGGCAACTACCGCTCGAAGTTCGCCTCCGATACGCAGATGTCGGTGACCAACCAGATGGTGACCTTCGCCTCGGAGACGGTGTACGACTTCCAGGCTTCGTACGACGTCAACAAGCAGTGGCGCGTCGTGTACCAGATGCTCAACATCAGCGACCAGCCGACCAAGACCTACTTCGGTTCGGATCCGTCGCAGACGGGCACCATCCAGTACTTCGGGCGCACCAGCTATCTGGGCGTGGAGTTCAAGCTGTAAGCAACGATAAGGAGAGTGTGGCGTCCATTGCGCACACTCTCCGAGTGATTCCCTTCTCCCGCTGGGAGAAGGTGCCGGCAGGCGGATGAGGGTGCGGCGAAGCCTCAACGTTGCGCGCTGGCCGAACCCTCACCCGCCTGCCGGCACCCTCTCCCGACGGGAGAGGGATTCCCTAGCCAGGGCGTAGAGGCTCGGCCTGGCGTACTGATTGGAGCAAGTCATGCCGCTGTTTCGCGCATTAAGCCGTTTGACCGCCGCTTTCGTTCTGGCTCTTGGCGTCGCTCACGCCGCCGACTCCACCCCGCCCGCCGCCGCCCCCTCCGCTCCGAAAAGCCAAGGCTCCGGCGTCTGGTACGAGATCTTCGTGCGCGCCTGGTACGACACCAACGGCGACGGCATCGGCGATCTCAACGGCGTCACCGCCAAGCTCGACTATCTGCAGTCGCTCGGCGTCAGCGGCATCTGGCTGATGCCGATCAACCCCTCGCCCAGCTATCACGGCTACGACGTTACCGACTACGAAGGCATCAATCCGCAGTACGGCAGCATGGCCGACTTCGAGCGGCTGGTGAGCGAGGCGCACAAGCGCGGCATCGAGGTGATCCTGGACCTGGTGATCAACCACACCAGCGACCAGCACCCGTGGTTCAAGTCCGCGCTGGATCCGAACAGCGAATACCGCCGCTGGTATACCTGGGCCGGCAAGGGCACCGACCTGAAAGCGATCAGCGCGGTGCTGAGCCCCGCCTGGCATGCCAACGGCAAGCAGTACTACCTGGGCGACTTCACCGGCGCCATGCCCGACCTCAACTACGACGAGCCGGCGGTGCGCCGCGAGATGATCGCGATCGGCAAGTTCTGGCTGGACAAGGGCGCGGACGGTTTTCGCCTGGATGCCGCGCGGCATATCTACGACGACCTCAAGAGCGACAACGGCAAGCCGGAACCGATCCGCAAGAACGCGCAGTGGTGGAGCGAATTCCGCCAGGGACTGCGGCAGACGCATCCGGGCGTGTACCTGGTCGGCGAAGTATCGGCGACGGTGCCCGGCGAACTGGCGCCGTATCTGCCGGCGCTGGGTTCAGTCTTCGATTTCCCGCTGGCCGCGCAGATGATCGCCAGTGCGGGACAGGAACGGGCCGGCAAGCTGCCCGCGCTGCTGACCGACACCTACGCCGCGTTCCATGCGGCGGCCGGCGACGACTACGCCGATGCGCCATTCCTCTCCAATCACGACCAGGTGCGCGTGCTGAGCCAGCTCGACGGCAACCAGCAGCACATGCGCACGGCGGCGGCGCTGCTGCTGACGCTGCCTGGCCGGCCGTACATCTACTACGGCGAAGAGCTGGGCATGCTCGGCCGCAAGCCGGACGAGAACCTGCGCGAGCCGATGCGCTGGCAGCGAACGCCGGGGGCGCCGGGGGACAGCCGCTGGAAGGCCTATAGCGCGAAGCAGGGCGGCGACGTGTCGGTGCAGGCCGAGCAGGATCAGCCCGATTCGCTGCTCAATCTGTATCGCACGCTGATCCATTGGCGCGTGGAAGTGCCGGCGCTGCGCGACGGCGGCCTGCGCGTGGTCGCCACCGGCAACCCGGCGCTGGTGGCTTATGAGCGCGCCACCGCGGACAGCCGCGCGCTGGTGGTGCACAACCTGTCGGGCAAAGCCGTGAGCTTCAAGCTCGATGCGGACAGCGCGAAGGCGTTCTCCGCGATCCGCCTGCATACGGCGCCGGGCGCGACGCTGGCGAACGGCCAACTTTCGCTGCCGGCCTATGCGACGGTGGTGTTGCAGTGAGCTTGCGCCGAAGTGCTGTGGTTTTCGCTTTGCTCGGAGCGTTCGCGATGACGGCGGCGGCGGAACCCACGGACGCGGCAGGACAGCCGCCGGCGCCGGCTTCGCTGCAGCTGGCGCAGGGCTCCGTGACCGTGCATTACCTCGCGCCCGATATCGCCAGGATTGCCTTTCTGCCGAACGATGGCGCCAAGCCCACGCCCACGCTGGTGATCGATCCAGCACTCGACGACAAGGCGCCGGCCGGCAGCGATGCCAGCCGGGCCGCGCACTGGGTGCTGCGCGATGGCGCCCTGGTGGCGCTGCGCGATGGCCATGAGCTGCTCAGCGTCGATCTCGCCGCGCTGGGCCGCGGCGAAGTGCGGGCGCGCCATGCCGCGGCCGATCCGTTGTACGGCATCCGCGGCTATGGCGCGTTCGAGCGCGCGGACGGCGGCCTGCAGCGTGCCGGCAAGCAGGTGGCCAAGGCGGGCGAGCAAGGCTTTGCCGGCGCCCCGTTCGTGTGGAGCACGGCCGGCTACGGCCTGCTGGCGGACGCGGAAGGTGCGAACTTCGCGCTCGACGGCGGGGAGCTTCGCGTACGTGGCCGCAAACAGCAGCCGATCCGCACGGTCTACGTGTTCCTTGGCCAACCTAAGGCCTTGTTCGCCGCGCTGGCGCGGGTGAGCGGACCTTCGCCGCTGTTTCCGAAATGGGCGATGGGCTTTACCAACAGCCAGTGGGGCATCGACCAGCAGGAGCTGCTGCAGCTGGTGGATACGTATCGCGACAGGCACATCCCGCTCGACAACTTCACCCTGGACTTCGACTGGAAGGCCTGGGGCGCGGATCAGTACGGCGAGTTCCGCTGGAATCCCGACAAGTTTCCCGGCGGCGCCGACGGCAGCCTGAAGACGGCGCTCGAGGCGAAGGGCATGCACCTGACCGGCATCATGAAGCCGCGCCTGCATGTGGATACGGCCGAAGGCCGCTATGCCACCGAGCACGGCCTGTGGTCGGCGAAGAGCAAGCCGGCGCCGGATTATTTCTCGCACAAGACCGTGCGCGACCTGGACTTCGACCAGCCCGCGGCGCGCACCTGGTTCTTCAACGACACCTTGAAGCACGCCTTCGATACCGGCATGGCCGGCTGGTGGAACGACGAGGCGGACACGCTGGACAGCGACACGCAGTTCCTCAACATGCAGCGCGCGCTGTACGACGGCCAGCGCGCCTACAGCCGGCAGCGCGTGTGGTCGATCAACCGCAACTTCTATCTCGGCGCGCAGCGCTACGCCTATGGGCTGTGGTCCGGCGATATCGCCACCGGCTTCGCCAGCATGAAGGCGCAGCGCCAGCGCATGCTCAGCGCGATCAATGCGGGCGCCATGCAATGGGGCATGGACGGCGGCGGTTTCCAGAAAAGCGGCAAGCAGGCCGATCCGGTAACGGGCGGGCTGACGCCGGAGAACTACGCGCGCTGGATCCAGTTCGGCGCGTTCACGCCGATCTTCCGCGTGCATGGCGAGCTGGGCATCAAGCGCCAGCCCTGGGTCTACGGGCCGGTGGCGGAGCGGGCCGCGGCCGCGGCGATCCGCCTGCGCTATGCGCTGCTGCCCTATATCTACAGCTACGAATACCAGCGCCGCGTTACCGGCGTCGGCCTGGTGCGGCCGCTGCTGTTCGGCTGGCCGGACGATGCGAACGTGCGTGAGGACGTGGACGCGTGGATGTTCGGCGACTATCTGCTGGCCTCGCCGGTGGTGGAGCAGGGCCAGGCATCGAAGGACATCTATCTGCCGGCCGGGCGCTGGTTCGACTACGCCAGCGGCAAGGCCTGTGACGGCGGGCAGAAGATCCATTACGCACTCGATGCGAAGACCTGGTCGGACCTGCCGCTGTTCGTGCGCGAGGGCGCCATCGTGCCGATGCAGGCGCCGGAGGATTACGTGGGTCAGCGGCCGCTGCGCGAAGTGGAGCTGGAAGTGTTTCCGTCCGCGCAGCGCACCAGCTTTCCTTACTACGACGATGACGGTGCAACCTACGGCTACGAGCAGGGCGAATACTTCCTGCAGACGCTGGCGGTGCAGCGTGCGGATCGAGGCGTGAGTTTTGAAACCGCCGTGCCGGAAGGAAGCTTCAAGCCCGCGCTGGGCTGGTATCTGGTGAAGGTGCATGGCATCGCCGCAGGCGCCGTGAATGAAGACGGCAAGGCATTGCTGCAAGTAACGGACGAGCGCGCCTTGCACGCACAAGAAGGCGCTGCATGGGCGCGCGGCAGCGACCGCTTCGGGCCTGTCACCTGGGTGCGCGTGCGGGCAGGGCAAAGCGCACACATCACGCTGGCAGCGCCGCACATCTAGCCCGTCATCCCGGCGCAGGCCGGGATCCAGTAGCGGAAACGCCTGGTTCGGCGAGCGCGTATCAAGGCTTTACCCCGGTGGCGATAAGGCAGTAACGAACCTCGTCGCCACTGGATCCCGGCCTGCGCCGGGATGACGGGCTATCGGCGACCGGCCTGGATCAGGCACAGCCGTAGGTGAAAGGGGGTTGTTCCATCCACCGATGAGAGGGGCAACATGATGCGTTCGATCGTAGCGATGCACCGTTCCGCACGCGGCCTTGCGCTGTCCGCCCTGGCCAGCGCCATCCTCGCGCTGCCCATGGCAGCGCAGGCGGCCAGCAACGACAACAATGTCGAATGGGCCGGCCTGTTCCACGACCAGGGTCCGCTGTTTATCGACCACCCCGAGCCGACGGCCGCGCAGACCGTCACGCTCAGCTTCCGCACCTACAAGGGCGACATCACCAGCGCCAACATCAAGTACTACGACAGCGCGGACGGCGCGTTCCACTGGGTGGCGATGCACTGGGCATCGAACGATGCCACCGGCACCTTCGACTACTGGCAGGGCACCGTGCCGGCCAGCTCGTCCGAGAAGTACTACCGCTTCCAGCTCAACGACGGCAGTTCCACCGCCTGGTACAACGCGGCCGGCACCAGCAGCAGCGAGCCATCCTCCGGCGACTTCTATCTGATCCCGGGCTTCAAGACGCCGGACTGGATGAAGAACGGCGTGATCTACCAGATCTTCCCGGACCGCTTCTACAACGGCGACACCAGCAACGACGTGCAGACCGGCCAGTACACCTACGGCGAGCAGTCCACGCAGAAAGTGGCCTGGGGCGGCAGCGTGTTCGCCACCGGCAGCGGCTCCAACAACCTGGTGTTCTTCGGCGGCGACCTGGCCGGCGTGGACCAGAAGCTGGGCTATATCAAGCAGACGCTGGGCGCGAACATCGTCTACCTCAACCCGGTGTTCACCTCGCCCACCAATCACAAGTACGACACCGAGGACTACTACCACGTCGATCCGGCCTTCGGCAGCAACACCACCTTGCAGACACTGATCGCCGACGTGCACTCCAGCAGCAACGGCCCGAAGGGCTATGTGATGCTCGACGGCGTGTTCAACCACACCGGCGATACCAGCCAGTGGTTCGACCGCTACAACTGGTGGAGCACGCAGGGCGCGTACGAGTCGACGTCGAGCCAGTGGTACGGCTATTACACGTTCCAGCAATGGCCGAACACGTATTCCAGCTTCTATGGCTACTCGACCATGCCCAAGCTGGATTACGCCGCCAGCGGGTCGGCGGTGCGCAACCAGATCTATGGCAGCTCGACCTCGGTGGTGAAGACCTGGCTCGCTTCGCCCTACGGCATCGACGGCTGGCGCCTGGATGCGCCGCAGTACATCGACGCCGGCGGCAACAACGGCAGCGACGCCACCAACCACCAGATCATGGCTGAACTGCGCACGGCGGTGAAATCGGTGAATGCGAACGCCGAGATCCTGGGCGAGTTCTGGGGCAATGCCAACCCGTGGACCGGCAACGGCAAGGAATGGGACAGCGCACTGAACTATGACGGCTTCACGCAGCCGGTGTCGGAGTGGATCACCGGCCAGGATTACAGCGGCAATGCCGCCAGCATTCCGTCGAGCCAGTTCGACAGCTGGCTGCACGGCACGCGCGCCAATTATCCCGGCAACGTGCAGCAGACCATGGCCAACTTCCTCAGCAGCCACGATATCCAGCGCTTCGGCCAGCGCGCCGGCGGCGATATCTGGAAAACCTATCTGGCGCTGATCTTCCAGATGACCTACGTGGGCACGCCGACGATCTACTATGGCGACGAGTACGGCATGCAGGGCGGCAACGATCCGGACAACCGCCGCACCTTCGATTGGACGCAAGGCACCACGACCAATGCGGCGGTGGCGCTGACGCAGAAGCTGATCGCCATCCGCAACCAGTACGCGGCGCTGCGCACGGGGTCGTTCATGAGCCTGCTTACGGACGACGGCAACAAGCTTTATGCCTACGGCCGCTTCGATGCCAGCCATCGCATCGCGGTGGCGCTTAACAATGACAGCAGCGCCCATTCGGTCACCGTTCCGGTTTGGCAGCTCAGCATGGCGAACGGGAGCGCCGTCACCGACCTGCTGAGCGGCAACACGTACACGGTGAGCGGCGGCAACGTAGTGGTGTCCGTCAATGGACACTACGGCGCGATCCTCGCGCAATGACCAGAGGCAGATGACGATGCAGAGCAAGCGCAAGGTGTTCGCGTGCTGACGGTGGCACTCCTGGCCGGCATGCTCGCCGCCGGCCCGGGAGCGGCGGACAGCTGGCGCGACAAGCTGGACTGGCAGGACAAGGAGGCGGTCGTCACGACCGCCTCCGACGGCAGCTACATGCTGCACGGCCCGTTCGGCCAGCGCCGCATCGGCGCACAGAAGCTGGTTTCGCACACTGCCAGTCCGCTGTTCGACGGCCTGTTCGCGATGGCGCAGGACGATCTGCGGCTGGATTCGGTGCAGGCGATCCGCGACGACGCCTTCGACCACGGCCAGGCGATTCCCTGCGCTTGCTTCGAGACCGGCGAGAAGTGGCATTACGTGTGGACGCGCGATCTCTCGTACGCGGTGGATCTGTCGCTGTGGCGGCTGGATCCGCAGCGCGCGAAAGCTTCGTTGCGTTTCAAGCTTTCCGACGTGCGCGCGCCAGGCGTGCCGAACGGGCTGTATGCGATGCAGGACACCGGTTCCGGCGGCAGCTGGCCGATCAGCACGGACCGCGTGGTGTGGTTCCTCGGCGCGCGGCATCTGCTGGACGATGCGGCCTTCGCCGACGAAACCTGGCGCGCGCTGCTGGATACGCTGGCGCAGGATCGGCGCTATGCGTTCGATGAATCGTTCGGGCTGTATCGCGGCGAGACGTCCTTTCTCGACTGGCGCGAGCAGACCTATCCGGAGTGGACGAAGAACAACGTAGCCTTTATCGGCCAGTCGTTCTCGCTGTCCACCAATGTGCTGCATTACGAAGCGCTGCGCCTGGCGGCGAAGCTCGCGCCGCGGCGCGGCGAATCGGCCGCCGCGTACGAAACCCAGGCGGACGCCTTGAAGCAGGCGATCAATGCGCACTTCTGGCGCGCCGATCGCCACATGTACATGAGCTACATCGGCGGCGCGGATCATCCGGTGCCGTACGAAGCCTACGATATGCTGGGTCTTTCGCTGGCGATCACCAGCGGCGTGGCGGACCCCGTGCGTGCGCGCGAGGCCCTGGCTGCCTATCCAACCTGGGAGGCCGGCAGCCCGGTGATCTGGCCGGAGCGCAAGGACCAGCCGATCTATCACAACCGCGCGATCTGGCCCTTCGTCAGCGAGTACGCGCTGCGCGCGGCGCGCCTGGTGAACGATCCGGCGCGCATCGAGCACGAGCTGCGCTCGCTGATGCGCGGTGCCGCGCTGGCCGGATCGAACATGGAAAACTTCGAGCTGGCCACGCAGTCGGTGCACGTCGACGAAGGCCCGCTCAGCGGGCCGGTGGTCGATTCGCCGCGGCAGCTGTGGTCGGTGGGCGCGTATCTGGACATGGTGATCCAGGGCGTGTTCGGCCTGGGCGAGGACGGCAAGGTCACGCCGAAGCTGCCGGTGGCGCTGGTGCCGCTGCTGTTCGGCGACGGGCAGCGCATCAGCCTGGATCTCGGCGGCCGGCGCATCGTGCTGGTGCGGCCCGCGGCGCTGGACGGCAACCTGCTGGTGGCCGGCGGCGAAAAGCGCGAGGGCAACAGCATCGAGGTGGCGCTCAAGGCGATACGCGTGGATGCGTCGGCCTTGCGGCGGGACGCGCCGCTGTATGCGCCTGCCACGCCCGCCGCGCCCAAGGTTACGGCCGATGGCAAGCAATGGCGTATCCAGGCGGATGGCGACCTGGTGCTGTACGTCAACGGCGAGCGGCGCGGCGCCGTGCGCGACGTCACGCTGGAGCGCGCGGCTGCGCAGCAGTGCCTCAGCCTGACGCGGGTGGACGGGCACGGCATCGAATCGCTGCACAGCCCCACCGTCTGCAAGGGCGCGGAAGCACGCATCGGCGGCGCCTGGCCGCGCACGTGGACGGCGCCTGCGAGCGGCCGCTTCCAGCTGTCGCTCGACTACGCCAACGACCATGGCCCGATCAACACCGGCATCACCGCCGCCGTGCAGGTCGCCACCGTCAGTTGCGAAGGCGCCCAGGCCCAGCCGGTGGTGCTGGTGCTGCCGCACAGCGCAGGCAGGCAGCGTTCCACCAGCGGCGGTTTCGAGGCCAGGCAGGGCCAGCATTGCAGCGTGGAGCTGGCGCCGGGCTTCAACATGTCGTACCTGAGCCACTTCGCCCACTACACCGGCGGGCAGGGCGGCGATGGCGGACCGCTGAACCGGGCCGAGGTCGGCGATATGCTGATCGCTCCTCTGGCGCCCGGAAGCACTGCCCCATGACGAGCAGCCCCACGACGAGCAGCCCCACGACGAGCAGAACGAATGCAAAACCCGCGTTGTCGTTCTGGCAGATCTGGAACATGTGCTTCGGCTTTCTCGGCATCCAGTTCGGTTTCGCGCTGCAGAACGCCAACGTCAGCCGCATCTTCCAGACGCTGGGCGCGGACGTGGGCGACATCCCCATGCTGTGGGTGGCGGCGCCGCTGTCGGGGCTGATCGTGCAGCCGATCGTCGGCTATCTGTCCGACCGCACCTGGACGCCGCTGGGCCGGCGCCGCCCGTATTTCCTGGTCGGCGCCGTGCTGGCTACGCTGGGCCTGCTGTGGATGCCCAATGCGCCGGCGCTGTGGGTAGCGGCGGGGCTGCTGTGGATCCTGGATGCGTCGATCAATGTCTCGATGGAGCCGTTCCGCGCCTTCGTCGGCGACCAGCTGCCGCCGCGCCAGCGTCCGCTGGGCTATGCGATGCAGAGCTTCTTTATCGGCCTGGGCGCGGTGGTGGCCTCGGCGCTGCCGTGGATGCTGGAGCGCCTGGGCGTGAGCAATGCGCCGGGTGCCAGCGGCATTCCGGACACGGTGCGCTATGCGTTCTATGCCGGCGGCGCGGTGCTGCTCGGTTCCGTGCTGTGGACGGTGTGCTCCACGCGCGAATACCCGCCGGAGCAGCTGAGCGCATTCGGGCACGAGCCGGCCGAGGAGACCGCGGTGGATCGCCGCTCCGCCTCGCGCTGGGGCTTGCGCTGGCTGGCGGCGGGCCTGGCGCTGACCCTGGTGGTGGCGAGCCTGCACCTGGAGAAGGAGCTGTTCCTGCTGACCGGCGGCATGAGCCTGTTCGGCGTCGCCCTGCTATGGCTGGGCCGTACCGCCAGCCGCGGGCCGGCGGCGCAGGTGCTGGGCGACCTGTTCGGCATGCCCGAGGCGATGCGCCGGCTGGCCTGGGTGCAGCTGTTCTCATGGTTCGCGCTGTTCGCGATGTGGATCTACACCACGGCGGGCGTCACCCAGGTGCACTACGGCAGCAGCGATCCGCATTCGGCGGCCTATAACGAAGGCGCCAACTGGGTGGGCGTGCTGTTCGCCGCCTACAATGGTTTTGCCGCGATCGCGGCAATCGTGATTCCGTGGATGGTGCGGCGCTGGGGCATCCGCATCAGCCACCTGGTGAACGTGTGGCTGGGCGGCGCGGGCTTTTTGTCCTTCCTGCTGATCCACGATCCGCGCTGGCTGCTGCTGTCGATGGTGGGCGTGGGCTTTGCGTGGGCCTCGATCCTGTCGCTGCCGTACGCGCTGCTGTCGGACAACCTGCCGGCGCACAAGATGGGCCTGTACATGGGCATCTTCAATTTCTTCGTGGTGATCCCGCAGCTGCTCGCGGCCAGCGTGCTGGGCTTGCTGCTGCGCGCGTTCTTCCACGGCCAGCCAATCTATGCGCTGGTGCTGGGCGGGGCCAGCCTGTTCGTGTCGGGGTTGTGCGTGCTGCGGGTGCGCGAGCCGAGTGCGGCGTGATGGCGTAGGTTGGGGTGAGCCGCAGGCGAACCCCAACAGTGCGATGAGCTGGCAGGCGGCGATGTTGGGGTTCGCCTGCGGCTCACCCCAACCTACATGTCAGCGCCCGCGCAGACTGGATTTCCGCACCACCAGCCTCACCGGCAGCATCGCGCTCTCCGCCGGCTCGTCGCGAATCAACCGCAGCAGGTTATCCACCAGCGCCTCGCCGGCCTCCCGCGTGTCCTGCCGCACCGTGGTCAGCTGCGGATTGACGAAGCTGGCCATGGGGATGTCGTCGAAGCCGGCCACGGCAACGTCGCCCGGGATGCTCAGCCCCTGGTCGGCCAGCGCACGCATCGCGCCGATGGCGATCAGGTCGCTGGCCGCGAACACCGCATCGAACCGCGCGCCGCGCGCCAGCAGCGTTTCCAGGGCGGTGTAGCCGGACTGCTCGGTGCTTTCCCCGTTCACCTGCAGCGCGGGATCGACGCTGAGGCCGGATTTCTCCAGCACGTCGGCATAGCCGCGGTAGCGGTCGAAGAATTCGGGGTAATGGCTGGAGGCGTCGCCGAGAAAGGCGATGCGCTTGCAGCCCTGGGCCAGCAGATGCGTGGTGACGTCCTGCCCGCCGCGGAAATTGTCGCAGCCGATCGAGACATCCGGCTGGTCCGGCAGCACCGCGCCCCAGCGCACGCAGTGGGTGCCCTGGGCCACCAGCTTCTCCAGCTTGTCGCGATAGGCCAGGTAATCGCCATAGCCGAGCAGCAGGATGCCGTCGGCCTTGCGAGTGTCGGCGTAGTCGGCGTGCCAGTCGTGCGAGAGCTGCTGGAACGAGACCAGCAGGTCGTAGCCGCGCTGGGCGCAGGCGCGGGTGATCGAGCCGAGCATGGACAGGAAGAACGGGTTGATGTGCGAGTCGTCCGCGGTGGGGTCCTCGAACAGCAGCAGGGCCAGCGTGCCGGAGTGGCGGGTGCGCAGGTTGGAGGCGTTCTTGTCGACCTTGTACTTGAGCTGGTCGGCCGCCTCCTGGATGCGCAGCCGCGTTTCCTCGCTCACCAGCGGGCTGCCGCGCAGGGCGCGCGACACCGTGGACTGGGAGACGCCCGCCAGGTGGGCGATATCGAAGGAAGTGGCTTTGCCTTTCTTCTGCACGTGGCGCGACCTCGCCCGGCGGACGCATGGGCCGGGTCAGGCGGGGATGCTAGCGGTTTTGGCCTTGCGCCGTCTTTTCGCCAGGGGGAAAAGAGGATGACGACGGGGAAAAGACCGCGGGCAAAAGAAAGCCCCGAGGGCCAGGGGGGGACCCTCGGGGCGTGGCTGCGGATCCCAGGGGAAGGTCCGCCTTGCCGATGGCTCATCCAGGGAGGTGGTGAGCCACGGACGCCGTTGCGTACGTCCGTGTCTATAGAACGTCCGAGGCTGGAAAAGTTGCAGCAAGTTTCCGAAAAAAATTCATTGGCTGTTCATTTGGAAATTCCAAATGCCGCGAAAGCTCAGTGCGCCTCGTCCCAGTTGGCGCCGACGCCAGCCTCCACAAGCAAGGGCACGCGCAATTCGGCCGCACCGGACATGCGCTGCACCACCGCGGCGCGTACCTCGTCAACCGCGTCCGCGCGCACTTCGAATACCAGTTCGTCGTGCACCTGCATGAGCATGTGGGCGTCGTCGCGGCCCTTCAGCCACGCGGCCACCGAGATCATGGCGCGCTTGATGATGTCGGCCGCGCTGCCCTGCATCGGCGCATTCACCGCGGCGCGTTCGGCGCCGGCGCGCAGGGCCTGGTTGCGGTTGCTGAGGTTCTCCAGGTACAGGCGGCGGCCGAAGATGGTTTCGACGTAGCCGTCGCGGTGCGCCTGCTCGCGCGTGGCGTCCATGAAGGCGTGCACGCCGGGGTAGCGGGCGAAGTAGCGCGCCATGTAGTCGCTGGCTTCGCCGCGGTCCACGCCGAGCTGGCGCGCCAGGCCGAATGCGCTCATGCCGTACATCAGGCCGAAGTTGATCGCCTTGGCGGCGCGGCGCTGGTTGGCGCTGACTTGTTCCGGCGGCAGGCCGAACACTTCGGCGGCGGTGGCGCGGTGCACGTCGCCGCCTTCCTGGAACGCGCGCAGCAGGCCTTCGTCGCCGGACAGGTGGGCCATGATGCGCAGCTCGATCTGCGAGTAGTCCGCCGCCATCACCTTCCAGCCCGGCGGCGCGATAAAGGCCTGGCGGATGCGCCGGCCTTCCTCGGTGCGCACCGGGATGTTCTGCAGGTTGGGATCGGAAGACGACACGCGCCCCGTCGCCACCGCGCCCTGGTGATAGCTGGTGTGCACGCGGCCGGTGCGCGGGTTGACGATCTCGGCCAGCTTCTCGGTATAGGTGGAGCGCAGCTTGGCCAGGCCGCGGTAGTCCAGGATCAGGCGCGGCAGCGGATGCTCGTCGGCGATCGCTTCCAGCGCTTCCTCGTTGGTCGACGGCTGCCCCGTCGGCGTGCGCAGCTTGGCCGGCAGGCCGAGTTCGTCGAACAGCACATTCTGCAGCTGCTTGGGCGAGTCCAGGCTGAAATCGTGGCCGGCGGCCTTCCACGCCTGCTGCTGCAGTTCCAGCATGCGCTTGCCCAGCTGCTGGCTTTGCAGGCGCAGGCTCGATACGTCGATCAGCACGCCGCGCTGCTCCATGCCGGCCAGCACCGGCACCAGCGGGATCTCGATGTTCTCGTACACGCCGAGCAGCTTCGGCTCGGTCTGCAGCAGCGGCCACAGCGCGCGGTGCAGGCGCAGGGTGACGTCGGCGTCTTCGGCGGCGTAGCGGCAGGCGGTGTCCACGTCCACCTGCGAGAAGGAAATCTGCTTGGCGCCCTTGCCGGCCACTTCCTCGTACTTCACGGTGTCGTAGCCGAGGTATTTGCGCGCCAGCGAATCCATGTCGTGGCGCGTGGCGGTGGCGTTCCACACGTACGATTCCAGCATCGAATCGTGCTTCAGCCCCTGCAGCACGATGCCGTAGAGCGACAGGATGTTGATGTCGTACTTGGCGTGCTGGCCGAGCTTAGGCCGCGCGGGGTCTTCGAAGATGGGTTTCAGCCTGGCCAGTACTTCGTCGCGCGGCAGCTGCTGCGGTGCGCCGGGATAGTCGTGCGTCAGCGGCACGTAGCAGGCTTCGCCGGTTTCCACCGACAGGCTCAGGCCGACGATTTCCGCGCGCATCGCGTCGATGCTGGTGGTCTCGGTGTCGAAGGCGATCAGTTCGGCCGTGCGCAGCTTGTCCAGCCAGGCGTCGAGCTGCGCTTCGGTGGTGACCAGTTCGTAGCGGCCGGGGCCGCTGAGATCGCCGGTCGGCTGCGCCGATACCGGCGTGGACGCCACGGCTGCAGCGGCGGGTGCGGGCGCGGCGGACTCGCCGCCTTCCATCTCCTTCAGCGCAGCCTTGAATTCGTAGCGGGTGTACAGCTCGCGCAGCTGGCCGGTGTCGCGGTCGCGCAGCTGCAGTTCTTCCACGCCGCGGTCCAGCGGCACGTCCAGCCGGATCGTCACCAGTTCGCGCGACAGCGGTAGCTGCGGCAGCGCCGCGCGCAGGCTCTCGCCGATCTTGCCGCCCACCTTGTCGGCCTGCGCGATCAGGCCGTCGAGCGAGCCGTATTCGGCCAGCCACTTGGCGGCGGTCTTGGGGCCGCACTTGGGCACGCCGGGCACGTTGTCCACCGAGTCGCCCACCAGGGTGAGGTAGTCGATGATCTGCTCCGGCCGCACGCCGAATTTTTCCATGACGCCGGCGTCGTCCATGGTGGTGTTGGTCATGGTGTTGACCAGGGTCACGCCGGGGCGCACCAGCTGGGCGAGGTCCTTGTCGCCGGTGGAGATCTCCACCTCGATGCCGCGCGCATGCGCCTGCACGGCCAGCGTGCCGATCACGTCGTCCGCTTCCACGCCGTCGACGCGCAGGATCGGAAAACCCAGCGCGCCGACGATGGCCAGCATCGGGTCGACCTGGGCGCGCAGTTCGTCCGGCATCGGCGGGCGGTTGGCCTTGTACTGGTCGTACAGCGCGTCGCGGAAGGTGGGGCCCGGCGCGTCGCTGACGAAGGCCACGTAATCGGGCCTCGCCTTCAAGGTGGCGCGCAGCATGTTGACCACGCCGAACAGCGCGCCGGTGGGCTCGCCCTGCGAATTGGTCAGCGGAGGCAGCGCGTGGAAGGCGCGGTAGAGATACGAAGAGCCGTCGATGAGGATGAGCTTGGACATGGACGCCACGGGAAGCCTGGGAGAAGAAGGCAGGCCGCGCGCCATGCGGGCGGTCGCCGGCCGGAAGGGAAGCGCGAGTGTAGCGCCGATGTGCCGTGTTGCCGCGCTTCACGGTGCGGCGCGGCCCCGCTGCTATGCTCGGGACTTCGCGAGGAGATCCGATATGAAGCCTGCCGCCTTGTTCATTGCCCTGGGTGTTTTCGCCGCCGCGCCGGTGTTCGCGCAGTCGGCCCAGTCGCTGCCGCCGGCGCCGCCGCCGCCGGGCATGAACGACCCGGGCGTCAAGGCCACCCAGCCGCCGAAGCCGGCCACGGCGGAGAGCTCGCCCAAGTCGCCCGCCACGTCCGCGAAGCCGGGTGCCAGGCCGGCCGACGAGCCGCAGGTCACCGAGTGCACCAAGGACGACAACACCATCCAGGAATACCGCCGCAGCGGCTCGCTGTACCAGGTGGTGGTGAAGCCGAAGTTCGGCCCCGAGCAGATCTACCTGGTCGACCCCAAGGGCAACTACAGCCAGGTCAGCCAGAGCGGCCCGCGCGAGCCGGTAAAACCGGTGATGTACAAGGTGCTGGAGTGGGGCAAGAGCCGTCCGGCCGAGGGCGAGCCCTCCTGCGGCTCCTAAGCCCGGCATGAACCTGCGCGAGAGCTGGCTGCTGTTTGCGCTGGGCTCGGCGTTCTTCGCCGCGCTCACCGCACTGTTCGGCAAGCTCGGCGTGGCGGGGATCAATTCCAACCTCGCCACTTTCATCCGCACCGTGGTGATCCTGGTGGTGACGGCCGGCATCCTGAGCCTGCGCAGCGAGTGGGCGCGGCCCGCCGGCCTGTCGTGGCAGGCCTGGCTGTTCCTGGTGCTGTCGGGCATCGCCACCGGCCTGTCGTGGCTGTGCTACTACCGCGCGCTGCAGCTGGGGCCGGTGAGCAAGGTGGCGCCGATCGACAAGCTCAGCGTGGCCTTCGTGATCGTGCTGGGGCTGCTGGTGCTGGGCGAGAAGCCGAGCTGGCCGACCCTGCTGGGCGGCGCGCTGATTCTTGCGGGCGCACTGGTGATCGCGATCTTCTGAAGCATCGGTCGACGCACGGCGTAGGTTGGGGTGAGCCATCGGCGAACCCCAACGATGCGATACGCATCAAGGTGGCGATGTTGGGGTTACTGGCTGCATCAGCAGCCAGCCCTTCGGGCCATCCGCTACGCGGATGTTCGCTACGGCATCCTGCCTTCGCAGTCGCCTGCGGCTCACCCCAACCTACGGTCAGCCATCGAGTTCGGCGTAATGGCGGAAGATGCCCATCTCGTTGAAGGGAATGCGCCGCGGCGAATCCAGATAGGCGGCGATGCGCGGGCGCTCGGCGACTCTTTCGGCCAGCGCGCTCAGCAGCGGTACTTTCTTGCGCATGCGCTTCATCGCTTCCGGGAACGCATAGGCCAGGCCGCTCATCACCTGGAACAGCGACAGGTCGACGTACGAATGGCGGCCCACTGCGTAGTGGCCGCCGGCCTTGTCGAGCACGTCTTCGAAATAGCCCAGATACTTCGGCATGCGGTGCTTGCGGAAATCCTCCGCGCGCTGCTTCGCGGCCGGGCGCTGGTCTTCGTAGTACTGGCCGCTGGCGATGGGGTGATGCGTGTCGTGCGCTTCCACCACCAGATCGGAAATGGTCAGTTCCAGCTGATGCGCATACAGGCGTCCGGTTTCGCTGTCCGGCACCAGCGCGTGGCGAGGACCGAGCCAGAACAGGATTTCCGCGGTCTGCGCGATGACCAGGCGCCCCGCCTTCAGAAACGGCGGCGCAAACGGCCGCGCACCGGGCCGCTCGCCGCGCAGGAACGGCAGGATGGCGTCGTCGCCCTGCTCGCGTGCGACGTCGGCGTAATCCGCGCCGGCGTCTTCCAGCGCCAGGCGCACGAATTCGCCGCGGCCCTGGATGCCGGTCCAGTAATAGAGCTGATAGCGCATGGCGTTCTCCTGCGGCGAACCGCCGACGCTAGGCGGGCGCGGCTCAACGCGGCGTGATCTTCCGGCGTGCGTCGGCGAGGATCGCCGCGGTATCGCGGATGCGTTCCCACACCAGCGCCGCCACCGGCGACAGCGAGCGATGGCGGCGGCGGACCAGGGTGACTTCGCGATGCACCACCGGCACCAGCGGCCGCGCCACCAGCGCGCCCGGCGCGGGCAGCGACAGCTGCGGCGCAACGTTCACGCCCAGGCCCGCTTCCACCATGCGGAATGCGGTGAGCGTGTGGCCGGCCTGCTGCGCGACCTGCGGATCGATGCGCTGCGCGGCGAGCTGGCGATCGATCAGGCGGCGGCTGCCGGAGGTCTGGTCGAGCAGCACCAGTGGCTGGCCCTTGAGCTTCTTCCATGGCACGTCGGCCAGCGCGGCGAAGGGATGATCGGCGCGGCAGACCAGCACGAACGGATCGCGCAGGATGGTTTCCGTATCGAAGGATTCGCGGTCGGCCGGTTCGATGGCCAGGCCGAAATCCACTTCGCCGCTGCGCACGCTGTCCAGCACCAGGGTCTGCGCCTGGTCGTGCAGTTGCACCGTGAGCTGCGGATAGTCGCGTGCGCAGGCGGCGATGCTGGCCGGCATCAGGCCCGCGGAAAGGGTGGGCACCGAGGCCACGCGCACCTTGCCGCGCCGCCGTTCGCTTTCCGAATGCACGTGGGCGAGCACGCCTTCCAGTTCGTCCAGCACGCGCTCCACCGCGCCCTGCAGATAGCGGCCGGCTTCGGTGGGGACGACTTCGCGGGTGTTGCGGTCGAACAGGCGCACGTCCAGCTCGGCCTCAAGCTCCGCGATATGCCGGCTGATCGCCGGCTGGGTCAGGTGCAGGCTCTCGGCGGCGCGCCGGAAGTGCTGCAGGCGGGCCACGGCGAGGAAGGCGCGGAGCTGGCGCAGGCTGACATTCATGCGCTGATCGTATCAGTGAATAAGATAAAACGATTTGATTTATCAATGGCCGGACGCTGCAATAGGCTCCGATCCCGCCCGACCAGCCCACGGCCATGTCCCTCCGCCGCTTCCTTCCCGACCGTTTCACCTGCGCGCTGATCCTCACCGTGACGCTGGCCACCGTGCTGCCCTGCCGTGGCGCCGCCGCGAGCGTGTTCGAGGTGCTGACCGACGTGGCCATCGCGCTGCTGTTCTTTCTGCACGGCGCCAAGCTGTCGCGCGAAGCGGTAGTGGCCGGCGCCACGCATTGGCGGCTGCACCTGACCGTGCTGGCCAGCACCTTCGTGCTGTTCCCGCTGCTGGGCTTGCTGCTGCGTCCGCTGCTGGCGCCGCTGGTGACGCCGGAGCTGTACCTGGGCGTGCTGTTCCTGTGCGCGCTGCCGTCGACGGTGCAGTCGTCGATCGCGTTTACCTCGATCGCGCGCGGCAATGTCGCCGCGGCGATCTGCTCGGCTTCGGCCTCCAGCCTGCTGGGCATCGTGATCACGCCGCTGCTGGTGGGCGTGATGCTGGAATCGCACGGGCAGGGCGGCATGTCCTGGGAGGCGATCGGCTCGATCACCTTGCAGCTGTTCGTGCCCTTCGTGGCCGGCCAGGTCGCGCAGCGCTGGATCGGCGGCTGGGTGGCGAAGCATCGCGGCCTGGTGTCCTACGTGGACCAGGGCTCGATCCTGCTGGTGGTGTACACCGCCTTCAGCGCCGCCGTGCTGCAAGGCCTGTGGAAGCAGGTGCCGCTGCCGGTGCTCGGCGGGCTGCTGGTGATGAACGCGGTGCTGCTGGCGATCGCGCTGCTGGTGACGCGCTATGGCGCACGCGCGCTGGGCTTCGACCGCGCGGACGAGATCACCATCGTGTTCTGCGGCTCCAAGAAGAGCCTCGCCAGCGGCGTGCCGATGGCCAAGGTGCTGTTCGCCGGCCATCCGCTGGGCGCGATCGTGCTGCCGATCATGCTGTTCCACCAGATCCAGCTGATGACCTGCGCGGTGCTGGCGCGGCGGTATGCGGCGCGTTCGACGGAGTGGAAGGGCGCCGCGGAGACGCGCGGCGCCTAGGCGCAGGTTGGGGTGAGTTGGGGTTTGCCTTCGGCGCACCCCAACCTACGTCGGTTTACCGATCAGTGCCGGAAGTGGCGCATCCCGGTAAACACCATCGCCATGCCGTGCTCGTCCGCCGCGGCGATCGTTTCCGCGTCGCGCATCGAGCCGCCCGGCTGGATTACCGCCGTGATGCCCGCCTGCGCCGCCGCGTCGATGCCGTCGCGGAACGGGAAGAACGCATCGGAGGCCATGACCGAGCCGCGCACTTCGAGTTTCTCGTCCGCCGCCTTGATGCCGGCGATGCGCGCGCTGTACACGCGGCTCATCTGGCCCGCGCCGATGCCGATGGTCTGGCGGTTGCGCGCGTAGACGATGGCATTGCTCTTGACGTACTTGGCCACCTTCCAGGCGAAGATCAGGTCGTGCACTTCCGCTTCGGTCGGTGCGCGCTTGGTCACCACTTTGAGGTCTTCCGCGGTGACCATGCCGCGGTCCGCGGTCTGGATCAGCAGGCCCGAGCCCACACGGCGCACGTCGGCGCCCGGATGCGGGCTGCGCAGGTCGCCGTCGGCCGGCGGCGGGATCAGCAGCACGCGCACGTTGCCCTTCCTGGCGAAGGCCAGCAGTGCGTCTTCCGCATAGGCCGGGGCCAGCACCACTTCCACGAACTGGCGTTCCACGATGGCGCGCGCGGTGGCGCCGTCGAGCTCGCGGTTGAAGGCGATGATGCCGCCGAAGGCCGAGGTGGGATCGGTCTGGTAGGCCAGGTCGTAGGCGCGGCCCACGCCCTCGAGGCTCACCGCCACGCCGCACGGGTTGGCGTGCTTGACGATCACGCAGGCCGGCTTGGCGAAGCTGCGCACGCATTCCCACGCGGCGTCGGCGTCGGCGATGTTGTTGAACGAGAGTTCCTTGCCCTGGATCTGGCGGAACGTGGCCAGCGTGCCCGGCGCCGGGTACAGGTCGCGGTAGAACGCGGCGTGCTGGTGCGGGTTCTCGCCGTAGCGCAGGTCCATCAGCTTGACGAAGCGGCCGTTGGCCTGGGCGCCGAACAGATCCTTGCTGGCGATCGCGTCCTGCGTCTCGTTGAGATGGATGGACGAGAGATAGTCGCTGATCGCGCCGTCGTAGTTGGACACGCGGTTGAACGCGGCCACCGCCAGCTTAAAGCGCGTGGCGCGCGACAGGCCGCCGTGCTGCTCGATCTCCTGCAGCGCTGCGTCGTACTGGTCGGGCGAGGTGAGCACGCCCACGTCGTTCCAGTTCTTCGCCGCCGAACGCAGCATGGCCGGGCCGCCGATGTCGATGTTCTCGATGGCCTGTTCCAGCGTGCAGTCCGCGCGCGCCACGGTGGCCTCGAACGGATACAGGTTCAGCACCAGCAGGTCGATCGGCGCGATTTCCAGCTGCGCCATCACCGCGTCGTCGGTGCCGCGGCGGCCGAGCAGGCCGCCATGCACCTTCGGGTGCAGGGTCTTGACGCGGCCGTCCATGATTTCCGGGAAACCGGTCAGGTCGCTCACGTCGCGCACCGGCAGGCCGGCCTCGCGGATCGCCTTGGCGCTGCCGCCGGTGGAGAGCAGCTCGATGCCCTTGGCGGACAGCCGGCGGGCCAGGTCGATCAGCCCGTGTTTGTCGGAGACGCTGAGCAAGGCGCGGCGGATCGGCGCCGTGGAAGCTGCGGACATGAGGCGGGTTCCTGCGGGAAAGGCGCAATTATAGCGCCGCGGCTCCCCGGGTTGGCGCGCTCAGCGGCGCAGCACCAGGTGCAGCAGGGGAAATGGACGTCCGCTTGCATCCAGCTCGGAGCGGCCGATGCGCACGAAGCCGTAGCGCTCGTAGAAATGCGTGGCGCCGGGGTTCTGCTCGTTCACGTCCACCGTCCAGGGGACGCGCGGATCGCTGGAAACCACCGCATCCAGCAGCTGCCGCCCGATGCCGCGCTGGTGCAGCGAAGGGTGCACGAACAGCGCTTCGATATGCCGCTCGGAAATGCCGACGAAGCCGGCGACGCGGCCTTCGAGCTCGGCGACCTGGACGTTTAGATGTCCAAAGATGCCGGGCAGGAAGCCGCGGAAGAAGACGATGTCTGCTTCGGTGAGGAAATCATGCGTGGCGCGCACGGCGGCTTCCCACAAGGCGACGATCGCTGCGTGGTCGGCTTCGGTGACGGGGCGGATTACAGCGGTGGACATCCTTGACCCCTCGATGCGGCAGCGCCGCGTCGAGTCTTCAGAGCAGGCCGTGGGCGGCGAGCTTCTTGCGCAGCGTGGCGCGGTTGATGCCGAGCGCGGTGGCGGCGCGGCTCTGGTTGCCGTCGTGCCAGGCGAGTACTTCGCGCAGCAGCGGGCCTTCCACTTCGCGGATGACGAGCGCGTGCAGACCTTCCGCGCACTCGGTGTCGCCGATATCGGCGAGATAGCGACGGACGGTGCGGGTAACGCATTCGCTCAACGCGCTCTGCGACGAGGACTCCTTGGCGGCCTCGGCAGCAGGCAGTCTGACGGCGTTCACGGACATCTCCCTCACATGACTTCGCGGCGACTGCATGGGTCGCCACATGTTGCTTTGGCTGGTACCGCGGGCGGCGGCTCGCATGGAACGCCGAACAGCAGTCGAAGGGGTGAGAGTTTACCCCTGTGACCGGAGAATTTTAAGTACTGATTTTCTTAGCGGACGGCCCGGTTCATTCGAAACCGATCTCGAAGGCCACCGCCTTGTTGCCCGGGTCTTCGACTTCCAGCACCAGCGCGGCATTGCCGCCGGCGGACAGGCCCTGCGCGACCGCGGCGCCGTCGCCAAGGTATTCGGACGGGCGCAGGCGGCGCATGGCGAGGCGCTTGCCGTCCACGTCGGACAAGGTCACCACCACCACCGGCCAGGGCTGGTCGAAGCCGGCGTCGTTGTGCACGGTGGCGCTGATCAGCAGTGCGCCGGGCACCGACGGGTGGGCTTGCACGTCGCGCGCCAGCAGGCGCAGCTGCGTGGTGTCCTGCACCAGCGGCAGGTTGCAGCCGACGCCTGCGCAGAGCTGGCGCAGCAAGGGGCCGGTGGTGGGATCGGCGACGAGGTCCTCGCGCTTGGCCCAGGCCAGCTGCGCGCACAGCAGCAACAGCAGGATGAGGCACGCCACCAGCCACGGCCAGCGGCGCGCGCCGCTGCTGCGCGCTTCGCGCGCGAAGCGCGGGGAGAACTTCAGCTGGGCGAAATCTTCGCCGGAGCCCGGCGCGCCGGCGTCGGCCGCGAAGGTCTGCGGCTCCGGGCGCGGCCGGTACACCGCCGTTTCCACCTGCGGCGGCGCGCCGGCGGCGCCGCGCTCAGGCAGGCGCTGGAACGGCTCCGGCGGCAGCTGGCCGCTGAGATTGTCCAGCGCGTCGAACTGGCCATGGCAATGCCCGCACACGACGCGGCCGCGCGCCTGCGCAAGGATTTCCGCATCCATCGAGAACACGGTCAGGCAGTCGGGGCATTGGGCGTACATGCGGCAAGTAGAGTCGGTGGCGCGTCGACCTGTAAAGGGTAGCCGCAAACGCGCCGGCGAATATGCAACCGCATCGGCGCTTTGGCGCCGGCTTCACGCGGCGCGGCGGCGTCCGCTGATGCGCACCCAGTCCTCGCGCACGTCCACGCGCAGATCCGTGAACCATTCGGCGTAGCGCTCGAGCAGTTCTTCTTCCTGGCCCTTGAGGATGCCCGAGATGGCGAACGGGGCACCGTGCTTCGCCGCGGCGGCGAAGGTCGGGGCCAGTTCCGCCAGCGGGCCGGCCAGGATGTTGGCGATGAAGACGTCCGCCGGCGACGCGCATGGATGCGCTAGTGCCGCGGGCGCAGGATGCGCAGGAGCGGCCTCCGGCATGAGGTCTTCGGGGAGGAACAGCGCCAGGCGCTCGGACACTTCGTTGCGTTCGGCATTGTCGGCCGAGGCGGTCAGCGCCTGCGGGTCGTTGTCCACGCCCACCGCGCTGGCGGCGCCGAGCTTGAGCGCGGCGATGGCGAGAATGCCCGAGCCGCAACCGTAGTCGACCACGGTGCGGCCCTGCAGCGCCTGCGCATCCAGCCATTCCAGGCACAGCGCCGTGGTGGGATGGGTGCCGCTGCCGAAGGCCAGGCCGGGATCGAGGCGCACCACCACCGCTTCGTCATCGGCGGGCGGTTCGATGTTCCACGGATAGATCCACAGCCGGCGGCCGAACTGCATCGGCTTGAAGGTATCCATCCACGCGCGCTCCCAGTCCTGGTCGGCGACGTCGCGGTACTGCACCTGGTCCGGTTCCAGCCACGGCAGCAGTTCGCCCAGCGCCTCGGTCAGGCCGCGCCGGTCGGCGTGCTCGTCGAACAGCGCGTTCAAGGTGATGGTCGGCCACAGCGGCAGCTCGCCCACGCCCGGTTCGAAGATGGCCTGCTCGTCCGGTGTTTCCGCATCGGCGTCCTGCAGGGTCACGGACAGCGCGCCGATGTCCTCGAGCGCTTCTTCCACGCGCGGCTGCTGTTCGGAGCGGATGGTGAGGGTGAGTTCGAGAAAGGGCATGGGGCGGCAACGCAGTGGTGGGCCGCGGTTAGCGGCATGAGTCGGTAGTACCTCGACCTAAAGCCCCTCTCCCGCCGGGAGAGGGGTTGGGGTGAGGGTACGGGCGGAGCGCAAGAGTGATGCGCACCGCTCCGCCCGAACCCTCATCCGCCTGCCGGCACCTTCTCCCGGAGGGAGAAGGACTCCAGCGTGGAAGGTCAGTGCTGGTGCTGCTGGTCCTTCTGCTCGGCCATGCGCTTTTCCAGGTAGTGGATGTTCTGTCCACCGTGCTGGAAGCCGACGTCGGCCATGATGCGCTGCTGCAGCGGGATGTTGCACTTCACGCCTTCGATCACCGTCTCGGCCAGGGCCAGGCGCATGCGCGCGATGGCGGTCTCGCGGTCGGGGCCGTGCACGATCAGCTTGCCGATCATCGAATCGTAGTTCGGCGGGATCTTGTAGCCGTCGTACAGATGCGTGTCGACGCGCACGCCCGGGCCGCCCGGGGCCTCGAAGCGCTTCACCGTGCCGGGCGAGGGCAGGAAGCTGTCCGGGTCCTCGGCGTTGATGCGGCACTCGATGGCGTGGCCGTGGATCTTGATGTCTTCCTGGCGGATCGACAGCTTCTCGCCGCCGGCGATCAGCAGCTGCTCGCGCACCAGGTCGATGCCGGTGATCAGCTCGGTCACCGGGTGCTCCACCTGGATGCGGGTGTTCATCTCGATGAAGTAGAAGCGGCCGCCCTCGAACAGGAATTCGAAGGTGCCGGCGCCGCGGTAGCCGATGCGCAGGCAGGCGTCGACGCAGACCTTGCCGATCTGCTCGCGCAGTTCCGGCGTGATGCCTGGCGCGGGTGCTTCTTCCACCACCTTCTGGTGGCGGCGCTGCATCGAGCAGTCGCGCTCGCCCAGGTGGATGGCATGGCCCTGGCCGTCGGCCAGCACCTGGATTTCCACGTGGCGCGGATTCTCCAGGAACTTCTCCATGTACACCTGATCGTTGCCGAAGGCCGCCTTGGCCTCCTGCTTGGTCATGGTGATGGCGTTGCCCAGGTGCGCCTCGGTGCGCACCACGCGCATGCCGCGGCCGCCGCCGCCGCCGGCGGCCTTGATGATCACCGGGTAGCCGATCTCGCGCGCGATGCGGATGTTCTCGTCCACTTCGTCACCAAGCGGGCCGCCGGAGCCGGGCACGCAGGGCACGCCCGCGGCCTTCATGGCGCGGATCGCTTCCACCTTGTCGCCCATCAGGCGGATCACGTCCGCGGTCGGGCCGATGAAGATGAAGCCCGACTGCTCCACCTGCTCGGCGAAGTCGGCGCGCTCGGACAGGAAGCCGTAGCCCGGGTGGATGGCCTGGGCGTCGGTGATCTCGGCCGCGGCGATGATGCGCGGGATATTGAGGTAGCTGTCGACCGACGGCGCCGGGCCGATGCAGATCGACTCATCGGCCAGGCCGACGTGCTTGAGGTTGCGGTCGGCGGTGGAATGCACGGCGACCGTCTTGATGCCGAGGCTATGGCAGGCGCGCAGCACGCGCAGCGCGATCTCCCCCCGGTTGGCGATGACGACTTTTTCCAGCATGGGCATGGTCGTCGGCCGCTCAGGCGATCACGAACATGGGCTGGTCGAACTCCACCGGCTGGCCGTTCTCCACCAGGATGGCCTGCACCGTGCCGCCGACGTCGGCTTCGATCTGGTTGAACATCTTCATGGCTTCGATGATGCCCAGCGTCTCGCCCGCCTTGACCTGCTGGCCGACCTTGACGAAAGCAGCGGCGCCCGGGGTGGCCGAGGCATAGAAGGTGCCGACCATCGGCGCCTTCACCACGTGGCCGGCCGGCAGCGTGCTGGCGGGAGCGGCTTCGGCGGCGGGCGCGGGAGCGGCGACCGGGGCGGGGGCCTGCATCACCGGCGCCATCACGGGGGCGGCCGCCACGTTGACGGTTCCCTTCGGCACGCGCGACAGGCGCACGACTTCTTCGCCTTCCTTGATCTCGAGCTCGGCGAGGTTGGATTCCTCGAGCAGGTCGATCAGTTTCTTGATCTTGCGCAGGTCCATCGGTCAAACCTTTTCGTTGGTGCCGCCGCGGCGGCAGGGAAGGGAATGCTTGAGGTGGCGGGCGCTCAGGAGGCGGCCCGCTCCAGGCGGCTGAGCGCCGCTTCCAGGGCCAGCCGGTAGCTGTCCGCGCCGAAGCCGCAGATCACGCCCACGGCGATGTCGGCCAGGTAGGAGTGGCGGCGGAACGGTTCGCGCGCATGCACGTTCGAGAGGTGCACTTCCACGAACGGGATCGCCACCCCGGCCAGCGCGTCGCGCAGGGCGATGCTGGTGTGGGTGAAGGCGCCGGGATTGAACAGGATGATCGCCACCTGCTCGTCGCGAGCCTGGTGGATGCGGCCGATCAGCTCGTGCTCCGCATTGGACTGGAACCAGGCCAGCTCGTGGCCGGCGGCCTGGGCGCGCGCGGCGAGGGCAGAGTTGATGTCGGCCAGCGTGGCGCGGCCGTAGATGTCCGGTTCGCGCACGCCCAGCAGATTGAGGTTGGGTCCGTGCAGGACCAGGATCTTCGCCACGCCGAAACCTTCAACGGGACCGGGCAGGACCCGGCGACCGGCGGGAGTGTGCGCGCAGTCGGCAATGTTGTCCAGTTCGGCGCAGATCGGCGATGTTCGGCGGAGAAGTTCGCGTTGAACCGTGCGAGGCCGTATGGCTGCGGGAATGGCCTCAGGGCGCGGCCGGGGCTGCCAGCCAGCGTTCCAGGGTGGCGGCGTCCAGGGCGCCGCGGCGTGCATCGAGGATGCGGCCGTTGCCGTCCAGCAGCACGCTGTACGGCAACACTTCGCCGGCGTTGCCCAGCCGCAGCGAGGTGCTGGGACTTTCCAGCTGGCCGAGCAGGATGGGGTAGTTCACCGGATGGGCGGCCAGAAACGCGCGCGCCCGGGCCGGTTCGTCCATGGCGATGCCAATGATGATGGCGCCCCGTTCGCCGAATTTCGCCTGCGCCCTGGCCAGCGCCGGCATCTCGTCCAGGCAGGGGCCGCACCAGCTGGCCCAGAAGTTGAGCAGCACGCGGCGGCCATGGAACCCGGACAGGCGATGTTCCCTGCCGTCCAGCCCCGGCAGGGCCAGGTCCGGACGCATGTCGCCCACCTTCGCCGCCTGCACCCCGCCCGGCGCATGCGCCTGCCGGCTGGCGTGCTGCAGCCAGCCGCCCAGCGCGGCGACCAGCACCGCCGCGCCGAGGATCAGCCAGTTGCCGCGGCTGAGCATTACTTCGCCGCCTCGGTCAGTGCCTGCTCGACCAGGGAAGCGGTCAGCACCGTCGGCAGCTTGCGGCCTTCGCCGCCGTTCTTCGGGAACACCACGTACAGCGGCACGCCGGGCGTGTGGTACTGCTGCAGGAAGGCGGTGATGTCGGGGTCTTCGTTGGTCCAGTCGCCCTTCATATAGACGGCGCCGGTGCGCTTGAGCAGGTCGTGGAAGGCGTCGGTGGCCAGCACGGTGTGCTCGTTGGCCTTGCAGGTGATGCACCAGTCGGCGGTCATGTCCACGAATACCGGGGTGCCGGCCTTGCGCAGCTCGGCCAGCTTGGCCGGGGTGAAGGCGACGGTGCCTTCCGCGGCGCTGGCGGCCGCCACCGGCGGCGGCAGATGCGCCAGGTAATACAGCGGCGCGAGCGCAAGCAGCAGCGGCAGCACGGCCAGGACACGCGCGCCGGCGCTGCGATAGCGGGCCCGCTCGAACCACCACAGCGCCATCGCCAGCATCACGCCCGCCACCAGCAGCAGGCCCACGGCGTCGGCGCCGCGCTGGTTGGCCAGCACCCAGGCCAGCCAGGCGGCGGCCAGGTACATCGGGAAGGCCAGCACCTGCTTGAGCGTGTCCATCCATGCGCCGGGCCGCGGCAGCAGGCGCGCCAGCGCCGGCACGTAGCCCACGGCGAGGAAGGGCAGGGCGAGACCTAAGCCCAGCATCACGAACACCAGCATCGCCTGCGCGGTCGGCGCGGCCAGCGCATAAGCCAGCGCGCTGCCCATGAACGGCGCGGTGCAGGGGCTGGCCACCACCACCGCGAGCACGCCGGTGAAGAAATCGCCGGCCAGGCCCGCGCGGCTCGCCAGGCCGCTGCCGGTATTGCCCAGCGATGCGCCGAACTGCACCACGCCGGACATCGACAGCGCCACCGCCAGCATCACCAGCGACAGCGTGGCCACCACCAGCGGCTTCTGCAGCTGCGCGCCCCAGGCGGCTTTCAGCGACAGGATCACCAGGCCCAGTACCACGAAGCTCACCAGCACGCCGGCGGTATAGGCCAGCGCATGGCGGCGCCGGTGCGCGGGGCTCTCGCCGCTTTCGATCAGGCCGACCGCCTTGATCGACAGCACCGGCAGCACGCACGGCATCAGGTTCAGCACGAGGCCGCCGCCCAGGGCGAGCAGCAGGGCGGCCCACAGGCTCACGTCCAGCGCGGCGGCGGGGCGCGTTTCCGGCGCGGGGCCCGCCACGGTCTCGCCGGTGGCGACGGCGCCGCCGGCCAGGTCCACGGTGACCGCGCGCGACATCAGCGGATAGCACAGTCCGCCGTCCTGGCAGCCCTGGAAGCTGGCTTCGACCGCCACCTGCTTGAGCTTCGAGGTGTCGCCCTCGATCGCCACCGGCAGCTCGACCTGGTCGAAGTACACGGTGACGTTGCCGAAGTGCGGGTCCTGCTTGGTCGTGCCCTGCGGCCACTGCGGCTGGCCCAGCTTCAGGCCCGCGGCATTGAGATGCAGCGAAGTCTGGTCGCGGTACAGGTAATAGCCCTTGGGCATGGTCCAGCGCAGCAGCAGCTGGTTCGGCGAGCGGGCCAGGGCTTCGAAGCGGAACGCCTGCTCGGCCGGCAGCGGGGCGCTGTCGGTGCCGGGTGCGGCGCCGGGCGGCGTGCCGCCGAGTTGGGCGAGCGCGGCGCCTAGGGTCTGCGGCGCGGCGGCGTCGGCCTGCGCGGTGCCGGCGGGCAGCGGCAGGTCCAGCTGTTCGGTATGCGGCGGATAGCAGATCTTCGGCTCCACCTCGTGGCAGCCCTGGTAGCGCACGGCGATCTTCAGCCGCTGCGTGCCGGCGGCCACGGAGTAGGGCACGGTGGCGTCCACTTCGTGGTGGTAGATCTCCACGTCGCCGAGGTATTCGTCGTGATGCCTGGCGCCGTCGGGCAGCTTCGCCTCGCCGGCGGTGATGCCTTCCGCCCCGGTGAACTTCATGCGGCCGCGATAGAGGTAGTAGTCCGGCGCGATGTCCCAGTGCAGCTTCAGCACACCCGGCGTGGAGGCGTCGGCCTTCAGCTTGTAGGCCTCGGTCACCGGCAGGATGCCGTCGTCGTCCTGTGCCCAGGCGCTGCCGATGCCGGACAGGATTAGGACAAGCATTAGCCAGGCGAGGGCAGGGAAGCGCGCCGTCGGTCGGATCAGGCGGATCGGTTGCATTGCGGCTCCAGCGAAGGGCGTGCCCGGCGCGGGGACGCGGGCGATCTCGGATTATGGCGCAGCCGGCCTGCGCAGCGCCGGCCGGGGGAGGACAGCGGGGACGTCAGGCTTGTTCCGGCGTGGCCGCGGGAAGGCTGCGCGGGCGGATCAACCCCGTGGTCAGCGCCACGCCGAGCAGGATCACCACGCAGCCGCCGGCCATCGACAAGGTGACCGGCTCGCCCAGGAACAGCAGCCCCCATAGCGCGCCGAACACCGGAATCAGGTACAGCACCGCCAGCGTGCGGGTCGCACCGACGCGCGCCATCAGGCGGTAGAACAGCACGTAGGCCAGCGAGGTACAGGCGGCGGCCAGGCCGAACATGGCGAACCAGGCCTGCGCGCCCGGCATCTTGGCCGGCCACAGCCACACCGTGAGCGGCAGCAGCGCGATGGCCGCGGCCAGCTGGCTGCCGGTAGCCACCGCCAGCGGCGACACGCCGCGCAGGCGGCGCTGGCCGTAATGCGCGCCGAAGGCATAGCAGACGTTGGCGCCGACGCAGGCCGCCATGGCCCAGGCCGAACCGCCGCCATGGCCGAAGCCCACGCTGCCGGCGATCAGCCACACCACGCCGGCAAAACCCACGGCCAGGCCGGCAGAGCGCGCGCCGTCCAGCTTCTCGCCCAGCCACAGCCAGCCCGACAGCGCCACCAGCAGCGGCCCGATCGCGTCGGAAATGGCCGACACGCCCGCCGGCAGACTCATCGCTGCGTAGGAGAACAGCACGAACGGCAGCGCCGAATTGCTCATGCCCACCACCACGATCGGCCGCCAGTGCCGGCGCATCTCGGCCAGCCGCTCGCGCGAAGCCAGCAGCGGCAGCGAGCACAGCGCCGCGCCGATCGCGCGCAGCCCGGCCAGCGCCATGCCGCCGAACTGGTCCGCGCCCATGCGCATGAACAGGAACGACGCGCCCCACAGGGCACCCAGCAAGAGCAGCGCGGCGAGATCGGATTTCTTCATGGCGTGAGGGCTCATGGTGAAAGAGGGAAGTTGGAAGCTTGAGCCCCTCTCCCACCGGGAGAGGGGTTGGGGTGAGGGTGCGGGCGGAGCGCAAGAGTGATGTGCATCGCTCCGGCCGTACCCTCATCCGGCTGCCGCCACCTTCTCCCGGCGGGAGAAGGATTTCTTCGTGGAGTTTCCTATCAAGGCACGGTCGCTGATTTGCCCTGCCCGAACAGCACCTGCCGCTCCGCTTCCGTCAGCGCCTGCTTCGGCGCGTAGGCGTTTTCCACGCCTTCGTAGGTGCGCAGCGTGGCGGGGCGGGCGGCCATGGTTCGGAACCAGCGCTCCACGTTGGGGAAATCGGCCAGGTTCTGGCCGTGCGCTTCGTGCGGCACGATCCACGGATAGCAGGCGATGTCGGCGATGGAGAATTCGCCGGCGATGAATTCGCGCCCTTCCAGCCGGCGATCGAGCACGCCGTACAGGCGGTGCACTTCGCGGGTGTAGCGGTCGATGGCGTAGGGCACCTTCTCCGGCGCGTACACATTGAAGTGCCCGATCTGCCCGGCCATCGGACCCAGGCCGGCCATCTGCCAGAACAGCCACTGCAGCACCTCGGTGCGGTCGCGCAGGTCCGACGGGATCAGGCGGCCGGTCTTCTCGGCGAGGTAAAGCATGATCGCGCCCGATTCGAACATCGTGAGCGGCGCGCCGCCGTCGGCGGGCTCGTGGTCGACGATGGCCGGGATCTTATTGTTCGGCGAAACGGCCAGGAACGCCGGCTTGAACTGCTCGCCCTTGCTCAGGCTGATCGGGACCAGGCGGTAGGGAATGCCGGCCTCTTCCAGGAACAGGCGGGCTTTCAGGCCATTGGGGGTGGCGGCGTAGTAGAGCTCGATCATGGCGGCGGCCTTAGGCGGGAATGGCGACGGGTGCAGGCTAGGTCGTTCGATGGTCTGGCAAAAGGACCACAATGCGACAATTATTGGGGTCCACTTTGCGGGGCAGGCCATGGATCATCCGTTCGAGTTCCCGCTGGAGCTGCCGGCCAAGGGGTCGCGCCAGCGGCAGGCCGCGCTGCATGCGCAGCTGCGCGCGGCGATCCTGGACGGCCGCCTGAAACCCGGCCTGCGGCTGCCCGCCACGCGCGAACTGGCCCAGGCGCTGCAGCTGTCGCGCAACACCGTGGTGGCGGCCTACGACCTGCTGCTGAGCGAGGGCTATGTGGTCGCGCGGCGCGGCGCCGGCAACTACGTGGCCGACCTGATGGAACGCCGCGCCCGCGCGCGCTCCACCGCGGCCGAGGCCGGCGGCGACCGCCGGCTGGCGCCGTACTGGCGCGAGGCGCGCCCGCCCGCGCCGTCGCCGCCGCCGGGCGCGTTCGCCTACGATTTCCGCCTGGGCGTGCCGGATACGCGGCAGTTTCCGTTCGAGGTGTGGCGCCGGCTGTCGGCACGTGCGCTGCGCGGCGTGTCGCGGTTGCCGTCGATGTCGGGGCAGTCGCGCGGGCGGCCGGTGCTGCGCGAGGCGATCGCGCAGCATGTGTCGTTCGCGCGCGCGGTGGCCTGCGACCCGGACGACGTGATGGTGACCAGCGGCGCGCAGCAGGCCTTCGACCTGCTGGCGCGCGTGCTGGTGACGCCGGGACGCACCGTGGTCGCGGTAGAGGATCCTGGCTATACGCCACTGCGCGCGGCGTTTGCCGCGGCGGGCGCCAAGGTGGTGCCGGTGCCGGTGGATGGCGAAGGCATCGTGGTGGAACGGATTCCCGCCGAGGCGCGGGTGATCTACGTGACGCCGTCGCATCAGTTCCCGCTGGGCATGTCGATGTCGCCGCGCCGCCGCGCGGAGCTGCTGGCGCATGCCGCGGCACGCGGCGCCACGGTGATCGAGGACGACTACGACGGCGAATTCCGCTACGGCGGGCGGCCGCTGGATGCGCTGCAGACGCTCGATCGCGAAGGCTCGGTCTGCTACGTCGGCACTTTTTCCAAATGCCTGTTCCCCGCGCTGCGCATCGGCTACGTGGTGGCGCCGCCATGGCTGCTGCCGGCGCTGGCGGCGGCGAAGGAACTGGCCGACTGGCATTGCGACGTGCCCGCGCAGGACACGCTGGCGGCCTTCATTGCCGAGGGGCATCTGGCGCGCCATGTGCGGCGCATGCGCAACGTCTATGCGGAGCGGCGCGAGGCCTTGCTCGATGCGCTGGCGCGCCATGGACTGGAAGCCTGGCCTTCCGACGCCGGGCTGCATCTGTCGGCCAGGCTGCCGGCCAAGGTGCGTACGGATGTGCTGGTCGAACAGGCGGCCGGGCAGGGCGTGCGCATCGAAGGCCTGGATGGCTATACGTTCGGGCGCGTCGCCTCCAACGGCCTGGCGCTGGGCTACGGGCTGATGGAGGCCCGGCGCATGGAGGAGGCGGTGCGCCGCATCGCGCGGCTGCTGCCGCGCTGAGCGAAGTGGTCCCCAAGCATTGGCCGGAAGTGGTCCTTAAAACCGGACCACCGGAAGCGGAGCATGGCGCCCACTCTCAGCCTGGGATTGCCCCGCCATGCATCGCCTCCTCCTTTGCGGTTTCCTCCTGCTGGGCCTGGCCGCCGCGCCGGCCTGGGCGCAATCCGGCCAGCAGCGCGCCGAAGCCGCCGGCAAGAGCCTGGTCGGCCAGCCGGCGCCGCGCGTCACCGTGAAGACCATCGACGGCAAGACCATCGATCTGGCCAGCCTGTACGGCAAGCAGGCGGTGTATCTGAAGTTCTGGGCCACCTGGTGCGTGCCCTGCCGCGAGCAGATGCCGCATCTGAAGAAGACCTACGAGGAAGCCGGCCCCGACCTGGCGGTGATCGCCATCAGCGTCGGCTTCGACGAAACCATCGAAGACGTGCGCAAGTACCGCGACGAGATGGGCCTGAAGATGCCGCTGGTGTTCGACGACGGCTCGCTGGGCGAGGCCTTCCATCTGCGCGTGACGCCGCAGCACGTAGTGATCGGGCGCGATGGCCGCATCCTCTACGTCGGCCACGAGGCGAACGCCAGGCTCGATGCCGCGCTGCGGGCGGCGCGCGGCAGCAGCGGCGTGGCCGCGGCCGGTGCGGCGGCGCCGAAGCAGGAGGCGCATTACGACACCGGCGACCGCGTGCCCGCGTTCGACGCCGCCATGCTGGACGGCAAGCATCTGTCGCTGCCGGAAGCAGGCAAGCCGACGGCGCTGGTGTTCCTGTCGCCCTGGTGCGAGTCCTACCTGGCGACCAGCCGGCCCGAGCTTTCCAGGAGCTGCCGCGCGATGCGCGAACAGGTCGGCGCGCTGTCGGCGCATGACACGAAGCTGCGCTGGGTCGGCGTCGCTTCCGGCCTGTGGGCCGCGCACGACGAGCTGGTGAAGTACCGCGACGAGCACCGCATCGGCATGCCGCTGACCTTGGACGATTCGGGCGCGCTGTTCCGCCGCTTCCGCGTGACCCACGTGCCGACGGTGCTGCTGTTCGATGCGCAGGGGCGCATCACCGCCCGCGTCGAGCAGGCCGGGGCGCCGCTGGATCAGGCGCTCAAGACTTTGACCGCGCGTTGAGGGAGGCCGCCATGTCTACCTTGCTTCGCTGTGTTTTCGCGCTTGGGCTCGTCGCCGGCGTCGCTCTGCCGGCGTTGGCGGCCGAGGAACATCCGCTGCTCACCGCGCCACTGACTCAGGCGCCCGGCAGGAAATTGGTCGCGCTGACCGTCACCTTCGCCCCCGGCCAGCAGTCCAAGCCACACCATCACGAGGCCGACGCCTTCGTCTACATGCTGTCCGGCCGCGTGCGCAGCCAGGTCGACCGCGAGCCGGCGCGGGAATACGGCCCCGGCGAGAGCTGGTTCGAGCCGGCCGGGGCGCATCACCTGGGCACGGCGAATGTCAGCGGCACGGAGCCGGCGACTTTCCTGGTGGTGTTCGTGGCCCGGCCGGATGCCCGGCTGACCGTGCCGGATCAGGCGGCGCCAGATCAGATCAGCACGCCGGCCCGGACCCAGTCCAGATAAGCCTCGTGGCCGCGTTCCACCGGCACCGCGATCAGCTCCGGCAGCTCGTAGGGATGCAGTTCCAGTACGCGCGCCTTGAGGGCCTCGAAGCGCGCCGCGGTGGTCTTGATGAGGAGCAATTCCTCGACCTCGGTGCTGACCTTGCCCTGCCAGCGGTAGGTCGAGCGCACCCCGGGCAGGCGGTTCACGCAGGTGGCCAGCCCTTCTTCCACCAGGGTTCTGGCGAATCCGGCGGACTTGGCGGAGTCGGGATAGGTGCAGTAGCACAGCAGGACGGGGTCGGTCATGGTGGGGAGCCTAGCGTGGGCTCCCCGCCGCCGCATGCCCCGCCGCCCCTTGAAAGCCCCGCCGGCCTTCCCCATTAGCCCTTGCAGCTTCGGAACAAAGCCTCTTGCGGGGGATTCCTGCGTCGCTAGAATTGGCACTCATCCACCGGGAGTGCTAACAGCGCCGCAGGCGCCGTTCCGGGGACCCCTTTTTCGATCCACTCAAACCCAAGCTGGAGCCCATCACCATGAGCAAGCTGCGTCCGCTGCACGACCGCGTCATCGTCAAGCGCCTCGAAGAAGAGCGCGTTTCCGCCGGTGGCATCGTCATCCCCGACAGCGCCACCGAGAAGCCGACCCGCGGCAAGGTCATCGCCGCCGGCGCCGGCCGCATCCTGGAAGACGGCAAGGTCCGCCCGATGTCGGTGAACGAAGGCGACGTGGTGCTGTTCGGCAAGTACGCCGGCCAGGAAATCAAGATCGACGGCGAAGAGCTGGTCTTCCTGAAGGAAGACGACATCGTTGCGGTGATCGAAGGCTAAGCAGCCTCTCCCGCTTCTCTTCCCATCCCCTCATTCAAGCATTCAAAGGAATACAGATCATGGCTGCAAAAGAAGTCCGCTTTGGCGAAGACGTCCGCGCCCGCATGCTCAAGGGTGTCAACACCCTGGCCAACGCGGTCAAGGTGACCCTGGGTCCCAAGGGCCGCAACGTGGTGCTCGAGAAGAGCTTCGGCGCCCCGACCGTGACCAAGGACGGCGTCTCCGTCGCCAAGGAAATCGAGCTGGCCGACAAGTACGAGAACATCGGCGCGCAGATCGTCAAGGAAGCCGCTTCCAAGACCTCCGACGTGGCCGGCGACGGCACCACCACCGCCACCGTGCTGGCCCAGGCCTTCATCCAGGACGGCCTGAAGGCGGTCGCCGCGGGCATGAACCCGATGGATCTGAAGCGCGGCATCGACAAGGCCGTGGTCGCGGCCGTGGAAGAGCTCAAGAAGCTCTCCAACCCGACCGCCGACGACAAGGCGATCGCCCAGGTCGGCACCATCTCCGCCAACTCCGACTCGGCCATCGGCGAAATCATCGCCACCGCCATGAAGAAGGTCGGCAAGGAAGGCGTGATCACGGTCGAGGAAGGCTCGGGCCTGGACAACGAGCTGGACGTGGTCGAGGGCATGCAGTTCGACCGCGGCTACCTGTCGCCGTACTTCATCAACAACCAGCAGTCGCAGCAGGTCGAACTGGATGACCCCTTCATCCTGCTGTACGACAAGAAGATCTCCAACGTGCGCGAGCTGCTGCCGATCCTCGAGGGCGTGGCCAAGGCCGGCAAGCCGCTGCTGATCGTCGCCGAGGAAGTGGAAGGCGAGGCGCTGGCCACCCTGGTGGTCAACACCATCCGCGGCATCGTCAAGGTGGCTGCCGTGAAGGCTCCGGGCTTCGGCGACCGCCGCAAGGCGATGCTGGAAGACATGGCCATCCTGACCAACGGCCAGGTGATCTCCGAGGAAGTGGGCCTGCAGCTTGAGAAGGCGACCATCGCCGATCTCGGCCGCGCGAAGAAGATCGTGGTCACCAAGGAAAACACCACGATCATCGACGGCGCCGGCGAAGCGGAGAAGATCCAGTCGCGCATCGGCCAGATCAAGGCGCAGATCGAGGAGACCTCCTCCGACTACGACCGCGAGAAGCTGCAGGAGCGCGTGGCGAAGCTGGCCGGCGGCGTGGCCGTGATCAAGGTCGGTGCCGCCACCGAAGTGGAAATGAAGGAAAAGAAGGCCCGCGTCGAAGACGCCCTGCACGCCACCCGTGCGGCCGTCGAGGAAGGCGTGGTGCCGGGCGGCGGCGTCGCCCTGATCCGTGCGCTGAAGGCCGTGGTCGGCCTGAAGGGCGCCAACGAAGACCAGAACCACGGCATCAAGATCACCACCGCCGCTCTGGAAGCTCCGCTGCGCGCGATCGTGGCCAATGCCGGCGAAGAGCCCTCCGTCATCGCCAACAAGGTGAAGGAAGGCCAGGGCAACTTCGGCTACAACGCCGCCACCGGCGAGTTCGGCGACATGATCGCCTTCGGCATCCTGGACCCGACCAAGGTCACCCGCTCGGCGCTGCAGTACGCCGCCTCGGTGGCCGGCTCGATCATCACGACCGAAGCGGCCGTGACCGAGCTGCCGAAGAAGGAAGAAGCCCACTCGCACGGTGCGGGCGGCGGCATGGGTGGCATGGGCGGCATGGATTTCTGATCCGCCCCACCTGCTGTCAGCTTCGAGAAGAACCCCGCTCCGGCGGGGTTTTTCTTTATGGGAGCACGGGAGCTGCCAGCTTCTCGGGAAGTGGCTGATAATTCCTCGCCACTTGCTCGTTGCCTGGGTGGAACTTCCCGCTGCGGATGCCTGAAATGCTGATTCTCTACACCACCGACGATGGCAAAAGTCAGATCCAGCTCCGTGCGGAGCAGGGCACCGTCTGGCTCAGCCAGCGCGAGATGGCGCACTTGTTCGATGTGAGCCAGGACAACATCGGTCTGCATCTCAAGAACATCTACGAAGATGGCGAGCTGACCCGGGAGGCAACTGCCGAGGATTCCTCGGTAGTTCAAGCGGAGGGAGGCCGGGAAGTCCGGCGTCCGCTCACGCTCTATAACCTGGACGCCATTCTGGCGGTGGGCTATCGCGTGCGCTCGCCTCGCGGCGTGCAGTTTCGCCGGTGGGCCAACATCGTGCTCAAGGAGTATCTGCTCAAGGGCTTCGTCATGGACGACGAGCGGCTGAAGAATCCCGATGGTCGCCCGGATTATTTCGACGAGATGCTTGCGCGCATCCGCGACATCCGCGCCTCTGAGAAACGCTTCTACCAGAAGGTGCGCGACCTGTTCGCCTTGAGCGTGGATTACGACAAGACAGATCGAGCGACCGGTGAATTCTTTGTACGAAGAGCCGCCAGCCTATCCCCATGGCGTTCTGGCGTGAGAACGTCGGCCAACTCATTGTTTCCAACGGCTTCACACTGCTGACCCACGCCGGATCCATCAGCCAGGCGCAGATGGAGCAAATCACCTCTGCGCGTTACGCGGATTTCGACGAGCGGCGGCGGAAGCGGGAAGCGATCGAGGCCGATCAAGCGGACGAGGCGGAACTCAAGGCGCTTGAGCAAAGGCTCAACCGTCGTCCGAAATCCTGATCGCCTGTTTCTGTTGCTGCTTCCAACGGTGGTGGAAGCTCCAAGCCTGAAAAAGAAAACCCCGGGAGTCCACCTCCCGGGGTTGCTCGATGCGGGCGCGCCCTTGGCGCCGCGTCGGTTGATCGCTTACTTGCCGCCGGCTTCCGCCTTGGCGTCGGTCTTCGCGCCGACCGCGGCGCCGGCGACCGGCGTCTCGACCTTCGCGCCGGCCTTCACCGAGGTGGCGGCTTCGGCGCCGCCGGTGGCATTGCTCGCGGCCGACTCGGTGGTCTTGGCCGCCTTGTGGCCGGCGTGCTTGGCCTTGTGCGTCGCCTTCTTCACGGTGTCGGTCGCGCTGTCGGCGGTCTTGGTGGCAACCTGGTCCGTCGTCTTGGTGACGTCCTGCACCGCGGCGCCGGCGTTGAGGTTCGCGCTCGCCTTGGTGGCGTCCTGCACCGAGGTGCCGGCATTGACGCTCGCGCCGGCCTTGGCGGCCGCCTGGGCCTGGGCGAAGGCGGGGGCGGTCAGCACGGTGGCCGAGAGGACGAGAGCAGCAAGCAGGGTCTTACGCATGGGGTAAACCTCCGATGTGAGTGCCGCGACGCAACGTGCCGCGGTGGAATCACGCTAGAGGCGGTTTGCCTGCTGAATCCTGAATTTTTTCGGGCTGCTCCGGTTTGCTTAAGCCGGCGGACATGTCGCTGAATCGCCGGTGCGTGCCGATGAAAAACGCGTTCCGCGCACTCTTGTTTTCTTTCGCGCAGCTAGTGGGAATGCGCCTTGCGCGGCATCACTGATGCGCGCCTTCGGTGGCGGCGGCGGGCGCGGCGCCTTCCTGCGCGAAGCCGGTATGTTCCGAAAGCGCATCGGCGCGCGGCAGCATGCGGTCGAGTCTTCCTTTCAGCCGCAGCAGCGCCACGCTCTCCATCGCCGCGTCGATGCGCTGCTCGCTGCCGTCCTCGGCCTGCGGCGGCGCGCCCGGTGCGCGGGTGAGCGCGGCCAGCTGCGGCGCCAGTACCTGGGTCAGCGCGAAGTACGCATCGTCGTGGATGCCGGCCTGCTCCAGCACCTTGCCCGGCAGCATCCACGAGGCGAGATCCTCGCGCTGCGGCTGCACCTGATTGCGCGGATCGACCAGCAGCCAGGTGCCCGGCTCGCTCAGCATGTCCTTGCCGTCGACGAAGCCCAGCGTTTCGAAGCTGCCGCTCAGGCCCGGCAGGTGGTCGCCGTAGAACAGCAGCAGGGTGGGGCGCTCGCGCTGCGCCAGCAGGCTGGCCAGGCGGCCCAGTTCTTCGTCGGCGTGCTGCATGTGATAGAGGTAGTTGCGCAGCTCGGTCTTGTCCTCCGCGGCAAGGCCGTCCGGCACGGGGATCGCATCGCGCTTGACCGCATCGGCCGGCGTCACGTCGTAGGGGCCGTGCGCTTCGATGCTGATGGCGAACAGGAATTGCGGCGGGCCGGCATCTTTGAGCTGCGCCATGATTTCGTCGGTCATGGCGCGGTCGGCCATGTACTGGCCGTCCAGATCCTTGGCGTTGACGAAGCCGCCCTGCGACACGAAACGGTCGAAGCCGATTGCGCGGAACGCCGTGCTGCGGTTCCAGAAGGCGGGGTTGTTGCCGTGGATCGCCATCGTGCGATAGCCGTGCGAGCGCAGCGTGCGCACCATGCCCGGCACCACCTTGGTGTTGAGCTGCAGGTACGGGAACTGCAGGTCGTCGAAGTAGCGCAGCGACAGGCCGGTCAGCACTTCGAATTCGGTGCGGATGGTGCCGCCGCCGAAGGTCGGCACGTGCAGCGCGCCGCTGTAGCCCTGCTGCGCCAGGCGGTGCAGGTTCGGCGTGAGGTCGTGGTGCTCGAAGCCCTTGAGGATGGCCGGATCGAAGAACGATTCGCTCTGCACCACCACGATGTCGGGCATGGCGCCGGTATCGCCCGACGCGCCGCGCATGCGTTCGCGCAGCGCGCCGTCGGCCTGGCCGATCAGCTGCATCGCCGCATTGGGGTCGGCCTTCTTGCGCTGCTGGCCGAAATGCAGATGGAACATCATTAGCGAGCTGACCAGCCCCGAATGCTGCGCGGTGGACGAGGCCGACCACGGCTCCATCCACAGCGTCTCGCCGTCGTAGAAGCGGCCCCATGCCGGCGCGCCGCCCAGCAGCGAGCCGAGCACCACCAGCACCGAGGCGCCGGCGAGCAGGCGCTTGCCGCGGGTGCGGCGCGGGAACAGCGGCAGCTCCTTGCGCCAGGCCAGCACCACCAGGGCGATGCCGGCGGCCAGCGCCAGGTACGGCCAGGGCGTGGTCGGCAGATAGCCGCCGAGCAGATGCAGGCCGCCCTTGCGCAGCTGGCCGAGCATGCGGAAATCGGCCGGCATCAGCGGCGTGCCCAGCTGCCTCACCTTCAGCGCATTGACGCCGTACAGCACGCCCTGCAGCAGGAAGGCCAGGCCGAACGAGAGCAGCGGCCGCCGGCTCAGCACCATCAGCAGCAAGGCCAGCAGCAGCCCCGGCAGCGCATTGGCCAGCAGGTACAGCGGCTGCTGGAACAGCTGCTGCGGCGCAACGCCTTCGCCGCCGTCGAGCCAGCCGGTGAACAGCACGAAAGCCACCGCCAGCATCAAGGGGAGGGCGACGCGGCGGGCCAGGCCGGGCCTGGCGGCTGGATTGAGGGTCTTGGTCATGGCAGTCCTAGGGGGATTGCGCTGTCATGGCTCGGACATCGGAATGTAACGATGCCGGCATGAACCAGGTGTTCGGCGTTCGTGGTGCTTGCGTACTTTTCGAGCAGTGCCAACGTGATGGCGAAGCGGTGCGTGCACGCGCCCCTGCCGTGCAGGATCTCGCGGTCATCTGCCGGTCATCTTGGCATCGCGCGGACGGGCGCAGACGGCACACCGGCGCGGAAGGCACAATGTCCGGATGCAGCCCAAGGAATCCCCGGCGCTACGCGCCCTGATCGACGACCGCTACGCCGAACTGGCCGCGCGCTGCCGCCTGGCCGGTGTTGCGCTGCACGACGACGCCGGCGTGGCCGAGCGCATCCGCCGCGCCCTGCTGGCCAGCGATTTCGCCTACGACATCTGGTTCCGCCAGCCGCAGCTGCTGGCGCCGCAGGGGCTGGAACGCCTGCGCGCCGGTGGCGACGCCAGCACGCGCATCGAGACGCTCAGGCTCGATCCGGACGAAGCCGCCTGCATGGCCACGCTGCGCCGCTTCCGCCACGCCGAGGCGCTGCGCCTGGTGTTCCGCGACGTCAACGGGCTGGACGAATTGCCCGAGACGCTGTCCGCCACCAGCGTGCTCTACGAGGCGCTGCTGGGCGCCGCGCTGGGCTGGTCCGAGCGCGCGCTGGCCGCGCGCTATGGCCACGGCCGCGACCACGAGGGCGTCCTGCAACGCATGGTGGTGGTCGGCTTCGGCAAGCTCGGCGGCAGCGAGCTGAATTTCTCCTCCGATATCGACCTGGTGCTGGCCTATCCGCACAGCGGCCAGAGCGACGGCCCGCGGCCGCTCGACAACAGCGAATACTTCGTGCGCATGGGCCGCCAGCTGGTGCGCCTGCTGGCCGAGCCCACCGTCGACGGCATCTGCGCGCGCGTCGATCTGCGCCTGCGCCCGTTCGGCAATGCGGGTCGCCTCGCGCTGCCGTTCAGCGCGATGGAGCAGTACTACCAGAGCGAAGGCCGCGACTGGGAGCGCTACGCCTGGATCAAGGCGCGCCCCGTGGCCGGTGACCGCAATGCGGGCAAGCAGCTGCAGGAACTGCTGCGGCCGTTCGTGTTCCGCAAATACCTGGACTACACCGCCTTCGCCGGCCTGCGCGAAATGAAGGCGCTGATCGACGCCGAGGTGGCGCGCAAGGACCTGGCCGACAATCTCAAGCTCGGCCCCGGCGGCATCCGCGAAGTCGAATTCATCGTGCAGCTCACCCAGCTGATCCGCGGCGGCCGCGAACCGAGCCTGCGCGTGCGCGGCCTGCTGCCGGCGCTGACCGCCTGCGAGGCGCGCGGCCATATCGCCGCCTCGCGCGCCAAGGCGCTGCGCGAGGCCTATGTGTTCCTGCGCCGGGTGGAAAACCGCGTGCAGATGCTGCGCGACGCGCAGACGCACGACATCCCGGAGGACGCACTGAGCCGCGAGCGCATCGCGCTCGGCCTGGGCCATGCCTCGTGGGAAGCGCTGGCGGCGGAACTGGCGCGCCATCGTGCCGTGGTCAGCGAGGAATTCGCCGAGGTGCTGGTGCCGCAGGGCGGCCGCACCGCGAGCGTGCCGGTGGAAGACGTGGCGCTGTGGCGGCGCGTCTGCGCGGAAGAGATCGATCCCGGCCTGCTCGAAGCGGCAGGTTTCCAGCCCGGCGCCGAAGCCGCCGAGGCGCTGCTCAAGCTGCCGCAGGCCGCAACGGTGCGCGCCATGCCGCCGCGTTCGCGCGAACAGCTCGACCGCCTGATGCCGCAGCTGCTGGCGCTGGCGCGCGACAGCGCGGCGCCGGTGCCGGGCCTGCTGCGCCTGTGCCGGCTGGTGCAGGCGGTGGCGCGGCGCTCCTCGTATCTGGCCTTGCTGGAAGAACAGCCGGCGGCGCGGCGACGCCTGGCCGACCTGTTCGCACGCAGCGCCTTCCTCGCCGAACGCGTGATCGCGCAGCCGCTGCTGCTGGACGACGTGCTCGATCCGCGCATCGACCAACTGCCGCTCAAGCGCGCCGATATCAGCGCGGAAATCAGCCGCGTGCTGGGCACGCTGGACGAGCGCGAGGCCGAAGCGGAACTGGAGCGCATCAACGAATTCAAGGCCAGCACGGCGTTCCGCCTCGGCCTGGCCTTCAACGACGGCCGCGCCGACGCGGTCGCCACGGCGCGCCGCCTCGGCGCGCTGGCGGAGTCGGTGGTGATCGCGGTGATGGCGCTGGCGGAACGCGAACTCACCGAACAGCACGGCCGCCTGCCGGGCGAAGGCAGCGGCTTCGCCGTGCTCGGCTACGGCAGCCTCGGCGGCGAGGAGCTGGGCTTCGCCTCCGACCTGGACCTGGTCTTCGTCTACGACACCCGCCGCGCCCATGCGATGAGCGATGGCGCGCGCCCGATCGAAGGCTCGCGCTGGTACCAGCGCCTGGCGCAGCGCGTGATGAACTGGCTGACCGTGCTGACCCGCGCCGGGCGTCTGTACGAAGTGGATACGCGGCTGCGTCCCGACGGTTCCAAGGGCCTGCTCGTCAGCAGCCTGGAAGCCTTCGCCGAATACCAGCGCAGCCGCGCATGGACGTGGGAACACCAGGCGTTGCTGCGCGCCCGCCCGGTGGCCGGCGATGCCGCGTTGAATGCGGAGTTGCTCGACGTGCGCCGCGAGATCCTCGCCGTGCCGCGCGAGCGTGCCCGCGTGCTGGCCGACGTCAGCGACATGCGCCGGCGCTGGCGCGCCGAGCGCGACCGTTCCGACGAGCGCCTGTTCGATCTGAAGCAAGGCCACGGCGGCCTGCTCGATATCGAGTTCGCCCTGCAGGGCCTGGTGCTGGCGCACGCGGCGGAGCGGCCGCTGCTGCTGCTGTCCACCGCGAACGCGGCGCTGATCGAAGCCTGCCGTACCAGCGGCCTGCTCGACGACGCGCAGGCGGAAGTGTTCGCGCGCGCGCATGGCGATCTGCTGCGCCGTGCGCTGGCCTGCACGCTGGACCTGCGTTCGCGCATCGCGCCGCGCGAGCCGGCGCTGGATGCATTGAGCGAAGAAGTGCGGCGGGTGACGGCGGAGCTCGGCTTCGCGTTCGCCGCGAAAGCGACGACGGTCTAGCTGCGGCTGGCGTTGCGCGCCGCGATGCGCTGGCGCACCGTCTCGGCGATGGCGCGGGTTTCGCGCAGCGGCGTCTGCCGTGCGGGCGGCATGTCGTCCAGCCCATGCAGCAGCCCCGCTTCGCGCAGCGCCTGGTGGAACCGCGCGAACTTGCCGGGCAGCGGTGCGCGCACCAGGGTCTGCACCGCGCAGCCGATGGCGCAGGCTTCGGAAAGCATGTTGATCGAGTCCGGCGTCACCACCAGCCGGTCGGCCCAGCCCATGGCGGCGGGGTAGGGATTGGCGCCGTATTCCTCGCTGCTCCACACCACGCCGGGAAGGCCGGCGAGGCGTTCGCGCAGCACCGCGACCACGCCGGCCGGCGTGCGGCGCGAGGCCAGCACCAGCAGGCTGCCGCCGTCGCGCCGCTGCTGCGCCACCAGCCGCTCGGCCAGGGCGTGGGCATACGCAGCGTCGATCGGAATCCCCTTGCGCGGCCCGCCCACCAGCACCGCGACGCGCGGCTGCGGCAAGTCGCCGAAGGCGGGGCAGACGTCGCGGCCTTCGGCCAGCCAGGCGTCGTCGACCGGATTGAGCGAGCCCAGCGGATGCAGCACGTTCGGTCCGTCCAGGCCGTCATGGCGTGGCGCGATCACCGTGTCCCAATGCCGCGGATCGATACGCGGATCGAGAATCTGCACCGCATAGCTGCCGCCTTCGGACAGTTCGCGCACCAGCCGCGTGTAATACGCCGCCGCGCGGCCGCAGCCGACGATCACCGCCGGCCACGGCGGCACCACGATGCCGCGGCGCTGCGGCGCGGGCAGGGCGAAGCGGCCGCCGGGCAGCAGGCGCGGCGCGAACCAGGACCAGGGCGCGCGCAGTCCCAGCACCAGATGGCGGAACGGCAGGCCCAGCGCTTCGGCCAGGGCCAGGGCCTGGCGGTCGTTGCCGGCGCGGCCGTCGGTGACCACCCAGCATTCGCCGTGCAGCCTGGTCATGCGGGGTGCTGGCCCGGGATTGTTTCGATTCTCGCCACAGTACGTTCTATCCCGCCCAGTCCTGTTCGCCCTTGCGTGCCCGTACACTTCGGGGCCACGGCGCCGCCCGGCGCGTTCTATCGAAGGATACCCATGAGCGAGTTGCTTTCCGAGGCCGCCCTCGACCAGCTGTTCCGCGAGGCCCGCACCTACAACGCCTTCCTGGACAAGCCGGTGAGCGACGAGGTGCTGCGCCAGGTCTACGAGCTGGCCAAGTTCGGCCCCACCAGCGCCAACTCCTCGCCGGCGCGCATCGTGTTCGTGAAGTCGGCCGAAGCCAAGGCCAAGCTGGAGCCATTCCTGTCCGAAGGCAACCGCGCCAAGACCATGAAGGCGCCGGTCACCGCCATCGTCGGCGTCGACCACGAGTTCTACGAGCACCTGCCGCGCCTGTTCCCGCATGCCGATGCGCGCAGCTGGTTCGTCGGCAACCAGCCGATGATCGACACCACCGCATTCCGCAACGCCACCCTGCAGGGCGCCTACCTGATCATCGCGGCGCGCGCGGTGGGCCTGGACTGCGGCCCGATGTCCGGCTTCGACAACGCCGGCGTGGACAAGGCGTTCTTCGCCGATACGCCCAGCGTGAAGTCCAACTTCCTGATCAATCTCGGTTACGGCGATGCCAGCCGCGACCTGTTCCCGCGCAACCCGCGCCTGTCGTTCGAGGAGGCGTGCCGCATCGCCTGAGCGCGATGCGTCCGCCTTTAACCGCAGCCCCCTCTTCCACGGAGAACTACCCATGCGTGCACTTCGTTACCTCGTTCTCGCCGGCCTGATCGGCGCCGCCGTCACCGCGCAGGCCGACCCGGTCACCTACAAGCTCGACCCGGGCCACACCAATGTGCTGTTCAGCTGGAACCACTTCGGCTTCTCCAACCCGACCGCGAACCTGGGCCTGGGCGAAGGCACCCTGGTGTTCGACGAGAAGGACGCAGCCAAGTCCTCGGTCGAAGTGACCCTGCCGCTGGCCAACCTGGACACCCACGTGTCCAAGCTGGACGAGCACCTGAAGAAGCCGGATTTCTTCGACGCCGACAAGTTCGCCAACATCACCTTCAAGAGCACCAAGGTGCAGTCGCTCGGCGGCGGCAAGTACAAGGTGACCGGCGACCTGACCGTGCACGGCGTGACCAAGCCGGTGGTGCTGGACGCCAAGCTCAACAAGAGCGGCGTGCACCCGATGCTGAAGGTGCAGACCGTGGGTTTCGACGCCAGCACCACGGTGAAGCGCTCGGATTTCGGCATGGGCGCCTACGTGCCGAACGTCAGCGACGAGATCAAGATCCACATCACCACCGAGGCTTCGGTGCCGAAGGCGGATTGATGCATGCCGGCGCCGTTCGCGGCGCCGCATGAAAAAAGCCCGCGCCGTGATGGCGCGGGCTTTTTCTTGGTGCCGCTGGCGGAAGTTCAGTTCTTGCTGACGCCTTCGTTCTTCAGCGACTCCAGCTTGCCCAGGTCCACGCTGTTGACGGCGTCCTTGAGCTGGTCGATCTCCGCGTTGCCGCTGGCCTTCACCGAGAAGCGCTGGCCGACCACCACGGTGTAGTCGCCGGTCTTGTTGACCTTGTCCCAGGACTCGTGCACCAGGCGGCCGTCCTTGCTGTAGGTCTTCTCGTAGCCGTTGTCGGTCTGCTGCTCGGACTCGGCGGCGAAGGCATTGGCCACCGCCATCATGCCCTTCATGCTGCCGGTGTCGGAGATTTCCAGCTCGATGTTGCGGCTGCCGTCGCCGTACTGGCCGTGCGCGACGGTGATCTGCACGCCCACGCCGGCGCTGCGCTCGGCCGACAGGCTCTGGCGCTTGAGGCCCCCGGCGCTGTCGGGCAGGAAGGCCTTGATCTGGTCGGCCGACAGCGACTGCACGTTGCCGTCGTTGCCCATCATCTTGCTCATCGCGGCCTGCTGGGCGGAGGTGTCGCCGGACTTCTGCGCGGCCTCCAGCTCCTTGCTGGCCTGCTCGGCGCGCGCACCCATCTCGGCCAGCTTGCCGGCCGCGCTGTCCTTGTCGACGGTGACGCTGCCGTTGTCGCCGCTGAGGGTGACGTGGCCGCCGCTCATGGCGGCGCCGGTCAGTGCCGCGGTGCCGACCACGCCGGCCACGATCATGCTGACGATCCAGCCCAGCACGATGCCGATGATGATGCTCACGGCCGTATAGCCCGCCGTCTTCTCCACCGGGCTTTGCATGGTGGCCGACAGGCCCAGGTAGAGCAGGTAGATCGAGTAGATGCCGCCGGCGATGGCGATCAGCCAGCCGATCCAGGGCAGGATCACCGCAGCGCCGGCGACCCAGCTGGCGGTCCAGGCATAGGCCACGGCTTTCAGCGCCTGCACCGGCTCTTTCTGGCCGCCGAAGCTCGGCGCCAGCGCGTTGACGATCAGCGACATCACATAGACCAGCACCAGCGACAGCACGTACTGCAGCACCATGCCGGCCAGGCCGGAGCCGAACGGCGCGCGCCAGGTCATGCCCATCAGGCTGACGCCGATCAGGCTGTTCTTGATGAAGCCGGCGACGGCCGGCAGCGCGGCCAGCACCAGGATGTAGCTGGTATAGAGGCCCTGCACGGTGGCCGGCTCCGCGGCGATGACCGGCCATTCGGTCTTGGGCGTGGTGAGGATCGCCCGCGCGCGGGCCATGATCTTTCCGAAATCCATTGGATGTTCCCCTTCAAGCTGGATGGTGCGGCGGTGGTCCGCCGGGGCAGCCGATGATGCCGCCGCCCGATGACAATCGGCCCGGAGCCGGTTCACAGCATGTTTCTTCCCTGTGCCCGCCGCGCCGGCCGGGCGGTGCAGCCTGCTACCATTGTCGGCCCGATGTCCAGTCTGGAGCTTGATCCCATGCCCGCTTCCCCCGCCGAGCCCGCACGGCAGATTTTGGCCAATGCCGAAAATCGTTATGAAGTGACGCGCAAGGACCTTCCCTTGTCCTGCCCGCTGCCCGGCATGGCGCTGTGGAACTCGCACCCGAAGGTGTACCTGCCGATCGTCGAGGACGGCGGTGAATCCAGCTGTCCCTACTGCGGCGCGCGTTACGTCCTGAACGACTGAACCGGCCGGGGCCAGGCAAGGCACCGCATCGAACTTCAGGCGGCAATCGGCACGATTGCTGCTTGTCCCCAAGGATGAAGGCTTTACTCGAACCGTCCATGTCCGCCGTTGCCGCGCCAGCCCGGTCGCTGACCGTGGTCCAGCTGATCCCGGCCCTGCAGTCCGGTGGGGCCGAGCGGTCGGCGCTGGAAGTCGCGCGCGCGCTGGTGCAGGCCGGTCACCGTTCGGTGGTGATCTCCGCCGGCGGCCGCCTGGCCGGCCAGCTGGGAGCCGAGGGCAGCGAGCACATCAGCCTGGACATCGGCCGCAAGTCGCTGCGCACCCTGCTGCGGGTGGGCGCCCTGCGCCGCGTGCTGGCGCAGCTGAAGCCGGACATCGTGCACGCCCGCTCGCGCCTGCCGGCCTGGCTGGGCTGGTGGGCGATCCGCGGGCTGCAGCCGCGCCCGCATTTCGTTACCACCGTGCACGGCTTGAATACGCCCGGGCGCTACAGCTCCATCATGCTGCGCGGCGAGCGGGTGATCGCCGTCTCGCAGACCCTGCGCGACTACGTGCTCAGCCACTACCGCTGGCTGGAACCCTCGCGCGTGCGGGTGATTCCCCGCGGCATCGACCCTGAGGCATTTCCGTACGGCCACCGTCCGGACGATGCCTGGCAGAAAGCCTTCTTCACCGAATTTCCGCGCCTGGCCGGCGCGCCGCTGCTGACCCTGCCGGGCCGCGGCACGCGGCTGAAGGGCCATCACGACGCCGTCGAGCTGATCGCGGAACTCAAGCGCCGCGGCATCGACGCGCGCCTGCTGCTGCTGGGCGTGATCGAGCCGGGCCGCGAAGCCTACGTGGCCGAGCTGCGCGAGCTGATCAGCGCGCGCGGCATCGAATCCCAGGTGGTGCTGACCCCGCCGCGCAACGACGTGCGCGACATCTACGCCGTGTCGGCGCTGGTGCTGCAGCTGTCGAACAAGCCCGAATCCTTCGGCCGCACCGTGGTCGAGGCGCTGTCGCTGTGCCGCCCCGTGCTGGGCTATGCCCACGGCGGCGTCGGCGAGCTACTGGCCGAGCTGTATCCGGCCGGCCGCGTGCCGGTCGGCGACCGCGAACGCCTGGTGGAGCGCGCGGCCGAGCTGCTGCGCGTGGCGCCGCCAATCCCAATGCTGCAGAGCTACCGCCTGTCGGACATGCAGCAGGCCACGCTGGCGCTGTACGAGGAAGTGGTCGCCGGCTGACTCGCTCGTCATTCCGGCCTGCGCCGGAATGACGAGCAGGGTGGCGGCTCGCCTACAATGCCCCGGCTTTTCCTACCGGGTTCCCGCATGCCTGTTCTCCCTGCGCTCAAGGCCGCCCTGCGCTCGCCGCTGTTGCCGTTCTGGCTGGTGATCGCACTGCTGCCGTTCGGGCGCAGCTCGGAGCTGGGCACCTTCCTGTGCCTGCTCGGCGTCGTGCTGCTGTTCGCGCGGCATCCGCGCGCGCTGGGCGAGCATGCCGGCGCGCGGCTGCTGCTGTGGCTGCTGGGCGCGTATATCGGCGCGGCGCTGCTGTCGTGCTTCGGGGCGGTGGCGCCGGGCAAGAGCTGGTCGACGGTGGCGGCGCTGCTGCGCTACGTGCCGCTGGGGCTGTATGCGTGCTTCGCCATCCGCCGCGCCGGCAAGCTCGATGCGCTCTATGTCGCCGTCGCCGCCGTGCTCGCCGTGTGGGTGCTGGATGCCTGGGTGCAGGCGCTGACCGGCTGGAGCCTGGGCGGGCATGCGGAGCAGGAGCGCGTGTCCGGCATCTTCGGCGCCGACAATCTCAAGCTCGGCCCCGCGCTCGCCGTGCTGGCGCCGTTCGCGCTGTGGGCCGCGCGCTGGCGCCGGGGGCGGCTGGGGCTGGTGCTGGCCGCGCTGGCCCTGCTCGGGCCGGTGCTGCTCTCAGGATCGCGTGCATCGTGGCTTACCTACGCGCTGGTGGTGCTGGCCTTCGCCTGGCGCGAGGCCGGCTCGGCCAGGCGCTTCGTGCTGATCTGCTGCGCCGGCACCCTGGTCGCCGCGGCCGCCGGCGGACTGGCATGGAAGACCTCGGAGCGTTTCCACGCGCGCATGGAAAAGACCTTGCTCGCCTTCCGGGCGTCGGACCACGCGGTGGATATGGCGCTCAGCGGACGGCTGGATATCTGGCGCACCAGCTGGTGGATGTTCGAAGCGCATCCGCTCAACGGCGTCGGCGTGCGCGGCTATCGCTACGCCTATCGCCAGGTGGCGCCGCCGGACGACCACTTCGTGGCCACCGGCGAGAACTGCGGCGCGGGCGAGGGCGCCTGCCATGCGCACCAGGTGGTGCTGGAAGTGCTGAGCGAAACCGGCCTGGCCGGCCTCGCGCTGTGGCTGGCCGGCGCGGTGCTGGCGATACGCCGCTGGCATGCGGCGGGAGCGGCGGCGCGCGCCCGCGCATTTCCCGCCACGGTGGCGCTGGGCGTAATGCTGTTCCCGCTCAATACCCATCTGGCTTTCTATTCGGCGTGGTGGGGCCTGCTGTTCGCCTGGGTGCTGGGCCTGTGGTGCGCCAGCCTGTACGTGGCCGCGGAGGACGCCGATGGCGCGTGAGCCCCTGTCGGTGGTGCTGACCAGCTACAACAGCGCCGCCACGCTCGACGCCTGCCTGGCCAGCGTGCGCTGGGCCGACGAGGTGGTGGTGCTGGATTCGGGCTCCACCGACGCTACGCTCGCCATCGCCGCGCACTACGGCGCGCGCGTCGAGAGCCAGCCCTTCGCCGGCTACAGCGCGCAGAAGCAGGCGGCCATCGACCTGGCGCGGCACGACTGGGTGCTGCTGCTCGACTCCGACGAAGCCATGCCGGCGAACGCCGCGCAGATCATCCAGCACGTGCTCGCGCAGCCGGCGCATGCCGGCTACCTGCTGTGGCGCCGCGAATGGATCTTCTGGCAATGGCAGTCGCCGCGCAGCCGCCTCAATCACTATGTGCGCCTGTTCGACCGCCGCCGCGCGCGCATGAGCGGCCACCGCGTGCACGAGGAAGTCACCGTCGACGGCAGCGTCGGCGTGCTGGACCTGGTGATGGACCACTACGGCGAGCGCGATATCGCCGGCCGCGTGGACAAGGCCAACCGCTATTCCAGCCTGCAGGTGGCGGACCTGGCCGGCCGCCGCGCCAGCGGCCTGCGCCTGCGCATGCTCACCAATGCCTGGGCCGCGTTCTTCCGCTACTACCTGCTGCGCGGGCATTACCGCTCGGGCTGGGCGGGCTTTATCGCCGCACGCATCCACGCGTTCTATGCGTTCCTGAAGTACGCCAAGCTTTACGAGGCGACGCGGGCGGAGCAGAGGGAAACACGTATCCCTGCGCCGGAGCGCAAGGACGTTTAGCCGTCCATTGGCTTATGCCGCCCGGTCCAGCGGCCACACCTGGCCGCGCAGCGCCGTGATGAGCAGCCCGCAGGCCTCGCGCCGCAGCGCCTCGCGCTTGCGGAAGGCGGAGCGGTGCTTGCTCTCCACCTGGGTCTCGTCGCGCAGCGGCTCCTGCGCGGGCAGGGCGTAGAAGCCGTCGGTGAGCGGCTCGCCCTGGCATTCCTGCCAGAAGGCGTCGTAGTCGGCCTTGATCTTGTCCGCCTCGCCGGCGAACGGATGCGCCAGATTGGCGACGCCGCGCACGCGTTCGATGCCGTATTCGGCGGCGAAAGCCAGCAGCAGCGAGAACAGCAGATTCTTCGGGCGCAGGCCATGGCACTGCCTGGTCAGCTCGCGCACCGCTTCGCGGCCCAGCTCCGCCGACGCGCCCTGCATGCAGCCGATCAGCAGGCTGCTGCCTTCGTCGGCCACGGTGAACACCGCGGACGACAGCACCTGGTCATGGCTGTTGGTCAGGCACAGCGCCAGCTCGCCTTCGCGGCTGCGGCCGGTGGGGCGGCGCAGTTCGATGCGCAGCTCGCTGTTGTCCTTCAGCGTCAGCGCGCCAATGCGGTAGCCGCCGTGCAGATAGACGCCGTCGGCCATGTCTTCGGGCAACTGCACGAAGGCGAAGCGGAAATGATCGGCGACGATCTCCATCCGGCGCGCGCGGCCGAACCGGCGATTGATGTAATGGTGATGCCAACGCTCCAGCAGCCGCGGATCCTGCGCGAGGATCGCGCTGAGCCGCGGCGAGCCGTACACGAACTGCAGCCACGCGGATTGCCGCCGCGCCATGCGGGCGCAGCGCAGCAGGTATTTCAGCCCGGAGGCGATGCGTTTTGGTGCGGCGCCGCGCCAGTCATGACGATGGCGTAGCGAGCGCAAGAACAAACGAATGGACATGGCGCGCAAGAATGGGGAAACCGCGCATGCCTTGTACTTGAGCAGTCTGTCGCCTGCCTGTCGCGGCTCAATAAACTTCCGGGCTGTGCGGCGGGCGCGTCTTGAAGCGCTTGTGCACCCACAGGTATTGCTCGGGCGCTTCGCGCACCATCTGCTCGATGCTCGCATTCACGCGTGCGGTGTCGAACGCGGCGTCGCTGCTGGGGAAATCCTGCAGCGGCGCACCCAGGCGCAGTGCATAGCCGCGGCCGTCGGGCAGGCGGCGATGGAAGAACGGAACGACCAGCGCACCGGACAGGCGCGCCAGGTGATGCGTCGCGGTGATGGTCGCCGCCGGCACGCCGAAGAACGGCACGAAGACATTGTCCTTGCTGCGCATGTCCTGGTCGGGCGCGTACCACAGCGTGCCGCCGCTGCGCAGGTACTTCACCGTGCCGCGGATGTCGTCCTTGTCGAACATGGCGGCGGCGTAGTCCAGGCGCGCGCGCAGCACGGCCCATTCGAACACCGCCGAATCCATGCGCCGATACATGCCAGCGATGCGGATATGCCGCGACACCAGCCGCGCGCACAGCTCCAGATGCGAGAAATGCCCGCCGACCAGCAGCACGCCCTTGCCCTGCGCCCGCGCGGCTTCCAGGTGCTCCAGGCCTTCCAGCGTCACCGGCACGCGCTCGATCGCGCGCTCGGTGCCCATCCAGCCCAGCGCGAACTCCATCATCATCAGGCCGATGTCGCGCAGGTGCGCGTCCACCAGGGCGGCCCGCTCCGCCGCGGACAGCTCCGGAAAGCACAGCGCGATGTTCACTTCGGCGATGTGCCGGCGGCGCGAGGGGAAATGCTGGATCAGCACGCCCAGCCCGCGGCCCACGGCCATGAGCGCGTGGCGCGGCAGGCGCGCGACCAGTTTCAGGATGCCCACGCCCAGCCACGCCGGCCATTGGACCGGGGACAGCAGCTTGGCTTGGAAGGAGGGACGAGGTGCACCGGGCATGAGGGCCGCGATTGTAGCAAGAGCGCGGGCCGCGGCCGGGTGTTTGCCTGCCCCGCGCGGAGGCACTGGCTATACTGCCGCGCCTGCCCCTTCGAGCCCCGCCGTTGCGCTATCTCTACACCCTCGCGATGTACCTGGTGACGCCGATCATCGTGATGCGGCTGCTGGCGCGCGGCGTGCGCTACCGCGACTACCACCGGCGCTGGCGCGAGCGCTTCGGCTTCTACCGCGGCCCGACCCTGCGCGGCAGCATCTGGGTGCATGCGGTGTCGGTGGGCGAGGTGAATGCGGCCGAGCCCCTGATCAAGTCGCTGCGCGAGGCCTACGTCAATGCGCCGCTGGTGGTGACCACGGTGACGCCGACCGGCTCCGAGCGCGTGCGCCAGCTGTTCGGCGACAGCGTGTACCACGTGTACCTGCCGTACGACCTGCCGTTCGCGGTGTCGCGCTTCATGCAGCGGGTGCGGCCGCGGCTGGCGATCATCGTGGAGACCGAAATCTGGCCGAACCTCTACTTCGCCTGCAAGAAGCGCGGCATTCCGCTGATGATCGTCAATGCGCGCCTGTCCGAGCGCTCGCTGCGCGGCTACCGCCCGCTGCAGGGGCTGGTGCGCTCGGCGCTGAGCTGCGTGCGGCAGATCGCGGCGCAGTCGCGCACGGACGCGGCGCGCTACCGGCTGCTGGGGGTGGAGCCGGCGCGCATCGTGGTCAGCGGCAATCTGAAATTCGACATGCCGGTGCCGTATGCCGCGGTGCAGGCCGGCGAGGAACTGCGCCGGCAATGGGGCCATCTGCGGCCGGTGTGGATCGCCGGCAGCACGCACGAGGGCGAGGAGCTGCCTGTGCTGGAAGCGCACCTGCAGGTGCTCAAGCGCCTGCCGGACGCCTTGCTGCTGATCGCGCCGCGCCATCCGGAGCGTTTCAAGCTGGTGGAAAGCGCGGTGCGCAGCCTGGGTTTCAGCATGGCCACGCGCAGCGCCGACCGCGTGCCGACCGCTGCGCACCAGGTGTTCGTGATCGACGCCATGGGTGAGCTGATGCAGTTCTACGCCGCGGCGGACCTCGCCTTCGTCGGCGGCAGCCTGGTGCCGATCGGCGGGCACAACGTGCTGGAGCCGGCGGCGCTGTCGCGGCCGGTGCTGGTGGGGCCGCACACCTTCAATTTCGAGGAAATCACCCTGACCCTGATCGGCGAAGGCGCCGCGGTGCGCCTCAACGACGCCAGCGAGCTGGGCACCGCCGTGCTGCAGCTGCTGCGCGACGCGGAGCGGCGCAAGAGCATGGGCCTGCATGCGCAGGTGGTGTTCGACCGCGAGCGCGGCGCGGTGCAGCGGGTGATGGAGCTGATCGACAAGCAGCTGCAGGAATGAGCGGCTCGTTCAGGGCATGAAAAAAGGCCGGGCAATGCCCGGCCTTTTCGTTTGCGCGTGCTGAACCTGCTTACTGCAGCAGCGCGTTGACCGCTTCCAGGTCGGGCATGTCGATGGTGCCCGCCGACTGCTTCAGCTGCAGCTTGTTGAGGATGAAGGCGTGGCGCGCCTGCGAGTAGCTGCTCTGCGCCTGGGTCAGGGTCTGAATCGCGTTGAGCACGTTCAGCATGGTCTGGGTGCCCACGTCGAAGCCGGCGCGGGTGGCTTCCAGCGCCTTCTGGCCGGATTCGACCGAAGCGCGGTTCGCCTGCACCTGCAGGATGCCGGCGCCGACCGAGCGGTAGTAGTTGAGCGTGTCGCGCGAGACCTGGCGGCGGGTGGATTCCAGCGAATCCTGCGCCGCGTCGCGGTTGTAGATCGACTGGCGCACGCGCGACTGGGTGCCGAAGCCTTCGAAGATCGGCACCGACAGGGTCAGGCCGGCGGTGGTGCCCCAGCGGCCGTTGCCGGGGGTGACCAGGCCGCCGTTCTCGGCCCAGGCGTTGGTCTGGCCGCGGGTGACCGTGGCGTTGATGGTCGGCAGGTGGCCGGCGCGCGCCGTGTCGATGCTGTGCTCGGCCGCTTCCACGCTGTACTGCTGCGAGAGCACGTTCGGGTTGTGCTTGAGCGCCTCTTCCACCCAGGTGTTCGGGTCGGCCGGCGAGGGCGCGTCCATCGGCAGGTCGTCGCGCAGCTTCTTCAGCTCGGTGACCGGCTGGCCGGTGATCTGGCGCAGCGCTTCCTTGGCGTCGTTGAGCGAATTCTCGGCGGAGATGGTCTGCGCCTTGGCCAGCTCGTAGTACGACTTGGCCTGGTACACGTCGGTGATCGCGGCCAGGCCGACCTTGAAGCGCTGGTCCGCCTGCTCATAGGCCTGGCGGTAGGCTTCTTCGTTGGCCTTGTTGAAGGTCAGCGTGTCCTGCGCGGTGAGCACGCCGAAGTAGGCCTGCGTGACGCGCACGTACAGGTTCTGCAGCGCGGCCTGGTAGAGCTGTTCCTGCGCGTCGGACTGCGAGCGGGCGGTTTTCAGGCTCGTCCACTTGCTGATGTCCAGCACGCTCTGGCTCAGGGTGGCGTTCTCGGTGCGCGAGCGCGAATGGCCGCCGGCGGAGTCCTGGCTGTTGTTGCCGCTGTACTGGTTGAAGGTCAACCCCGCGCTCAGCTGCGGCAGCATCAGTGCGCGCGCCTGCGTGATGCCCTCGCCGGTGGCCTGGCGATTGGCGTCGGACTGCGCCAGCACCGGATCGTTAGCGCGGGCTTCTCGGTATGCATCCAGCAAATCCTCGCTGTGGCCGGACAACGGAAGCGCCGTCAGGGCCAGGGCAAGGGTCAGAAGCTTCAAACGCATGGGTTGCCTCTTGGGGAATGGGAAATCGGGTCAGGTCAGAAAACGAATTTGCGCGGCGGCTCGGCGTGCACCAGGTAGGGCAAGTCGGTCTCGAGGATGCTCTCCTCGCGATAGCGGCCTTCGCCCTCGTGGGTCAGCAGCACCATCTGCTGCACCGGCGACTCGCCGCGCACCGCCAGCAGGCGGCCGCCCGGCTTGAGCCAGCCGAGGAAACGCTGGGGAATTTCATACACGGCGCCGGTGACCACCACCGCATCGAACTGGCCGGCAGGCTGCCAGGCCTTGACCGCCTCGCCCGTGGCGAGCGTCACGTTGTCGATGCCCGCCTGCGCGATGCGCTGCGCCGCGGCGGCGATGAAGTCGGCATGGATATCGACGCTGGTGACATGGCCGGACAGGCTGGCCATGCAGGCGGTGAGGAAGCCCGAGCCCGTGCCGATTTCCAGCACGTGTTCCGTTTCCTTCAGCTCCAGCGCCTGCAGCACGCGGCCTTCCAGCACCGGCTTGAGCATGCTCTCGCCATGGCCTATCGGAAGGCCGACGTCGGCATAGGCCAGCGCACGATGCTCCGGGGCGACGAACTGGTCGCGGTGCAGGCGGCCGAGCACGTCGAGCACGCGCGCGTCCAGCACCTCCCAGGGGCGCACCTGGTTTTCCACCATGTTCTGCCGCGCCTGTTCGAAGTTCATCGCCATGGTCAGCCTACGTCCCGTGCAAAGTCGAAAAAAGGTCAGAAAGGATAAGCGCTTAGACCAGTCCCGACAATGTTCAAAAGCCTGGAGCTTGCCTGCTTCCCCACGAAGTGCCGGAAGTCACCGCGACGAGCTGACGGAAGTCATGCGCAGCGCGGTGTCCGCGGACACTCAAGCCGTCAGGCGACGGTTATCCGCCCGCTTGGCGGCGATGTCCACCGGCAGGCGTGCGAACGCATCTTCGGTCGCTTGTCCGAGCGCTGCATCCAGCAGCCGGATGCGCGGCAGCAGGGCCGGCTGCCGGCGGCTTTCCGCCGCGACCGCCAGCCAGGCCAGCCAGCGCGCGATGCGGTGGCGCTCGGGCGCATTCAGCGCGGCCAGCGCCACGCGCACGGCGAAAGCGCGGCGACGGGCAAGCGCCTGGCCATGCTCCAGCCACGCGGCAAGCATGCGCTGGGCATGGCGATAAGGGCCGCTGAGAGTGAGTTCTGCGATAGTAGAGGTCATGGGTCGGCCGTTCAGGACGGCGGTGGAAAATAAGTAAACCGGCGCGTATACTAAACCCCGGTTATTCCTTTGTGAAGGTGTAGAACGGCATGAACACGATCGCGCAAACCAAGCCCCAGGGTCCTGGCCGCCCTAAGGACATGGAGAAGCGCGCCGCGATCCTGGAGGCAGCCAAGGGCCTGTTCGTGCGCAACGCCTTCGCCGGCACCAGCATGGACGCCGTGGCCGCCGAGGCGGGCGTGTCCAAGCTCACCGTCTACAGCCACTTCGGCGACAAGGACAACCTGTTCCGCGAGGTGATCCGCGCGCACATCCAGGACCTGCTGCCGGAAGACACCTACCTGTACGACCCGGCCACGGAGATCAGCGACCTGCTCATGCGCGTCGCCATGACCCACGCCCACATCGACTGCGACCCGAAGAACGTCGGCACCTTCCGCGCCATCCTCAGCGACTGCCGCCAGGGCAATCCGCGCTACGGCAAGCTGCTGTGGGAAGAAGGCCCCACCCGCACGCACAAGCTGATGGAACGCCTGCTGGAACAGGCGGTTGACGACGGCAAGCTGGAGATCGAGAACGTCGCCCAGGCCAGCGTGCAGTTCCTGGCCCTGATCAAGGGCGACCTCGTGCTGCGCCGCATGTTCGGCTGCGACGGCTGCCAGGACGCCTTCGCCAGCGAGGTGGAATCGAACGCCCGCGCCGGCGTGTCCACCTTCCTGCGCGCCTACCTGCCGCGCTGAATCCCCCCTCTTCACGCCGCGTACTCGCCCGTATCCGGCGATTCGTGCTTGAATGTCAGCCTTCTGGAAGCGGGGGTGCCGACCACGGTCGGCTGAGAGAGTCCCTTCGAACCTGATCCGGTTAGCACCGGTGTAGGGAGCTTCGCCGCACGATCCCAAGCCTGCTGAACCCAGGCAGTTCGTGCCTCCGGCGCCGCCGCTTCGTGTTTCCCCGCCTCACGAAGGACGCCACGTCGATGAATGCCCAGCCCAACGATCTCGCGCGCGCCGCGCAGGAACTCTCCGAGGCCGTTACCCGGCCGATCCCCGGTTCGCGGAAGATCCACGTGCAGGGCAGCCGCCCCGACCTCCGCGTGCCGCTGCGCGAAATCTGCCAGGCCAGGACGCCCACCCTGTTCGGCGGCGAAGACAACCCGCCCGTCACCGTCTACGACACCTCCGGCCCGTACACCGACCCGAGCTACCAGGTCGACTTGGCCGCCGGCCTGCCCACCCTGCGCGCGGCCTGGATCGAAGAGCGCGGCGACGTCGAGCGCCTCACCGGCCTCAGCTCCGACTTCGGCCGCCAGCGCGCCGCCGACGCCAAGCTGGACCCGATCCGCTTCCGCCATCACCTGCGCCAGCCGCTGCGCGCCAAGGCCGGCGCCAACGTCACGCAGATGCACTACGCGCGCCAGGGCATCGTCACGCCGGAGATGGAATACATCGCCATCCGCGAGAACCAGAAGCTCGAGGCGCTGGCCGAGAGCGCGCTGCGCAACCAGCATCCGGGCCAGTCCTTCGGCGCCTCGCTGCCGCGCCTGATCACGCCGGAATTCGTGCGCGACGAAGTGGCCCGCGGCCGGGCGATCATCCCCGCCAATATCAACCATCCGGAAAGCGAGCCGATGATCATCGGCCGCAATTTCCTTACCAAGATCAACGCCAACATCGGCAACAGCGCCGTGTCCTCCGGCATCGCCGAGGAAGTGGAGAAGCTGGTGTGGTCGATCCGCTGGGGCGGCGACACGGTGATGGACCTGAGCACCGGCAAGAACATCCACGAAACCCGCGAGTGGATCATCCGCAACTCGCCGGTGCCGATCGGCACCGTGCCGATCTACCAGGCGCTGGAGAAAGTGGGCGGCGTGGCCGAGGAACTCACCTGGGAGCTGTTCCGCGACACCCTCGTCGAGCAGGCCGAACAAGGCGTGGACTACTTCACCATCCACGCCGGCGTGCTGCTGCGCTTCGTGCCGCTCACGGCCCGGCGCGTCACCGGCATCGTCTCGCGCGGCGGCTCGATCATGGCCAAGTGGTGCCTGGCCCATCACCGCGAGAATTTCCTCTATACGCACTTCGAGGAAATCTGCGAAATCATGAAGGCGTACGACGTGTCCTTCAGCCTCGGCGACGGCCTGCGCCCGGGCTGCGTGGCCGACGCCAACGACGCCGCCCAGTTCGGCGAGCTGGACACCCTGGGCGAGCTCACCCAGATCGCCTGGAAGCACGACGTGCAGACCATGATCGAAGGCCCCGGCCACGTGCCGATGCAGCTGATCAAGGAAAACATGGAGCGCCAGCTGGAGAAGTGCCACGAGGCGCCGTTCTACACCCTGGGGCCGCTGACCACCGACATCGCGCCGGGCTACGACCACATCACCTCGGCCATCGGCGCGGCGATGATCGGCTGGTTCGGCACCGCCATGCTCTGCTACGTCACGCCGAAGGAGCACCTCGGCCTGCCGAACAAGCAGGACGTGCGCGACGGCATCATCGCCTACAAGATCGCCGCGCACGCGGCGGATCTCGCCAAGGGCCACCCCGGCGCGCAGGTGCGCGACAACGCGCTGTCCAAGGCGCGCTTCGAGTTCCGCTGGGACGACCAGTTCAACCTGGGTCTCGATCCGGAAAAGGCCAAGGAATTCCACGACGAGACGCTGCCCAAGGACGCGCACAAGTCCGCGCACTTCTGCTCGATGTGCGGGCCGAAATTCTGCTCGATGAAGATCACCCAGGACGTGCGCGACTACGCCGCCGAGCACGGCGTCGACGAGACCGCCGCGCTGGACGAAGGCATGGCGGAGAAGGCCGCCGAGTTCCGCGAGCAGGGTTCGGAGGTCTACCACCGCGCCTGAGCCGCGAGGCGCTGGCCCGGCCGAAGCCGCGCGTCGCTGCGACGCGCGGCTTTTTTCTGAAGCGCCGCGCTGTCTCGCCGCGTCATCCCGCGCTACCTTTAGCGCGTTCATGCCCCGACCGGAGCCCGAGGAAATCCACCGATGCAAGCGACGGACCCGACCGCCAGGCCGAACCACGCCGTCTTGCGCGTGGCCTTGGTCGCGCTGGCCCTGCCCCTGCTGATCGCCTGCATCGCGCTGTGGTGGTGGGACCGCGAGCCGAACCTGGTCAACCCATCGACGCCGCCGCGCACCGAACAGGTGGCGATGAAGCGGCCGATGACCCCGGGAGCCGCCACCACCATCAGCGTGATACGCGCGGTGCAGGGCCTGGCCGGCCGGCATGCGCATCCGCTGCGCGGCCACCATCATCCACAGGGCGCGGACATGCAGGACACGCCCGGCTGGGAGCGCGGTTCGCTGATGGCCTCGCGCGATCTGCTGCACGCCCTGCGCGAAGACTTCGCGCGGCCGCAGGCGCCGCTGATGGAAGACAAGGACCTGGCCGCCGCCGACGCGCTGCTCGCCAGCCGTCCCGGCCACCTGCCGCTGCGCAGCGCCGAAAGCCAGTACCGCAAGGTGGCCGACCATCTGCTCGATTATCTCGACCGCCTGACCGACGACGACCCGGACAACGCGCATTTCTATCTCAGCGCCGCCGCGCTGGCCGACTACCTGGAAGTGGTCAGCGACCGCCTCGACACGCTGCAGGAGCGCCTGGCCGCCGGCATGATCCCGCCGCATCCCGGCGAGTTCACGCCGCCGCGCTGGCCCATCGTCGCCTCCGCCCTGGCCATGCGCCGCGGCGGCCTGCCGTGGCGCCATGCCGACGAGACCTTGTACGAAGCGCGCGGCTACACCACCACCCTGCTGACGCAGATGAAGGCGTTCCAGCACGACTTCGGCCCCACCCTGAAGAGCGAGCAGGCGAAGCAAGACCTGCGCGAAGCCATCCACGAGCTGGAAGCGCTGCAGTCCGGCCCCGCCAATCCGCTGGCGCTGGACGGTGCGCCGATGGTGCGCCTGCCCGAGCACGCGCTGGCGCTGGCCGACGCGGTCGAACGCATCGACGATGCGGTGTTCGATCTGTGCGAAGAGCTGCGTAAAGCCCCGAATCCGGCGTAGGCGTAGGTTGGGGTGAGCCGCAGGCGAACCCCAACAGACGTGCGGGCGTTCGCCACGTTGGGGTTCGCCTTTGGCTCACCCCAACCTACGCCGGTGTCATTGCCTCTGCGACGTAATCCAGAAAGCAGCGGATACGCGATGCCAATTGCGTATTGCGGTAGTACACCGCGTTGATCGGCTGGCGCACGTCCAGCGTGTCGCGCGCCAGCACCTGCACCAGCCGTCCCTCGGCCTGGTCCTGCGCGGTGAGGTAGTCGGCCAGGCAGGCGATGCCGTCGCCGGCCAGCGCGAGCTGGCGCAGCGTTTCGCCGCTGGAGGCGAGCAGGGTGGGCGCGATGCGCAGGCTGTCGCCCTGGGCGTGGCGCAGCGGCCAGTCGTTCAAGGTTTCGGTGAAGGTGAAGCCCAGCAGGCTGTGGCGCGACAGATCGCGCACATGGCGCGGCTGGCCGCGCTGCTTCAAATAAGCCGGGCTGGCCAGGATGCGCAGGCGGCTCAGGCCCAGCGGCCGCGCATGCAGGGTGGAATCGCGCAGCGCGCCGATGCGGATCGCCACGTCGGTGCGCTGTTCCAGCAGGTCGATGATCTGGTCGCTGGTGTTGAGTTCCAGCTCGATCTCCGGAAAGCGCGCGCGGAAGCCGCCGACCAGCGGCACGATCACGTGCAGCATGAAGGGCGAGGCCGCGTTCACGCGCAGGCGCCCGGCCGGTTTCTGCCGGCGCGCGGTCATCTCGTCTTCGGCGTCTTCCACCGCGGCCACGATCTGCCGCGCGCGGTCCAGAAAAAACCGGCCTTCCTCGGTCAGCTCCAGCCGCCGCGTGGTGCGGCGGAGCAGGGTGGTGTCCAGCTTGCCCTCCAGCCGGCTCAGCGAGCGGCTGATGCCGGAGACGGTCTGGCCCAGCTGCTCGGCCGCGGCGGTGATGGAGCCGGTGTCCACCACGGTCGCAAAGGTCTGCAACTCGTCCAAGCTGGTCTTCATTATTGCTTCCTGGGCAAGACTCTTTCGCTGTTTAGCAGGTTTTTCTGAAAGAGTCGCGTGCCGAAACTAGGCGCATCCTTTCAAAGATCCGGAGCGCAACCATGCCGCTTGCCCTGCTGGCGCTGACCATCAGCGCCTTCGCCATCGGCACGACGGAGTTCGTCATCGTCGGCCTCATCCCCACCATCGCGGGCGACCTCGGCGTCGGCCTGCCGTCCGCCGGCCTGCTGGTCAGCCTGTACGCGCTGGGCGTCGCGCTCGGCGCGCCGCTGCTTACCGCGCTCACCGGCCGCGTGCCGCGCAAGGCGCTGCTGCTGTCGCTGATGGTGCTGTTCACCATCGGCAACCTGCTGGCGTGGCAGGCGCCGGGCTACGAGGCGCTGGTGATCGCGCGCGTGCTCACCGGGCTGGCCCACGGCGTGTTCTTCTCGATCGGCTCGACCATCGCCACCAGCCTGGTGCCGAAGGAAAAGGCCGCCAGCGCCATCGCCATCATGTTCACCGGCCTGACCGTGGCGCTGGTGACCGGCGTGCCGCTGGGCACCTTCATCGGCCAGCACCTGGGCTGGCAGTCCACCTTCCTGGCGGTGTCGGCGCTGGGCGTGATCGCCTTTCTCGGCAGCCTGGCCTTCGTGCCGCGCGATATCCCGCACCAGGCGCCGGCTTCGCTGCTGCAACAGGCCGCCGTGCTGCGCCAGCCGCGGCTGCTGCTGGTGTATGCGATGACCGCGGTGGGCTATGGCGGCTCCTTCGTCGCCTTCACCTTTCTCTCGCCGATCCTGCAGAACGTCACCGGTTTCAGCGAAGGCGCGGTGAGCCTGGTGCTGCTGGTCTACGGTGTGTCGGTGGCGGTGGGCAATCTGTGGGGCGGCAGGCTGGCCGACCGGCGCGGCCCAATCGGCGCGCTGAAAGTGATCTTCCTCGGCCTGGCCGCCGTGCTCGGCGTGCTCACTTTCACCGCGCACGTGCCGTGGCTGGCGCTGCTCACGGTGCTGGCCTGGGGCGCGGTGGCGTTCGGCAATGTGCCGGGCCTGCAGGTGTACGTGGTGCAGCAGGCGGAGCGTTATGCGCCGCAGGCGGTGGACGTGGCCTCGGGCCTGAACATCGCCGCGTTCAATCTCGGCATCGCCGGCGGCGCCTGGGGCGGCGGCTTGATCGTCGCCCACGTCGGCCTCATCCACACCGCGTGGATCGGCGCGCTGGTGGTATTGGGCGCGCTGGCGCTCACCGCCTGGAGCGGACGCCTGGACCGCCGCGACCCGCAGTTCGCCGCCATCGCAAGCCGCGCTTCGGCCTACGCGGGCGGCCATTGATTTCCTTTCCCTGTTACGGAGTCTCCCCATGAGCATCCCCGCCTTCGGCCTCGGCACGTTCCGCCTCAAGGGCCAGACCGTCATCGACTCGGTGCGCGACGCGCTCGATGTCGGCTACCGCGCCATCGACACCGCGCAGATCTACGACAACGAGGCCGATATCGGCCAGGCGCTGGCCGACAGCCAGCTGCCGCGCAGCGAGCTGTTCATCACCACCAAGATCTGGACCGATAACCTCGCGCCCGGGCGCCTGATCCCCAGCCTGCGCGAAAGCCTGCAGCGCTTGCGCACGGATCACGTCGAGCTCACCCTGATCCACTGGCCTTCGCCCAAGGGTGCGGTGCCGTTGAACGAATCGCTGGATGCGCTGCGCGAAGCGCAGGCGGCGGGGCTGACGAAGCAGTTCGGCGTGTCCAACTTCACCGTCGACCTGCTGCGCCAGAGCATCGATCTGGCTGGCGCCGCGAACATCGCCACCAATCAGGTGGAAATCCATCCTTATCTGCAGAACCGCAAGCTGGCGGAATTCGCCAAGGCGCAGGGTGTCCATCTCACGTCGTACATGACGCTGGCCTACGGCAAGGTGCTGCAGGATCCGGTGATCGTGGATATCGCCAGGCGGCACGGCGCGACGCCTGCGCAGGTAGCCTTGGCCTGGGCGCTGCGGCTGGGATATTCGGTGATTCCGTCGTCGACCAAGCGGGCGAATCTTGCCGGTAATCTCGAAGCGGAAAAGCTGAAGCTGGACGATGAGGATATGGCGCGCATTGCCACGCTGGATCGTGGGGAGCGTCTTGCCAATCCGGCGAGCCTGGCGCCGGCCTGGGACTGAAACGAGCTTGAGCCCCTCTCCCCCTGGCAGAGGGGTTGGGGTGAGGGTACGGGCGCAGCGCAAGAATGATGTGCATCGCTCCGGCCGGACCCTCATCCGGCTGCCGCCACCTTCTCTCCCACGGGGACTACCTTCGGGTCGCCGAAGGGAGAAGGGTTCAAGCTTGAGGAACTGAGTCCAGTTACTGCACCACCACCCGCGGCGACAGCAGCGCTTCCTGCCCAATCCTCCGCAGAAAATCCACGCGGATCCGATCCGCCACCGCCGCCACCACGGCCGCGCCGTCATCCGCCGGATCCACATGCACGCGGAACGGACGCTTGCCGAACGGCAGGTTGACGATGTCGACCATCGCATCCGCCACCGTGGCCACATCCGCATCCGCCGGTTCGCACGCGGCCAGGCCATGCAGGATCTCCTCTTCGAAACCCCGGTACGGACCTTCCGTGTATTGCGCCGCGCGCGCCTTGTCCGCCGGCGTGCCGGAATGCGCGAAGTGGTTGGTGCCCTTGGTGAACGCGCCCGGCACCATGATCGAGGTCTCGATGCCCCAGCGCGCCAGTTCGCCCGCATAGCTCACCGCTACCGAATCCATCGCCGCCTTGGCGGCGAAGTAGGGCGCGAGATACGGCGGCGTGCCGCCGCGCGTGCTGCTGCTGGACACCCACAGCAGCAAGCCCCGGCCCTGCCTGCGCAGCTGCGGCAGCGCGGCGCGGTTGACCCGCTGCGTGCCCAGCACGTTCACGTCGTAGAGCTGGGCGAACTGTTCCGGCGTAAAGGCTTCGGCGGGGCCGAACACCATATGGCCGGCGTTGTGCACCACCACGTCGAGGCGGCCGTGCGCGGTCACGATGTGCGCGATGGCGGCATCGGCGGAGTCCTGCGACTGCACGTCCAGCTCGACCGTGCGCAAGTCCACGCCATGCTCTTTCGCATAAGTCTTTACGGCTTCCACCTGCGCGGCATTGCGCCCTTGCGTATCGCGCATGCTGGCGTAGACGGTATGGCCGGCGCGGGCCATGGCGCGGGCGGCGAGCGCGCCGAAACCGCTGGAGGCGCCGGTGATCAGGATGATCTGCTGCATGGGGTTTCTCCTCGAATCGGGCTGTGGGGGTTTCAGACCATGCCGCCGTTCACGCGCAGCACCTGCGCGTTGACCCAGGCGCCATCGGGGCCGGCCAGGAAGGCCACGGCGCGGGCGATGTCGTCCGGCGTGCCCAGGCGCTCCATCGGCGCGAGGTTGGCGATCTGGGCGATCTGCTGTTCGCTCTTGCCCTGGTAGAACAGCTCGGTGCCGACCGGGCCCGGGGCGATGGCATTCACCGCGACGTTGCGGCCGCGCAGCTCGTTGGCCAGCACGTGCACCAGCCCTTCCACGCCCGCCTTGGAGGCGATGTAGGGGCCGTAGGTGGGGAAGGCCTTGCCGATCACGCTGGTGGACAGCGCAATGATCCGGCCGCCCGGCGGCACCCGCTGCGCCGCCTCGCCCAGCACCACGAAGGCGCCGCGCAGGTTGGTGCGGATCAGGCGGTCGAACTGCGCCAGGTCGCCGCCGGCGATCGGCAGGTTGCTCATGATGCCGGCGCTGTGCACCACCACGTCGACCGCGCCGGTGAGCTGGGCGGCGTCGTCGAACACGCGGCGCATGTCTTCCGGTTCGGCGACGTCGCCCTGCATGGCGGCGGCGCGGCCGCCGGCCTGTTCGATCTCCTTCACCACCTTGCCGGCGGTGGCCGGGTTGCCGGCGAAATGCACGGCGACGGCAAAGCCGTCCGCGGCTAGGCGCAACGCGATCGCGCGGCCGATGCCGCCCGAGGCGCCGGTGACCAGGGCTGTCTTCTGCTGCTGACTCATGGATGCTCTCCGAGGGTGACAGGTGGCCCGGGACCGGGCCGTGGGTTGGTGTGGGGAGCATTCTTTTGTTTTGACTGGCACGGATAAATCGCCAGGAACTGGCATATCTATTCGCCTATATTGAATAATCGGCCCCCATGGACCGCCTGGACGCCATGCGCCTGTTCACCCGCATCGTCGAGCTCGGCAGCTTTTCCCGCGCCGCCGACGAGCGCGGCCTGCCGCGCGCCACGGCCACCTACGCCATCAAGGACATGGAAGCCCGCCTCGGCACCCGCCTGCTGGAACGCACCACCCGCCAGGTGCGCCCCACCCTGGACGGGCAGGCCTATTACGAGCGCTGCGTGCACCTGCTGGCGGAACTGGAAGACGCCGAAGCCGCGCTTGGCCACACCGCCGCCAACCCGCGCGGCACCCTGCGGCTGGACCTGCACGGCGCGCACGCCACGCATATCGTGCTGCCGCGGATCAACGAGTTCCGCCAGCGCTATCCGCACGTGGAGCTGAAGATCAGCAGCGGCGACCGCCTCGTGGACCTGGTGCGCGAAGGCATCGACTGCGTGATCCGCGCCGGCACGCCGAAGGATTCCAGCCTGGTCGCGCGGCGGCTGGCGGTGATGCCGGAAGCGATCTGCGCGAGCCCGGACTATCTGGCGCGGCATGGCGTGCCGGTGAATCCGGAAGACCTGCTGCGCCATCAGGCGGTGGGATTCTTCGCCAGCGGGCGCGATCACAACTATCCGTTTGAGCTGGTGGTGGACGGGCAGTTGCGCGAGTACGAGCTGGCCGGGTGGCTGTCGGTCAACGATGCTTCGAGCTATCTGGTCGCCGCACAGCAAGGCTGCGGCTTGATCCAGCTGCCGCGCTATCGCGTGCAGGAGCACCTGGATGACGGCAGCTTGGTCGAGGTGCTTTCCGGCTGGCGCTCGCCCGGCTTGCCGGTGTCGGCGATGTATCCGTACCACCGCCAGCTGTCGCCGCGCGTGCGCGTGTTCGTCGATTGGGCGGCGACGCTTTATCGCGAAAAGTTCGGGGAGATGGGCTGATGCCGGCGGGGCTGCGGGAGTGGATCGCATACGCCGAAGGCGAAGTTTCCTTGCGCGAGCCGATGCGCTTGCGCGAACGGCTCGACGTGCTGGATCGCCTGGAGCTGCATGCGGAAAGCAGCGGCGACGCGGAACTGCTCATGCGCGCAGAGGCATTGCGCGCAAACTTCGAAGAGATCAACCGCGGCCTCTATGCCGCGCTTCGCCAGGACATCCGCGACGGAAAGAACGCGCTGGCGCCGTGGATCGATGCGCTGGAAGCCGCGCCCGAGGGCGATGGCTACGACGATCGCGACGATCTGGTCAGCGGCGTGCTGGCACTCGACGAGCCGGGCGACGTCGCGCCATTGCCGCCGGAAATGGTGTTCTACCAACCCACGCCGGCGCGGCATATCTTCGAACTGATTCGCCGCGCGGAGCTGAGCGAGCACGACATGGTGATGGATCTGGGTGCCGGCCTGGGCATCGTGCCCATGCTGGTTGCCATGACCACCGCGGCACGCGCTATCGGCGTCGAGCGCGAGCAAGCGTACGTGGATGCGGCGCAGCGGTGTGCGCAGAACCTCGGCGTTGGACGTGTTGCGTTCGAGTGCGGCGATGCGCGCGAAGCCGATTTCTCGAAAGCGACGCTGTTCTATCTGTACACGCCGTTTACTGGCGAGGTGATGCGTAGCGTGCTGGGTGCGATCAGGCGTGAAGCGGCGCACCGCCCCGTGCGCGTCGCGAGCTTTGGTCCATGCACCAAGGTGATTGCAGCCGAATCGTGGCTGCGCGCGGACGGCAAGGTCAGCACCGAAAGCCTCGCACTGTTCCAGTCGGCCTGAGCACCACCACGCCGGAATGACGGTGTAGGAAGTGCCGCGGCACCGCCCGGCCGTTGCCCATGTGCCAGAAGTACCAAGGCAGGCGGCAGCGTCAGCGCATACCATCCTCGCACTCCGGAGAACTCACGGTACTTGCCATGAAGCGTCCGCTGTCCGCCTTGCTCGCCATGCTGATACCGGTCTGCGCCGCGGCAAAAGAAGCACCATCGACGGTGCACCCATGGACTCCCGCCGGCGTCTCCAGCGACCTGTTCGAATCCCACCCCGCCTTCGACCCGCGCACCGGCGATCTCTACTTCGTGCGCAGTTCCAAGGAATTCAAAGGCTGGCGCATCCTCACCTCGCATTGCGATGGCAGGCAATGGTCGACGCCGGTGGATGCGCCGTTCGCGGCGCCGGGCGCGGAAGCCGATCCGTGGTTCACGCCGGATGGGCGCAGCATTTACTTCATCTCGACCCGCGCCACCGGACGCCAGAACAGCAAGGACCTGGATATCTGGCGCGCCGACCGCAACGCCGACGGCAGCTGGCAGAAGCCGGTGCGTTTGCCGGAACCGGTGAATTCCGGCGAGGCCGAGTGGTTCCCGCGCATGGCGCCGGATGGCTGGCTCTATTTCGGTTCGAACCGCGCCGGCGGCCTGGGCAAGAACGATATCTGGCGCGCGAAGGAAACCAGCCCCGGCCAGTGGACGGTGGAGAACGCCGGCCCCGCCATCAACACCGCGGGCGACGAATACGAGCCGCTGCCGTCGCCGGACGGCAAGCGCCTGATCGTGATGGCCGACGGCGGCTTGTACCAGTCGCACTGGGATGGCCACCGGTGGACGAAGAAGGAAAAGCTCGGCCCCGAGGTGAACGTCAACGGCAGCGAGATCGGCGCGGCGTTCTCGCCCAGCGGCAAGTCGCTGCTGTTCGCGCGCGACACGGGCGAGCCGGAGTCGGGCGAGTTCTTCGTGTGGCAGCCGCAGGGGGCAGAAGCCTGGCCGCCGATGTGCGGCCAGGCGAAGACTTCCGGCGCGGCGCGCCGGAAGTAAGCCTCAGGGCGTAGCGGGGCGGCGGCCCAGCGTCTGGCTGGTGACGTGGGTTTCGCGCAGGCGCCGTGCATGCGCCGCCAGCAGGTCGCCGCGGGTGATGATGCCGACCATGCGGTGGCCGCCATCCGCGCCCAGCACGATCAGGCGGCCCACATTCGCCTCGACCATGTGGTCGGCGGCTTCGCGCAGGCTGTGGTCCTCGCGCACCACCAGCGCGGGGCGCTTCACCAGCTCGCCCACCGTGCGGTCGCCGGCGATCTGCCGGTCGAGCAGGTCGCGGCGCGTGACCACGCCGCGCAGCGCGCCGTTGGCATCCACGACCGGGAAGCCCTGGTGCTGCGCCTGGACACCGCCGATCTCCAGCCATGCGCGCGTCGCCTCCAGCGTCTGCTCCGCCGGCAGCATCACCACCTCGCGCGAGCAGGCGTCGCGCACCAGGATGCGGTCGAGGTAATCGGCCGCGTAGTCGGCCGGCACGCGCACGCCGCGGCGCGCGATCTTCTCGGTCATGATGGTGTTGCGCATCAGCAGGCCGGAGATCAGATACGCGGCGGCGCAGCCGATCAGCAGCGGCAGCAGGCCGTGCGGTTCCTGCGTGGTCTCGAACGCGAACACCACCGAAGTGAGGAAGGCGCGCGAAGCGCCGGCGAAGATCGCCGCCATGCACACCAGCGCGGCCATGCGCGGATCCACGTGCAGCCAGGGCAGATAGGTGACGGCCAGCGTGCCGAACACGCCGCCGAGCGCACCGCCGATGGTGAACAGCGGCGCCAGCGTGCCGCCGGAGGTACCGCTGCCCAGCGAGATCGACCACGACACGAACTTGAGCAGGCATAGCGCCAGCATCGCGCCCAGGCCGAGCTGGCCGCCGAGCACCGCGCTGATATTGGTGTAGCCCACGCCCAGCGTGGTGGGCAGGACATAGCCGACGATGCCGGTGACCACGGCGCCGAGTGCCGGCCACCACATCCAGTGGATCGGCAGCTTCTCGAAGCCGTCCTCGATCGCATAGACCACGCGCGTGATGCCGACACTGAGTGCGCCGATGATCAGCCCCAGCACCAGATAGGCCAGCAGCGCCCGCATATCGGGCGCGGCCAGCGCGGGCATGGCGAACATCGCCTCGCTGCCTTCCAGCGCGAAGCGCACGCCGGTGCCCACCGCGGCGCCGAGCGCCACCGGAATCAGCGAGCGCGCGCGGCGTTCGAACAACAGCAGCTCCAGCGCCAGCAGCACCGCCGATACCGGCGCATTGAACACCGCCGCCATGCCGGCGGCCGCGCCCGCGGCAAGCAGGGTCTTGCGCTCTTCCGCGGTGACATGCAGCAGCTGGCCGACCAGGGAACCCAGCGCGCCGCCGGTGGCGATGATCGGGCCTTCCGCGCCGAACGGGCCGCCGGTGCCGATGGCGATGGCGGAGGACACGGGCTTGAGCCAGGTGATGCGCGGCGGAATGCGGCTCTCGTTGAGCAGCACCTGTTCCATCGCCTCGGGAATGCCGTGGCCGCGGATGGCGCGAGAACCGAAGCGCGCCATCACGCCCACGATCAGGCCGCCGATCACCGGAATGGCGATGACCCACAGGCCGAGATGGTTATCCGCGGGGCTGGAGAACTCGAAGCTCCAGCGGCCGTAGAAGGCGAGATTGGTGACCAGCCCGATCAGCCCGGTGAGCGCGCGCGCCACCAGGGCGACGAGCGCGCCCAGCAGCATGGCCAGCGCACCGATCCACACCACGCGGGTGCTGAGCGGCCGGAACCGGCGCGGCATATGGGCATCGGCGAGCGACGGGTCCAGCGAAGGGGCGAGCGGAAGCGCCGCACGCGAGTGCGGTTCTTGAGGCGTATACATGGGAAGGAACCCTGAGGAAGGCGTGCAGCCGCGCAAGGTTACGCAAAACGGCGGCGCGTAGCTGGCTGGAAAATGAACAGCGCCATCCGGTGGTCGCGGTGGTGCCTTGAGTGTGGGGCAGGCTGCGCAGGCGGCAGGGATTAGCCCCTCTCCCGACGGGAGAGCGTCGGTGTGAGGGTCGGGGCGGAGTGGGGCGTTGTACTCCGGCCGAACCCTCATCCGGCTGCCGCCACCTTCTCCCGAAAGGAGAAGGATTCGCTCTTGAGGATTGAGGGTCGCCATGCCAGATGAAATGCAGCAAGGCCGCCGCAACTTTCTGCGCACGGCTTCATTCGCGTCATTTGCACTCTATGCCCTGCTGCGCGAAGCACACGCGACGGAAGCGATTCCGCGTCGCGGCCTCTCGGCCCGCTACTGGATCGATCGCCAGGACGAGCTGGCCCACGCCCTGCGCGCCGGCACGGTCGCGCACATGGCCTGGCATGACGAGGTCAACCGCCTGGCGCGCGAAGTGGACGTGGCCGAACTGATGGCCGAAGCGATGCGCGCCCATGCCACCCGCAACGTGCCTTTCATGCGCGACCCGGTGAAACGCAGCCTGCGCTTCCTCGACGCGCAGGGCGAGCCGCGCCATCTCGCCTACGCCGCGGCGCTGTTCGAGTTCGGTCCGTCCAGCGTGATCACGCCGCACGCGCACCGGCACATGGCTTCGGCGCATATGGTGGTGGAAGGCAAGGTGCGCATCCGCACCTTCGACCGCATCGGCGAGGAAGAAGGCGCGCTGCGCATCCGTCCCACCGGCGATCACGTCGGCGGCATCGGCGACGCCGCCGCGATGACCACCGAGAAGGACAACATCCACTGGTTTACGCCGGCATCATCACGCGCGACGACGTTCGATGTGATCGTCGATGGCCTCGATCCCGGCCAGGACGCCTACCTGATCGAGCCGATCGACCCGCTGGGCGGCAAGCTGCAGCCCGATGGCAGCATCGTGGCGCCGCGGCTGAGCTTCGAGGAGTCGATGCGGCGCTACACGGCGCAGCGCTGAGCGTACGATGGCGCCTCCGCCCTCCCGCGAGACGCCGTCCATGAAGCTCGGCCCCGTGATTCCCGTCCTGCGCATGTTCGATATCGCCAAGGCGCGCGAGTTCTATCTCGACTTCCTCGGCTTCGCGGTGGATTGGGAACACCGCTTCGAGCCGGGCACGCCGCTGTACATGCAGGTATCGCGCGGCGATTGCGCGCTGCATCTGTCGGAGCACCACGGCGACGCCAGCCCCGGCGCGGTAGTGCGCATCGCGATCGACGATATCGACGCCCTGCATGCCGAGCTGAGCGCGAAGCAGTACCGCTATGGCCGCCCCGGCGTGGAAACCATGCCGTGGGGCCTGCGCGAGCTGGCGGCGCACGATCCGTTCGGCAACCGCCTGATCTTCTACGCGCAGCCGTAGCGCCTCAGTGCGCTGCGGCGACGGGCAACTCGCCGGTGACCTTGCCGTGCTCGTCCAGCGTCTGCACCTTGGGCGTGCCATCCGCCGCCACCATCAGCAGCAGGCGTGGGCGGCCCTGTGTGTCCATCATGCCCAGCCCGACGGTGCCGTCCTGGCCGCGGCCCATCGACAGGCGCGTCTTCGGCTTGCCGCCGTGCGAGGCGTAGAACGCCTCGATGCGTTTGGTCTGCTCTTCCGGCGGCAGGTTCTTGATCTGGTCCAGCAGCTGGATCAGCTCCAGGATGGGGAAGGGCGGCTGGTCGATCAGGGTGATGCGGTTGCTGTGCGCGTCGCCGTCCTGGCTCGCGTCCAGGGTCATGGTCTGGTCCTGCTCGTAGGCGTCGAACGATAGATGGCCGTAGCTCTGCCTGGTGCCATCGGCGCTCTTTTCGCCGCCGAAGATCAGGCCGCCGTTCTCGGTGCCTTCGTCATTGAGGAAGATCATGCCCGCGGTCTTGCGGCTGGGGTGCGGGTATTCCTTGTTCCTGATGTAGATACCCGGCGCCTTGTCGGTATTGGACACAACCAGCCGCAGCGTGCCGTCCGGTTCGCGGATATTGATGCGTTGCACGTCGAGCTGCTCGAGCGAAAGCTTTTTCGGTGCGTCGATGAAACCGCTCAGCACGGTGACGGCGAACACGGCGGTAAGCACGCCGGAATAGACGGTCAGGAAACGCTGGCTGCCGGACATCGCGGGACTCCTGAACTAAAAAGGCGGGGCCACGATGCTGTGGTCCCGCCCGCAAGAGAAACGTGATGGCTGCCGCGTCAGAAGACGCTGGTGGTCTCAGAAATGGATCACGGTGCGGATCGACTTGCCTTCGTGCATCAGGTCGAACGCCTCGTTGATGCGCTCCAGCGGCAAGTTGTGCGTAATGAACGGATCGAGCCGGATCTCGCCGTTCATCGCCTGCTCCACCATGCCCGGCAACTGCGTGCGGCCCTTGACGCCGCCGAACGCGCTGCCGCGCCACACGCGGCCGGTCACCAGCTGGAACGGACGCGTGCGGATTTCCTGGCCCGCGCCGGCCACGCCGATGATGACGCTCTCGCCCCAGCCCTTGTGGCAGGACTCCAGCGCGGCGCGCATCACGTCCACGTTGCCGATGCATTCGAAGCTGAAGTCGACGCCACCGTCGGTCAGTTCGACGATCACTTCCTGGATCGGCTTGGCGTGATCTTTCGGATTCACGCAGTCGGTGGCGCCCATCGCGCGCGCCAGTTCGAACTTGCCCGGATTGGTATCGATGCCGATGATGCGCCCGGCCTTGGCCTGCACCGCGCCCTGGATCACCGCCAGGCCGATGCCGCCCAGGCCGAATACGGCCACGGTGTCGCCGGGTTTCACCTTGGCGGTGTTGTGCACGGCGCCGATGCCGGTGGTGACGCCGCAGCCGAGCAGGCAGACCTTTTCCAGCGGCGCCTGCGGATTCACCACGGCCAGCGAGATTTCCGGCACCACGGTGTATTCGCTGAAAGTGCTGGTGCCCATGTAGTGGTAGACCGGCTCGCCGTTGTAGGAGAAGCGCGTGCTGCCGTCCGGCATCAGGCCCTTACCCTGGGTGGCGCGCACGGCCTGGCACAGGTTGGTCTTGCCGGAGAGGCAGAATTTGCACTGGCGGCATTCGGCCGTGTACAGCGGAATGACATGGTCGCCCGGCTTCACGCTGGTGACGCCTTCGCCCACTTCCACCACGATGCCGCCGCCTTCATGGCCGAGCACCGCGGGAAAGAGGCCTTCCGGATCGTCGCCGGAGAGCGTGAAGGCGTCGGTATGGCAGACGCCGGTATGAGTGATGCGGACCAGGACTTCGCCCTTGCGCGGCGGGGCGACGTCGATCTCGACGATCTGCAGCGGCTGGCCCGGTCCGAAGGCGACGGCGGCGCGTGATTTCATGGTGTGTGTCTCCAGCAAACGGCAACAAAGAAAGGGCAGGGCTTATTTCAGATAGGAGCGGACCAGCTCGGTCATCTCGCGCACGCGTTCGGCGCGGCGTTCGTCGGAGGCGGCGGGCGCGCCGAATTCCTCGCGGATATGCGCCTCCATCACCTCGGCCATCAGGCCGTTGACCGCGCCGCGCACGGCGGCGATCTGCTGCATCACCGGGGCGCAGTCGGCGCCGGCTTCCAGCGCGCGCTCCAATGCTTCGAGCTGGCCGCGGATGCGGCGCACGCGGCCGAGGACGCGCTTTTTTTCGGGGAGGGAGTGGGGCATGCCCGGGGTCCGGTATCTATACTGGGGTAGAGTATCTAGGCGGGCGCGGCGGGGGTCAAACACGAGGCCGATCTTTTCCGTTTTGGAAAAGCTGTCTACGCTTCGGGCTGCTATGTCGTCGCAAATCGAAAAGCTAGCATCTCCCTCATCGGCCGGCCGCGTCCCGCGGCGGCGACTATCGAGGTTGATCCCATGCTCCGCTCGCTCTGTGCGCTTTCGGCCGTCGCCGCCGTTTCGCTCGCCGCCGCTGCACCTGCCGAACCTGCGCTGCTGCAGCCGCGCGCCCTGATCGTCGACGGCAGCCTGCCGAAGGCGCAGGCCGAGGCGCAGATGCTGGCCGCGCGCCGCTACGACACGTTCTGGAATACCGGCGACGAAGCGCTGGCCAAGGCCGCGCTGGCACCGGGCTTCACCGACCGCACGCCACCGCCGGGCCGTGCGCAAGGGCTGGCCGGTCCGCTGGCGGCGTCGAAGACCATGCGCGCGGCGATCCCGGACCTGAGCTGCGAGATCGAGCAGATGCTGGTGGCCGGCGACCGCGTGGCGACGCACCTGCATTTCCGCGGGCATTTCACCGGGCGCTTCGAGGACACGCAGGGCCGCGGCCAGGCGATCGATTTCATCGCCACCGACATCTACCGCGTGGCCGGCGGCCGCATCACCGACAACTGGCATCTGGAAGACAACCTCACCGTGCTGCAGCAGCTGGGGCAGCTGCCGGCGCCGGGCAAGTCTTCCTGAGCGTTCCATGCACCTTTTTGCAACACCCTCTGCGACAGCATGGCCCGTTGCCGCGCAGCTTCCATCACCCGCTGATTTCCTTTCCGAGGTAAGCCCATGCACATCGATCTTTCCGGCAAGAACGCCCTGGTCACCGCCTCCACCGCCGGCATCGGCCTGGCCATCGCCACCGGCCTGGCGCAGGCGGGCGCCAACGTGATCATCAACGGCCGCCATCCCGGCACCGTGCAGGAGGTGGTCGACAAGCTGCGCAAGCAATTGCACGGCGCGAACATCGAAGGCGCGGCAGCGGACCTGTCCACCGCCGCGGGCGCAAAAGCGCTGACCGATGCGGTGCCCAGCGTCGACATCCTGGTCAACAACGCCGGCATCTTCGGGCTCGTTCCGTTCTTCGATATCGACGACGCGGAATGGGAGCGCTACTTCCAGACCAATGTGATGTCCGGCGTGCGCCTGTCGCGCCACTACATGCGCGGCATGCTGGAGCGCAACTGGGGCCGCGTGGTGTTCATCTCCTCGGAGTCGGGCCTCAACATCCCGGTGGACATGGTGCAGTACGGCTTCACCAAGACGGCGCAGCTGTCGATCGCGCGCGGCCTGGCCAAGGTGGCCGCGGGCAGCGGCGTCACCGTGAACAGCGTGCTGCCGGGACCGACCTTGTCCGACGGTTTCAAGGACCTGGTGCGCGAGCAGGCCGAGCGCGAAGGCAAGAGCTACGAACAGATCGGCGACGAGTTCGTCAAGGCGCACCGTTCCAGCTCGATCATCCAGCGCATCGCCAGCACGGAAGAAGTGGCGAACATGGTGGTGTACACCTGCTCGCCGCAGGCCTCGGCGACGACGGGCGCGTCGCTGCGCGTGGATGGCGGCGTGGTCGATACGATCTGAGTTTTCGCAGCCGTCCAAACAAAAACGCCCCGCGATGCGGGGCGTTTTTTTCAACGGCGGAAGCGGCGGATCAGCCCTTCTTCTCGGCCTTGTAGCGCTCGATGCCGCTCAGGATCTCCGCCTTGGCGTCGTCCGCATTGGCCCAGCCCTCGACCTTCACCCACTTGCCCTTCTCCAGGTCCTTGTAGTGCTCGAAGAAGTGGCCGATGCGCTCGAGCCAGTGGCCGGAGACTTCCTTGATGTCCTTGATGTGCGAGTAGCCGTTGAAGATCTTGGCCACCGGCACCACCACCAGCTTCTCGTCGGCGCCGGCTTCGTCGGTCATCTTCAGCATGCCGACCGGATGGCAGCGGATCACCGAGCCCGGCACCAGCGGCAGCGGCAGGATCACCAGCGCGTCCAGCGGGTCGCCGTCGCCGCCCAGCGTGCCCGGCACGTAGCCGTAGTTGCAGGGGTAGCGCATCGGCGTGGACAGGATGCGGTCGACGAAGATCGCGCCGCTTTCTTTCTCCACCTCGTACTTGACCGGCTCGGAATCCTTGGGGATTTCGATGATGACGTTGATTTCGTTCGGCACGTCGCGGCCGGCGGAGACGAGATGCAGACCCATGGTGATTCCTTGACTGGATAAGGCTTGGGGAGAGCTCGCAAGCATACGGCAAAGGCTGCTGCGTCGCAGCAGGCCGGGCCGGCGGGTTCAGGGCGGCGTCAGTGCCGCGGCGCGCTCAGCGCTGGTAGGGGCGCTCGCGCAACCACTTGGTGGCAATCCATTTTTCGCCCTTGAGCACCGGCAGGCCGGCGTGCAGCGAGCTCTGGTCGCCGGTGTCGTAAGCGAAATAGACGGCCGAACCGCGCAGGGCCGTGACGGTGAGGCCGGCCGCCGGAAAGCCGGTGCCGCCGCCTTCCTCGGGCGTGTTGAGGTACATCACGATGCTGGCGATGCGCTGGCCGCCGCGTGCGGTCACCGCGGTAAAGCCCGGCTGGGTGGGATCGAACCAGTCGAAATGCGGCTCGTATTCCTGGCCGGGCCGGTAGTGCAGCACCTGCAGGCCTTCGCCGTGATCCACCGGCAGATCGACCAGTTCCGCGATGCGCCGCTCGATGCGTTCGATCAGCGGCGTCTCGCCGAGGCTGAAGAACATGCCGTTGCTGGTGCGGCGCTCGTCGGTCTGGTGGCGGCCGGCTTCGTCCACGGTCAGCGAGCGGGCCAGGCGCGGCGAAGCGAGGCCGATCAGTGCTTCGCATTCGCCGTCGGTGAGCAGGCCGTCGAGCACGCGCACCACGGGGCTGTCCAGGCTGGTGCTGATGCGCACCGGATGGCCGTCCGCGATGCTGGACGGCGCGGCCGGATGCGTGGTGCGCTTCGCCCCGGCCCGCGGGATGGTGGCGTTCAATGCGGCCAGCGGCACGCCCAGCACTTCGGCCACCGCGCGGTGGCATTGCTGCTGGTCGTAGCCGGCTTCCTGCATCAGCTTGACCACTTCCAGCGGCGTGTGGCCGCCGCGGGACGTGGCCAGGATCCAGTCGCGCAGTTCGGGGCGGGTCTTGTGGAAGGATTTCATGCGATATCGACTGGACGGGGCGGTGAGTAGGTTGGGGTGAGCACAGCGAACCCCAACGCGGCGATGACCATGCCAGACCCGTTGGGGTTCGCCTTCGGCTCACCCTACTTCAGATGCTCCCACAAGTACGTATAGCCCAGCGCATTCATGAAGGCCGACTGCTTGTTGTCCGCCGCCGCGCCATGGCCGCCTTCGATGTTCTCGTAGAAAGCGGCGTCGTAGCCCAGCCCCGCCAGCTTCGCGTACATCTTGCGGGCATGCACCGGACCGACGCGGTCGTCGCGCGTCGAGGTGGTGAACAGCACCGGCGGATACTTCTGTCCGGCCTTGGCATTGGTGTAGGGCGAGAAGGCCTTGATCCAGGCCCATTCCTCCGGCTTGTCCGGATCGCCGTATTCGGCCATCCACGAAGCGCCGGCGGACAGATGCGTGTAGCGCTGCATGTCCAGCAGCGCCACCTGGCTGACGATGGCGCCGTACAGCTGCGGATACAGCGTGAGCATGTTGCCCATCAGCAGGCCGCCATTGCTGCCGCCCATCGCGCCCAGGTGTGCCGGTGAAGTAATGCCGCGCTTGATCAGGTCCTGCGAGACCGCGGCGAAATCCTCGTAGGCGCGCAGGCGGTTGGCCTTGAGTGCCGCCTTGTGCCAGCGCGGGCCGTATTCGCCGCCGCCGCGGATATTGGCGATCACGTACACGCCGCCCTTGTCCAGCCAGGCTCGGCCCACGCTGCCGCTGTAGGCCGGCTGCAGCGAGATCTCGAAGCCGCCATAGCCGTACTGCAGGGTGGGGTTCTTGCCGTCGGCCTTCAGGTCCTTGGAGGCGATCTCGAAGTAGGGCACGCGCGTGCCGTCCTTGGAGGCCACGAAATGCTGGCTGACGCGGTACCTGGAGGCGTCGAAGAACGCCGGACTGTGCTTGATCGCCTGCGGCTCGCCGCTGCCGAGCGTGCCGGCGTACAGCGTGGTCGGCTGCAGGAAGCCGCTGACGGTGAGGAAGTAATCGTCGCTGTCGTCCGCGTCGATGCCGGTCGCGGCGATGGTGGAGAGCTCCGGCGCGCCGCCCAGGCTTTCGCGTTTCCACGCGCCATCCTGCTGCGTGAGCACCTCCAGGCGGTTCACCACGTTGTCCATCACGTTGAGGATCAGGTGATGGCGCGTCCACGAGTGGGCGTCCAGCGCGGTGCTTTCGGTGGGTTCGAACAGCACGGTGAGCGGCAGCTTGCCGTCCCGGTACTTGCCGGCCATGTAGTCGTCGAACTTCGCCGCCAGCAGCGAGCCGGATTTGTAGGTCTTGCCGCCCAGCGTCCAGTCGCTGCGCGGCGTGACCAGCAGCCATTCGCGCTGCACGTCGGTGCTGGCGTCGCTGGGCACGTCGATCTTGACGAGCTTGCCGTCCTTGCCGCGCAGGAAAGTCTCGCTGTCGTAGAAGGCGATCTGGCGGTGCACGAAGTCGCGCTCGAAACCGGGCGTGTGATCGCGCTCGGCGGAGATGCTCATGTCCTCGTGCTTGCCTTCGTATACGGTGGCGGCCGACGACAGCGGCGTGCCGCGCTTCCATTCCTTGACGATGCGCGGATAGCTGGAGGCGGTCATCGAGCCGGGGCCGAAATCGGTGGCCACGTACAAGGTGTCCTGGTCTTTCCAGGTGACCTGGGTCTTGGCCTCGGGCAGGGCGAAGCCGTCCTTGACGAACTGCTTCGAGGCCAGGTCGAACTCGCGTACCACGTCGGCGTCGGCGCCGCCGCGCGAGAGCATCAGCAGGCAGCGCTTATTGGCCGGCTTCAGGCAGTCGGCGCCGTGCCACACCCAGTTTTCTTGCTCCGCCTTGGACAGCGCGTCGAGATCGAGCACCGTCTCCCAGGCAGGCTGTTCTTTTGCGTACTCGGCGGGCGAGGTGCGCCGCCACAGGCCGCGCGGGTGTTCCTTGTCACGCCAGAAGTTGTAGTAGTGGTCGCCGATCTTCGCCACGAACGGAATGCGCGCGTTGGAGTCGAGCACTTCCAGGATGCGCGCGTCGAGCTGCTTGAACTCGGGCGTGTCGGCGTATTTCTTTACCGTCTCGGCATTGTGCTGGCGCACCCAGTCGAGCTGTTTCGCGCCGTCGATGTCTTCCAGCCACAGGTTGGCGTCGGTGGCGGGAGGCGTGGCGGCGTGGGCGATGCCGGTCATGGAAAAGGCCATCAGGAGGGAAAGGGCGAGCTTGTTCACCGTGATTCCTTGCGGGGGAGGCGGTCGGACCATTCAAGCAGTTCGCCATGGAACACGAAACCGGCCCGCGACGCAAAAAAAAGCCGCCGGGAGAACCGGCGGCACTCGGGGAGACCCGAAGACCTCGGCGCCATGCCTGGCGCCGGGCTCGGTTGTTGTGTAATGCCTTTCGCTTAGAAGTCGTAGCGCGCGGTGATGCGGAAGTAGCGCGGGTCCGACACGTTCAGTTCACGCAGGTAGAGCTGGTTCGGCGTGTTGCGCGAGCTGGTCTCGTAGCGATAGTTGTAGGCCGTGGCCACCTGGCGGTTGAGCACGTTGATCACGTCCAGCTGCAGGGTCAGCTCCTTCAGCCAGGCCGGCGAATAGGCCACGTTGAGGTTCAGCTGGTAGGTCCACGGCGCCGAGCCGTGCGAGCCGCGCGGCGAGAAGGCGTAGTCCGCGGCCGCCGGCTTGTAGCCCGCGCTGCCCGGAGCCGTACCCGAACCGGACAGGCCGCAGAACCAGTAGGCCGCACCGCTGTACAGGCCCTTGTCGGCCGTCGGGTAGTGGCTGGTGCAGTTCTTCGGACGGCCCGAGGCGGCGATCAGCGACGCGCCGAAACGCCATTCCTCGGTGGCCTGGAAGTAGCCGAACGCCTTGATCTGGTGCTTGCGGTTGTTCGGCAGCAGGCCGTTGGAGCCGACCATCAGCTGCGGCAGGTCCCAGTCCTGGGTGGTCGACACGTCGGCCTGGCCGCCGTTGCCGGTATCCAGGTCGGAGGCCAGCTGGCCTTCGGTGTTGCCGTAGTTGCGCGAGTAGGTGTAGTCGACGCGGCCGTACCACTTGTCGGCGAACGGATGCTCCAGGAACAGGTCGAGCGCGTAGTACTTGCGCTTGAGTTCGGGCAGGCCCAGCTGCTCGCGGGTGTAGGTGACGGCCTTGAAGCTGCCGTCGGCCTGTTCCTGCAGGAAGGTGTTGGTGGTGCCCGGGTTGAACAGGAAGCAGGCGCCGCCCAGCGCCGGGGCGCAGGTGTCGTCGATCGCGCTGCGCAGCTTGCGGTAGGTAAGCTTGGCGCCCCAGTTGTAGGTCGGGGAGAGCTGCTGCTCCATGCCGGCGATGTACTCGTCCTGGTAATGCGACTTCAGGCCCTTCGCCGCCACGGTGCGCGGATCCGGCGCCGTGCCGCACTCCAGGTTGCTGGAGATGGCATTGGTGTTGCCGCAGGTGTAGCCCTTGCTGCGGTCCACCGCGACCGCGGTCAGGCCGGTCGGCGCGCCGGTCTTCGGGTCGACGCCGGTGTAGGTGTAGTACTCGTTGGTGATCAGCGAGCCGGAGGCGCCGCGCACCGCCACGTTATTGGGCATGGCCAGGTGATAGCGGCCGGCGTTGGCGAACAGCTTCAGCGAGGAATCGCCGTAGACGTCCCAGGCCGCGCCGATGCGCGGGGCGAGCTGGTGGCGCTGGCGCGCATAGGCCTCGCCGTTGCCGTTGTAGTTGGTGAACTGCTCGTTGCGCAGGCCCAGCGAGAGCAGCCAGCGGTCGGAGATCTGCCAGCGGTCCTCGATGAACTGGGCCTGCTGCTCGGTCTTCACCTTGGCGTTCTGCGTGTTGTAGGCGCGCGAGACGAAATAGCCCTGCGTGCCCAGGCCGCCGGCCGAGGCCGGCGAGGCGACGCCGTGGCTGGCATCGATGCCGATGGTCGGGTCCTTCTGCCAGCCGTACACCCAGGCGTAGCCGCCCGGATAGGACGAGCCGGTGAGCGATTCGGCCGTCTGCGCGTCGTAGCCGGCACGCAGGGTGTGGTCGCCGAGGCGGTACTCGACGTCCAGGCGCCAGCCGTGGGTCTTGTCGTTGGCGCCCGGGATCAGCAGCGAGGTCACCGCGCCCTGCTGGCAGGCGTTGTAGGTCAGGCCCGGGGCCTGCACCGTCGCCGAGGACGAGATGTACGGGCAGTTCGGGTCATAGCCGAACGGCTGCTGCAGATGCTCGAGGTTCTGCTTGCCGACCAGCGCCGACACGGTCAGGTCGTCGGTGACGTAGCTGGTGTACTTGGCGATGTACAGGCGGCTGCTGTCCTTCTGGTGCACGCCGCCGTTCTTGACGTTGCCGTGCGAGGAGTCGCCGTAGTTGAACGCGTAGCGGCTGGAGTCGTAGACGATGTTGTCCTGGACGCCGGTGAATTCCAGGATGTTGCTGTCGGTGATGTTCCAGTCGATCTTCGCCGTCCAGCGCGGCATCTTGTAGGTGTAGTCGTTCCAGCCGGTCTTGGCGGTGGTGCTGGACGAGTTGGAGAACGAAGCGACGGCGTTGCCGCTCTGCTTGGTCATCTCGCCGTCGACGTAGAAGAACAGCTTGTCCTTGATCAGCGGGCCGCTGAAGTAGGCGCCGTAGGTGTTGTACGAGTACTGGTTCTTGTTGCGGTACCAGTACAGCGTGCCGTCGGTGGGCGTGGCGCTGCCGGGGCCGTAGTAGCCGGTCTTCGGGAAGTAGTTGTTGCGCGGGTTGGCGCGCAGCGCTTCCGGACGCAGGATGGCGTAGACGCCGCCCTTCCACTGGTTGGAGCCGCGCTTGGTGACGATGTTGATCACGCCGCCGGTGGAGCGGCCGAACTCGGCGCCGTAGCCGCCGGTGAGCACCTGCTCCTGGTCGATCGCGTCGAACGGCAGGGTGGTGGCGCCCAGCGACTGCAGCGGGTTGGTCACGGCATAGCCGTTGATGTAGTACGCGTTCTCCGACGAAGCCGCGCCGCCGAAGCTCGGGATGTTGCCGAAGCCGGTGGTGCTGTAGCTGGAGTTCTCCACCACGCCCGGCGCGAGCAGGGCGGCGGCGCCGACGCTGCGCGCGATCGGCAGCTTGTTGAGCTGCTCGGAGGTGAGCACGGTGCGCGTGTCCACCGAGGACACGTCGATCGCCGGCAGCGCGGAGGCCACCACCGACACGCCCTCGAGGTTCTTCGCGTCGCCGCCGGCCGCGGCCGCCGCGCCGAAGGACACCTCGGTACCGCTGGAGATGGCGACCACGATGTTGTCGCGGGTGCTGACGGAGGCGCCATTGTTCTGCAGCGTCACCTTGTACTTGCCCACCGGCAGGGTGGAGAAGCGGTAGCGGCCGCTGTCGTCCACGGTAGCGGTGCGGCTGAAGCCGGTCTCGGTGTTTTCGGCGACGACCGTGGTGCCCTGCTTGGCGGCGATCTGGCCGAAGATCGAGCCGGTGGTGTTGGACTGCGCGAGCGCGCCGGTGCTGGCGAACGCGAGGCCCATGGCGAGCGTCAGTGCGGAATAGCGCAGCGAACGCGCCGCCGTGAAGGTGGTGATGGTCATTACAACAGACTCCCCCAGAGATGAATTCGAAAGGCGCGGGTGCGGGCCCGCGCGGTCAAAAGGGGACGCACTCCGGCGGCAGCAGGCCGCAAGAACCTGCTCCGGTTCCTCCCCAGGAACCAGAAATGCGCGTCGGATTGCGTTTCCCCCGTGGCCGGATGACTTCCGGCCTAGATCGGTTCTAGCGAAGACTTACGAATGGGTCAACACGTTCGTAACAAAAAACGTATAGGTATTTTTCACATTGCTGCGACGTCAATGATTTACAGAGACATGCGCGGCCGTAGGGCCTTGCGCGACGATCGCTGAAACTTACGCCGGACTTGCTGCCTGCTTGCGTGAACGTGACGGGCAAAGAAAAAGCGGCCCTTGCGGGCCGCTTTTTCTGTATGGACGTCCGAAGTTTAGACGTCTAAATGGATGGCGCCGGATTCAGAGCAGCGGGATCAGCAGCAGCGCCACGATGTTGATGATCTTGATCAGCGGATTCACCGCCGGACCCGCCGTGTCCTTGTAGGGATCGCCCACGGTGTCGCCGGTGACGGCCGCCTTGTGCGCGTCCGAGCCCTTGCCGCCGTGGTGGCCGTCCTCGATGTACTTCTTGGCGTTGTCCCAGGCGCCGCCGCCGGTGGTCATCGAGATGGCCACGAACAGGCCGGTGACGATGGTGCCGATCAGCACGCCGCCCAGCGCCTGCGCGCCGGCCTCGGCGCCGCCTAGCCACTTGAAGCCGAACACCACCAGCACCGGCACCAGCACCGGCAGCAGCGAGGGCACCAGCATTTCCTTGATCGCGGACCTGGTCAGCATGTCCACCGCGCGCGAGTAATCCGGCTTGGTGGTGCCTTCCATGATGCCCTTGATCTCGCGGAACTGGCGGCGCACCTCTTCCACCACCGAACCCGCCGCGCGGCCGACGGCTTCCATTGCCATCGCGCCGAACAGGTAGGGGATCAGGCCGCCGATCAGCAGGCCGATGATCACGTAGTGGTTGGAGAGGTCGAAGCGGAAGTCGCTCACGCCCAGGTGCTGGCTGAGGTTGTGCGTGTAGTCGGCGAACAGCACCAGCGCGGCCAGGCCGGCCGAGCCGATGGCGTAGCCCTTGGTCACCGCCTTCGTGGTATTGCCGACGGCGTCGAGCGGGTCGGTGACGCCGCGCACTTCCGGCGGCAGTTCGGCCATCTCGGCGATGCCGCCGGCGTTGTCGGTGATCGGGCCGTAGGCGTCCAGCGCCACCACCATGCCGGTCATGCTCAGCATGGCCGTGGCCGCGATGGCGATGCCGTACAGGCCGGCCAGCGCGAACGCGCCCCAGATCGCCGCGCACACCGCCAGCACCGGCAGCGCGGTGGACTTCATCGACACGCCGATGCCCGCGATGATATTGGTGGCATGGCCGGTGGTGGACGCCTGCGCCACGTGGCGCACGGGGCCGTATTCGGTGGCGGTGTAGTACTCGGTGATCACCACCATGGCGCCGGTGAGGGCCAGGCCGATCAGCGCGCAGCCGTAGAGCTTGCCCACGCCGTAGGCGGATTCGGACATCAGCTGGCTGGTGATCGGCCAGAACGCGATCGCCGCCAGCACGGCGGACACCGCCACGCCGGCGTACAGCGCATTCATGATCTTGCCGCCCGGCCGCGAGCGCACGAAGAAGGTGCCGATCACCGAGGCGATGATCGAGGCGCCGCCCAGCAGCAGCGGGAACAGCACGCCGTTGGCGCCGGTCTGCTCGGCCATCACGCCGCCCAGCAGCATGGTGGCGATCAGGGTCACCGCGTAGGTCTCGAACAGGTCGGCCGCCATGCCGGCGCAGTCGCCGACGTTGTCGCCCACGTTGTCCGCGATCACCGCCGGATTGCGCGGGTCGTCCTCGGGAATGCCCGCCTCGACCTTGCCGACCAGGTCGGCGCCGACGTCCGCGCCCTTGGTGAAGATGCCGCCGCCCAGGCGCGCGAAGATCGAGATCAGCGAAGAGCCGAAGGCCAGGCCGACCAGGGCGTGCAGGGCGCGCATGCCCTCGTAGCCCAGGTGGCGCAGCACCGCGTAGTACGCCGCCACGCCCAGCAGCGCCAGGCCGACCACCAGCATGCCGGTGATCGCGCCGCCGCGGAACGCGACGTTGAGCGCCGCGGCCAGGCCGCCGCGCGCCGCCTCGGCCGTGCGCACGTTCGCGCGCACCGAGACATTCATGCCGATATAGCCGGTGGCGCCCGACAGCACCGCGCCGATGGCGAAGCCGATGCCCGTGCCCCAGTCCAGGGCCAGGCCGATGACGATGAAGAGCACCACGCCGACGGCGCCGATGGTGGCGTACTGCCGGTTGAGGTAGGCCCGCGCACCTTGCTGGATCGCCGCGGCGATCTCCTGCATGCGCTCGTTGCCCGGTGATTTCGCCAAGATCCAGCGCACCGAGAGCGCGCCATACAGAACTGCCACGACCGCACATGCAAGCACGATCCACAAGCCATACTGCTGCAGCATCGAAGCCTCCCCATCCCGGTTGTAGTGACCGCCCTTTGCGGGCGGGTCCGGCGAGTATAGGCAGAGGTCGGCGAGGCTTCTGTTGTGCGACGCAACGCGCAGGCCATGACGATTGCATCCGCGCAAGAAAAAGGCGGTGTCCGTAGACACCGCCTTCACCAAGTTCCTTCCCTGGCCGCGCGTGCCGCTTAGTTGAGCACCATGTCCAGGATGATGCCGGTACCGATGGCGACCAGCAGATAGCCGCCATCATCGCGCACCCAGTGATAGCCGTACGGCGGCGGGCGCAGGCGGTAGTAGCGGTAGTCGTTCACCACGTAGACCGGGCCGTAGTAGCGCTCGCCGCGCGCCCAGCGATGGTGCGGGCGGTAGTAGCCGCCGTGGTAGTAGCGGCGGTCGTCGTGCCAGCCGCGGTCGGGGCCGCGCCAATGGTCGTGGCGGTCCCAGTCGCGGCGGCCCCAATCCCGATGACCGTCCCTGCGTTCCCAGTTGCCATGGCCGCGGTCGCGGTCGTAGTGGCCATGGCGGTCGCCGCGGTCGTGCCCGCGGCCATGGTCGTTGTCGGCCAGCGCGGCGCCGCTGCCGAGCAGCAGGCCGGCGGCGAGGAACAGGCTGCCGAGGAACTGTTTGCCGAAGAACTGTTTGCTTGGCGTCTTCATATGCGCTCCTCCCGACGGACTGCCGTCGTTAGGAAAGATCGTAGAAAGCTGCGTCTGAACGCCGAGGCTTATTCGTCACAGGATCTTCATCTGGCGGTCAGCCGTGTCACCGCCACGACACCGTTGTTCTATCGAATTGAAATGATTGATTTGAAATAAGATTTCTTCTGAGCTGCAGCAGCGGGACGGCCGCTGCCGTGGTCGCCGGCGAGTGCGCCGGCTGGCCCGGCGCCGCGCCGAGGCGGCACGCGACTTCCGCCACCGGATCGAGGACAGCCGCGGCATGGTCGAAGCCGGCATGGGGCATGGCCCTGGCCGCAGGCACTGCAGCGCATCGTGGAAGGCGCCGTGGAGGTGTCGCACGGTGACGGGAATCAGCGCGAACAGTCGCGGCAGTCCGACCGCATCGGTGAGATCGGCGTTGCCGTGCGCCATGTGATCGAGACGATCCGCCGGAACACGGTCCTGGTGAAGGGAGCCGGCACGGCCCCGCAGGAGCGGATGGACAACCTGCGCCGGCCGGTCGGCTTGTTCCATGTCGCTGGCGAAATGGCCGATGCGGAAGCGTGACGCGGCTCGCGCGCCCTTGCCGAAAGGCGTACAGGCGCTCGCAAGACCTTGTGGCAAGCTGCGCCCCATGAAGCGGCCAGTGAAAAGCTTTGCGCACAGGTGGCCGGGGCGGCTCGCGCTGTCCTGCCTGCTGCTGCCGTGGGCCGCACAGGCGTTTTCCCCGCCGGAACGCCTGGAATGGCATGGCCGCACCTACGACGTGCTGGGCGATCCGCTGGCCCAGCACTACGCCGGCCGCGAGCGGCCGCGCTTCATGCCGGCGCCGTTGCGCAGCGCCACCGACGACGAGCGCGGCTATACCGGCCGCTGGCGCCTGGAAGACGACCGCCTCTACCTGGTGGACATCGATACCTGGCTTTGCATCGACGCGGCCGTCTATGCCGGCGAATGCCATCGCGCCACGCTGCCGGAACTGTTCGGCGTGGCGCCGGGCAAGCCGGTGTTCGCCGAGTGGTATAGCGGCGAGCTGGTGCTGCCGGATGCGGTATCGTCGCGCGCCATGGAGCGGACCATCCGCATCACATTGAAGGCGGGCAGGGTGACGCGTATCGAGACGGTCGACGAGAAGCAGCCGGCGGGCAGGGATCGCTGAGTGTTCCTGCGCGTTATCGGCGTGATGGCCGTATTGGCTGGATTGCTCTACATCGCTTTCGCGGCCGCGCTGTACTTCAACCAGCGCGGCATGATCTACCACCCCGAATTCAGCTGGCGCGTGGCGCATGCGCCGGACCTGGTGCTGGTCAACCAGGGCGTGACCTTGCGCGGCTGGGTGGTGAATCCCGGCAAGCCGCGTGCGCTGCTGTATTTCGGCGGTAATGGCGAACGGGTCGAGGATGCGCGCGAGGAGCTGGCGCGGTGGTTTCCCGAGCGCACCGTGTATCTGCTGCCGTATCGCGGTTATGCGGCTAGCGAAGGCGAGCCGACGGAGCCGGCGCTGGTGGCCGATGCGCTTGCCTGGTTCGACCGGGTGGCGAAGGACCACGTTTCGGTGGCCGTGCTGGGGCGCAGCCTGGGCAGTGGCGTTGCGGTGCAGCTGGCGGCGCGGCGGCCCGTTGAGCGGCTGGCGCTGGTGACGCCGTTCGACAGCCTGGTGCGTGTGGCGCAGGGCTTCTATCCGTGGTTTCCGGTCGACTGGCTGGCACGCGATCGCTTCGATTCCTGGCGTTATGCGCCGCAGGTGCGTTGCCCGGTGCTGATCGTGCGCGCCGGCGAGGATCAGCTGATGCCGGCCGAGCGCACTGCCGCGCTGGCGGCCAGCTTCGCCACGCCGCCGCTGCTGCAGGTGGTGCCGGAGGCGGGGCATAACGATATCCAGGACTATCTGGCGTACCGCGCCAGCCTCACGCGTTTCTTTCCGTAGCGTGCGGACACTTCAAATCAAATTGATTTGAAGAACCCGTTCAATTCAATTTGATGTGATTAAGCGGAATGGAAGCATTCAACTCCATTTGAGTTGAAGAAGGGGCTCAACTCAAATGGAGTAGCCATTCGCGCAGCGCCGCGAGTGCCGGGTCGCTTTCCGCGGCCGGCGGATACACCAGCTGGTAATCCATCCCATCCAGCGCCGGCCCGAACGGCTGCACCAACGTGCCACGTGCCAGTTCGTCGGCCACGAGCGCGGTGTTCAGCAGCGCCACGCCCTGGCCGGCGATCGCCGCATCGATCGCATGAGTCTCGTCACTGAAAGTAACGCCGCGCGCAACATCGAGCGTGCGCAACCCCGCCGCCCGCTGCCACGCCGCCCAGTCCGGCGGCTCCCGAAAACTCGGCTGCCATTGGAAATGCAGCAGCGGATGGCGCGCGAGATCCTTCGGCGTGCGCAGCTTCAGTGCAGGGCTGCACATCGGCGCGAACTGCGTATGCAGCAGCGGTTCGTTGCGCAGGTCCCGATAAGGCCCCTTGCCGTAGCGGATCGCCGCGTCGATCTGCTGCGCGGCGAAATCCACCGGCTGCGTCGACGCATGCAGGCGCAGGTCCAGCTCCGGATGGCTGGCCTGGAACGCCGCCAAGCGCGGCACCAGCAGCCGCGCAACAAAAGCCGGCGTGGCGGAAACCGTAAGCATCCGCCGCCGCCTGGGCCGCAGCAGCGGCGCCACCGCTGCCGCCATCAGGTCGAAGCTCTCGCGCAAGGCCGGAAACAACAGCCGGCCTTCCGCCGTGAGCGTCACCTTGCGCACCTGCCGTTCGAACAGCGCCACGCCGAGCAGGCGTTCGAGCTGGCGGATCTGATGGCTCACCGCCGTGGCGGTAACGGAAAGCTCTTCCGCCGCCATCCGGAAACTCTGGTGGCGCGCGGCCGCCTCGAATGCCCTCAGCGCGCTCAGGGGCGGCAGGCGGCGGGCCAAAGATGAATTCAGCTCATCCATCGGGTGAGAAACCATCGTTTTTCAGGGTAAGAAAGCCTCCCTAGCATGCGCCTCATTCTCCATCCCGTGAATGGAGTTCATGCATAGGAAACCTTATGACCACCGTGCTGCATCTCGACGCCAGCGCCCGCGTCGGCCGTTCCGACCTCCACGCCTACGGTTCCCACACCCGCCGCCTCAGCGCCCGTTTCGCCGCCCGCTGGCACGCCGCCCGCGCGTCGGACCCGGTGCTCTACCGCGATATCGGCCAATCCCCGCCCGCCCCGGTCGACGGCGCCTGGATCCATGCCGCCTTCACCCCGGAGGCCAAGCGCGCTCCATGGATGCAGCAGCGCCTCGCCGAAAGCGACGCGCTGGTCGACGAACTGATCGGCGCCGACCTGATCGTCGCCGGCGTGCCGATGTACAACTTCGGCGTGCCCAGCGGCTTCAAGGCGTATATCGACAACATCGTGCGCGTGGGCCGCAGCTTCGGCTTCGACCGCGCGCGCGCCGGCGAACCCTATTGGCCATTGCTGGACGAACGCCCCCGCACCCTGGTGCTGCTGGGTTCGCGCGGCGACTACGGCTACGGCCCGGGCGGCCGCATCGAGGCCATGAATCACGTCGAACCCGCCGTACGCACGGCCTTCGGCTACATCGGCATCACCGATGTGCGCAGCGTTGCCGTCGAGTACGACGAATTCGCCGGCGACCGCCTGGCGGCCTCGCTGAGCGCAGCCGAGGCGGCCGTGGACGAACTGGTCGACACCCTGCTGGCCGAGCGCGCGCAGCACGCCGGCCAGCACGCGGTCATGGCTTGAACGCGGGCAACTGCCTGGCCACCGCCAGGTTCTTCAGCTGCACGTACTTCGGCAACCCATCCTTGCCATACGGAAGCGGCGCCTCGCCCTGGATCAACGGGGCGAGGTAGCGCCGCGCCGCGGCCGTAATGCCGAAGCCGTCGCGCGTAAGGAAAGAAGCCGGCATCTTCTTCTCGCGGTTGGCGATCTTCGAAAGCGGCGCGGATTCGATCTTCCAGCGATACGGCGCATCCGCGGTGCGCACGATCACCGGCATCACCGCATTCTGGCCGGCCAGCGCGTACTCCACCGCCGCCTTGCCCACCGCGTAGGCCTGGTCGGCATCGGTCTTCGAAGCGAGATGGCGGGCGGAGCGCTGCAGATAATCCGGCAACGCCCAGTGGTACTTGTAGCCGAGCTTCTCCTTCACCAGTGCCGCCAGCACCGGCGCCACGCCGCCCAGCTGCGCATGGCCGAAGGCATCGCGCCCGCCCGCTTCGGCAAGGAACTGGCCTTCCGCATTGCGGATGCCTTCCGAAGCCACCACCGTGCACCAGCCCACGCGCTCGACCGTCGCTTTCACCTTGGACAGGAACGCGGCTTCGTCGAATACCCGCTCGGGAAACAGGATCAGATGCGGCGGCGCATCCGCACTGTCGCCGGCCAGGCCCGCGGCCGCGGCGATCCAGCCCGCATGGCGCCCCATCACTTCCAGGATGAACACCTTGGTCGAGGTGTCCGCCATCGAGGCCACGTCCAGGCTCGCCTCCAGCGTGGAGACGGCGGTGTACTTCGCCACCGAGCCGAAGCCGGGGCAGCAGTCGGTCACCGCCAGGTCGTTGTCCACCGTCTTGGGCACGCCGATGCAGCGGATGTCGTAGCCCATCGCCTTGCCCAGCTGCGAGATCTTCAGCGCGGTGTCGGCCGAATCGTTGCCGCCGTTATAGAGGAACCAGCGGATGTCGTGCGCGCGCAGCACTTCGATCAGGCGCTCGTACTCGGCGCGGTTCGCCTCCAGCGACTTGAGCTTGTAGCGGCAGGAGCCGAACGCGCCGCCCGGCGTGTGGCGCAGGGCCGCGATGGCGGCCGCGGTTTCCTTCGACGTGTCGATCAGTTCCTCGCGCAGCGCGCCCAGGATGCCGTTGCGCGCGGCGTACACCTGCACGCCCTTGGCCCGGGCGGCCTCGATCACGCCGGCGGCGGTGGCATTGATCACCGCGGTCACGCCGCCGGACTGGGCATACAAAAGGCGGCCGGCAGAGGATCGAGACGAACGCTTCATGGGCTATCTCCTAGGATGATCGTTGCAGTGCGGCAATCGTACGCGGTGGGGAGAACGCTTTTGCAACAGTGACTTGGCGCAAATGAGCGCGCCATCTCGTTTGACGGCACCCCCCACAGACGTTAACGTGACTGTCAATTTTCTTTTCCTGCGGCCAGCGGCAGCGTGCCGCGGCGACACGGAACCTCGGAGCATTATGCGACTCGTCCTTCTTGGCCCGCCCGGCTCGGGCAAAGGTACCCAGGCTGCGCGCCTCAAGGCTGAACTCGGCGTGCCGCACATTTCCACCGGCGACATGCTGCGCGCGGCCGTGGCCGCGGGCACGCCCACCGGCCTGAAAGCCAAGGCGGTGATGGATGCGGGCAAGCTGGTGTCCGACGACATCCTGCTGGCCATGCTGGAAGAACGCCTGTCGCAGGACGACGTCAAGAACGGTTTCATCCTCGACGGCTATCCGCGCAACGTCGCCCAGGCCGAAGCGCTCGGCCACCTGCTGGCCAAGATCGGCCAGCCGCTGGACGCGGTGGTGAAGCTGGACGTGCCGGACGAAGCCATCATCGGCCGCGTCGAGATCCGCTTCAAAGCCGAGCACCGCAAGGACGACGATCCGGCCGTGGTGCGCGACCGCCTGAAGGTCTATGCCGAGCAGACCGCGCCGGTGGCGGATTTCTTCGCCAAGCGCGGCCAGCTGCAGGTGGTCGACGGCGTGGGCGAGCTCGACGAAGTCACCGCACGCGTCAAGCGCGCGCTCGCACAGGAATCGGCAGCCGCCAACGGCTGATCCGGACACGGGCCGCCACGCGCGGCCCGTTCTTCATCCGGCCTCTCTCTTTTCGTGACGGCCACGCGCCGCGCCACGCGTTCGACAGGTTCTCCATGCGTCTGCACATCCTCGGCATCTGCGGCACCTTCATGGGCGGCGTCGCCGCGCTGGCGCGCGAACTCGGCCTGCCGGTCGAAGGTTCCGACGCCAACGTCTACCCGCCGATGAGCGACCAGCTGCAGGCGCTCGGCATCACCTTGATGCAGGGCTACACCGCCGAGCATCTGCAGGGGCGCGAAAAGCCCGACCTGATCGTGGTGGGCAATGCGATGACGCGCGGCAACCCCGCCATCGAGTACATGCTCGACCAGCAGCTGCGCTATGTCTCCGGCCCGCAGTGGCTGGGCGAAACGCTGCTGGCCGGGCGCGAAGTGCTGGCCGTCGCCGGCACCCACGGCAAGACCACCACCACCAGCCTGCTGGCGCACCTGCTGGAAAGCGCGGGGCTGGCGCCGGGCTTCCTGGTCGGCGGCGTGCCGGGCAATTTCGGTATCTCCGCGCGGCTCGGCAGCGGCAAGCCGTTCGTGCTCGAGGCGGACGAATACGACAGCGCGTTCTTCGACAAGCGCTCCAAGTTCGTGCACTACCGCCCGCGCATCGCCATCCTCAACAACCTCGAATACGACCACGCCGACATCTTCCCCGACGTCGCCGCGATCCAGCGCCAGTTCCATCACCTGGTGCGCACCGTGCCCGGCAACGGCCGCCTGATCGTCAACGCGCACGACCAGCGCCTCGCCGAAGTACTGGCCATGGGCTGCTGGACGCCGGTGGAAACCTTCGGTATCGGCCAGGGCGACTGGCAGGCGCGGCTGCTCGAAGCGGACGGCTCGGCCTTTGCCGTGCACCGCAACGGCGAGCTGCTGGGCGAAGTGCGCTGGCCGCTGCTCGGCAACCACAGCGTGATGAATGCGCTGGCCGCACTCGCCGCCGCCACCGCGGCCGGCGCCGATCCGCGCGCACTGCTGCCGGCCTTCGCCACCTTTGAAAGCGTCAAGCGCCGCATGGAACTGGTCGGCGAAGTAGCCGGCGTGCGTGTGTACGACGACTTCGCCCATCACCCCACCGCCATCGCCACCACCCTGGCCGGCCTGCGTGCCAAGGTGGGCAAGGCGCGCATCCTGGTGGCGCTGGAGCCGCGTTCGAATTCGATGCGCCTGGGCGCGCATGCCGAAGGGCTGGCGCCGTCGCTGGCCGATGCGGACGGCGTGGTGTTCCTGCATCGCCCCGAGCTGCCGTGGGATGCCAAGCGCGTCACCGACGCGCTGCAAGGCCGCGGCGCCACCGTGCCGTCGGTGGATGCGCTGGTGTCCTCGCTGCGCACGCAGGCGCGCGAGGGCGACCACGTGGTGTTCATGTCCAACGGCGGCTTTGAAAACGCACCGCGCCGCTTCGTCGAAGCGCTGCGCGGCTAAAGCCTCAGCCTGCGGTTTGTCAGCCCAGCGGCGCGTCGAAGCGTGGCGCCCGCCGCTGGTATTCGCGCTGCGCGGCGTACCACACGCCACCGCCGAAACTGATCGTCACCGTGCCCAGCGCCAGCGCGCCCCAGGCCAGGCCCAGCGCGCCGAGCAGCCAGTAGCCGCCCCAGTAGGTGGCCATCGCGCCGAAGATCAGCACCAGGTTGATCGCGCCGCGCCCGAAACTGCCTTCCGGTCCGATCAGATGCACCGCCAGCGCCACCAGGCTGGCGGAGGTGGCGACGATGGCCGCGGTCAGCAGCATCCGCAGCGGCTCCGCCGCATGTGCCAGCACGCTGCCCAGCAGCGTGTACGCCAGCGCGGTCAGCACGCTTACCGGCACCAGCAGTATCAGCGCGTCGACCATGATCTTCTGGTATTCGCCGCGCGTGGCCGGCGCCAGGGTCAGATACAGGTCGGCCAGGTTCGGCCGCATGCGCAGCATGCCGCGGCCCAGCTGCGGGAAGCGCGCCATGGTGAGCAGCACGGCGTAGGCGCCGATCACCGCCGCATCGAAATGCTGGCGATGCATCACCGCCAGGAAATAGATCGCCACCATGCCGGCGACCAGCACCAGGCGCAGCGCGATCGCCTGCGGGTTGTCGTGCGGCAGCAGCAGGCGCCGCACCAGGGCGAGGCGGCCCGCGGCGCTGGGCCGCTGGCGATACGTCTGCAGGCTGCGCTCCAGTGCGCGCTGCGCGGCGCGGTCGAACAATTCGCCCAGCCAGCGATTCCACGCACCGCGCCGCGAAGGCGTGTCGTCGAGCGCGGACTGGCTGTTGCGGCCGATGCTGGCGTTCTCCAGCGGCGAGGTGGGCGTTTCGACATCCTGGATGCGCAGCAGCGGCGCCAGCGCGTAGCGGATCAGCAAGGCCGCGCACAGGAACAGCAAGGGCGCGGTCCACGGCGAAGCCAGCGCAACCGTCGTCACCTGCGCGGCCAGCCGCGGCATCCAGCCGGCCGCGATAAACACTGCCCAGATCGCCAGGCTCACGCGGCGCCCGCAACCCAGCGCCAGGCCCAGCGACGCGACCACGAACAGGCCGGCGATGATCAGCGCGCCATGCGGCGGCCCCGCCAGCACCAGCAGCGCGCCCGGCAGCAGCACCCACTGCACCACGCCGGCCACGCCCAGCCAGGCCAGCCGCGAGCGGAAGCCCGGCAACAGGAAACTTTCCGGCCGGCACACGCCGCGCAGCACCTGGCCCAGGCCGATATGCCAGAACCACGAGGCGAAGGCGACGAAGCCCATGCCCAGGTAGGCCACGCGCGCATCCAGCATCGCGATCAGCGCCAGCACCAGGCCGGTCAGGCACATCAGCATCGACAGCACGGCCAGCACCGGCATGCGCTTCCACAACTGCAGCCACAGTTGCCAGACCGCTTTCATGCGAGTTCCACGAACAGGTCTTCGAGCGACGGCGTTTCGGTGCGCAGCGCCGCGCCGCTGTCCTCGGCCAGCGCGCGCAGCGCGGATGGGTCGGCGTCTTCGAGCAGCATCTGCAATTCCGCGCCGGATGCATGGGCTTTCAACAGTCCTGCCACGGTCGGTGTCTGCGGCCAGCCTTCCGCCCGCGTCAGCACCGCGCGCACGAAGCGCTCGCGCAGTTCCGCCAGCGGACGGGTGAACTGGATGCGGCCATCGCGCAGCAGCGCGATATCGGCGCCGGCGCGTTCCAGGTCCGCGGTGATGTGGGTGGAGAAGATCACCGTCTTGCCCGGGTGGCGCATCAGCTCCAGCAGTTCCGTCATGAAGGCGCGGCGCGCCTGCGGGTCGAGGCTGGCGACGGGTTCGTCCAGCACCAGCAGGTCCGGCTGCGGCGCGATCGCGCGCACGATCGCCAGCTTCTGCCGCTGGCCCTGCGAGAGCTGGCCGATCTTCTGCTTCGGATCCAGCTCCCAGCTTTCCAGCAGGCGCGCGGCCAGCGCGTGGTCCCAGCGCGCGTAGAACGCGGCGGTGAAATCCAGATACGCGCGCACCTTCATCCACGGAAACAGATCGAAGGTCTGCGGCACGAAGCCGATGCGATGCATGCGCTCGCCGCCCGGTTCGATCATCGGCGCGCCGAGCAGCTGCACTTCGCCGCCGTCGATCGGCGACAGCCCGAGCAGGCAGCGCAGCAAGGTGGTCTTGCCGGCGCCGTTGCGGCCGAGCAGGCCGATCACGCGCCCGGCCGGCACCGTCCAGTCCACGCCACGCAGCACTTCGCGCTTGTCGAAGGCTTTGACCAGGCCCCGCACCTGCAACACGGGCGCGGCGGGCAGGGCGACAGGGTCGAGCAGGGTGAGCGGCAGTTCGGCGGCGGACATCCGGCGGGGCTCCTGCGGGGAAACGGCACGATGGGGTCGGAACACTGTGCGGTGCCGGGCCGGTCGCCGTCCAGTGATGCCGACTGGCTACACTGCCACCCCATGGCCATGCCGCTGCCCGACGAACTGCCGCTGTTTCCGCTCTCGACCGTGCTGTATCCCGGCGGGCATCTGTCATTGCGCGTGTTCGAGCGGCGCTACCTGGACATGGTGCGCGACTGCTCGCGCCGCGGCACCGGTTTCGGCGTGTGCCTGATCCTCAAGGGCCAGGAAGTGGGCGAGCCGGCCATGCCGGCCGCGGTGGGCACGCTGGCGCGCATCATCGACTTCAGCCATGGCGACGACGGCCTGCTCGGCATCGTCGCGCAGGGCGAGGAACGTTTCCGCGTGGCGCGCACGCGCGTGCGCTCCGACGGCCTGGTCACCGGCCAGGTGGAGCACTGGCCCGCCGAGCGCAGCGACACGGTGCCGGTCGAGTTCGCCCTGCTGCAGACCATCCTGGGCCGCCTGCTCGAGCACATGGCGCCGCAATGGCGCCACGCCACCATGGCCGATTACGACGACGCCAGCTGGCTCGGCTTCCGCCTGGCCGAACTGCTGCCGCTGGAACTGGAAGAACACCAGCGCCTGCTGGAACTGACCGACCCGGTGCGCCGCCTGGCCGAGCTGCAGCACATCCTGCCGCGCTTCCAGAAAGCCTGATCGAAAGACGGCGTGAACGTTTAAAACTTGCCCGATCCTCCATGCGCTTTGCGCATGCCCTGGCCGCTCCTACACTTGGCGTTTTCCAGCGGGAAGCAAGGCCATGGCGAGTCTCCAGGGCAAGACCTTGTTCATCACCGGCGCCTCGCGCGGCATCGGCCTGGCGATCGCGCTGCGCGCCGCGCGCGACGGCGCCAACGTCGCCATCGCGGCCAAGAGCAGCGTGCCGAATCCGAAACTGCCCGGCACCATCCACACCGCCGCGGCGGAAGTGGACGCCGCCGGCGGCAAGGGCCTGGCGATCAAGTGCGACATCCGCGAAGAGGACGAAGTGAAAGCGGCGGTTGCCGCCACCGTCGAAGCCTTCGGCGGCATCGACATCCTGGTCAACAACGCCAGCGCGATCTGGCTGGCCGGCGCGCTCGACACGCCAATGAAGCGCTTCGACCTGATGCAGCAGGTGAATGCGCGCGGTTCGTTCCTGTGCGCACAGGCCTGCCTGCCGCATCTGCTGAAGTCCGCCAATCCGCACATCCTCACGCTGGCGCCGCCGCCGTCGCTCGATCCCAAATGGTGGGCGCCGCATACCGGCTACACGCTGGCCAAGATGGGCATGAGCTTCGTCACCCTGGGCCTGGCCGGCGAATTCGGCCCGCGGGGCGTGGCGGTGAATGCGCTGTGGCCGCGCACCATCGTGGCCACCGATGCGCTGAACATGATTCCCGGCGTCGACGTGCCCCGCTGCCGCAAGCCGGAGATCGTCGCCGACGCCGCGCATGCGGTACTGGTGCGGCCGGCCCAGGGGTTCCATGGGCAGTTCCTGATCGACGAGGAGGTGCTGCGCGAGGCGGGCGTCACCGACTTCGCCCCGTACGCCGTCGATCCGTCGAAGCCGCTGCTGCCCGATCTGTTTCTGGATTGAAGAGGACAACCCATGAAGTACCTGCACAGCATGGTCCGCGTGCGCGACGTCGACGCCAGCCTGCGTTTCTTCTGCGAAGGCCTGGGGCTGAAGGAAACGCGGCGGATGGAAAGCGCCGCCGGCAAGTTCACCCTGATCTACCTCGCCGCGCCGGCCTCGCCGGAAGCCGAGGTGGAGCTCACCTACAACTGGGGCTCCGACGAGGATTACGGCAGCGCGCGCAATTTCGGCCACCTCGCCTTCGAGGTCGACGACATCTACCGCACCTGCCAGCACCTGCAGGACCTGGGCTACACCATCAACCGCCCGCCGCGTGACGGCCACATGGCCTTCGTGCGCTCGCCGGACCTGATCTCGATCGAGCTGCTGCAGCGCGACGGCCATCTGCCGCCGCAGGAACCGTGGGCCTCGATGGCCAATACCGGCGTCTGGTGAGTGCCGTTCAGCGGGCGCACCGCGCGCCCGCTCCCCCATCTGGCTGACCCTGCGCCGTCCATTCGGCCGGTGCCCATGACACCCGTGAACCTATAACGTGTGAGGCATATCACACTTCTGTAGCAACCCCGGGGGAAGGGACTGCGGAACGTGACCGCAGGGTGCGGCTGGGAGACCGCGCCACGTCCGAGACCGGCGACGGGGGAAAGGCCCATGGCTGTGAGCAAGGCAGACGCCAAGCGCTGCGTCGTGTGGTTCGGCCAGCCCAGCGCCACCGAGCGCATGCGTCTTAACCGGGCCGGCTGGTATGTCCGCGTCGCCGACGCTTCCGCCGTGGGCGGCATCGGCACGCGCGGCGGCAATACCGTGGTGGCGGTGGCGGATCTGCGCGAAGCCGAGGCCGCGAGCATGACCGCGATGGCACTGGTGATGGACGCCCACCCGGGCCTGCCGTGGCTGGCGCTGATGCCGGCGGAGATGCCGGCCGGCGAGCCGGCCCTGGGCGGCATGATCGACACCTGCGTCGATGTCTTCACCGCACCGGTCGACGTCGACCGCCTGCTCGATTCCCTGGGTTATCTCGGCGGCGACATCGTCGCGGCGGAGCCGGACGACTTGGGCATCACCGGACACAGCAAGGCCACCCGCGCGGTGATCGCCAGCGTGCGCAAGTACGCGCCGGTGGACCTGCCGGTGCTGATCACCGGCGAAACCGGCACCGGCAAGGAAGTGGCGGCGCGCGCGCTGCACAGCCTGTCGCGGCGCGCCGGGCGGCCGTTCGCGGCGATCAACTGCGGCGCGCTGCCGCCGAACCTGGTGCAGTCCGAACTGTTCGGCCACGAGCGCGGCGCCTTCACCGGCGCCAATGCGCGGCGCCTGGGCCATTTCGAGACCGCCGCCGGCGGCACGGTCTTTCTCGACGAGGTGGGCGACCTGCCGGCCGACGCGCAGACCAGCCTGCTGCGCTTTCTGCAGGAAGGCACGCTGGAGCGCGTGGGCAGCAGCCAGTCGATCACCCTGGACGTGCGCGTGCTGGCGGCCACGCACGTGGACCTGGAGCGCGCGGTGGAACAGGGCCGCTTCCGCGAAGACCTGTACTACCGCCTCAACGTGCTGCGCCTGCATATGCCGGCGCTGCGCGAGCGCGAGGACGACGTGGTGCTGCTGGCCCAGCATTTCCTCGACGCGTTCCGCGAACACCACGGCAGCCACGCGCGCACCTTCAGCAGCGCCGCGCGCCAGGCGATGCGCCATTTCGGCTGGCCGGGCAATGTCCGCGAGCTGCTCAACCGCGTGCAGCGCGCGGCGGTGGTGGCGGAGGATGCGCTGATCACGCCGGAAGACCTGGACCTGGCCCATGTGTCGCAGATGCCCTCGGGCCGCGCCACGCTGGGCAGCGCGCGCGTGGCCGCGGAGCGCGAGGCGGTGATCAGCTGCCTGCGCGAATGCCATTTCAACGTGAGCGAGTGCGCGCGGCGGCTGAAGGTCTCGCGCGTCACCATCTATCGCCTGTGCAAGAAGCATGGGCTGGCGCTGGAACAGCTGCGCTGATCGCAGTTCGTCATTCCGGCGCAGCGCCGTAGGTTGGGGTGAGCGCAGCGAACCCCAACATGGCCGCATCCTGACGTCTCGCACTGTTGGGGTTCGCCTTTGGCTCACCCCAACCTACGTCCAGGTCCGGAATGCGGGCAAGGAAGAGACGGAGGGCCCCCGGCCTACAGGGGTCAGCCGGGGGCCTCCGTTGGTGCCCGGCCACAGGGATCGCCGGGTTACCGCCCGCGTCGCCATCGGAGGGGATGGCTTTGAACTGGGTCGCTGATTCATAGGGCAAGTGGCGTGCCAGCCTCCCGGCACGGGCTGTGCCGAGCAATTTCAACGGCTTGCGAAAACGCCTCCAGGGCTGCTGTAACAGCGGTGTTGCACCGATGGTGGGGCGCGGCGCAGCGCGATGGCGCCAGGCAAGGCGCGGAACCTCCGTGAAGGGATGTAACACCGGCGTGCCGCTGTAACGCCCGGGCGGACAACGCCCGCGCATGGCGCGTGGAAATGCGCGGGCGCTGGTTCTACGATGCGGGACGCCCCGCTCCCAAGCAGGCGTTTTCCCACTCAACCATTCAGCGGTGTTGCCGCATGGCAATGCCCGGAGCCCTTTACATGCACGCGCAGGATTCCTCGTCGTCCCTGATCGAACTCGGCAAGCGCTACTGGCTGCCGGTGTACCGACCCCGCGAGGTCGTACTGGATCACGGCAAAGGCGCGCGCGTGTGGGATACCGAAGGGCGCGACTACGTGGACCTCGGCGCCGGCATCGCGGTGAACGCGCTGGGCCACCAGGACCCGGACCTGCTCGACGCGCTGGTGACCCAGGCGCACAAGCTCTGGCACAGCAGCAACGTGTTCTACACCGAGCCGCCGCTGCGCCTGGCCGAGGAGCTGGTGCAGGCTTCGGGCTTCGCCGAGCGCGTGTTCCTGTGCAATTCCGGCACCGAGGCGAACGAGGCCGCGATCAAGCTGGTGCGCAAGTGGGCCGCCTCCAAGGGCCGCGCGCCGGAACAGCGCGTGATCCTGACCTTCCGCGGCTCCTTCCACGGCCGCACCCTGGCCGCGGTGACCGCCACCGCGCAGCCGAAGTACCAGGAACAGTACGAGCCGCTGCCGGGCGGTTTCCGCTATCTCGATTTCAACGACGTCGCCGGCCTGGAAGCGGCGTTCGCCCAGGGCGACGTGGCCGCGGTGATGCTGGAGCCGGTGCAGGGCGAAGGCGGCGTGGTGCCCGCTTCGCCGGCCTTTATCCGCCGCGCGCGCGAACTGTGCGACGCGCACGAGGCGCTGCTGGTGCTGGACGAGATCCAGTGCGGCATGGGCCGCACCGGCACGCTGTTCGCGCATGCGCAGGACGGTGTGACGCCGGACGTCGTCACCCTGGCCAAGGCGCTGGGTTGCGGTTTCCCGGTCGGGGCCATGCTGGCCGGCCCCAAGGTGGCCGAAGTGATGCAGTACGGCGCGCACGGCACCACCTTCGGCGGCAACCCGATGGCCGCGGCGGTGGCGCGGGTGGCGCTGCGCAAGCTGGGTTCCCCGGAGCTGATGGCGAATGTCGCGCGGCAGGCGCAGGCGTTGCGCGATGGGCTGGCGGCGATCGATGCGGAACTGCACCTGTTCGAGGGCGTGCGCGGCCGCGGCCTGATGATCGGCGCGGTGCTGGCGGAGGCATACAAGGGGCGCGCAGGCGAAGTGCTCGATCACGCCGCGGCGCACGGCTTGCTGGTGCTGCAGGCCGGCCCCGATGTGCTGCGCTTCGTGCCGCCGCTGAACATCACCGATGCGGATCTGGCCGAAGGCCTGTCGCGCCTGCGCGCGGCGCTGACCGATTTCGTCGGCAAGCGCTGATCCACTTCGCACGGGTATCCGGCGCCGCGTGCGAACGCGGCGCCGGTTTCGTTTCAGGCGCGGGTGGCGCGCAGGGTCTGGCGGGCCGCTTCCAGCGTCGCGGCGATGTCTTCGTCGCTGTGCGCGCTGGACAGGAAGCCGGCTTCGAACGCCGACGGCGCCAGATACACGCCGCGCTCCAGCATGCCGTGGAAGAAGCGGTTGAACGCAGCAGTGTCGGCCGCGGTGGCCTGGGCGTAGCTTTCGACCTTCTCCGAGGTGAAGAACAGGCCGAACATGCCGCCTATGCGGTTGGTGCTGAACGGCACGCCTTCGCCGTCGGCCACCGCCTGGAAGCCATCGGCCAGCAGGCGCGTGCGCGCGGCGAGGCGGTCGTAGAAACCCGGCTCCTGGATCAGCTCCAGCATGGCCAGGCCCGCCGCCATCGCTACCGGATTGCCGCTGAGGGTGCCGGCCTGGTAGATCGGGCCGGCCGGCGCGATCTGTTCCATCAGCTCGCGGCGGCCGCCATAGGCGCCCACCGGCATGCCGCCGCCGATGATCTTGCCGAAGGTGCTCAGGTCCGGCGTGATGCCGTAATGCGCCTGCGCGCCGCCCAGCGCCACGCGGAAGCCGGTCATCACCTCGTCGAAGATCAGCAGCGCGCCGTGGCGCGTGCATAGATCGCGCAGGCCCTGCAGATAGCCGTCCTTCGGCGCGATGCAGTTCATGTTGCCGGCGACCGGCTCGATGATCAGGCCGGCGATATCGCTGCCGTGCTCGGCGAACAGCGCCTCGGCTGCGGCCAGGTCGTTATAGGCGAGGGTGAGCGTGAGATCCGCCGCCGCCTTCGGCACGCCGGGCGAGGTGGGCACGCCGAAGGTGAGCGCGCCGGAGCCGGCCTTCACCAGGAAGCTGTCGCCGTGGCCGTGGTAGCAGCCTTCGAACTTCACGATCTTGCTGCGGCCGGTGGCGCCGCGGGCCAGGCGGATCGCCGACATGGTGGCTTCGGTGCCGGAATTGACCATGCGCACCATCTCCACCGACGGCACCAGGCGGGTGATGGTCTCGGCCATGGTGACTTCGGCGGGGCAGGGCGTGCCAAACGAAAGACCGTCCTTGATCGCCCGCTCCACCGCTTCGCGCACGCGCGGATGGTTGTGGCCGACGATCATCGGGCCCCACGAACCCACGTAGTCGATATAGCGCTTGCCTTCCACATCCCACAGATAGGCGCCATCGGCGCGCGCGGTGAAGAACGGCTCGCCGCCGACCGACTTGAAGGCGCGCACGGGCGAATTCACGCCGCCCGGCATCAGTTGCTTGGCGCGCTGGAAGAGTTCGTGGTTGGTCATCGCGGGGTTCCGGAAGCAGTGGTGTACAGGGCGGAGAAGGTTTGCGCGGCGGCGCGCACGTCGGCGGCGCCGAACAGGGCGGAAATCACCGCCAGATAATCCGCGCCGGCGTCCACCAGGGAGCCGGCATTGTCCGGCGTGATGCCGCCGATCGCCACACGGGGCAGGCCCAGCGCGGCGCTCTGCCGCAGCAGTTCCGGCGCGGCGCGGCGGGCCAGCGGCTTGGTCGGCGACGGGAAAAAGGCCCCGAAGGCAAGGTAGTCGGCGCCGGCGGCGGCCAGCTCCTGCGCGCGTTCGAGCGAGTCGTAGCAGGACACGCCGATGATCGCCTGCGCGCCCAGCGCCGCGCGGGCGGCCGCGAGCGCGGGATCGTGCTCGCCCAGATGCACGCCGTCGGCCTGGATGGCGGCGGCGAGCCGGACGTCGTCATTGACGATCAGCGGCACGCCATGGCCGGCGCAGAGCTGCCGCAGCGCGGCGGCTTCGGCATGGCGGCGGGCCGGGTCGGTACTCTTGTCGCGATACTGGACCAGGCGGGCGCCGCCTTCCAGCGCCTGGGCCACGGCGGCCAGCAGGCCGTCGCGGGGGCCGTCGGTAATGGCGTAGAGGCCGGGGTTTCTGAGCTTCGGATGCATGGAATCTGCTGGCGAATGGTCGCCGTACGCTTCCGCACGGCCGGCCGAGTTGCGAGAATGCGCCTCTTGTTCCCTTTTCAAGCAGCGCAATAACGATGAGTCAGGGCTCTCCCAACAAGAAGTGGATGTGCGTGGTCTGCGGCTTTATCTATGACGAAGCCGAGGGCGTGCCCGACGAAGGCATCGACCCGGGTACCCGCTGGGAAGACGTGCCCGATACCTGGACCTGCCCGGACTGCGGCGCGACCAAGGCCGACTTCGAAATGGTCGAGGTCGACTGAACGCGCTCCCGCTTCTGTCAGCACGCGGCCCGAATTTGCCATCGCATTGACCGGGCCGCGTGTTCTGATGCTCCCGCGTCCCTCGCAGAGGGACGCTTCAGCAGGGAGCCTCACATGCAACAGTTCGTACCGTTCGAAGACGATTGGGATGCCCTGGAAAAGCTGCTTCCCGAATCGCTGATTCCGTTCCGCATCGGCGTGCCCATCGCACACGATCAGGCCGCAACGGCCGATCACTCCACCTTGCCGACGTTTCCTTCCACCGTCAGTTCGTCGCCCGGCGTCGCATAGATGCGGCCGGCGGTGCCCGCGGGCAGCTCCAGTACGTAGCGGGCCGGGGCATTGCTCGGATAGGTGGCGCACGGGTCCGCCTTGCACGGCGGCACGTCGAGCTGCATCGAGACCAGCTTGCGGTCGGCATCGAAGTACAGGATGTCGAGCGGGATGAGCGTGTTCTTCATCCAGAACGAGCGCTGATCGGTATCGGGAAACACGAACAGCATGCTGTGATCGGGCGCGAGCGAGGTGCGCATCATCAGGCCGCGCGCACGCGTGGCATCGGTAGTGGCGAACTCGGTGGTGAAACGCTTGCCGTGCAGCGTCACGCTGGGCTGTGACGAAGGCGCCGCGGCGGCGCATGCGGTGATGGCGAACAACAGGGGCGCTACTAGCAGGCTTTTCATCGCTACCTCGAGTCCTTCTCTATAGGTGAGTGGATGCGCGCGAGTGTAGCGGGGCGCGGATTGTCATCTGATGGAAAAATTTTCCGCGCAACCCCTTCACAGATTCCTGGATGGACGATATGATTCTCGCCCCTTCGACGAAACGCCTTCGACGAAGGGTTCCACGGCAACACGGCACGATGAAAATTCTTCGCTGCAGGTGTTGACGGACCGGAAAGACGATGTAGAATGGGCGGCTCACCCGGGACGAAACGTCTCGGGGCGATTCGAAGAACGGATCGCAAGTGATTGATCTTTGACAGTGTGCGCAGGTGACTTGTGTGGGCGTCTTGCGTTGGATGGATTCATGTCCA